>DETK01000014.1:0-2839 GCA_002361615.1 Bacteroidales bacterium UBA3290
CCGTGTTCACCCGTCCCATAGATGCCGGTCTTGTTGAGCAGGCTGAGCACATTGCCTGAAAGGTCGAACTGGAGACGGGTATAGAAATACGATACCTTGGGATTGACCGTCGAGTTGGTCGTGAAATAGAGCATCGCGCCCGCTCCCTGGTCGAGGTGGCTTCGGAAAGAGTTCTTCAGATAGGGGTCCCGGATGTTCTCGAGGAAATCAGCGTCGATACGCGTGGTCCGCACTGCACTCAGCTGGAAGGGGTAAATCTGGTAATAGAAACGCTTGGACACGTTCCAGCTGAATCCGTAAGTGCTGGCAATGATCTGACGGGTGTACTCGGGGCGGTTCTGGTAACTGTAGGAGAACTTGATGTCCATCTGCGGCAGATTGATCTTGGGCATCTGCCAGATGAAAGAAGGGTACCAGGGTATGCCCAGGCCTGTCGTAACGGAAAGCTCGGTAGCCCGGGTCGGTTTGCTCAGCATAAACTGGAAATTGCCGCGGAAGCCCAGCGTAAAGACCTCTCCCCCGCCGAACAGGTTCTTGTGACTGTATGAAAGTGCCGGGGTGACGCCCCACAGTCCCGTGGAATTGAAGGAGCCTTCCAGATTGAGTTTAATCGACTGCAAGCGGGCCTGCTGCAGGAGAATCGCACAGTCCACGGCCGAGGAATCCACGGTGGAAGGGCGCAGCATCATATTGACGCTGCTGAAGAAGGGAATGCTGGCAAAGCGATTGTACGTCTGGTTGATGCGCTCCTCGCTATAAGGTTCGCCGGGCTGCAGTTGGTTGAGATTGTGCAGGAACTGCTGGCGGACGCGCATGCCGGGCTGCGGCATCAGGGCCACGGTGCCGATATTGTAGGGGTGATGCGGCCGGGCCGCTTCCTCGTTTTCGTTGCGGGTATAGTTCTCGATCTTCACGATCAGGTCGGCCGTATCGCGGACCGTGGAAGTATCGGCATAGAAGAAGAAATAGTTTTTCGAGAAGCCCCAGTAGCCGTTATTGCGGAAATAGTGTTCCACGCGCTGGCTCTCTTTCTCCAGGGATTCTTCCGAGAGATAGTCTCCGCTCGTAACGGTGAAGTTGGCGGAATCCACGGCCAGCAGCCTCGCCAGCGCCGTGTCGCGCACCTGGTAGTCAATCTTGCGGATCGGGAACTGTTTGCCGAGCTTCACGTCGTAATAGACTTTGGCGACTTTGTTCTTGATGCGAACCGTAGGCTCGATGCTGGAGTCGTAGTACCCTTCATATTTCAAGTGATCCTGGATGCTCCGCACGGAAGCATCGACGAGGCTTTCGTCGAAAACCACGGGCGCCGAGCCCAGCCGCTGGCAGAGTCGGTCCCACCAGCCGCCTTTCCCGTTCTGCATGTTATAGATGGAAAGGGCCAGCCAGTTCTGTCCGGCTTTCTGTTTGACATAGGGCGTCAGACTGGATGCGTTGTAGCTGCGGTTGTTGACCACGTAAACCCGGTTGGTGGCCAGGCGCGCCTCGTCCTCCGCCAGCATCTTGGTGGTGGAGCATCCGGCTGCCAGCATCAGCAGGAGAATCAGGATCGACAAGCCCGTTTTGCGCATCGTATGCAAATATAATAAAAAACCGGGCTATACGCTTCGGCGGCGGAATTCCGCACACGTGATGGCGGTGGCAACGGCCACATTGAGGGATTCACTGGTATGGGCATCCGCCGGGTACGGCGGAATGAAGAGTTTCCGGTTCACGACAGCCGCCACTTCAGCGGAAACGCCGTGCGCCTCGGATCCCATGACGATGATGCCGCCTTTGGTCAAAGGCGTGGAGTAGATATTGTCTCCTTCGAGAAAAGTCCCATAAACAGGAATCCCGCCCGACGCTTGGCTGCTCCGGTTTTCTGTCATTCCCGGCTTGACAGGGAATCTCAATGTCGACGGCAGGTCGCAATAGTGCATCCTTACGCGGAAAATGGCGCCCATTGTGGCCTGTACGACTTTCGGATTGTACAGTTCGACCGTATCTTCCGACGCGAGAACCTGGCGGATGCCGAACCAGTCGGCGATACGCAGGATGGTCCCCAGGTTGCCGGGGTCACGGACGCCGTCAAGGGCAAGGACCAGTTCGTCGGGGCCGATTGTGAAAGGCATCGGGGCCCTTTGGCGGACAAGCGCCAGGGCCGGCGAAGGATGCGTCAGCTGGCTGATGCGGGCCATGGCCTCCTCGCCGATGTCTTCGATCCGATAATGGGCCACGACGTCAAAGCCCGACCGCAGCGCCTCCTCGACGAGCTTCTCACCTTCCACGACAAACAAACCCCGCTCATCGCGGAACTTCTTCTGCCCCAGCGCCCGAATCTCCTTTATATCGTTCTTGGATATCATCTGAAAGACACGGCTCTCATCAACTATGAACTGAATCGCATTGCTTGCAGGTATAGTCTCAAAAACCTTCGCTTCGCTCATCCCTCCCAATCGCAAGCGATCGGGCCCCTCCCATTCACACGGCCATGGGCGGCCATGGGTTTTTGATCCTATACCTGACGCGCTTTAATGCGATTCATCAAGTTCATCGATTTTTGTACATATCTTCGTAGTACTTCTGGTAGTCGCCGCTGGTGACGTTGTCCATCCAGGCTTGGTTGTCGAGGTACCAGCGGACGGTTTTCTCAATACCCTCTTCGAACTGGAGGCTCGGTTCCCAGCCGAGTTCCTGCTGAAGTTTGGTCGAGTCGATGGCATAGCGCAGGTCGTGGCCGGCGCGATCGGTTACATACGTGATCAAATACTCGCTGGATCCCTCAGGTTTCCCCAGCAGGCGGTCAACCGTCTTGATGAGGACCTTGATCAGATCGATGTTCTTCCATTCGTTGAAG
>DETK01000014.1:2884-114013 GCA_002361615.1 Bacteroidales bacterium UBA3290
TCGTTGAAGCCGCCGATGTTGTAGGTCTCGGCGATCTTGCCGTGGTGGAAGATCGTATCGATGGCGCGGGCGTGGTCTTCTACATAAAGCCAGTCACGCACGTTTTCGCCCTTTCCATACACCGGCAGCGGCTTGCCGTGGCGGATGTTGTTGATGAAGAGCGGAATGAGTTTCTCAGGGAACTGGTACGGGCCGTAGTTGTTCGAGCAGTTGGTCACCACCGTCGGCATGCCGTAGGTATCGTGATAGGCGCGGACGAAATGGTCACTTGAAGCTTTGGCGGCACTGTAGGGGCTGTGCGGCTGATACTTGAGATCTTCAGTGAAGAACTGCGTGCCGTAAGCCAGATGGTGCTTTCCGCTACTCGCCTTGGTCGAGAACGGCGGCTCCACGCCCTCCGGATCAGTAATCTCCAACGCACCGTACACCTCATCGGTGGAAATATGATAGAAGCGGCAAGGGATGTCATTCCCGGCTTGACCGGGAATCTTATACCCGGTCGGCTCCCAGCAAAGCTTCGCAGCCTGCAGGAGCGTCAGCGTGCCCATCACATTGGTCTTGGCGAAGGTGAACGGGTCCTTGATCGAACGGTCGACGTGGCTTTCGGCAGCCAGGTGGATGATGCCATCGACTTTCTCCTCCTGCATCAGCTTCAAGACTCCGTCGAAATCGCAGATGTCCATCTTCACGAAGCGATAGTTCGGCTTGTCTTCGACGTCCTTGAGATTGGCCAGATTGCCGGCATACGTAAGTTTATCGAGATTGATGATCCGATACTCCGGATACTTGTTCACAAACAGCCGCACGACATGCGACCCGATAAAACCGGCTCCGCCGGTGATGACGATGGTACGTTTCATAAGCGATTCAGTGGTATTCTTACAAAGATACAATATTCTGGATAAAGTACCGACATTTTCTGGCAAAACAAAAAGGGAGCGCCAAAGCGCCCTTCCAAAAAGAAAAGGCATTCCAGTAGGGGCTGAAATGCCTTTGAGTGCACGAGACTCTATCGCTCGAGGCGAATCTTATAAAACACTACAAAGATAATATGGGAACCATGAAAATGCAAATCTTTGTCCATCTTGAGCCGCTATTGCCAAACTGCCGCAAGCCAATCCGCCTCGCAGAGCACTCTCGAGCCTGCTATTTGGCGCCTACTGCCGATTTCGGCCCCTGCCGTCAAACTTTTTTATAAAATCGGCTCCTGAGGCTTCTCTGTGGCAGGTGCCTTTGCGGCAGTTTGGCGAATAAGGGCAATTGTCCGCGATCATACAAAAAGACCTCCCGCGAGGGGAGGTCGAGGCAGGACAGTCGGCACGTGGTTGTGAAAGTGCGGAATAAAGAGTGCGCCTGTACGCGATGCGGGGCTTGACGATACTGTCTGGGAACAGCCCGGATTCCCGTCACCTTATAAGTGTGTGGGCGTTTTTACCTCCTGCCCGGAGGTGTGCCCGCCCTGTTCCGCCCTTATTGGAGGATAGGCTTATTGCAGTTCAGTCGTCCAGTTCGCCTGCTGGAGTTTGGCGTCGAGCTCGCGAATCTCCTTGGAGAGCGCGTCCACTCTCTTCTGGAGTTCCGACACGTCGACGGTCCGAACAAACTTGATCTCGTTGCGGGAGAAACGGTCGCTGCGGACATTGGCCGATTCCAGGGTGCCGCGCAATACGGAAAGATGGAGCGACAGGACATCCTTGGCGGCAATCAGTTCCGTCAGGGTCCTGCCTTCCCACACGGTATCCCGGTTCGTATTGTTGATGCGGACTATCAGTTTCTCCAATTGCGTGAGATCTGCTTCCAGTTCGGCAAAGAGGGCTTCCGGACGCTCTGCCGGTTCATCGCCTTCCTGTACTTTCACGTTGTTGGACAACCTTTCTTTCATCCGGGCCACCCGCTGCTGCAGGTCTGCCCGTAAATTCAATGCTTCTGCCAGTTTCATAAAAAAGCTTTAATCTCCTTTGCGTATCATTCCATTCCGAACTGCTCCTTCAGCCACTTGAGCGCCTGCTCGGTCTGCCAGGGATAGAGCCAGTGGCCCGTGTCGCGGGCGACCTTGAGGGTCTTGGGCGCCGTGATCACGTTGTAGGCTGAGAAAGTGGAAGAGGGGCAGCAGACGATGTCGTTGAAGCCCCAGGCATAGAAGCCGGGCTGGGTCAGGAAGCGGGCGAAGTTCACTACGTCATAGTATTTCGAGACTTCGACTTTCTGTGCGATGAGCGGGTCGCTGCGGTCCAGGAAAAGATGCGGCCATCCGCCGCTGCGGCCGTAGTAATAGCCGGTTACGTCGCAAAAGGCGGGAAAGTATGCGAACAGGGCGCTGATGCGCTTGTCGAGCGCCGCCGTCACGATGGAAAGCATGCCGCCCTGGCTGCCGCCGTAGCAGGCGATGCGGGAAGCATCCACGTCCGTCCGGCTGCAAAGATAATCCACGGCGCGCACGCAACCCAGATAGGAGCGTTTGTAGTAATATGTGTCGCGGTTTTCAAGGCCCTTGAGCACATACCCCGACATCGCACCGTTCTCCAGCTGGCGGTACATTTCCGAATCCTGGTCCACGGGAATGCCATGGACGCCGATGTTCAGCACGACGAAACCTTCGTATGCCAGCGGATCGATGCCGCTGAATTTCCGCACGGCCGCCCCGGGAAGGCGCAGGATGGCCGGTTTGACGCCACCTTGCTTCGGAACGGACAGGACTCCGTACACATAGTTGCCGACGCGGTACGACTGGATGCGGACGTAATACACATCCACGCGGTCGTCACTCTCTTCCGGTGCATAGCGCTCCCGTACCAGCATCGGAACTTGAGATGCCTTTGTTTTTGCGTTCTCCCAGAACGCCGTAAAGTCGTCCGGCAGCGAAGTAGTGGGCTGGATCTTGTCGGGGTCGAATCCGATGTTGGTCATCCCCGTGTATTTCTTTCCATCCCAGGTTACACTTACATTGACTGTCGTGAATCCCGGCACTTTGCGTCCGGGCACCTTGATGCGGGCATAGCCGTTTTTGTCGGTCGTCACCTTGCCGCTCTTTTCAGCCTTCAGTTTCTCCGGACCGTAGCTGAATTCGATCTCAGTCAGTGGCATACGGACATTTTCCTTCACGGCATACAGCGTGAATTCAGCCTGCTGGCCGCAGGTATAGACCCAGTCGGCATGGTCGGGTTCGGCATACACCGTGATATACTGTTTCGAAGGCTGCGCCCAGGAAAGAGACAGCGCAAGCGGAAGGAGGACAGCGAGAAAAACAAGTCGTTTCATGGTTCAGGATTCTTTTCAAGGTTTGTTACTGAAGGCTGAAGCGCCAGAGTACCGAGTGGCGGGGCTCCTTGGCTGTGTGCGAGACGACCCAGGCATAACCGTCTTTCAAACAGATGCCTTCGGGCTCGTCGAACAAGTCGGTTACGTTCTTGCTCAGGACGATCCGGTCTTGTTCCAGATCCACGACGTGGATGAACAGTTCGTAGGGCTGATAGCCGTCCGGGAGATAGGCGTAACGTCCGCGGACGATGCTGCCCTGCCAGATGTTGATGCCGCTGTCGAGCCGTGTCTCGTCGAGCACGTCGGCATCTGTCAGGTGCACCTCACCCTTCGCGTCGGAATCGGCCAGATGCGGTAAGCGGAACTTCTTGAGCAACTTGTAGCCGCCGTTACGGCCGCCGTACGTGTAGATGAAGCCGTTCTCCGCGTCGAGGCACCAGTCGATGGTGCCGGCGTAGCCGGTGCCGTCGAAGAAAATCTTCTGGACGATCTTGCTGCCCTTCAGATTGACATCGGTTACATAGCAGCAGTTCTCTCCGCCGCAGGAAGCGATGTAGAGCAACGGGAACTGCGATCGGCGCGAAGCTTTCTCCACGCCGAAGCAGGCATTGTTGCAGTGTGAGGTATTGCCTTCCAGCAGATAGTTGGCCACCATCTTTTTCTTGTTCATGTCGAAGATGCAGAGGCGCCCTTTGTCGTGCAGGACGAAAGCATACTTGTCGTACATCGCGAATCCTTGCGTGGAACCGGTGACTTCCTCGCTTTCCGGCGTCCAGTCGGCAAAGTCGCAGATGAATTCCGGTTTGAGGGAAGGAAGGCCCGATAAACGCCGGTACTCTGCACGTGCGCGTTCGGCCTGTGCCCGATATTCGGGATTGGCTTGGAGTATGGCATAGCCGATGCAGGCCGCGGAAGCGCTGGCATCCACGTCGCTCTGCCAGTGACAGCCCGCGATGACACGGCTTTCCCCGCTCTCTACCGCCCTGTGGAACAGCGCTTCCGCTGCCGCAGGATTCACTTCTGCAAGAATCAGCGCGGTACTCCAGGCCCGGATCGTATGGCCGGAAGGATAGGAGCCCTCCGTAGCCAGCCACTCATCATCCTGCGGGAAAATGGAACTCTCGTGGAAACGCGCATACGGCCGCATCCTGAAGTAATAAGCTTTGGGGCGGAACCGTATCTGCTCGATGGTCGAAACGCCGTCCATGAACACGCGATAAATCTCCGGCGTCTTGACCGGATCGATCTCCATTCCGAAAGGCACGCTGTAGATGGCCCGCACGGTGTCGAGGCTCCACACGGCATCCAACTTCGCCTGCGCGAGTCGTTCGGGGTCCAGCCGTTGTGCCTTGCCCCACATATAACGCATGATGTCATGCGTAAACGCCTCCCCGACCGTATCGGGCGGAGCCGGCAGACAATGAACCAGATTCGGAAGCTCATGCTCCGTCATATACAGATGGATATCCTGTGCGCGGACACCTGACGGCAGCAACAGGATTGCCAAAATGATCAGCAGTCTTTTCATACACTTCGCTATTATTTATACAAAGATAGCAACTAATCCCAGAATCAGGCCAGGTGCGACACGTCGATGCGGGTGTAGTCGTGGGCACCGACGTGGAAATGGACGGTGCGGGAGAGATTCCCGGTCAAGCCGGGAATGACGGTTGACGGGGCGGATTTCAATCCGAAAAATTCGAATGCTTCTTTGGGGATGACCACATCGACATCGACGGGATGGTCGGCGAAGTTGGCCACGATGGCCATGGCGCTGCCGGCATAGCCGCGCATCCAGGCGAACTGCCGGTCGGGATCGAAGTGGCCGGAAGCGGGATTGGCGTACATCAGGTCGAACGTTCCGCCCTTGGAGAAGATGGCGTCGGCCGTTGCGATGCGAAGCAGCCGGCAGTATTCCTTATAGACAACACTTTCTTCGATGGTCAGCTTGTCGGACAGCCACCGGCGGATCGACGGTACGCTGCAGTAGTCGAAGATCGACGTGCGCCCGTCCCTCCGGCTGAAGCCTTCGATCTCCATCCCCTGCTCCCCGAATTCCTGTCCGAAGTAGAGCATGAACGACGCTGTGTTGAAGAGCAACGCCACCGCGAAAGCCGCGAGGCCGGCCTTGCCGCTGCGGGCGATCCAGTCGCAGGCGAGCCGCTGCTCGTCGTGATTCTCCAGGAAACGGAGCATCCGCGGCTGCAGCTCGGCCTGAAACTGCCATTCCTGCGTCAGCGAGGAGGCAGGCCGCTCGCCCCGGATGATGCCGCGCAGGGCATCATAGAAACCGGACTTGTCGTAGAGCAGGTCGAAACCGGCATCGGCATATTTCCGGTAGTTTTCCTTGCCGTAAACTTCCGCGATGAAGAACAAGTCGGGTCGTTTGGCGCGCAACGCACGGAAAGCCCAGTCGAAGAAAGCGGGAGGCACGAGCTCCACCATGTCGCAGCGGAAGCCGTCGACTCCCTTCTCCACCCAGAACCTGAGTACCTGCAGCATCTTGCTCCAGGTGCTCCGGTTGTTGTAGTTGAGCTTGACGGTATCGTACCAGTCGTTGAGCGACGGCCAGGCGTGGAACACGTCGTTGCCGGTTGCAAGGGCGGGGTTCTCGACGTAGCTGCTGTGCAGCGACTCGGGAAGATGAAGGGGCTCCCCGAGCGGATAGAAGTTCTCCGTCGTGAAATAGCTGTGATACTCGCGGTACACGTGGTTGGGGACGAAGTCGATGATGACCTTCATGCCGGCCTTGTGCGTACGGGCGACGAGAGCCTCGAACTCGGCCATGCGATTGTCGAGATTGACGGCCAGGGCCGGATCGACGTCGAACCAGTTGCGGATGGCGTAGGGCGATCCAGCCTCACCCTTGACGAGCGAGGGATCGCAGTCCGGAAGGGTCCGGAAATGGGTGCGGGTGGCGTGGGAGATCACACCGGTGTACCACACGGCGCCTACCGACAACTTCTTGAGTTTGAGCAGCACGTCGTCGGTGATGTCGTTGAACTTGCCTGACCCGTTCTCAGCGTAAGAGCCTCCGGGAACACAAGGCCGGTTCCCGAAGGCTCTCAATAACAATTGATATATTATCATTCAATTCAGATTCCCGGTCAAGCCGGGAATGACGAACGCATCTATCTTTCCCAGTTCAGGATCTTGTAGAAGTCGTATTCCTCGGGATTGGGGACATACTGCTTCGCACCTTCGTAGTCGCGGGGGGTGATGTAGTTGAGCAGGTGCTTGAACACCACCTGGGCCTGGTCGCCTTCGATGTCCACCAGACGCGGCGGGATCTTGCCCGTTTCGGGATCCTGCAGCTCTTCGAGGTAGAGCGGGCGGATGGTGCCGATCTGATCGACGAACACCATGCAGCCGGTCTCGCCTTTCTGGAAGAGTTCATACACGCCGGCGCCGAGCTGCGAGCAGTAGAAGAGGTCGTAGGCAATCGGCTGCTGGCAGCGGATGTCATAGCCGATCTCGACGGGACGCGTCTTGACCTTCAGACCGAGCTCCTTGAGTTTAATCTCGAGCATATCGTTGAACAGCTGAGCCTTGGAAATCTTGCCAAGTTCTGGATGGCCGTGGTCGTCGTAAGTGAACTTGATGCCCGTTTCCTTGAGCTGCTCGTCGCTGAGCATGTGGAACACGCCCTCTGAGACGATGATACCGCCGTAGGCGATGCCGCGCAGTCTGCGTTTGACGATGGCGCTGATCGAGAGGCGGAGGATCTTGTCAACCGTGATCTCGGTCTTGTTGAACATCTCGGGGATGATGATCATCGGATAGTGGCAGGAAGCGCCGATACCCATGGCAAGGTGGCCGGCGCTGCGACCCATGGCCGAGACGATGAACCAGTTACCGGAAGTACGGGCGTCTTCATAGACCGTCGTGGCGATACGGGCACCTTCCGCCTTGGCGGAATTGTAACCGAAGGTCGGTGCGTTCATCGGCAGCGGGAGGTCGTTGTCGATCGTCTTGGGAACGTGGATGTTCTGGACGGGATATTTCTTCTCACGCAGGAACTTGCCGATACGGTTGGCCGTCGAGGCCGTGTCGTCGCCGCCGATGGTCACCAGCAGGCGGATATTGTTCTCCTGGAAAAACTTCAGATTGAAATAGCGGTCAAAATCTTCCTGGGTCGGCTTGTAACGGCTCATCTGCAGATAGGAACCGCCGCGGTTGAAGATCGAGTCCGCCAGGGCGAAATTGAATTCGATGTAACTCGGGGATGCCGAGAAGATGCCGGAATAACCGCCGTGCAGTCCGAGCACGCGGTAACCTTCCGCCATGAATGCCTTGGCGATGGTTCCTTCCACGGTGTTGATACCGGGAGCGGGTCCGCCGCCAGCCAAAATAACAATGGATTCTCTCATAGTATATGGGGTATTTATCTCTTCGATTTTTGACTTCGCAAAGATATTACTTTTTGATAAAATATCGTTATTTTTGTAGTTTATTGAAAGAATATGGCGAAAATAGGCAAAGCAGCGGCGAAAGAGCGGATCGAGTTCCTGAAAAAAGAACTGGAACGGCATAATTACAATTATTATGTGCTCAATGCGCCCGCCATCACGGATTTCGAGTTCGACCTGCTGATGAGCGAGCTGCAGGGGCTGGAGAAACTGTATCCTGAATTCGCCACGGAAGACAGCCCCACCCGCCATGTCGGCAGCGACCTTGCCCCTGCCAGCCAGGGAGGCGACTTCGCCCAGGTGCCGCACCGCTACCCGATGCTTTCCCTGGGCAATACGTACGCGCGCGAGGAACTCTTCGAGTTCGACAATCGCATCCGGAGGGTGGTCAGCGTCCCCTACTCCTATTCCTGTGAGCTGAAGTTCGACGGCACGGCCATCTGCCTGACCTATCGTAACGGGCGGCTGCTCCGCGCCCTGACGCGCGGCGACGGCACCAAAGGCGACGATGTCACGCGCAATGTGGTCCACATCCCCGCCATTCCCCGCGAACTCCATGGAGACGACATTCCCGAAGAATTCGAGATCCGCGGTGAAATCTACATGCCGTACGCTGCCTTCGACCGCCTCAACGCCGAGCGCGCGGAAGCGGAACTGGAGCCCTTCGCCAACCCGCGGAACGCCGCTTCCGGCAGCCTGAAGCTCCAGAATCCCGCCGAAATGCGTACCCGCGGCCTCGACTGCGTGCTTTACCACGTCCTCGGAGAAAACCTTCCTTTCAAGACCCATACAGAAGCCCTCGAAGCGGCCAGCCGCTGGGGGCTTCCCGTTTCCGAATACAGCCGCGTGGCCGCCGGAATCGACGAGGCCGTCGCCTACATCGATGCGTGGGACACGCGCCGCAAGACGCTCCCCTTCGCCACCGACGGCATCGTCATCAAAGTCAACGAACTCGACCTGCAGCGCCAGCTCGGTTTCACGGCCAAGTCGCCGCGCTGGGCCACGGCCTGGAAGTTCAAGCCCGAACAGGCGCTCACTCCGCTCCTTTCCGTCGATTACCAGGTCGGCCGCACCGGCGCCGTCACCCCGGTGGCAAATCTCGAGCCCGTGCTGCTCTCCGGCACCGTGGTCAAGCGCGCCTCGCTCCACAACAAGGACCAGATGGACCTGCTTGACATCCACCTGGGCGATTACGTGTATGTAGAAAAAGGCGGAGAGATCATTCCCAAGATTACGGGCGTGGAACTGTCAAAACGTCCGGAAGGCGCCGTGCGGCCCGCTTTCCCCGACCGCTGTCCCGACTGCGGCACCCCGCTGGTGAGAGACGAAGACGAAGCCCGGCACTACTGTCCCAACAACGAGACCTGTCCCGTCCAGATCAAGGGCCGCTTCATCCATTTCGCCGGGCGCAAGGCCATGGACATCCTGGCCGGCGAGGCGACTGTGGAGGCCCTTTACAACAAAGGTTTCATCCACAGCCTGCCCGATCTCTACACGCTGACCCGCGAGCAACTCATCTCGCTCGAAGGCTGGCAGGAGAAATCGGCCGACAACTTCCTCGCAAGTCTCGAAGCGAGCCGGAAAGTTCCGTTCGAGCGCGTGCTCTACGCGCTGGGCATCCGCCACGTGGGCGAACAGACCGCCAAGACGCTGGCCCGCCACTTCGGCTCCATCGACGCCCTGATGGCCGCCTCGCGTGACGAACTGATGCAGGTCGAGGACATCGGCGGAACGGTAGCCGATGCCATCCTGGCGTGGTCCGCCTCGGAAAGAGGCCGGGAAACGGTCAGCCGCCTGCGGGAAGCGGGACTTCAGATGTCCGTCGATACGTCGTCACAAATGCGGCTATCCGACCGGCTGGAAGGGAAAATCCTCGTCATCTCGGGCAATTTCTCCATCTCCCGTGAGGCCATGAAGGCACTCATCGAGGCGCACGGCGGCAAGAATTCCGGTTCGGTGAGCGGCAAGACTTCCTGGTTGCTCGCCGGCGAAAAGGCAGGCCCGGAGAAATTGAAGAAGGCCGAAAAACTGGGTATCCCCGTCATCGACGAAGCCCGGTTCCATCAACTGATCGGAGAATAAGCGATGAGACTGTTCCTGGCACGCATAAAAGACCTGATCCGGATGCTCGTCAAATTCTTGACCAAGGACATCTGGGCGCTCGATTTCAGCCAGTTGAGCGACGCCCGCAAGCGTCTGTTCAAGAGCATCCAGGCCTTTTTGCTCACGGCCAAGGGTTTTGCCAAGGAACGGGTCGGCCGCGAGGCGATCGCCCTGAGCCAGTTCACCGTCCTGGCCGTCATTCCGATGATTGCCCTGATCCTGTTCATTTCCAATGGCTTCGGACTCGACCAGATACTTTCCGACCGGCTCCGGGAATCCTTTCCCACCAGCACGCAGCTCATCCAGGTCATCACGGACTACGCGCTCAACCTGATCCGCGCTACCGAAAACGGCATCTTCGGCTGGATCTCCTTCCTGAGCTTTATCTGGACCATCATCTGGCTGATGATCAACGTCGAACTTGCGTTCAACCGCATCTGGCAGGTCCGGGAGCCCCGCAAACTCTGGCAGCGCATCACCGTCTACTTCGCCATCATGCTGGTCACGCCGTTCGTGCTGATCCTGCTCTTCTCGGGATGGGCCTACTACGCACGTTTCATCGGCTTGCTGGAAGGTCATCTGGGCGCGTTCAAATTCATCACGGGCAACATGTTCTGGCTGGCCATCTACGGCCTTGTCGTGCTGGCGCTCTCGGTGATGTACAAGTTCATCCCCCACGCGAAGGTCCGCTACGGCTCTGCCCTGAAGGCCGCCCTGATCATCGGCGTCCCCTTCGTCCTGCTGCAATATCTCTATATGGGTACCCAGGTGATGGTGACCCGCCTCGGCGCAGTGTACGGCGCCCTGGCCTTCATCCCGCTGCTCCTGGTCTGGCTCAACCTGTGCTGGCAGGTCGTCCTGTTCGGTGCCGAGCTTTCACGGGGTTACACCCTGGTCGACTACAAGGAGGCCCGCGAACGCGGTCTGATCCAGCTCACGGAATACGAAGCGGCCAAACTGAATCATGAGTGACTATGTTTACAGAAGAGGATTATAAACTGATCGAACGCGAATTTGAAGGACTGCGTGAATCCAGCCGGAAACGCTGTGCCAATGATGAGCAGTACCAACTGGTCCTCAAGGCTTTCGAATTCGCCAACGAAGCGCACAAAGGTGTCCGGCGCCGCAGCGGCGAGCCCTATATCCTGCACCCGATCGCCGTGGCCAAGATCGTCGTCGACGAAATCGGTCTGGGCTGCAAGTCCATTTGCGCCGCCCTGCTCCACGACGTAGTGGAGGATACCGACTTCACGGTGGAGGACATCGAACGGCTGTTCGGCGGGAAGATCGCCTCGCTGGTCGACGGACTCACCAAGATCAAGACCGCCCTGGACAACGACAACAAGAACAAGAACCTGTCGAACCGCGTGAGCCTCCAGGCCGAAAACTTCCGGCGCATCCTGGTGACCCTCAACGACGACGTGCGCATCGTCCTGATCAAGCTGGCCGACCGGCTCCACAACGTGCGAACCATCCAGTTCATGCCTGAGTATAAGCGGGACAAGATTCTCAGCGAGACGATGTTCCTCTTCATCCCGCTGGCCCACCGCCTTGGCCTGTACAGCATCAAGTCGGAGATGGAGAACATCTGGCTCAAGTACCGTGAACCCGCCGCCTACACGTCGATTGAAAAACAGCTGGGCCGGATCAACTCGGAGCGCGGCACCCAGATCGACGATTTCATCGCCCCCATCCGGGCCGAGCTCGACAAGGCAGGCTTCAAGTACACCATCCTCAAGCGCCTGAAGACCCCCTACTCGATCTGGAAGAAGATGACCACCAAGAACATCCCCTTCGAGCAGATCTTCGACATCTACGCGGTACGCATCATCTTCACGCCCAAATCCAGCCCCAGCGAACGGGAGCAGTGCTGGGCCATCTTCTCGATGATCACGGGCCTGTACTCCTACAAGCCTGACCGCAACCGCGACTGGGTGGACAAGCCCAAGAGCAACGGCTACGAAGCCCTGCACCTGACCGTGATGGGCAACGGCGGACACTGGGTCGAAGTGCAGATCCGCAGCGAAAGGATGAACGCCATCGCCGAGCGCGGCATCGCCGCCCACTGGCTCTACAAGGACGCCGGACTGGGCAACGAAGACAGCGAGATCGACCACTGGCTCCAGCAGGTACGGGAAATCCTCGAAAACCCCGATATCGACGCGATGCAGTTCCTCGACGAGTTCCACCAGGAACTGGTGACCTCGTCGATCTATGTCTTCACGCCCAAGGGCGAATCGAAGAACCTGGCCAAGGGTTCCACGGCGCTCGATTTCGCCTACGGCATCCACACCGAAATCGGCAACCACGCCATCGCCGCCAAGGTCAACCAGCGGCTCGTCCCGCTCTCCCAGGTCCTGACCAACGGCGACCAGGTGGAGATCATCACTTCCCAGAACGCACGGCCCCGGCGCGAATGGCTGGATTTCCTCAAGACCAGCCGGGCCCGCAACCTGGTGATGGACGCCCTCAAGTCGGACAAGAAGAACTGCATCAAGGAGGGCATGGAAATCCTCGACCGCAAGCTCGACGAGCGCAACATCACCGAACGGACCCGCGTGCTGAAGAAACTCATCGACTACTACAATATCTCCGGCGGCAAGGACGAACTCTACAACAAGATCGGCATAGGCGTGATCGACCTCAGCGACCTCGACAAGGCGCTGCGTACCAATGCCATCCGCCGCAACGTCCAGATGTGGGGCGTGAAACTCCTCAGCCCGCTCCGCAACGGCTCGATCGACAAGAAGACCGAATTCCTGCTCAAGGAGAACATCGACGAGGGAACCATCTCCTTCAATATAGCGGAGTGCTGCTCCCCCATCCCGGGCGACAGTGTGGTGGCCTTCATCGAGAACGACGGCACCGTGACCATCCACAAGAAGAGTTGTCCCGTGGCGGGCAACCTGGCTTCGAAGGAAGGCTACCGAATCGTATCGGCCAAATGGAGCAAACACTTCATGATGTCGTATCTGGCAAGGATTTCGCTGGAGGGAATCGACCGGGTCGGCGTCCTGAGCGATCTGACGCGTGTCATCTCGCTGGTGCTGGGCGTCAACATGCGCCAACTGCACATCGAGACACACGACGAGATCTTCGAAGGTTTCATCGACCTGTACGTACACAACACGGACGACCTGGACAAACTCATCCGCTCGCTGCAGAAGGTCAAGGGCATCGAACGGGTCAAACGCGTTGAAAACCAACTGTCATGAGAAGAATCACCATTACCGCCACCCTGCTGGGCCTGTTTGTGGTCGCCTGCCTGGCGAGCCACTCGTGCGCCAACACCACCACGCCTCCGAGCGGCGGACCGAAAGATACGCTCCCGCCCATCCTGCTCAAGGTCACGCCTGAGGAGGGCACAACCGGTTTCCCGCGCACCGAGGGCAAGGTGACGCTGCTGTACAATGAATATACGGTCGTCAATTCAAAGAGTCCGGAAGGGATCCTGCTCTCTCCCCCGACGCCGCGCGGCCGCAAGCCTATCGCAAAGGTGAAAGGCAAGAACATCGTGGTCACGCTGCAGGATACCCTGCGCGAAAACCAGACCTACGTCATCGACTTCGGACAGGCACTGGCCGACAACAACGAAGGAAACGTGGCACCGCGCTACGTGTACGCCTTCTCCACCGGCGAATCCATCGACTCGATGTATTTCACCGGTACCGTACTGGACAGCCGCTCGCTCACCCCGGTCAAGAGCGCGCTGGTAGCCGCCTACAGCGACCTTTCCGACTCGGCCTGCTTCAACAAGATGCCCGACGCCGTGGTCAAGACCGACGATTGGGGCTTCTTCGTGATCCGCCACATCCGCGATACGGTCTACCAGATCTTCGTCTATACCGACAAGGACGGGGATTACCGCTACAACCCCGACGAAGACGACATCGGCTTCCTGGACTCGCTTTACACCCCGAAACATCACATCAACGACTCGATCTTTGAACTGAGGCCCTTCAACATGAAGGACACGGCGCTTTGCGCCGCCCGGGAGCCGATGATTACGCTCCTTACTTTCAAGGAGCTGCAGTCGGTCCAGTACCTGCAGAACAGCGGCCGTGTAAGCAACCGCCAGGGCTTCCTGAAGTTCAGCGCCTCCGACGTCCAGATCAACTCGCTGGAATTCGTCGGCATACCCGACACCTCGGTAATCCTGCAGTACAACCAGACCCGCGACAGCATCGATTTCTGGATCAACACCGACTACCGGCTCGACGACAGCCTGCTCGTCCGCCTCAACTACATGAAGACCGATTCCACCGGCACGCTCGTCCCCGTCGACGAGAACCTGTCGCTGGCCGTCAAGCAGGAAGAAACGCCGGCGGGCGGTCCCAAAAAGCAGGATCAGGACAAGAAACAGGCGCCCGACACGGTCTTCAAACTGACGGTCAATGCGCAGAATGAGACCGTCGAACAACTGGGTGTCCGCGTGGAATCGGCACTCCCGTTGATCCGGGTCGAGCGCGACTCCGTCCAGCTCTGGGAGACCAATCCCAAAGGGCAGAAAGCCCAGAAAAAGTTCTCCTTCGAGCAGGATACCGCGGAGCTGCGCCGCTACATCATCACGCCCGCCGAGAAACTCACCAAGGGCTACGAATACGAATTGACCATCCCGCAAGGCACTTTCATCAACCTCGACAAACTGCCCAACGAGGAGGCCAAGGCCAAGTTCAGCATTCCGCAATCCGAAGAGTTGAGCACCTTGCTGCTCGACCTCAAGGACGTGGAAGACCGCTACATCGTAGAACTGACCGACGAGAAAGGAACCAAGGTTTACCGCACCTATCACGTTGAAAAGGCCGGGAAACTGTCCTTCCCCTACCTGAGTGCCGGCAAGTATATGATCCGCATCACCTGCGACAAGAACCGGAACGGCTACGCCGACACGGGCAACCTGCTTGCACGCAAGCAGCCTGAAGTCGTGCGGTTCTACGAGAGTTCACCCGGCGAAAAGGTCTTCGAAGTCCTCGCATCGGCCGAAATCGAACAGACCATCGACCTTAAAGCGCTCTTCCGATGAAAAAGATCCTTTTCGTATTCCTCGCGCTCTCGATCGCCCTCGGCGCCGCCGCCCAGGACAATTTCATCTTCGACATGCCCGACGACTTCGCGCAGCTCGACACGGTGGCACACCCCGCGAAGTTCAAGAGCATCCACATGATCGGCGTCTCCTACGGCGTCAACTGGAGCGGTGTGACCTCCTCGCCCGGACTGGGTCAGGAAAAGAAGCTGACATACAACAATATCGGTGTCTATTTCACCTATTACCACGCGCTGTGGGACCAGCTGTTCAACTTCGGACTCAAGTTCGGCGTCATGCACGGCTATGAAGGGTATCTGACGCCCAAGAACAACTACGGCGAGACCTGCGAGGTCCTTGAAGTCCCGCTCATTTCCCAGTTCAAGCTCGACTTCTCCCGCTTCCGCGTACTGCTCAATCTGGGCACTTACGGCGGATACCGGCTCTCCACTGACAAGGAGGGCGGTTTCGACCAGTACGACCAGCGGATGGACTACGGCGTGATTGGCGGCGGCGGCTTCGCCGTGGTCTTCAACCCGCTCGAATTCCACATAGAGGCCAACTACAAATACGCCCTGGCCAGTATGTATCACACCAACAAGATCAGCGACATCTACTGGATTTATACCTATCCCCAAAACGTCATGATCAGCGCTTCGCTGTTCGTCCATCTATGGTAGCCCGTAACATCTCCTTCCCCATCGCAGGCCGCGTACCCATCGGCGGCGGCCATCCCATCCTGGTCCAGACCATGTGCAACACCTCGACCGACGACATCGACGGCTCGCTCGCGCAATGCCGGGCGATGGCTGCCGCCGGCGCCGACCTGATCCGCCTCACCACCCAGGGAATCAAGCAAGTCGATTCGCTCCGCCAGATCAAGGAGCGGCTCCGTGCCGAAGGCATCGACACGCCGCTGGTGGCCGACATCCACTTCCTGGCCGACGCCGCCCTGGCCGCAGCCACGGTTGCCGACAAGGTGCGCATCAATCCGGGCAATTTCGCCAAGGAGCATGCAGTGGCCTGCGCCAAATTCCGGGAGCTTCTCGCCCTGTGCAAACAAAACAGCACCGCCATCCGCATCGGTCTGAACCACGGTTCGCTGGGCGAGCGTATCACACAGCGCTACGGCGCCACGCCGCTGGCCATGAAGGAAGCCGTGGTGGAATGGCTGAAGATGTGTATCGAAGAAGATTTCTACGATGTCGTCGTTTCGCTCAAGGCCAGCAACACCATCGTAATGGTGGAAGCCTACCGCCTCCTCTACGCCGCCATGCGCGACGACCTGGGCTGCATCTTCCCTCTGCACCTGGGCGTGACCGAAGCGGGCAACGGCGATGAAGGACGCATCAAATCGGCCGTAGGCATCGGCACGCTGCTGGGCGAAGGGATCGGCGATACCATCCGCGTTTCTTTGACAGAGAATCCGGTCAACGAGATTCCGGCCGGAAGGCAGATCGTCGCCGCCATCGCCGCGGGCTATTCGCCGCGCGGCGGCCGCAGCTGCGTCGAGGCCGACGACTGGAACGATTTCATCATCAAGGCTTCCTGCCTCTGGGGGCCGTCGCTGCTCGACAAAAAGATCGACGACTTTTCGCTGGAAGGTTCGACCATCGGCGGAGCGCCCGTCCCGGCCTCCGACGGAGAACGCTTCCGCGATATGCTCCTGCAGGCCTGCCGGCGCCGCTTCACCCGGCCCGAATACATCGCCTGCCCGGGCTGCGGCCGTACCTTGTACGACCTGGAATCCACCTTCAACGAAGTGAAACGACGCACAAGCCACCTGGCCGGCGTGAAAATCGCCGTAATGGGCTGTGTCGTCAACGGACCCGGCGAAATGGCCGACGCCGATTACGGCTACGTCGGCGAGGGCCGCGGCCACGTCACCCTCTACCGCGGCAAAACCCCCGTCATCCGCTACATCCCCCAGGAAGAAGCCATCGACCGCCTCCTGGAACTCATCGAGAGCGACCGCTAGTCCCCCTCGTCAGCTACTTTCGCCGCGACGACAATGTCAGCTTTCCTACGTTGTCGTCGCGGGCCAAAAACGGGCAATTTCGGCAAAAACCGGGACGCGACGGCGTTCTGAGCACCTTCACAGTGTCGTCGCGGCAAAAGTAACGATTTTCCACATCACATCGTCCGTTACAGCAGCGTAATCGTGGATAACCCGGGGTGGCAATAATTGCCCTGGCATTGGAGATTTCGATGCCAGGGTTCTCTTTCAGAATCTTGCTTACGGCCTCGCCGATAATACCGATATTGCGCTCGATAGCCCTGCGGAGCATCAGATTCTTGCCATATTCGTCAAAGCGACGGGGAACCTGTTCAAAAAAGGACTGAATCTCGTCGATGGCAGTGGAAATGTCGTAGAGGTGTGCCTTAAGATGCCTTTCCATAGATAAGTTGTTTGGTTTCGTCCAATTCCTCTTTGAAGTAGGGATTCCTTACGGCATTGTATTCTACAAGATCCACATCTCGCTTGAGAAGATCTTCCAAAGCAAACTTGAAACTGAAATAATTATCTCCGTACACCATGAGCGGCAGGGCTTCGCGGTCGAAAATAACGGTAAAGTCAACGTCACTGTCCTTGTTGAATCTACGGGTGAGGACCGATCCGAAGACATATAGCTGCAGCACCTTGTGCTTTTCACACAGGGCAATTATCTGGGCCATATTCCGTTTGATCAGTCTCATAGTATGCAAATATACCGCTTTTTGTCCATCTAAAAGTTTTTTTTTGTCTCCTCTTCAATATCGGGGCGGAACTATAGTTAGTCTCGTTTGAAAAGAAACCTTCGTCAATCATCTTCCGAGACTACAGCCCGGTTCAGATGACGAAAGGATATGATTACTGACGCCCTCGCCGGAGGATCTTCAATCCAACACAGTATCGTCAGCCGAATTAAAAGACCTTCGCCGTTGCCACTACCGGAAATACAATTCGGCTTGGTCTACGAACGGATCATGCCCTGAATGACGTATGTTTGGCCATAGCATGCTCCTCCGATACCAGACGTTCGGGGCGTAGTCCGGGGAGGGACATTTCTGAGTGATTTGGAGAAAAAGGGAGCGTGGGAAGGCCTGTGCAGGGAGCGTTGCTTGCATGACGGCGTTTTGTTCGACGACCGTTACGGGCCTTGCGCCCGTAAAAGGGAGAAGTTCGCCGTCAAGCGACCGGGTGAGCCCCTTTTTCTCCGCATGAGCGAGGAAATGTCCCTCCCCGGACGGAGCGATATGTCTTCGAAAGCCGGCATCCTGAAAAAGAAAAGGTGACCGGATTTCCAGTCACCTTTCTCTTTTCCTGTGAAGAAGGGATTACTTCTTCTTCTGACCGTATCTCGAGTAGAATTTGTCCACGCGGCCGGCGGTGTCGACGAGTTTCATCTTGCCCGTGTAGAACGGGTGGGAAGTGTTGGAGATCTCGACTTTCACCAGCGGGAACGTCACGCCGTCAATGTCAATCGTTTCCTTCGTACCTACGCAGGAACGGGTGATGAAGACGTTTTCGTTGGACATATCCTTGAATGCTACAAGACGGTAGGATTCGGGATGGATTCCTTTTTTCATGATTATCTGGTTTTAAAACAGTTTCTTAAACGGACCGCAAAAGTAGGAATAATTTGCAGATTCACAAAATTATTTTGCCTTTTTGATTAACTTTGCGAACTAGAAAAACCGAACGGTCCCATGACACTCATCAAATCCATATCCGGCATCCGCGGTACGATAGGCGGAGCCATCGGGGATGCGCTCACCCCCATCGACATCGTCAAGTTCACGGCGGCCTATGCCCGCCAGCTCAAAATGAAGTTCCCCGGCAAGGAGCGATACAAAGTGGTCGTCGGGCGCGACGCCCGCATCTCCGGCGAGATGGTCGACCATATCGTCTCGGGAACACTGCTGGCCTGCGGCGTCGACGTGGTCAATGCCGGCCTGGCCTCCACCCCCACCACGGAAATGGCCGTGCTCTTCGAGCAGGCTGACGGCGGCATCATCCTGACCGCCTCGCACAATCCCAAACAGTGGAACGCGTTGAAACTGCTCAACGAAAAAGGCGAGTTCCTGACGGACGCCGAAGGCAAGGCACTCCAGCAAGTGGCCGAAGCCGAGGATTTCGAATTCCCCGACGTCGACCGGCTCGGCACCCTGACACAGAAGGATTTCACCGCAGCCCACATCGAGGCCGTCAAAAACTATCCGCTCGTGGACCTGCCCGCCATCCGCAACGCGCATTTCAAGGTGGTGCTCGACGCCATCAATTCCGTAGGCGGCATCTGCATGCCGGCGCTCTTCGAGGCGCTTGGCGTGGAATGCATCACCATCAACGGCGAGCCGAACGGTCATTTCGCACACAATCCGGAGCCGCTGCCGGCCAACCTGGTCGGCCTTTCCGAGGCCGTCGTCCGCGAAAAAGCGGACCTGGGCGTCTCGGTCGATCCCGACGTCGACCGCCTGGCCTTCATCTGCGAGAACGGCGTTCCTTTCGGAGAAGAATACACGCTCGTGGCCGTCGCCGACTACGTCCTTTCCGTCAAGAAAGGTCCCACGGTCTCGAACATCTCTTCTTCGCGCGCGCTTCGCGACGTAACGGAAGCGCACGGCTGCCGCTATTACAGCTGCAAGGTCGGTGAAGTCAACGCCTCCACGATGATGCAGGAAGTCGGCGCCGTTATCGGCGGTGAAGGCAACGGCGGCGTCATCGTTCCCGACCTCCACTACGGCCGCGACGCGCTGATCGGCGTTGCGCTCTTCCTGAGCAACATGGCGCACAAAAAGCTGAGCGCCACCGCATTGAGAGCAACCTACCCCGACTATTTCGTTTCGAAGAACCGCATCGAGATGAGTGATCCGGCGCAGATTGAAGCGGCGCTCCAAGCCGTGGAGAAGCATTTCGCCGGCGCAAGCATCAACAAGATGGACGGTCTCCGCATCGACTTCGAGCAAGCGCGCAAATGGTTCGTCCTCCGCAAGTCGAACACCGAACCCATCATCCGCATCTACGCCGAAGCTCCCACCGAGTCCGTCGCCGACGCCCTCGCCCAGGAAGTCATCAAAGTCATTAACAGCAAATGAATCGCTTAGCTTGCAGGTATCGATTCTAAACACAATCGAATGTTTTCATTCAGGACGACACCGCTGCTGGAGCAGGAAGACAGGGTGCTCAGGAAAGGGCGTGTAGCGGTGCTATGCAATCAGGTAGCGTGGCATCCGGATACAGGCGAATATCTCTTTGAGACACTTGCACGACGGGGAAACCTCGTGAAGATCTTCACGCCTGAGCATGCCCTGTATGGCCCCATGGTCGAAGGAATCGAGACCGTCGAAGTCACGACGACGGTCGAGGAGGCCGACCTCGAGGGCATCGATGCGCTGGTCATCGAATTGCAGGATGCCGGCGCCCGCTACAGCAACTTCACCACCCTGCTTTACAACCTGTTCAAACGGCTCAAGACCAGTGATGCCGACATATCTGTCTTCCTGATCGACCGCATCAATCCCTCGGGCCGGCAGATCGAAGGGACGCTGGGCATCATCGGCCTGCCCCACCGCCACGGCCTGACCCTGGGCGAAGTGGCGAACCTCTTCTACAACGACCTGGGCGCGCGCTTTCCGCTGCATATCATCAGCGTGGGAGCCGAAGCCGTGAACCGTGAGCTGATGGCTTGGACCATCCCGCCCTTCTCCGACTTTTCAGGCCTCTTCACGCCCAATTTCTACAGCGGACAGTGCCTGTGGATGGGCACGAACGTCAGCTACGGCCACGGCACCAACCGCCCCTTCGAGCAGTTCGGCGCCCCGTGGATGGAGCCGCTCTTCGATTACAACCGGAACCAGGGCCTGCGCAGCTGGAACGATCCGGACGGCCCGATCGCGCACAGCGGCCTGCATATCCGCTGGACGCGTTTCGTTCCCTCCTACGGTATCTACCAAGACGAGACCTGCTTCGGCTTCCAGCTGATGTTCATCCCCGGCGCCGCCTACCATGCCCTGAACCATGCCCTGCAGTTGCTCCGTTTCGTACACGAGACCTGCCCGCAGTTCAAGGCCGACGGCCTGGGCCGCTATCTGGAAGACGCTACGCTGATGAACTACGTCGAAGGCCGCCTCGACTGGGAAGGGACGCGGGAATACATCAAGGCCGAGGAGCAGAAGTGGCTGCGCAAGTCGAAGAAGTACACGCTCTACGGAGACGACCCGTTCCGAATCAAATAAAAACGTTATCTTTGTGATGTGTCCAGGTTATATGTCATATCGGGCTGTAACGGTGCGGGAAAGACCACTGCATCGTATACGATCCTGCCCGACCTGCTGAACCTGCACACCTTCGTCAACGCCGACGAAATCGCCGATGAACTTTCCCCCCAGGAGCCGGAGAAAGAGATGATCCGCGCATCACGGCTCATGCTCGAGCGGATGGACCAGCTTATCGAACGGGGAGAAGATTTCGCCGTAGAGACGACCCTCGCCACAAAGAGCCTGGCCGGCGTCATCGCACGAGCCCAGAACAAAGGCTACATGGTGGGCATCTTCTACTTCTGGCTCAAGAGCGATGACCTTGCCGTACGGCGCGTCGCCATCCGGGTGGCGTCGGGCGGCCACAACGTCCCGGAGCCGACCATCCGCCGCCGCTACCGCCAGGGGATAGAGAACCTGCGGAATATCTACCTTCCCCTGTGCAACTACTGGGTGCTGGTCGACAACAGCGCCCGCAAGGGGAAATGGATCGCCGAGGGCGGGCTCAGCTACCCGACCCGGATCTACAACAAACGCTTATACAACTTGATATTGAATACAGACAACAAAACGACACAACCATGACAATCCAAGACGAAAAAGTCGTCGCCCTGACCTATACGCTCACGGTCGACGGCCAAGTGGCAGACCAGGCGACGGAAGAGAATCCCCTCGAATTCATTTTCGGGCTGGGCTACCTGCTCCCGAAATTCGAGGAATACATCCAGGGAAAAAGCGTGGGCGACAGTTTCGCGTTCGTCCTGAGTCCCGCCGAAGGCTACGGCGTGTATGACGACCAGGCCGTGGTGGAACTCCCCAAACATATTTTCGAGATCGACGGCAAGATCCAGGAGCAGCTGCTGGTAGTCGGAAAGACGATTCCGATGATGAACCAGGCCGGCGGCGTGATTCCGGGCAAGGTGGTGGAAGTCGGACCGGACAGCGTGAAGATGGACTTCAACCACGAACTGGCCGGCAAGGAACTCCATTTCACCGGCAAGGTGACAGCCATCCGCGACGCTACCGAAAAGGAGCTCACCGAAGGACTGCACGGAGAACGCGCAGCCCAGGGTTGCGGCGGAAACTGCTCATCGTGCGGGGGAAACTGCGGCGGCAGCTGCGGCGACTAGAATACCGTCCAAGGCGCTGGAGGTGATGCCTCCGGCATAGCCTGCCCCCTCCCCGCAAGGATACAAGCCTTCAAGGCCTATTGCACACATCGTCTCCGGATCGCGCGGAATGCGCACCGGGGACGATGTTCTTGATTCCGTGCCGAGTACCAGCGCGTCGTTCGTATAATAGCCGTGCATCTTGCGGTCGAAGGCCGCAAAAGCCACGCGCAGACGCTCAAAAACCGGAGCAGGCAGCAATTCGTGAAGCGGCGCGTTGACCACGCCGGGCTGATAGGAACTGCGCGGCAGGCCTTGGGAGGCCTTTGCGCGGCAGAAATCCACGAGCCGCTGGGCAGGTGCCCGGAGCGAACCGGAGAAATCATACATCGCCCGCTCGACGCTCTGCTGGAATTCGAGCAGAGCGAACACGCCATAGCGGTCGAACCCGGGCACGTCGCCCGGATCTACGGCACAGACGATACCTGCATTGGCCCAGGGAGAATTGCGCATCGAATTGGACATCCCGTTGAGTACCACTTCACCAGGTGCCGTCACGGCAGGGACGAGGAGGCCGCCGGGGCACATGCAGAACGAAAATACGCCGCGGCCATCTACCTGTTCCACGAGCGCATATTCTGCCGCGGGCATACCCGGCTGGAACTTGCCGTGATACTGGATGCGATTGATCAGCGACTGGGGATGCTCGGCCCGCACGCCCAGTGCGAAACCCTTGACTTCCAGCGGCCAGCCTTTACGTTCGAACATGCGGTAAATGTCGCGCGAGGAATGGCCCGTAGCCAGGATCAGCTGGCGCGCCGTATAGGTAGCACCACCTTCGCAAACAGCTTTCCAGCCCTTGCTGCGACCGTCGCTGAAAGGCACGATATCGGTCACGTGCTCCCCGAAATGATACGCGCCCCCATGCGCCACAATGCAGGCTCGGATGCGCTCCACGATGCGAGGGAGCACATCGCTTCCGATGTGGGGATGCGCTTCTACCAGAATCCGTTCCGGCGCACCGAAGGCGACCAGCTGTGCTAGGACTTCCCGCAGGTCGCCGCGCTTGCTGGAACGCGTGTAGAGTTTGCCGTCGGAGAAAGTGCCGGCACCGCCCTCGCCAAAACAGTAGTTGGATTCGGGATTGACCTGCTGTTTCTGGTTGAGTGCCGCCACGTCCACTTTGCGCGCGTGCACATCTTTTCCCCGCTCCAGAATGACCGGACGCCGCCCCTCCATCAGCAAGCGCAGCGCAGCGAACATCCCGGCCGGACCACCACCGATCACAAGCACGGGTTCCGCTCCAGTCACGTCGCGATATTCGGGAAGGGTAAACTTTTCCAGGGCCTCGCCCCGGGCCACGGCCTGGACACGATAACGGTAGAGGATTTCGCCCCGGGCGTCCAAGGAGCGACGGACAATACGGGCCTCCGCCACGCGGTCGGCCTTCACGCCCAAGGCGCGGGACGCTGCCTGGCGAAGTTCTTCATCCGAAGGCTCGTGCCGGACGGGAAAGGCGATGTCGAATTCTTTCATGAGCGGTCGCCGTATTCTGCGGCGCGGGAAAGCGGCGCGATATCGAGCGGCGCGAACAGGCCGGCCTGATACTTATAAAAGCCCGTGATGGCGATCATGGCCGCATTGTCCGTGGTAAAGCGGCGCTCCGGGAGATACGTTACCCATCCGCGACGGCGGCCTTCCTCCTCAATCCGGTCGCGCAGCCCGCTGTTGGCCGAGACGCCGCCGGCGATAGCGACCTGGCGGATACCGGTCTGCCGGGCGGCCAGAACGAGTTTCTTCAGAAGGATGTCGATCAGGTCCTGCTGGAATGAGGCGCACAGGTCGGCTTTGTTTTTCTCCACGAAATCAGGATCTTCCGCCACGCGGTCCCGAAGGAAATACAGGAGCGAGGTCTTGATGCCGCTGAAACTGTAGTCCAGCCCGGGGATGTTGGGTTTGGCGAAACGGAAGCGTTTCGGATCACCTTCCCTGGCCAGCGAGTCCACGACCGGTCCGCCGGGATAACCCAGCCCCATCAGTTTGGCGCACTTGTCGAAAGCCTCTCCCACCGCATCGTCGATGGTGTGGCCGAGAATCTCGAAATGCAACGGTTCATCGACCCGCACGATCTGGGTATGTCCGCCCGAAACCAGCAGACAAAGGAACGGGAACTCGGGGCAACGGTTCTCCCGTCCCTCCACTTTCACGAAATGCGAGAGGATATGTCCCTGCAGATGGTTCACTTCGATGATCGGCTTGCCCGTAGCGGCAGCCAGGCCCTTGGTGAACGACGTACCGACCAGGAGCGATCCCAGCAAGCCGGGACCGCGCGTAAAAGCGATGGCATCCACCTGGTCGAGCGTCACATCGGCCTGACGGAGCGCTTCCGAAACGACCGGCAGGATGTTCTGCTGGTGGGCACGGGAAGCCAGTTCGGGGATTACGCCGCCATAACGGCGGTGGACCTCCTGGGAGGCCATCACATTGGAGAGCAGATATTCGTCGCGCAGGACAGCTGCGGACGTGTCGTCGCAGGATGATTCAATGCCGAGGATCGTGAGCGCCATAAAGGATAATTTGCGCAAAAGTAGCAATTATTTTCCTATATTTGTAGGATATATGTCCTTATGAAAACCTGGAAGAGAATCGTCCGGCTCCTGATCCTGGTAGCACTGATCATCCCGGCGGCTGCACTGGTCGCCATCCAGATCCCTGCTGTCCAGACGGCCATCGTGGGCAAGGCCACCGGCATCCTCAACCAGGACATCGACGGAGAGATCAAGGTGGGCAAGGTATACTTCTCCTTCCCCAACAACCTGATCCTCAAAGACGTTGACATTATCCAAGGTGCCGATGACACGCTGGCGCACCTGGGCAAGGCGCTGGTCAAGATCAAGACTTCATCACTGTTCTCGTCGAAGGAGGCCGTCGTCCGCCGGGTAAGCCTGGAAGACGGCTCTTTCAACATCCACAAGTTGAATGACAGCACGACCAACCTTTCCGCCCTGCTGGCTCCGCTCCAGAAAAAGGACAAAAAAGAGCCCGGATCACTGCCCTGGGACAACATCCGCCTCGACCGCCTGAACCTCAAGCGGATCGACTTCTCCACCGACAGTCTGCACCTGAACAATATCAATCTCGCTGCCCGCAACATCCGCTACAGCGAACCGCTCACGGCTTCCGCCCGCATCGACAATCTCTCGCTCGAAACGGACACAGGATTGAAGGTCAATACGATGAGTGCCGACCTGGCCCTCGATTCCGAAGGCATCCACGTCGATGGCCTCCGCTATGACGACGGCTGGTCCCAGCTCGATGCCAAGCAGGTCTCACTCGGCTTCAAGGATTTCTCCGATTTTGGCAACTTCCTCGAAAAAGTGCAGATCGATGCCAATCTCCGGCCCTCGAAGATCGATATGCGGACCGCCGGGGCCTTCCTTCCGCTCGGAGGCCGGGACCTGTCGCTATGGGTTGAAGGAGCGGTGAAAGGCACGGTGAGCAACCTCTCCTCCGACAAACTCCGCATCCAATCGGATTCAAAGCAAACGGTCGCCGACCTGAAGTTCCGCCTCAGAGGACTTCCTGACATCGAAAGGACCCGCATCGACGCGGAGATCCTAAACCTGAACACCACGACCGCTGACCTGGCCGAAATCATGGCCGGCATAGATCCCGGTTTCCAGAAAACGGCACTCACCCGCTACGCCCCGGGCGAGCCGATCCACCTGACAGCCAAAGCCAACGGCTACCTTTCGGGACTGTCCGCGACGGGGCATCTCAGCACGGCCACCATGGGAGAAGCCAGCATCGAAGGCTTTGTCCGCAAGACGGGATCGCATCTGGGTGTAGAAGGCACGGCCTCCACCTCCTCCCTCCAACTCGGGCGTCTGCTCGGCAATCCGTCACTGGGTTCCCTCACCTGCCAGACCGACATCGATTTCTCCCTGAACGGAAAGAAGATGTCGGTAGATGTCAAACCCCTTCAAATCCAGAAGTTTACTTTCAACGGATACGATTACCATGACCTCGTTGCCTCGGGTACGCTGCAGGACGGGTTCCTGCAGGCCGATGTAGTCAGTTACGATCCGAACCTCCAGATGACGCTCCACAGCGACATCAACCTGGGAGGGAAAGGACAAGACAACCACTACAAGATCGACCTGGACCTCGACCGCATCGACCTGAGCACCCTCCATTTCGACAAACGCGACAGCACGTCGCTCAGCATGGCCTTGAATGCCGACATCGTCCAGACGCCGGACGGTGCTTTTCTCGGCCAGGCCGACATCCGCGGCCTGCAGGCCACACTGCCCGGCCGTGTCTTCGATGTAGGTGACATCGCCCTGTCCTCCACCCTGGAAGACGAGCGCTACGAGCTGATCCTCAACTCGACGCTCGCCAAGGCCGACTACGACGGCAACATCTTCATCACGGACTTCCTCAAACAGTCCTATCAGGCTATCCTGAACGATCACCTGGAGCAGATCCTGGGCAAGAAGGACAATCTGATAAAGAATGATCCCCATCCCGAAGACTTCGGTTCCTTCCGGCTTCGTACGCTCGACCTGCAGCCCGTCCTTGATTTCTTCGCGCCCGACCTTTTCGTCTCGCGCGAGAGCAGCATCGGTGTGAGCCTGAGCAACGATGAAGCTGTCGGGTCCATCGCCTCCGAACTTGTGGGAGTGGGCAACCTTTTCTTCCGCAACCTGCAGGGCCGGATGTTCACGGAAGGACCGCTGATCAAGGCCGACATCGACCTGGACCGGCTCCAGGTATCCGGCATAGTGGTCGATCATGTAAGGCTCGACGCAGTGGCCGACAGCACGGCCATCGACGTGGTGGCCGGATTCCACAATGAAGACGAGCAGGCGAACCGGGCCGAGGTGGGCGCCCGCGTCTCCTTCCCCGACCCGGAAGATCCGGAAACAGACGGGTACCAGTTGCGTGTGGATTTACGTTCCTCCGACCTGATGCTGGCCGGCCATCCCTGGGAAATCCAGCCTTCCAGCATCCTTTACAAGGAAAAGAACATCCGGATCGAGGACTTCGCCCTGAACAGCGGCGAACAGAGCCTCCTGGCCGACGGAACGGTAAGTGAATCCGTCACCGATACGGTCCGCGTGCTGCTCAACGATTTCGACATGGGCATCGCCAACTCCTTCCTCACCCTGCCGCTGAATCTGCAAGGCCTGCTGACCGGCAACGGCGAGGCCTACGCCCTGCTGAGTCCGGACCGCGGCCTGCTGCTCGACCTGGCTGCCAATCAGGCCTCCATCGCTGACGTCGAACTTGGAACGTTTTATCTGAGCAGCTTCTGGGACGACGATGACGACTGCCTCCGTTTCAATATCGACAACATCTTGCGCAACGGTCATCCGCTTGTCGCGACAGCCTCTTACCACCCTGCTGACAAGTTGCTCCATGCCGATGCCCAGGTCGATTCACTCCAGGTAGGCGTGCTGAAGCCGATCCTGTACACGCTCTTCTCCGAAATGGAAGGCACCGCTTCAGGGCATGTCGTGGCAAGCGGTCCCCTGAACAATCTCTCGCTCCGCAGCGAGGGTACCCGCTTCAACAACATCCTCCTGAAACTCGACTACACCCAGGTTGACTACCGGGCTGACGGACCCTTCTCCATCAGCGAGAAAGGCCTCGTCTTCGACAACATCCTCCTCTCCGACCGGTTCGGACATCACGCCACGCTGACGGGCGGTGTTCCCTGGGACCACTTCAACAACCTGCAGACCAACATCCGCATCGACCTGCAGAACATCATGGCGCTCAATACCACGAGCAAACACAACGAGACCTTCTACGGCCGTGCCTTCGCCAACGGTACCTTGCGCGTATCCGGCCCGCTCGAAAGGATCCGGCTCAACATGAACCTCACGCCTACGGGCAACACCACGATCCACATCCCGCTGGGCAATTCGGCCAAGCAGGCTCAGTCGCTGCTGACCTTCATCAACAACGAAAACGACCACCGGCAGCGCATCGACATGTACGATTCGCTGATGTTGGCCAAACGGAACCTCAAGAACAAAAAGCAGCAGACCAAGAGCGACCTGAGCGTCAACCTGCGCCTGAACGCCACCCCCGACGCTGAAATCCAGCTGGAAATCGACAAAGAGACGGGCGACATTCTCAAGGCCCGCGGCAACGGCCAGATCGCCATCTCCGCCGGCACCGAGCTTTTCGATATCAAAGGAGACTACCGGGTTGACAGCGGAAGCTATCATTTCGGCATGCTCGGTTTCACCTCCCGTGACTTCACCATCGATCCGGGCGGAACCATCGCCTTTGGAGGCGACGTGATGCAGTCGGACCTTGACATGACGGCCACCTACCGCACCAAGGCTTCCATCAGCCCGCTGATCGCCGACTCGACAGCCGTCACTTCCCGCCGTACCGTAGACTGCCGCATCAACCTGACCGGCAAGCTCGCCAATCCTGAAATCAAGTTCAACATCAGCATCCCCGACCTGGATCCTACCACGCAGGGACGCGTAGAGAGCGCCCTCAACACCGAGGACAAGCGGATGAAACAGGCCCTGGCACTGCTCATTTCCGGCGGCTTCGTACCCGACGAGCAGTCGGGTATCGTCAACAGCACCACCATGCTCTATTCCAACGCCTCGGAAATGATGGCCAGCCAGCTCAACAACATCTTCCGACAGCTGGACATCCCACTCGACCTGGGCTTCAACTACCAGCCCACCGAGACCGGGCGCGACATCTTCGACGTAGCCGTCTCGACCCAACTGTTCAACAACCGGGTGATTATCAACGGCAACATCGGAAACCGGCACTACATCTCCTCGAGCAACAGCGACATCGTAGGCGACCTGGATATCGAAATCAAACTCAACCGGCAGGGACAGTTGCGCCTGACGCTCTTCTCCCACTCCGCCGACCAATACAGCAACTACCTCGACCAGAGCCAGCGCAACGGCGCCGGTATCGTGTACCAGGAAGACTTCAACAGTCTGGGCGAACTCTGGCGTAAAATTTTCCGAATCAAGACCGATGAAAGGCAAACTCTACCTGATCCCAACGCCCCTGGGCGACCACTCCCCGGAGAACGTCCTGGCGAAACCCGTCCTTGAGCGGATTGCGGGGCTTCGGCTCTTCTTCGTCGAAGAGCTCCGGACGGCACGCCGTTTCCTTTCAGCTGCCGGGCACAAGGGGCACATCGACGAGCTGGAACTGCTGGAGCTCAATGAGCACACATCGCGCGAGCAGATAGAAGCCTACGCCGGACGTCTCGGTGCGGAAGATGCAGGCCTGATTTCCGAGGCAGGACTGCCGGCCGTGGCCGATCCGGGCGCTCTGCTGGTAGCCCTGGCGCACGACAGGGATGTGGAGGTAGTTCCCATGGTGGGCCCTTCTTCGCTGATGCTGGCCCTGATGGCCTCCGGGCTCAATGGCCAGTGTTTCGCATTCACTGGATATCTTCCCGTCAAGACGCCGGCCCGCCGAGAGGCTATCCTCACGTTGGAACGCACGTCCGCCCGCCTCGGGCAATCACAGATCATCATCGAAACACCCTACCGTAACGACGCGCTGCTGGCCGACCTGTGCGCTACGTGCCGTCCCTCAACCCGGCTCTGCATCGCGGCCGATATCACCTGCCCCGACGAACTGATCAGGACCAAAACCGTCGCGGCGTGGAACAAGGCGGTCAAAAGCGGTTTCGCCGTCGGCAAACGCCCCTGCGTCTTCGTATTACTCTCCGACTATGGTAAGACTCAATAACATGCAGTTCTACGGCTATCACGGCTGCCTGGAACACGAACAGAAAGACGGCAACTGGTTCCGCGTGGACCTTGCCTACGACTACGACATGCGCAAGGCCGCCCGCACCGATGATTTGCAGTATGCCGTCGACTACAGCCTGGTCTATGGACTGATCCGGGAAGAAATGGACATACCGGCCCGTCTGCTGGAGCACCTGGCAAGCCGCATCATCGACCGGATTGTCAACCATTTCCCTGTCATTGAATATGCGGAACTGACCGTCACCAAACTGAATCCGCCGCTCGACGGCCGCGTGGAGAGCACGTCCGTCACCGTCGTCTACGAATAGCCGCACATGGGAAAGGTCGCTTTCATCACGCTGGGCTGCAAGCTCAATTTCGCGGAAACTTCGACGCTGGCCCGCCTGTTTGCCTCAGCGGGCTGGGAAGAAGTCAAACCCGGCCCGGACGTCGACTGCTTCGTGGTCAACACCTGCTCGGTAACCGAACATGCCGACAAGAAGTGCCGCAATCTCATCCGCCGGCTCCACAAGACGGCGCCGGACGCCCGCATTGCCGTAACCGGCTGCTACGCCCAACTCAAGCCGCAGGAGATCCTCGCCATCGACGGCGTCGACCTGGTCATTGGCGCCGGACAGAAAGGAGAACTGGTGCGGCTCGCCCTCGACGGGCAGCAGGGCGCTTATGGTTACTCCTGTGAGATTGATGCGGTGGAAAGCATCTTCCCCGCCTGGTCTTCCGGCGAACGGACCCGCTCGTTCCTGAAAGTCCAGGATGGCTGTGACTACCACTGCGCCTACTGCACCGTCCCGCTTGCCCGCGGCAAGAGCCGCAACATCCCCATCGCCGAACTCGTCGCACAGGCACATGAGATTGCAGCGCAGGGCATCGTGGAAGTAGTCCTCACGGGCGTCAATACGGGCGATTTCGGCAAGACTACGGGGGATAGTTTCCTCAGCCTGCTCCAGGCACTCGACGCAGTACCCGGCATCGAAAGATACCGCATTTCGTCCATCGAACCGAACCTGCTGACAGAAGAGATCCTGCGCTGGATTGCGTCGGGCACCAAGTTCCTCCCCCATTTCCACATCCCCATCCAATCGGGCTGCAACCGCACGCTCAAAGGGATGCACCGGCGTTACACGGCAGAACAGTTCGAAGCGAAGATCCAGCTGATCCGCGACATCCTCGAAAAGCCGGAAGAACGTTTCACGCGCGTCTTCTTCGGCATCGACGTCATCGTGGGCTTCCCGGGCGAAACGGACGAAGATTTCGAAGAGACCTACCGCTTGCTTGCGCGTGTCCGCCCTGCCTTCCTGCACATCTTTCCCTACTCGCGCCGCGCCGGTACACCCGCCGCAGAGCGCACGGACCAGGTACAGGAAAGCGTCAAGACCGAACGGGCCGCCCGGCTCCAGGCTCTCTCCGACCGCCTCCACGCCGAATTCACAGCCGCCAATCAGGGGCGGAAAGCGAAGGTCCTCTTCGAAAGCACGATGAAGGGCGGCAAAATGTTCGGCTACACCGAAAACTACCTCCGCATCGAACGCCCCTACGACAAAAACCTGATCGGAAAAATCGTTGAAACCACTATTTGATTGCCGATGAACAACAGCCTTACTTTTCTGGGAACGGGGACATCGCAGGGGATTCCGATGATCGGATGCAACTGCGAGGTCTGTACGTCGGCGGATCCGCGGGACCAGCGCCTGCGCTGTTCGGCGCTCGTGCGCTTTGAAGGAAAGACTTTCCTGATCGATGCCGGTCCCGATTTCCGGCAGCAGATGCTGCGCGAAAAGATTGCCCATCTCGACGCCATTCTCCTGACCCACAACCATAAAGACCATACCGGCGGCCTCGATGACGTACGCTCGTTCAATTACCTGGAGAAGCGTTCTTTCCCCATCTTCTGCGAAGCCCACGTGCTTGAATCTCTCAAGAAAGAATACTATTACGTATTCCAGGAGAAACCCTATCCCGGGGCGCCGGAGATGGACATCCATCTGATCACCAGCCTGCCTTTCGACATCGAGGGCACGCCGGTCATCCCCATCCGGGCCATGCACTACAAACTGCCCATCCTGGGCTTCCGCTTCGGCGACTGCGCCTACCTGACTGACGCGAATTACATCCCCGAATCAGAATTCGAGAAACTACAGGGACTGGATCTCTTCGTGCTGAACACCGTCAAACGAGGCCATCACATTTCCCACTACGCCTTGGAAGAGGCCATCGATATCTGCCGCCGCGTCGGCGCCCGCAGAAGCTACCTGACGCATCTGTCCCACATGCTCCCGCGCCACGCCGAACTGACGCAGGAACTGGCAGCACTCCCCTTCTCCCTCCAGCCCGCCTACGACGGACTGACGGTAGCATTCTGAAGCAGGAAAAGGAAGATCAGCAATAGTTACTGATTGGAGAATCTGACCTTCAGGTCAGCCTGGATACCATCGGTCTGCTTGATGGGACGAGGGTTGTCCGTACCTGTAAACTTGAAGGTGACAATGGTATTCGCAAGGCGGTCGATGCCTTCGCCGGCGATGTTCCGTACTTCCATGCTGACCGGAACGGTAGCACCGGCAGGGACATCCATCGAGGTTTCGCTCGTCAGGACGGCACCGTCGGCATCCACCATCTTGACCGTCATCGTCGCAGCGAGCGGAAGGCTGTTAGAGACCTCGCCGGTCAGCGATGCCGGACCTTTCTTGAGCGCAGTCTTGAGCTCGGCGGGCGCCGTGAGTTTTTCCTGGACCTCCGCTCCGAAATACTTATTGAGCGAGAGCGGAATCTGAACCGAAGGCTGGAGGGTATTGACGTAGCTGCCACCTAACGATAGTGTCGTGAGCACTTCTGGATCCGTTGCGGCGAAGCCGCTGACAATCAGTTCGTCGGGAGCTTCGGTGAGCAGCTTCGCGATGCCGGTATCGGAGGAATTCAGCGTCCGGGAGCCGGAGGCGACGTCGTCGCCGGAAGCGGCGGGCGCCTCGATCACTATGCCTTCTGCCTTTCCGATGGTACGACGGCTGCGCTTGGTGGTCAGGGAGGCCGTCGAACGGGTAGGTATAGGCATGTTGTTGGTCATATCCAGGCGGATCGTCGCATTCGAAGCATCAATCGTCTTGGCGGCAGCGGCCGTGAGGCCGTGCATGTCGAGCGTGCTGGTCTGCTCCTTCGACTTGTAGTCGAACTTGCCGGTGATGGTCTCGCAAGCGACGTCGTAGAGAACGACCGTTACATTGAGCAGCATCGTATCGTCGGCGCCGGCAAGCGAAGAGCGGGTTGCTTTCATATCAGTGTACGCGACAGTTCCACTCAGACCGATACGGGCGTCAATCGTCAGGGTCTGGGTTGAAGGATCGTACTTTTCGGGTTCGAAGACAGCGCCGGTGAGACGGAAAATCTTCGTATAGGTCCAATTATTCTCTTTGTTGAGCGGTGCATCGAAATTCAGGAAACCGTCTTCCGCATCGGAACTTTCGAAGAATTTGCGCATATCCACCGAGAAAGAGGGCGTGACGGTTCCGCCAGTGAACGGTGAACTCAGCAGCGAAAGCGTGACGCTGACACGGGAATTTTCGGTCAGGGTGATCGATTCGACATATTTCATCCCCTCAGGCAGGGCCGGTGCGTAGAGCGTTTTCCCCTTGGAACGGGAGCCCAGGTTGACTGTGGCCGGCAGGACGGTCGAAAGATCGAACTCGCCATAGCCGGCGCCGGTCGGCACGGAAGGCTTGGCGCCGAGGTTGAAATTGTAGCTGATCGGGAAATTGCAATATTTGCGGAACGGACGTCCGCCGTCGTAGTTCTTCAGGCCGTCGATCGTCATCGGGAAGGGTTCTCCCTCAAAACTGAAAGCGTAGGTTCCGTCACTCTCCAGCGTCAGGAGCTTGGCCATGTCGCCGTTGAAAAGGTCGGTGGCGCCGATCTTCCGGGTGGCGGAGATCGATACCGTCGTGCTGTCGTTCGTAGGCGTAGGCGTCGGAGGGTTGGGCGTCGGACGCGGGTTGTCAGGATCGGTCATAGGACAGGCGACCGCGATGAGCGAGAACGCCACGAGCAGAAGAAGAGTAGAACGTTTCATGACACAAATATAAACAAATCTCTCTAAAACGGCTCTTCTCCCTGCCGAATAATCCTACTGCGCCGTCTGCCGGATGGTGAACCAGCCGAAACCGATAGGGCTGGACAGGGTATCCGAAAGAACGGCGCCTACAGGCTCCCGGTCCTTTCCGGTATTGTTCTTCTCAAATACAAAGGTATAACGTACCGTCCTGCTGTCGACCTGTTCCCTTCCTTTGTATTGGACATAAGGGGCGTCGAAATTGACAGTCTCGGAGAAGAATTCACTCAATACCCTTGTGTTTTCCTTTCCATCCGGTGTCTTTTCCGGTATGGAGGCAGTAAGGACAATCGTCCCCCCTTCCTTCCCGACCGTATTGCTGCGACGGGGAGAAACCGTGATAGTCATGATCGAGGTTCCGCCTTGCGAAGGGTCTTCAGAACCAAATACGGCCTGAAACACCTCCGGACCGGAATTATCTCCATTCTCAGACCTGTTGAACCATCCTTCAATCTGCGCACAGCCCGCCAAAAGCAGAGCGCCTGTGCATAATACCAAAATAACCCGTTTCATGATTTGATGTGTATGTGTTTTCTTTTGTGTGTTTTATTCTATAATAATCCCTTAACATTTTATTAGATGCAAATTACCCATGAATTGTTGAGTCCAAAAGGTGAATTCTAATTTGAAGTGCAATACACTTCAAATTAGAATTCACCAAACGCATTTTCGGACCGTAAGCTACCTTTCCTTGCCGATTCCAACTGTACAGGAAGAAGAGGCTACACCTCCACCACCTCGCCGAGGGTGAGATACCAGAGCCAGCCTTCGACGTGCAGGTAGCCCATCTGGCGGAGAAGGTCAATGTAGCCCCGCACCTGCGTGAAATGAGACCCGCGTCGCTGCCCGAATTTGTAGTCGATGACCACGACGCGGCTGCCATCCCGGGAAATCAGCACCCTGTCGGGCCGGAACGTTTCGCCCGAACCAGTTACGATGGAAGCCTCGTTGAAGATACGGTAAGTACCGTCAAACCAGTGCCGGCCGCCGCTGCGCGCCTCGAGGCCTGCATCGACCTCGACCCGCGCCATTTCGCGGTGATGGACAATCCCCTGTTGGCGGGCACTTGCCTCGGCAGCGAAATAATCCTCTCCGTGGAGCGACAGTTTCAAGCGCTCGTCCGTCATAGCCACGCGCGAAAAGGCCGGCTGGGGATCGTCGACAAGCAAGGCGGCTTTATCCTTCCGGACAAAAGGCTGACGCTCGCCCGACTCGAAACGGAGCTCGTCATCCAGCGAATCTCCGAAGAGGCGATACAAGACCTCAGCGATGCCTTTCAGCTTGTACCGGGCACTTCCAGGCTGCGGGGCATAGAGCAGCAGGCGGCTGCAGGCACGCGTGAAAGCGACGTACCAGGTGTTGACCACGTCGACGGCTTCGTAGATGCGTTCCTGCATCAAATCTGCCGCGAAACATGTATCTTTCAGATTGTTGACGGCCTTGAGCGGAATCAGTCCCAGTTCAGTGAAAGGGCCGGACGTCTCGCACCAGAGCGTCGGAAGGATCCGGGGAACGAAGGTTTCGTCGACGAAGGGGATGATCACGGCATCGAGACTCAGGCCCTTTGCCTTATGGATGGTCATCACGCGCACGGCGTTCTGGCCGTCGGGCGCGCAGATGGCTTGCTTGTAGCCGGCATCATCCCACCACTTGACAAATCCGCGCAAGGAAGAACCGTATTTTCCCTGCCACGCCAGGACGGCGTCGAGAAAGGCATGGATGAAAGGAAGGTCGGCCTCCGAAGGAGAAATGGCGGGATCATCGAGCAGCCGTTCGCAAGTCTCGTAAAGCGAGCCGCGCTCCGATGCCACCGCCTCAACTCCGAACTGCGAAATCATCAACTGGTTCACCGGATCGTCGGGATCGACCTGACAGGCCAGCAGGGCCATCAGACGACCGATGCAGGGAGAGGCGCCGATCTGCAGGGAGTCCTCCGTCAGGACGTTGATGTCGTGCGCCATCAGATGGGCCGCCACTTCGGCGCCCTGGGAATTTTTGCGCACCAACACCGTGATATCTTTGTACTCGTAGCCTTCCGACCGAAGGTCGGCGATGTCCCCGACCATACGGTCGAGGGCGGTATCGTGCCAGGAAGCTTCCTCTTCCCCATCGTCAGCAGCTCCAGACAGGAAAGTCATCCGCACATAACCCTTCGGATCACCGGCATGTGCACCCGGAATCTTCTGCGCGCAGTCACCGTAGATCCGACTGATTTCGCGGCCGATTCCAGGCTGGTCGGGGTCGTCTTCCAGGATGGGGCCGATGCGGGAGAAAACCGTGTTGTTGAAACCCACCACGGCCGCGCCGCTGCGCCAGTTCTCAACCAGGGTCTCTTCGTGGATCGCGGCACGGCCCAAGTCGCGGTAAAGATAATCGTTCATCAGGCGCCAGTCGGAACCGCGCCAGCGATAAATCGACTGCTTGATGTCGCCTACCACCAGATTGCGGCTGCCCTGCGCCACGCTGTTGGCAAACAGGGGGCGGAAGTTGTTCCACTGCAGGACCGAAGTGTCCTGCGCCTCATCGAGCAGCAGGTGGTCGTAGCGATTACCGATCTTTTCATAGACGAAAGGCGTGTCGTCGTCGGCAATGATACGGTTCAGCAGGTCGGTTGACTGCCGCAGCAAGACCACGTTGTTCTCTTGCAGATACGCCTGGAGATGCCTATGGACGTCGGCATAGATGCCCAGCAGATGCAGATTGTCCCGGATGATCCGGGCGCTGCTCCAGATGATATGCTTGTCCTCATAATGGGAAACAGCGTCCTCGACCAGATGAGAAAGGGCGTCCCGGTCGGGGAATGCATCGAAACACTGCCGGAGTGCCTCCGCCTTGGGCGCTTCGAAAACGCCGGCTGTCCATTTGCCAAAGAACCGCATCGGACTCCGGCTCTTTCCCTTGAAATCTTCCGGTGCCCAGCCGTGTCGTCCCATCAGCGCAAGCGCTTCCGACGCAATGCGACGGGCTTCTCCTTCAAATCCGTCAATCAATACATTGAGTTTCTTGCGGAAAGCACCGATACGCTCTTTGTCGGCCAGGATGTGGGAGACATGGCGCATCTTGAGCAGGAACGATTCATCCAGGAAATGGCCGGCCATATCCTTCAAGGGGGCGGCCATACTCCAGCTCTTCCCTTGTTCCACAAGATCGAAGGAATAGTCCTTGAGCCAGCGGAGCAGCATTGCATTGGCCGGATCTGAAATCGAGTCAAGCATCCGGTCGACCACCTGGGAGAGCACTGCCTCGTCGTCGAGTTCCACGCGATAGGAGGCATATTGCCCGATTTCGCGGGCGAACGCCCGCATCACCGTCTGGAAGAATTTGTCGATAGTGCTAACCGAGAAGCAGCCATAATCGTGCAGCATCCGGCGCAAGGCATCTGCCGCCTTCTGCGCGCCCGGACCGTCGCTTCGCGACAGCTGGTGAAGCGCCGCGATGACTCGCGACTTCATCTCTTCGGTCGCCTTGTTGGTGAATGTGACGGCAAGGATATGCTTGTAGCGCTGCGGATCACCCTCCAACAACAGGTCGAGGTAATCCTGGGTCAGCCGGTACGTCTTGCCGCTGCCCGCAGAAGCTTTTACGATGACTACCGGCGGTTGCATAGGCGCTTGAATGGACAGTATTTGCAGACCTCCTCGCTTTCCGCGGCCACAAAGGGCTTGTCGGACAGCAGGATCTCTTCAATCAGGCCGGAAAGCCGTCGCTCATAGTCCGCGACGGCGTCTTCTTCCAGCCGGTAGGATTTCGGCAGATCGGTGAAAAGCGTACGGAGCGAATAAACACAAGGTTCGTAGCGCACCGGCTCTCCTGACTGCACGCGCAGCATCATCAGGGTATAGAAATAAAGCTGGAAGGCGACGGAAGGCCGTTTGGCGGCAAGCGTTCCGTCAAAGAGCCTGGCAACGTCATCGCAAGCGTCCTTGCCTTTCACCTGGCCGCTCTTGTAATCGACGATGCGCACGACACCCGGTTCCGGGGAATCCAGCCGGTCAATATAACCTTTCAGATTTACGTTCCGTCCATCGGAGAGCGTCAGCTGGCTGTAAACCTTCTTTTCCGTCCCTTCCAGTATCAGGGGCACTGAAGCCCCGAGCTGCGCATCGACTTCCAAAGTGCGCAGGACGAAGTGGCGGATGAGATCACGCAGGATCAGGTTCTGTCCGGCGATGTCGGTGATATGCTGTTCGGCGAATGCCGCTTCGAGCAGGCCGTCGATACGGCGCTTGTCCCGTTGCAGCGCCCGCAGCGAATCGGGAATCATTTCCCCGCCAAGGAACGGTTTATAAAGCTCTTCCATCACCTTGTGGAAGATGGTCCCGAAAAGGCCCGCATCAAGGCTTTCCACCACTTCATCCGGCTCCTGGATGCCCTTGACATGGGCATAGTAGAAATGCAGCGGGCAGTCGAGATAGGTATTCAGCGCCGAGGCGGAGAAAGCGTGCCGCTCAGCGAAAAACCTTTGCGCCAGTTCTCCGCGTACGGAAGGCGTCTTCTCGACGCGGGGCAGTTGCACCTCGATGCCGGATGCCGAAAGCGCATAGGTCGCCACCTTTTCTTCCAGGGGAACTTCGTACAGATACTTGAGCTGCTTGATGTAGCGGCTCTCCTCCCCGCTCTGCAGCCCTTCGGTGCGGGAATCGTAGAGCAGATAGATGCGCTCCGCCCGGCAGAAGCTGCGGTAGAAATAATACGCCCAGATAGAATCCTGCAGCTCGTAAGTCGGCAAGCCGAAGCCCACGCGGAGATTGTACGGGATGAACGAGGCGCTCACATTCCGCGAGGGGAAGATGCCCTCGCCGACCGAGAGCATGATGACATTGCGGAAGTCCAGTGCACGGGTCTCGAGCGGCCCCATCACCTGGAGGCCGCTGAGCGGCTCACCCTCAAACGGAATCTTGACCAGTGCGACGGCCTGTGCCAGCAGCCGGAACCACGTCCGCGGCTCGAGGGCATCCAGCACAGGACCCACCGATGCCAAATCGGAGACGGCCTTGTGGAAATAATACAGGAACTCCCGTTCCAGCGGCGTCTGGGTTTCCTGCATCGCTTCAAGGATGGCACACAGATAGGCCGGCAAGTCACCGGTATGTTCCACGGGCCGGAAGACAAGCGGGAACAAGCCGCCAGAGGACGCCAGCTCAGCCGCCGGTACGAAGATCCGGTTCTCGGCCCGGATCCGGCCCTTGATGGCGGCCACCTGCTCCGCATCGGCCGCCGCCGCGAAGTACGGATGTTCCATCAGGTCCACCACGTCGCGGTGATAGAAACTCCAGCCCTCCTTGCGCTCCCGCGCATCTGCCTGCAGGCGTTCCAGCAATTGGAAAAGCATGGCGCCGCTGCTGGCGGACAGGGAGTAGCCCATGGTTACATTGACCTTGCCGATAAAAGCCGGCACGGCGCCAAGCATCGGAAAGAGCAGGTTTTCATCCGGCAGGATGACAGCCGTCTCCTCGGGATGCGCCAGCTCCCCGGCACGGCCCAGTTCCTCGAGGATCTGCATCACCTTACGCGTCTGGCCTACGGCCGAAGGCACGCGGATCACTTCAAATCGCTGCGTCTTCGGATCGCGGGCAGGACAATGGAAAGGTTCTTTCGGGGGATACAGTTTCTCGTTCTCGCGAAGGAAGCGGCTGGCCGGATTGTCCGGATCTGTGACCATCGGCCCCGCAAAGTCCCAGTAGAAATCAGCCCTTCCCTCCTTGCGAAGGTGGCTGAGCAAGGCTTTTTCGCAAGCATTGAGGGCATTGAGTCCCACGAAGATGAATTCTTCGAACTGCGGAAGGATCTCGCCCGCCGTCGGCAGCGAATCGGCCACTCCGCGATAAATCATTCCGGCATACGCCAATCCCTCCTTCGCCAATGCCTCCCGAAACCCTTCATACAGCGGATAGAGAATATCCCAAATCTCCGCAAACTTCTGTCTCGTACCCCCGTCTCCTTTTCCGTCATACCGGGCCGAGCCTGGTATCTCCCCTGCAAAGAAACTGTTGCAGAACGCCGCAATCGCCGCTTTCTGGTCTTCCGTCAGGAAGTCGTAGTCAGCGCTCAGGGCCTTGAGGTCGCGCAGATTGACCAAAAGCCGGCGCACGTCGATCCGATATTTGTCGAGATCGTCGAAATCGCGCAGCAAGATGTCGCCCCAGTACAGGAATTCATCAAAAGTTTCCGCTTCCTTGCCTTCCGGGGGCGGCATCAGCGGCAGATACGTCCGATAGAGCAGATCGAGCAGCCGGATCTTCTCCGGCGTCTCCCCCCTCCCGGCAATCCGCGCGAACAGCTCGTCAATCGTCAGGATATTCGGCACGAACAGCGGTTTCCCGGCCCGCTGCCCCAGATATTTCCGGAAGAAAACCGCGGACCGCCGGTTCGGAAACACAAAGCAGATCCGGTCCAGCGATTCCCGCCGGGCATATCGGTCGGCTACGGCTTCCAGGAACGTCATCGCCCGAAACAATCAATACCCCGGCTTCTCAAGCAGTTTGAACATGTTCTTCTTGTAGGCTTCGACGCCCGGCTGGTTGAAGGGGTTCACGCCAAGCTGGTAGGCGCTGATGCCGCAGACTTTCTCGAAGAAGTAGAACAACTGGCCGAGGTTGTACTCGTCGAGCCGGTCGATACGGATTTCGAGATTCGGCACGCCGCCGTCGATATGGGCCATCTTCGTTCCGAGTTGGGCCATGCGGTTGCAGTGCTCCACATGCTTGCCTGCCAGGTAGTTCAAGCCGTCGAGGTCTTGCGGGTCGGAAGGGATGGTCACTTCGCGGCCGGCATTCTCCACCGTGACGACGGTTTCGAAGAGGATGCGCTCGCCCTGCTGGATGTACTGGCCCATGGAGTGGAGGTCGGTGGTGAAGATCACCGATGCAGGGAAGATGCCTTTGCCGTCCTTGCCTTCACTCTCGCCGAAGAGCTGTTTGAACCATTCGCCCAGATACTGGAGCTTGGGATTGAAGCTCGCGAAGAGTTCAATCTTCTTGCCGTTGTCGTAGAGCAGGTTGCGCATGGCGGCATAACGTACCGCAGGATTGTCGGCGCTGCGCTGGGACAAGGCCGCTTCGGCATCCTTCGCACCCTTGAGCATCGCTTCGATATCGAAACCGGCCAGGGCGATGGGAACCAGACCTACGGGCGTGAGCACGGAGAAACGGCCGCCGACGTTGTCCTCGATGACGAACGTCTTGTAGCCTTCCTGGTTGGAGAGGGATTTGAGCGCGCCGCGGGCCTTGTCGGTGATGGCCACGATGCGTGCGCAAGCCTCCTCCTTGCCGTACGTTTCTTCCAGATGACGCTTGAGCAGACGGAAGGCCACGGCAGGTTCGGTTGTCGTGCCGCTCTTGGAGATGACTACGCAGGCCGTGTTGTGCAGCCGGACCAGGTCGAGCAGTTCGGCGGTGTAGTCTTCGGAGAGATTTTCGCCGGCGAAGACCACTTTGAGTCCCTGGCTGCCCAGATGGGCGGCGAAACTGTGGCTGAGTGCCTCGATGGCTGCCTTTGCTCCGAGGTAGGAGCCGCCGATGCCGATGACCACGACCAGGTCTACTTCCCGTTCGAGCCAGCTGTCAACCACGCTGAGGCAGTCGTCAATCTCAGCCTGGCCGGTTTCGGAGGGCAGGTGCTGCCAACCGAGGAAATCATTGCCGGCACCGGTCTGGTTTTCCAGGACGGCCTGCGCCTCGAGTGCCTTGTTTACATATCGGTCGAACACTTCCGGCTTGATGAAAGCGTCGCAACCCGTCAGATCTATCTTTACCATAAGCTTGTATTTTTCGATTCGTACAAATATACGAAATTATGAGATATTCGAATAATCTTTATACGAGTTGTCCAGCCGCAGGATCCGGAGCTGCTCGGAGAGCAGGCGGTTCTCGACGTGCTCGAGATGGGGATCGGCAGCCAGGATCTTTTCACCCAGCTCGCGCGCCTCGACCAGGGAGGGCGAATCCTTCGAAAGGTCGGCAATGTGCAGGTCGAAGGCCAGGCCGCTCTGGCGCGTGCCTTCGAAGTCGCCGGGACCGCGCATCTTCAAGTCCGCCTCAGCCAGCTCGAAGCCGTCGTTCGTAGCGCACATCAGGTCGATACGCTGCCGCGATTCGGTACTCAGCTTGTAGCCCGTCATCAGGATGCAGTAGGACTTCTCGGCACCGCGGCCTACCCGGCCCCGCAGCTGGTGCAGCTGCGAAAGACCAAATCGTTCGGCACTCTCGATGACCATGACCGAGGCGTTCGGTACGTCGACCCCCACTTCGATGACCGAAGTGGCCACCAGGATATTTGCCTTCCCCCTGGCGAAAAGATCCATGTCGAAAGCCTTGTTCTCGGCCTTCTGTTTCCCGTGGACGACCGCCGTCACGTATTCCGGTGCGGGAAACGCTTCGGTAATATGCAGATAGCCTTCCTCCAGGTTCTTGTAGTCCATCTTCTCGGACTCCTTGATCAACGGATAGACCACGAAGATCTGGCGGCCAAGGGCAATCTGCTGCCGCATGAAGTTGTAGAGGTCGCCGCGCCGGTTCTCCGTCCAATGGACCGTCTCGATCGGCTTTCGTCCGGGCGGAAGCTCGTCGAGCACGGATACGTCGAGATCGCCGTACAGGGTCATGGCCAGCGTGCGGGGAATCGGCGTGGCGGTCATCACCAGCACGTGCGGCGTGACAGCGGCCTTCGACCAGAGTTTCGAGCGCTGCTCCACGCCGAAGCGGTGCTGCTCGTCGATGACGGCCAGCGCCAGGTTCTTGAACTGCACCGTGTCTTCAATCAGGGCGTGCGTACCCACGATGATCTGCAGCGAACCGTCGAGAAGACCCCGGTGGATCACCTCGCGCTCTTTCTGCTTCGTATTGCCCGTCAGCAGGGCGATGGTAGCTCCCGAAGGGGCCAGGAATTTCCGGATGCTGTGGTAATGCTGGTTGGCCAGCACTTCCGTAGGCGCCATCACACAGGCCTGATAACCGTTGTCGAGCGCCATCATGGCTGCCAGCACGGCCACCAGGGTCTTGCCGCTGCCCACGTCTCCCTGCAGCAGACGGTTCATCTGGCGGCCGCTGCCCACATCGGAGCGGATCTCCTTGAGCACGCGCTTCTGGGCGCCGGTCAACGGGAAGGGCAGACTTTCGTACGTCTTGTTGAAATAGTGCCCGATGCGGCGGAACACGACGCCGCTCTCAGCCCGCATCCGGATCCCTTTCTGCCGCAGCAGCGAGAGCTGGAGATAGAACAGCTCCTCGAACTTGAGGCGGCGCTGCGCCCGGGCCAGGTCCTGCACCGAAGCGGGGAAATGGATGTTCCGCAGCGCGAAGTCGAGCGGTGCCAGACGCTTTTGTTGGCGGATGTATGCGGGCAGCGTCTCTTCCAGCGAGCCGAGCACGCGGTCGAGCAGCGTGGCGATCATCTTCTCGAAGAACTTGTTGGTGATGCCGGCCGCATGCAGTTTTTCCGTACTCGAATAGACGCCCATCATCACGCCCAGCTGCGAGAGTTTCTCCTCCGTGGCCGGATCGACTTCCGGATGGACCATATTCCAGCTCTGTCCGAACACGGAAGGCTTGCCGAAAACCACGTATTCCGGCCCGACCTGCAGCTTCTCCTCGATCCATTTGAGGCCTTTGAAGAAGACCAGGTCGATAGCGCCGGTCCCGTCGGTGAAACGGGCTACCAGGCGCTGGGCGCGCCCCTTCCCTACCTTATCGATACGGGTGATGCTGCCGCGGAGCTGGATCCAGGCGGCCGAGGAGTCGATCTCCCGGACGCTGTAAAAGCGCGAGCGGTCGATATAGCGGAAGGGAAAGGTATAGAGAAGATCACGGAACGTGCTGATCCCCAACTCCTTATTCAGGAGTTCAGCACGCCGGGGGCCCACGCCCGGCAGGAACTTGATATCACTGTCCAGCAACTGCGCCATACACAAATGTATGAATTTTTTTGTATCTTGCGAAGTTTTAATGCATCAGACAATGAAAGACAAGATTATAGTGGGCATCACCCAGGGCGACACCAACGGAATCGGATACGAAGTGATCATCAAGGCGCTCTCCGACGCCCGGATCCTCGAAAACTGCATCATCATCCTTTACGGTTCGTCCCGCTTCTTCGGCATCTACCGCAAGTTCGTCCCGGAAGTCGAACAGATTGCCACCAACGTGATCAACGCGGCTGAAGACGCCCGCACCAAGCGCATCAATATCATCAACGCCGTGCCCGAAAGCATGGCGATGGAAATCGGCCAGCCGACGGCCGACGGCGCGAAAGCTGCCATCCTGGCGCTCAAGGCCGCCGTGGCCGATGCCAAGCGCGGTGCCATCGACGCCATCGTGACCGCCCCCTTCAACAAGCACACCGTAGCCGAACTGGGATTCGGATTTCCCGGCCATACCGAGTACCTCATCCACGAATTCGAACGTCATGACGGCCTGATGTTCCTCTGCTCTGAAAACCTGCGGGTAGGTGTGGTCACCAACCACCTTCCGCTGGCCAAGGTCAGCTCCGCCATCACGATCGAGACCATCCTGAGCAAACTCCGCCTGATGAACGATTCGCTGCGCCGCGACTTTGGCGTGAACAAGCCGAAGATTGCCGTGATGGGCCTCAATCCGCACGCCGGAGACGGCGGTTCCCTTGGCACCGAGGAAATCGAAACCATCACCCCCGCCATCCAGGCCGCAAACAAGGAGAAAATCCTTGCCTTCGGACCCTACTCGCCCGACGGATTCTTCAGCATCCACATGCAGGGCAGTTTCGACGCTGTGCTGGCCATGTATCACGACCAGGGCCTGATTCCCTTCAAGGCGCTGGCCTTCGACAGCGGTGTCAATTTCACGGCCGGCCTGCCGATCGTCCGTACCTCGCCCGACCACGGGACGGGCTACGACATCGCTGGCAAGAACAAAGCGCTCCCCGGTCCCATGCAGCGCGCCATCTTCGCCGCCATCGACCTGAGCCTCAACCGCCGCCGTTTCGACCAGATGTACGCCAACCCTCTTGAAGTCAAGCGCTTTGAAGGGCCTAAGTACGAAAAGACCATCCTGCCCGAATAGTGAATCGTCCCCCTATCCAGATCTACACCGACGGGGCTTGCAGCGGCAATCCCGGTCCGGGCGGCTTCGCTGTGATCCTGCGTTGCGGAACGCTGGAGAAGGTCATTTCGGCCGGCTACGCCACCACGACCAACAACCGGATGGAACTGCTGGCCGTGATCACCGGCCTGGAGGCCATCCGCTGGGAGCGTGCCGACGTGACCATCTGGAGCGATTCCTCCTATGTCGTGGATGCCGTCGAAAAGGGCTGGGTGTTCAGCTGGGAGCAGAAAGGTTTCGCCAAGAAAGCCAATCCTGACCTGTGGACGCGTTTTCTGGCCGCCTACCGCCGGCACAACGTCCACTTCCAGTGGATCCGCGGGCACAACGGCCATCCGGAAAACGAACGCTGCGACCGTCTGGCGGTCGCAGCGTCACAAGGCAAGGATCTGTTGGTCGACTCAGGATACGCGCAGGAAGCGTAAAGCCTTGATCATCCAACGCGGCAGGGGTCTGCGATCGTCGCGTTTGGTGAAATCGATATAGAATCCTATCTTTTTGACCACCGGGATCCGGAAGGTCTCCACGAACTCGATGAGGGTACCGTCGGGATCCTCGATATAGGTGAAATGGCCGTTGGCGTCGCCCATGTCGAAATCCACGCCGCTGTCGCAGACGAAAGGATGGCCCAGCGCCTCGCAATCGGCACGCACCGATTCCATGTTCCGCACGTCGAAGCAGATCTGGATGTAACCCGGATCGCCCCAGTAACGGTTTTCATACAATTTGACGACGGGTTCTTCCAGCGCCTGCACCAGTTCCAACTGGGAAGGACCCATCAGTTCGGAAAGCGGACCTTCGAAAGGTTTGCTGTGGGCAAGGAGCACGCGGCGTACTTTCCGGCTACCGCCCGGGAGGCATTCCATGTCCTTGAAGACGCCGGTCTCGTCGGCCAGAACCTTATCGTAGCCAAGGAGTTTGCCATAGAAGGCTACGGAACGGTCCATATCACTGACACCCAAAACAGCACCGAAGGAACCGCCCGTCGTGAACTGCTTGGAGGGGACCATCACGTAAGGATCCTCAACGATTTCCAGGATGTTGTCCCAAGGGTCCTGCATATAGAAGTGACGGATGCCGGCGAACGTGGTGGGTTCACCCAGCAGCCGGAGGCCTTTCCGGAAGAATTCCTCAAAGGTCGCTTTTACGTCGCGTGACTTGATCTTGGCGATAAAGATACCCAGGTCGCCCAGACGGGGCTGCTGGGCCGGGTAATTGAGTTCGCGGCCCCGCGGTTCCCAGATTTCCAGGCCACCGCCGCCCTGCAGGCTGACCGCCAGGATGGCGAAACGGGGCTGCGGCTTGCCGCCCGTGTAAGGCAGCATGCGCTCGGCCACGCCTTCATCGGCCACGACCGGAATGTCGATCCCGAAATGCGCCCGATACCATTTCCACGATTCATTGGCATCCTTCACGCCGATGCCCACCTGCTGCAGACCGCAAATGACTTTCTCCTTCATGTTTCTGAGTTTTATCCAACAAAGATACGAATAATTTCGATTGGCTATCGGGGGTTGTACTGCTGGTCCCGGAGCCAGGGCGTGAAGCCGGCAGATGCGATGGCGTCGGACAGGATGCGTTCATTCAAGGAATGGTGTGCTCCGGCAGCCGAGACGACATTCTCCTCGATCATGATGGAGCCCATGTCATCTGCCCCGGCACGGAGAGCGCGAAGGCCGGTCTCCAAACCGACGGTCAGCCACGAAGCCTGGATATGGTCGACGTTGTCGAGCACGAGCCGGGCGATGGCGACCGTGCGCAGGAACTCTTCGTCAGAAGGCCAACGGGCGGGTTCGCCCGGCAAAGTGATGCCTTCCGGCAACTTTCCTTCGTCATTAAGCCGCGCCAACTCGGTTCCGGTCAGCTGCATGGGCCAGCAGATGAAGGCACGGAACCCGGGTGTTCCCTGCGGGCGGGCATCCTGCAGCTCCCGCAGGGCCAGCAGATGGTCGATCCGCTCTTCCAGCGTCTCGATATGTCCGTACACCATCGTCGCCGTCGTACTCATTCCGAGGCGATGGGCCTCCCGCATCACATCGAGCCATTGTTGCGCCGTCGGCTTGGCAGGTGACAGGAAGCGACGGACCCGGTCGCAAAGGATCTCCGCGCCCGCACCCGGCAGGGTATCGAGTCCTGCGTCCCGCAGACGGACCAGGACTTCCCGGTACGTCAGCTGGGAAAGACGGGCGATGTGCGCGATTTCAGGCGGTCCGAGTGCATTGAGTTTCAGGGATGGTTCGACCTTCTTCAGCCTGCGGAACAAGTCTTCGTAGAATTCGATGCCGTAGCGGGGATGCAGGCCGCCCTGCAGCAGCAGCTGGTCGCCGCCCAGGGCCTTGAGCTCCGCGATCTTCGGCAGATAATCCTCAAAAGCAAGGGTATATGCCTTCTGAGGCTGATCGGGCCGGCAATGGAAATTGCAGAATTTACAACAGGAAAGGCAGACGTTGGTATAGTTGACGTTGCGGTCGATCTGATAACTGACCCGCCGCCCCGGCACGTGTCGATACCGCTCGGCATCCGCCATCCCGCACAATTCCGCCAGCGTACCATCCCGATACAGGCCCAGCGCCTCTTCTTTCGACAACCGGTTCATCGCCGACATCCATTCTATGGAATCGCATGGCTTGCCCTGACGCGCCTATATGCGATTCCTCAAATACAATTATAATTTGAAGGAATCTTTCAGGCCGACGGTTTTGTTCATGACCAGGTGGCCGGGGGTGGAGTCGGGGTCTTTCTTGAAATAGCCTACGCGCTCGAACTGGACAGCGATGTCGCCGGGATCGTCGAGCAGGGCCGGTTCGGCCCAGCCGGTCTTGACCACCAGGCTCTCAGGGTTGAGATAATCCTTGTAGTCCTTGTCTTCCGGAACCTGCGACATGTCGGCCAGGGTGAAGAGCCGGTCGTAGAGACGGCACTCGATTTCTTTGGCGAAAGCCGTGCTCACCCAGTGGATGGTACCTTTGACCGAACGCCACTGTCCGGACTGCGGGTGCGTCAGCGGATCGTAGGTGCAGCGGAGCTCCACCACCTTGCCGGAGGCATCTTTGACGACATCCTCGCACTTGATGATGTAGGTGTATTTCAGGCGCACTTCGCCGCCGGGACGGAGACGGAAGTACTTCTTGGGGGCATCTTCCATGAAATCGGCGCGGTCGATGAGCAGCTCGCCCGTGAAGGGGATGCGGCGTTTCGGACCTTCCGGTGCGGCCGGGTTGAGCGGAGCCTCGAACCATTCCACCTTGCCCGGCTCCCAGTTGGTGAGCGTCACCTTGATGGGATCGTCATACACGGCCATATACCGGTTGCTGCGCTCGTTCAGGTCTTGGCGGACGCAGGATTCCAGACCGCTGATGTCCATCAGCTGGTCGCGCTTGCTTACGCCGATGCGTTCGCAGAACAGTTTGAGTGCCTCGGGCGTATAGCCGCGGCGGCGAACGCCGCAGAGGGTCGGCATGCGGGGGTCGTCCCAGCCCGAGACGAAGCCCTTCTCTACCAGTTCGAGCAGCTTGCGCTTGCTCATCAGGGTATAGGTGAGATTGAGCCGGGCGAACTCATACTGATGCGAAGGATAGATGCCCAGCGTCTCGATGAACCAGTCGTAGAGAGGCCGGTGGATATCGAATTCCAACGTGCAGATGGAGTGCGTGATATGCTCGATGGAATCGCACTGGCCGTGCGTATAGTCGTACATCGGATAGATGCACCACTTGTCGCCGGTGCGGTGATGATGTGCGTGCTTGATGCGGTAGAGGATCGGGTCGCGGAACATCATATTGGGATGTGCCATGTCGATCTTGGCGCGGAGCACCTTCGCACCGTCAGGGTACTTGCCCTCCTTCATTTCACGGAAGAGGCGGAGATTCTCCTCGACCGAACGGTTGCGCCAGGGGCTGTCGGTACCGGGCGTCTCGACGGTGCCACGGGTGGCACGCATCTCTTCGAGGGTCTGGTCGTCGACATACGCGAGGCCCCGTTCGATGAGCTGCTCAGCCCATTCATAGAGCTGGTCGAAATAATCCGAGGCGTATCGCTCCTCCGCCCACTGGAAACCGAGCCATTTGATGTCTTCCTTGATGGCGTCCACATACTCGACATCTTCCTTCGTAGGATTGGTGTCGTCGTAGCGGAGGTTGGTCCTGCCACCGTACTTCTGCGCCAGGCCGAAGTTGATACACAGGCTTTTGGCGTGACCCAGGTGAAGGTATCCGTTGGGTTCGGGCGGAAAGCGCGTGATGATGGTATCGTACTTCCCGGCTGCGAGGTCGGCCTCGATAATCTCTTCGAGGAAATTGTTTTTCTTCTCTTCTTCCATTATGCAAGCTGTTTCAAGCTACAAATATATTAAAAAATCACTATCTTTATTGCTTAAAACCATACCATATCATGCTGAAATCCATGACGGGCTACGGCAAGGCGCAGTGCCAGACGGGCCCAGACAAATATCGGGTTGAAATCCGTTCGGTCAACGGAAAGAATGCCGACATCACCTTCAAAACCTCTCTCATCCCCCGCGACCGCGAGGTGGAAGTCCGCAAATACATCGCCGAAAAACTCGGCCGTGGCAACATCGACCTGTTCATCACGGTCGAACGCACCGAAGGACCGGCCACCCGGCAGATCAGCCGTCCTGCGCTGCTCGCTTACTACGATCAGCTCCAAGCTGCCGTCAAGGGAACCATGCTCGAGTACTGCGACCCTGACGTGATGCTCTCGTCGCTGATGCGCCTGCCCGACGTGCTGGAAACGCCCGACACCGAGCTCTCCGCCGAAGCCTGGGAAATCCTCTACGCCGCCATCCGTCAGGCCGTGGCCGATCTCGACGACTTCCGCCGCAGAGAGGGAGAAAGCCTGCGCCGCGACGTCCTTTCGCAAGTCGACAAGATTGAGTCCTACATCCCCGAAGTGGAGCGCTATGAACGCGAGCGCATCACTGCGATCCGCGAACGCATCGAAACGCGGTTGCGGGAGATCGCCGCGCAGCCGGACGTGAACCGGCTCGAGCAGGAGATGATCTTCTACCTCGAAAAACTCGATATCAACGAGGAGAAAGTACGCCTGCGCCAGCACTGCCGCTACTTCCGCGAGACCGTGGAGGAAGAGCCGCTGCCCGGCCGCAAACTGGGCTTCATCGCCCAGGAGATGGGACGCGAGATCAACACCCTCGGCTCGAAGGCCAACCACGCCGAAATCCAGAAGTGGGTCGTCAAGATGAAAGACGAACTTGAAAAAATCAAGGAACAATCACTTAATATCCTATAATGCCTATGAAGAGAATCCTCCTCGTGCTGGCAGCGTTGCTTCCGCTGCTGGCCACCGCGGCAGACCGCCAGGAAGCGCGGCTGCTCCGGTTCCCCGCCGTAGGCGGCGACAACATCGTGTTCAGTTATGCCGGCGACCTGTACCGGGTGGGCATCGACGGCGGCGTCGCCCAGAAACTCACCTCACACGTGGGCTACGAAGTGTTCCCTCGCATCTCTCCGGACGGAAAGACCGTGGCCTTCACCGGGCAGTATGACGGCAACACCGAAGTCTACACCATCCCCGTCACGGGCGGAGAACCGACCCGTGTCACCTACTCCGCCCTGGTCAGCCGCGACCTGGTGGGCGAACGGATGGGGCCCAACAACATCGTCATGTGCTGGACACCCGACGGCAAGCAGATCGTCTATCGCAGCAAGACGCACACCTTCAGCGGTCTGCGCGGACAGCTCTGCAAGGTCGACGCCGCAGGCGGGCCGGCTGAGGAAATCCCGACCACGGAAGGCGGCTTCTGCAGCTACTCACCCGACGGCCGACAGCTGGCCATGAACCGGATGTTCCGCGAGTTCCGCACCTGGAAGTATTACCGCGGCGGCCAGGCCGACGACATCTGGATCAACAAGGTGGGCACCACCCAGCTCGAGAAGATCACCGACAATGACGCCCAGGACATCTTCCCGATGTGGATCGGCAACGAGATCTACTATCTCTCCGACCGTGACCGGACGATGAACCTCTTCGTCTATGACACCAAGACCCGGCAGACCCGCAAGGTCACCGACTTCACCGAGTACGACTGCAAGTTCCCTTCCTTCTCGAAAGACTATGTCGTCTTTGAAAACGGCGGCTATATCTACAAGTATGCCGTCAAGACCGGCAAGTGCGAGAAGGTGACTGTCTATCTGGACAACGACAACGTCTACAGCCGTCCCGAATACCGGAACGTATCGGACCGTATGTTCTCGTTCGATCTCTCGCCGGACGGCGAGCGCGTGCTGATCATCGCCCGCGGCGACCTGTTCTCCCTTCCTGCCCAGAGCGGCCCCGTGTACAATCTGACCAACACTCCGGGCGGACACGAGCGGGAAGGAACCTGGTCACCCGATGGCAAGCACCTGGCCTGGTTCTCCGACAAAGACGGTGAATATCAGGTTTATGTCGCCCCGTCCGGCAATCCTGCCGAAGCCAGGATGATGACCCACTTCAAGGAAGGTTACCCGAGCGGTCTGAAATGGTCGCCCGACGGCAAACTGCTTTATTTCTCCACGCTGAAACGGGAGATCTGCTGCCTCGACATCGAATCGGGCGTCTGCAAGGCCATCATTACCGGCAAAGCAGGTGCACCGCGCGGCTTCACCCTTTCCGCCGACGGAAGCTGGGCTGCCTACACGATGGGACTCGATAACGATATCTCTGCGATCTATCTCTACAATGTGGCCTCCGGCAAGTCGTATCAGGTCACCGACAAGTGGTACGACGCCTCCAGCCCCATCTTCTCACAGGATGGCAAGTACCTGTTCTTCACCTCTTCGCGTGAATTCCGCTCGCAATACTCCCAGGTAGAATGGAATGCCGCCTACAATGTCAGCGACTATGTCTTCGTGCTTCCGCTGGCCAAGGATACGCCCGATCCGACGACGATCAGCTCGGACGAATACAGTGCCAAGCCGGCCAAACCGGAAGGAAAGCCTGAAGGAAAGCCGGGCGAAAAGCCCGCAGCCAAAGCGGCCGACAAACCGGCCATGAAAGTCGATGTCGACGGCATCGGCCAGCGCGTCAGCGTGCTGCCGCTGCCCGCCGGCCGCTACCGGCTCGTGCTGGCTGACGCCGGCAAGCTGTACTACAGCAGCTTCGGCGGCGGAATGCCCGGTATGGGCGGCAGAGGCGGCGCCGGCGGGGGCCTGAAGGCTCTCGACCTGAAGACCCTCAAGACCAGCGACGGCCCGAAGAACAGCCCCGTAGCCTTCACGCCCGACCACAAGAAGTGCCTTGTCCGCGAAGGCGGCAAACTCTATGTGACCAACTTCGGCGGTCCGGGCCGGCTCGACAGCCCCGTTCCCACCGGCGAGATGGATATGCGCATCGACCATCAGGCCGAATGGCGCCAGATCTACGACGAAAGCTGGCGCGTGACCCGCGACAATTTCTACGTGGAGAACATGCACGGCATCGACTGGAACAAGATCCACGACAAGTACGCCGTGATGCTCCCCTATGTGAAGCACCGCCACGACCTGACCTACCTCATCGGCGAGATGATCAGTGAACTGACGGTCGGTCACGCCTACATCACCTCGGGTGAATATCCTGAGGTTCCGCGCGTCAAAACGGGCCTGCTGGGCGGCAAGTTCAGCAAGGACGGCAAAACCGGCGCTTTCCGTATCGAGCACATCTACAAGGGTGCTTCCTGGGACAAGTCGCTCGTCTCCCCGCTCGACGGTCCCGGCGTGAACGCCAAGGTCGGCGACTACATCACCAAGGTGAACGGTACGCCCGCTTCCGAGCTGACGGACATCTACCAGGCTTTGATCGACAAGGCCGGCAAGACGGTTGCGCTCGAGATTGCCGAGACAGCTGCAGGCAAGAATGCCCGCACGGTCTATGTCAAGCCCGTCGACAACGAAAGCCAGCTGGCTTACTATGAATGGGTGCAGAAGAACATCGAAAAGGTGGACAAAGCCTCCAACGGGGAAATCGGTTACATCCACATTCCCGACATGAGCACCGCCGGCCTCGACATGTTCACCAAACTCTTCTATACGCAGCTCGACAAGAAGGCCCTGATCATCGACGACCGTATGAACGGCGGCGGAAACGTTTCCCCGATGATCCTGGAGCGCCTGCAACGCGAAGTCTACCGCATGAGCATGTCGCGCAACGGCGGCAAGAACGAGACCGTTCCGAACCAGACCTTCTACGGCCCGAAAGTCTGTCTGATCGACAAGTACTCTTCCTCCGACGGCGACCTGTTCCCGTACGGCTTCCGCAAGCTGGGACTGGGCAAACTTATCGGCAAACGTTCATGGGGCGGCATCGTGGGCATCTCCGGTTCCCGAGCCTATCTCGACGGACAGGATATGCGTACCCCGTTCTTCACCTCCTACTCCACCGAAGGGGAATGGATCATCGAAGGACATGGCGTAGATCCGGACATCGATGTGGACATCAACCCGTTCGAAGACTATCTGGGCAAGGACGCCCAGCTGGACAAAGCCATCGAAGTGCTCAAGGCCGAAATGAAGAACTGGCCTGCCCTCCCGGGCACGCCGGCGGCACCGGACAAGAGCAAGATCGGACTGAAATAAAAGACAGTCCGGTATGGAAACGAAGAGAGCCTCCCGCGGGAGGCTCTCATTTTTTATTCTTCTGCAGGTTTTTGTCCGGGTGCTGTCGGCTCTTTCGATTCTTTCAGCATCGTCCGCCCCTTCTTCCACAGGTCTTTGCCGAAGGCTACCCAGAAGCAGGAAAGCAGGAAACCGACGAAGAACCAGATGACACAGATCTTGGCGCGGCTGGTAATCGACTTGAGCGGAACCGTTGCCGGCTGTACGACTGCATAGACCGGTTTCATCTCCTGGATCTTGGCCTTGGCCAGCTCGCGTTGCTGGGCCATCTGCGAGTAGATCTGGTTGGCCAGCGTGGCTTCATCCTGGAGACGCTGACGCTCGCTGTTGACCGACTGGAGGATGACGCTGCGGTCGTAGTCCACGCGGGCGGCATACGCTGCCTGTGCCTTGACCAGCTTGGCTTTCGCCTCGTCCGCCAACTGCACGTAATACTCATAGTCTGCCGTGGCCTTCTTGGTCCGGTAGTCGATGACGAAATCCTGCAGACGCTGGGTCACGGTATCGGCCAGCTGCTTGGCGATCATCGGATCGTCGAGCGTCACGGTGATGGTGGTCACACCGGTTTTGTTGTCGACGTTGGTGCTGACGGCTTCCCGGAGTCCCCTGACAGCGGTATACTGACGGGGCGTCAGCTGGTCGGGATTGATGATGTTATCATCGTAGAGATACTCCGCATCGGCTTCCGCCATCTTGCGGGCTTTCTTCTCGCTCAGTTTCTTGTCCCGGCCCAGCATGTGCAGGAATACGGTGGTCGTGTCGGGACGGGCGCCAGCCACCTCGCTTTTGCGCGAAATATATGGCGTAACCGGTACTTCCAACAGCGAGCACAGGAACGGGGTGCTGGCACTGATCTCGGGGAACAGCGTGATGTTGAGGGCATCGGGCGAAGAATTCAGCGTCGCACCGCCACCCAGCATGCTGGTGATGGCCGACAGGGTACCGCTCGTACGGTTCTGCATCTCAGGGGCCAGGGTGACCTTGACCTGGTATTTGCGATGCGCCATCAAGGCCGCCGCCACGCCCAGGACCGAGAAGAGGAAGGTCACAAGGATAATGAATTTCCAGCCCTTGAAGAGTTTGCGGATGATCTCCATCCAGTCGATGGTCATCTCATCCTCCTCGATGTATTTCTCGTTCTCTTCCATAACTCGTTAATTGTCCTTGTTGCGTTGAATCAGCATATACACCGTCGCAGCCGTCGTTCCCAAAGAAGCAACTGTCGTAGACATCGTTGCGATCCGTGCGAAGGTCTGGTCAGCCACACCTTCGCGTCTCTTCTTGGCCGGCACGATAATCTGGTCTCCGGGCAAAATCTTTGTTCCCCCTGTCAGTTTTTCAGAACGGCCGTTCATGTGGATGACATACTTTTTCGCCCGCCTGGCATCCGGGCCGAAACCGCCGCAAGCGTCGATGTAGTCGTCTCCACGATTACGGGGTTCATAGGAAAGAACGGAAGGGATCATGACCTCGCCCAAAACACGTACCGTGTTGTGGATGACCGGAATATCCAGAATATCTCCTTCCACGAGTTCGATGTCGAATTCAGACCCGGGATGGGCGATCGCCTTGTCAAGGTCTATGGCCACCTGATACTGGGACGCCATCTGCATGATAGCCGTCGTATCCACCTGGGAATTGTCACCACTGTGATAGAGCAAGATATCCGTAATCTGCCGACGCTCTTCATCCGACATACTGCGGAACAGACGTGCACCTTTGAGGTAGGCATAGTTCGTCACGCCACCGGCCTTCTTCACCAGGTCGCTCAGCCGTTCATTGCGGCTGGTCATCGTAAAGAAGCCGGGGAAGTTCGCCTCGCCCGTCAGCGTCACATGGGTCTGGACATTGTAGGAAGGACTGCGATGCACCGTCACTTCGTCGTAGGGCTGGAGGTAGATCTTGTCGCCGCCGTCATCCACGAAACCGTCTTTCAGCGAGATGGAGATCAGTTCACCCACTTCGTCGCTCTGGACCAGGCCGTTGGCGTCGCGCTTGCGGCGGGCGATGTCCACGCGGGCCAGCGAGGCGCCTTCCCGCAGGCCACCCGCCATGATGATGAGGTCTTCGACCGTCGTGTTGCGAGCGAACGGGAAAATCCCGGGATTTGCCACCATGCCGCTGATGGCCATGGTGCCGGTCTCGCGCAGGTCGGAGATGCTGGTGACATAGAGTTCGTCGTTCTTCTGCAGGACGATGTCGGTCGCTTCCCCGCTGAGGACTTTGCCCAGGTTGACGGAAATGACTTCGAGCGTCTTGTCATCGTGCTCCCTGTGCAGGACAGCACGGTTCAGGAAGGCGTCGGGCAGCACGCCGCCTGCTTTGGCAACCAGCTGACGGACGGTCTTCACTTCGCCGCCGAACTCATACGTACCGGGCTGGTACACGGCGCCGCTGATCGTCAGCTTGTTTTCGTAGTAAGAGTTGAGCTGGCTGACCGTCACCTCGTCACCGTTCTGCATCCGGAAGCCCTTGAAGTCCGCCGCATCGACGGTACGGACCTCGTAGTTCCGCCCGTTCTGCCGGACGACGGTCACATTGTCGGTATAGGCACCGCCGGCAAATCCGCCGGCATAGTCGATCAGGTCCTGCAACGATTCGCCGTCTTTCATTTCAAAATACATCGGGCGTTTCACCTCACCACCGATCTTAACCAGGCAGGTGTAGGGTTTCACCATGACCACGTCGCTCTCTTCAAGGCGGATGTCGCTCTCGCGGGTGCCGTTCATCAGGAAATCATAGACATCGACTTCGCCCACGACCTTGCCGGCGCGGTTCACCGTGATGTTGCGGAGGGAACCGGGCTCCACCACGCCGCCAGCCAGATACAGGACGTGGAACACGGTGGAGAAAGCGGAGACGACGTAGGTTCCGGCGTGGTTCACATCGCCCAGGACATTGACCTGGATGCTGCGGATCTGACCGAGACTCAGGCGGATGTCGGTCCCGGCAGAGCTGCGGTTCAGACCGCCGTAGATGCCGGCAAGCTTGCGTTTGAGGTATTTATTGGCCTCCTCGATGGTCATGCCGCTCAGGTAGAGGGGACCGAGCACGTCGACATTGATACTGCCTTCGGGCGAGATCTTGTTGCGGAGCGTCACCTGGTTGGCACCGAAGATGTCGATAATGACTTCGTCGCCCGGGCCGAGCCGGTAGTTCTTCGGCGTAGCCAGGTTCTCGCTCGGGGCGAAGTTCAGCGACTTGTTGCGGAAAACATCGCGTCCATACACCAGCGGCCCCAAGGAATCCCGTTCGAAAGCCTCGGGTGTGATGTCGACTTCGCCCGCCACGGTATGGGCCCTGTCATCCGCCGTGGTGGCGATTTCCTGGGCGACGGCCGTTTTCTGGCTCTCGTACATTTCCCGCACCCGCTCGGCCTGCGCCCGGTCAACGCCGCGTGCTGCCAGTTCGCGCATCATCACCTCCTGCGATTTGCCCTGTGCCAGGCCGGACTTGACATATTCCAGCACCTGGATATCAGTCATCGTGCTCTGGGCGATCGCCGCAAACGTACTGCATACGACAGCCGCCAGCAAAAACATCCTTTTCAGTTTCATATTCTTTGCAGTGATAATATATTCAACTTACAAAGGTAGTAATTCTTATGCAATAAAAAAGCCCGGAAGGGCAAAACCTTCCGGGCCGCAAAGTTGTCTGCGTATCTTCCTACTTGGCCAGTCCTTTCCAGACACCGGCTGCGCAGGCACCGCCCACCATCGGAGCGAGGATGAAGACCCACACGTTCTTGAGGGCTTCGCCGCCAACGAACAGGGCCGGGCCGATGGAACGGGCCGGGTTGACGGAGGTACCGGTCAGGTTGATGCACACCAGATGGACCAGGATCAGCGTCAGACCGATGGCCAGGCCGGCGAGGTTGCCGGCACCTTTCTTCGCGTCGGTCGTACCGAGGACCACGAGCACGAAGAGGAAGGTAGCGATGAACTCGACCAGCAGCGCACCGCCCACACCGCCAGCGTTGACCACGCCGTTGGTGCCCAGGCCGCCCGTCAGGTCGGGAGCTGCAACCACGTTCTTGACCAGCAGCAGCACGGCACCGGCGAGGATACCGCCGATGAGCTGACCAACCCAGTAACCGCAGGCATCCTTCCAGGTCATACGGCCCGAGAGGGCGACGCCGAAGGTGATGGCCGGATTGATGTGGCAGCCGCTGATACCGCCGATCGTGTAGGCCATGGCCACCACGGTCAGACCGAAGGCAATCGCCGTACCGACTACGCCGGCAGGGGTGTTACAGCCGAGGAACATCGCGGTTCCGCAGCCCAGGAACGTCAGGACGAACGTTCCGATGCATTCAGCAAAATACTTTTTCATAGGCATTAGGTTTTGAATGAGTACAATTTGCCTTAAAGATAAGAATTTTTCTCTGTCATTGTTCAAAATTGTCGCAGCGGGCAGAGCCCCAGTAACTCCTACATTCCCATACCGCCATCGACCAGGATGACCTGCCCTGAGACATACGAGGCCAGGTCCGAAGCCAGGAACGTACAGACTTTGGCCACTTCGGCCGGCGTTCCGCCCCGGCGCATCGGAATCTTGGATTCCCACTGCTTGAGCATCTCCGGGCCGAGCTTCTGGGTCATGTCGGTCAAGATGAATCCGGGAGCGACCACGTTGGCGCGGACGCCTTTCGGTCCGAGTTCCGCGGCGATAGATTTGGCCAGGCCGATCATGCCGGCCTTCGAGGCGGAATAATTGCACTGTCCGGCATTGCCGTGGACACCCACGATGGAGCTGATGTTGATGATCGAGCCGCCCCGCTGGCGAAGCATCACGGGCGAAACGGCGTGGATGAAGTTGAAGGCGCTCTTGAGGTTGACCGTCAGCACGGCATCCCACTGCGACTCGCTCATCCGGAGCATCAGGCCGTCCTTGGTAATGCCCGCGTTGTTGACGAGGATATCGACGCGGCCGAAGGCTTCCACGACCTGCTCCACGGTCTTGTGCGTCTGTTCGAAATCGGCGGCATTGGAGGCAATAGCCAGCACACGCACGCCGAAGGCTTCGAGTTCTTCTTTCGTCTGCAGGCCCGTCTCGTCGATGACCAGGTCCGTAAAGGCGATATCAGCGCCTTCTTCCGCAAATTTGAGGGCAATCTGTTTGCCGATGCCCCGCGCTGCGCCCGTAATCAGCGCAACCTTTCCTTTCAAAAGTTCCATATCTCAATTATTTGTTTCTCAGATAATATCTGCTATCAGATCATATTCATTCGCCCCGGTGATGGTGACATCGACAAACTGCCCGACCCGGTCTTCCGGGCGGGTAGGCGAAGGCCTGGTGGGGCGGCAGGTTCTTTCAAGCCCGAGCGCCCCCGCTGGGCTTGAAAAGGTTCTGCCGCGCGTTGGATCCACCCGCCCGGAAGCCGGGTCGATCAGGATCTCGCCGTCGACTTCGGGGGATTCGGTCTGGCTGCGGGCGACGAGGATGCCGTCATCCGACACGGAGTCCACCAGGACCCGTTCACGGGTGCCGATGCGGGCGCGGTTGCGCTCGAGCGAGATGCCGCTCTGGAGTTCCATCAGCCGGTCATATCGTTCCTGCTTGACTTCAGCAGGGATCTCATCCTTGTAGTGCAGAGCACCGTAGGTCCCTTCCTCTTCCGAATACTGGAAGGCACCCAGGCGCTCGAAACGGCACTCCCGCACAAAATCGAGCAAGTCTTCGAATTCTGCTTCGCCTTCCCCGGGATGGCCTACGATCAGCGTTGTCCGGAGCACTACGCCCGGAACCATCTGCCGCATCCGCGCTACCAGGTCGCGCGTCTGCCGCCCGTCGATGCCCCGCCGCATCATCGCCAGCACGCGGTCGGCGCTGTGCTGCAGCGGAATGTCGATATAAGGGCAGACCTTCGGGTTCTCGGCCATCACGCGCAGCACATCTTCCGGGAAGGCCGAAGGATAGCTGTAGTGCAGACGGATCCACTCGATGCCGTCAATCCGGGAGAGTTGTTCCATCAGGCGGGCCAGGCAGCGTTTTCCGTAGCGGTCCAGGCCGTAATAGGTCGTGTCCTGGGCCACGAGGATCAGTTCCCGCACGCCGCCGGCAGCCAGCCGGCGCGCCTCTTCCACCAGGTCCTCGACCGGTACGCTCACATGCGGGCCGCGGATGAGCGGAATGGCGCAATAGGAACAGGTGCGGTCGCACCCTTCTGCAATCTTGAGATAAGCATAGTGGGAAGGCGTGGTGAGAACACGGCCCACTGTATCGGGCGTCAGAACGCCCTGCCACTCATCCACTTCCGGAATTTCAGCTGCAAGCTCTGACGGATAACGCTGCGAAAGGCAGCCGAATACCGAGACCTTGCCGACCCGGCCGCTTTTCTTGGCCTCGACGGCTTCGAGAATGGCCTGGATCGACTCCTCCTTGGCGTCCTGGATGAAACCGCAGGTATTGATGACCACTTCGTCCAGGCCGTCCGGGAAGAGGCCGGCCTCTTCGGGCACAAGCTCATAACCCCGTTGCTGGAGGACGTGCATCAGGTGCTCCGAATCCACGCGGTTCTTGGAGCAGCCCATCGTCACCACCTGGATCCGTTTCACCCGGCAGCTTCCTCCTTCTTTTCAGCGTCTTCCCCGTCGGCCGCCTCTTCTTCCTCTTCCTCGACGAACTCGAGCGATGCGTACTTACGGAGCACCTCGTACCAGTCGAGGATCTTTTTCATGTGCGACACGTAGAAACGGTTTTCATCGTAGGAAGGAACCACTTCGGCGAAGAAAGCCTTGATGGCTTTCGGATCGCTCTTCGGGCTCATGGCCGGACCCTGTCCGAGCTTTTCAGCCATTGCCACGAGCACCTCGCGCAGCGGAAGGTCGGATTCATCGGTGTAGATCGAGATATCGGCCAGGGAGCTGACCTTGGCACTGGCACCCAGCATCTGGCGCTGGTGCGTCTCGAGCGATTCAGCGATAATGCCGCCGCGGCCCTGGGCCACGTATGCAAAAAGTCCGTGTTCACCGGAAACGGAGAGAATTTTCTTCAGATCTGTCTTTTCCATCTTCTTTTTTCCTTTTCAATGATATCGATAAGTACCGGCAGCATAGCCTGCCGGTCGTTGTTTTCCAATACATAATCCGCGTGGGCGATGCGCGCCTCATCATCCCACTGTGCAGCCATACGCCGCCGCACCTGCTCTTCGGCAACGCCGTCACGCGCCATTACCCGGGCGATGCGGACCGCTTCCGGAGCGACGACCGTCACGACGCAGTCGTACAGACAGGCGAACTGCGGCTTCTCCAACAGGATGGCCGACTCGATGACGACCAGCGGACTCTCCTGCCCTTCCTTCCAGCCCGTAAAGTCACGGATAACCGCCGGGTGCACAAGCGCTTCTAGCCGGGCCAGCATCGTGGGATCCGCGAAGATCCGCCCTGCAAGCGCGGCACGGTCGAGCCTTCCTTCCGCATCGAGCACGCCAGGGCCTGTGAGCTTGACCACGTCCGAGAGCAGCTGCGGATCCCGGTCATACAGTTCCTTGGCGGAGCGGTCGCAGTCGTACGAAGGGATGCCAAGCGTGCGGAAAGCCTGTACGACACAGGATTTTCCGCTGCCGATGCCGCCGGTGCACAATATGACGCGGGAATGATTCATCGGGCCTCCACCTGCAGGCATTCCACCAATTCAGGCTTGAGCCGCCACGCATACACATCCCGCACCGTCTCCAGACGCGGAATCACCTTGGCGCTCCCTGAATGGAGATAGTCGGCATAGTCGACCACGAGCGAGAGGTCTTCCGCGCCGATACGTCCGCCCCGCGGACGGAAAGGAGCACGGTAAGTAACCTCGACCTTCGATGGGAGGACCATCAACGGGTGGTCCGGAGGGGCGTCCCGCACCGTGACGGGCAGTGTGACGGTGCTCTCCACATACCGGTCCACCTCCACTTCGTACCAGACCCTTTCGGTATCCAGTCTGAGGCCGGAAATGCCTTCCAGCTCCACATAGCCCTGAAGCGACTTGTCGACACCGGTCCGGCTGACGTCGCGCGTTCGGACCCCCGTGACCCGCTGCAGTTCCTTTACCGGACCGTAAACCTGCACGGAATCAGGTTTGAGACGGATCTCTCCCACCTGCATGTACTGGTTCCGGAAAGACAGGTCGAAGGCCGCTTCGACGGGGACACGGACGAAAGACTGGGGCGTGAAGACAAAAGTAAGCTGGTCGGGCTCGAGGAAATCGAGGACGAAGCGTTCGCCGAGCTGTTCCAGCAGTTTTTCCCGCAATTCGGATACCGGCAACTGGAAGGTATCTTCCTCCCCCTCAACGGGATGGAAATGCCGTGCGTCCACTGCCAGGGTGAACTGGAGCGGACGGCGGCCTGTCCCCCGTGCCTTGAGGAGGTAGAAACCCGTAGCCTTGCCGCGCAGCGACAAGGGCTCCTGTGCGACCGCATCTGCGGCATAACCCGGGAGATTCGTCACTACCCGCACGGTACAGGGTACCGAAGCGGAGTAGTCGAGCGAAAAGGTGTGCATCCCCCAGACGAGGCACGCGATCAGCAAGGAAGCCAGCAACAGCCGGAAATCCTTCATCCGGGACTAAGCCTGCTGGGCTTCGCTGAAATCTTTCACCAGCGACGCCTTGTCGACCTTGATCCTGACGTCTTTGTCGATCTCAAGCATCACCTTGTTGTCGTTCACTTCCAGGACGGTACCGTAGATGCCGCCGACGGTGACGACCTTGTCGCCTTTCTTGAGGCTGTCGCGGAATGCGTTGAGTTCCTTCTGCCGTTTCTGCTGGGGACGGATCATGAAGAGCCACATCACCACGAAGATCAGGGCGAGCATCAGGAGCATGGTCAGGCCACCGCCGCCGGCCTGGCCGGCGCCCTGTGCCTGAAGGAGGGTCATAAGAGATAAATTCATGTGTGTTTATTTTGATACATTAATTTTCGAAAAGGCCGCGCCCCTGCTTGACGATCTCGCCTTCACGGACCTTTTCCTGGATGATGCGGTCAAGGATGCCGTTGACGAAGATGCGGCTGTTGGGGGTGCTGTAATATTTGGAGATCTCCACGTATTCGTTGATGGTGACCTTGACCGGGATGGTCGGGAAGACCACGGCTTCGGTGATACCCATGACGATCAGGGTGGCATCGGTCGAGACCAGGCGGTCGGCGTTCCAGTTGTCGAGATGTCCGGAAAGGAGGGCGGAATACTCGTCGTAACGCAGGATCGACTCGGTGAGCAGACGCAGGGCGAACTCCTTGTCGTCTTCCTTGAGGAAAGTGGACGGATGCACGATATGCCGGTGACGGGCCGTTTCTCCGATCCCTGCGATAATCACGTTGAGGGTATAGTCCAGGTCGTCGATCCAGAGCAGGGAGAGGTCCTCGAGGATGGAAAGGAGCTCCTCGTTGTCCTCGAACTCATCCTGGAAGATGCAGGAAAAGAGCTGGCAGTCTTCCTCGAAGGAGTCCTCGCCGGAGGCCATGTAATTCTGATAGTATTCCTTGGTTATGAGGGAATTGTAAACGTGGCGCACGAAGGGTTCATACTCACCCCACAGCAGGCCGCGGCGCTGGCAGTAACGACCGAATTCCGGGTCGTCGGAAAGCAGGGCCGCGAAGCGGTTGTGGACGAACTTCAGGTTCGGATTGGCCTCCGCCTCGGTGGGATGGAACTTGCGCATCCCGGCCGCGATCTTCTCTTCGGCCACCCGCACCAGCGACGAGGATATGTTGAGCATGAAATAGTAGAGGTCCTTTACCTTGTCGCAGGACTCGATGAGAGACTTCTGCGCGGCGGACACATTGTCGGAACCGGAACCTTCGTAGGCAAAGAGCGTCTTGAACGCTTTGATACGGATCAGTCGGCGTGAAAGCATTTCAATTTTTCTGAATTTTTTACAAAGATAAGTGGTTTCGTTCAAAAATAAAATCTATCTTTGTAGGAGTTTATCGAAAAACGTTTAAAAACACATTTACTATGTATTTCGAGGATTATGACAACGCAGGCTTCCAGGAAAGAAATGGAGACGATGTTTATTCGAAGCCTGTCAGGGCTGGCAAACGTACCTACTTTTTCGATGTGAAAGCCACCAAAGGCAATGATTACTACCTGACAATCACCGAAAGCAAGCGCCGGATCGAACGCGACGGCCGCTACGTCTACGACAAACACAAGATCTTCCTCTACAAGGAAGACTTCGACAAGTTTGCCGACGGTCTCCAGGAAGTGGTGAACTATATTCGCGAAAGGCTTCCGGCCGGGCCGGACACCACCCCCGCCGAGACACCGGAAGAACCCGGACAGTCTCCCGCCTCCTTCGCTGACGTGAATTTCGAGGAACTTTGACAAAAACCGGCCTGAAAGCCGGTTTTTTTGAAAAACATGGACATTCCCTTCGCCTTCGAAAAAATCGCCGCAGGAAACGGCATCGTCGGCCGCAGCCAGGAGATCGACACCATCGTGTCGGCTCTCGGCCCGGGCGGCAACAGCCTCGTCATCTACGGCGAGGCACGAAGCGGGAAGGAAACGGTCGTGACCGAGGCGCTGGAACGGTACCGGGCCAGGAAGCCCGGCCTGATCGTCTGCACCATCGACCTGCTGGGCATCCGGACCTGCGACGACTTTATCGCGCTGTGGCGCGCAAAGATGAAAGAATGCGCCGTGGAAGTCAACCGGGGGGCGCTCCTGCCCTTCGAAATCCGCATCGATGAGATCGCCCCGGCCAAGACTTTCGACCTGCCCGGCATCATCGCCGGCGAGGCCGGAGCACCGATGGTCATCTATTTCAAAGAATTCCAGAACCTGCTCCGCATCGAGGACGAACAGTTCCGCCTCGAGCAGCTCGACCGCGCCTGGAGCCGCCAGCGCAATGTCCGTTACCTGCTCACCGGCTCGTTCGTCAATGCGATGAAACTCATTTTCGAAGAGCGGAAATGCTTCTATGGGATGTGCCGCACCCTCGAGCTCAGGCCGGTCGACAAGAAACTGGTGTGCGAATACATCCGCAGCACCTTCCTCCATTACGGCCGGGTCATCGAGATGGAAGAAGCCCTTGCCATCCACGAGATCGCTTCGGGCAACATGTGGTACGTCAAGCAACTATGCGCCCTCTGCTATGTCATGCCGGCAGGCTACGTGAACCGCCACATCGTCAACCAGGCGCGCGACACACTGCTGTCGCTGCACGTCCCCCGCTTCAAGCAGATGCTGCTCGACCTGACCGGCAACCAGGTCAACCTGCTCCATGCCGTGGTGGACGGGGTGCGCAAATTCAGCACCGCGGAGGCCATGGAACGCTACCGGCTCAACTCTTCGGCCGGCGTGGCCCGCGCCCGCGAAGCGCTGCTCAAGAAAGAGGTGCTCACGATCGACACCGAAGATAACGCCCGCATCGTAGACCCGCTCTTCGAATACTGGCTCAGAAACTATTATTTTGCGTAACGATATGAAGAAACTAGTCGTACTCTCCGGAGCCGGCGTGAGCGCCGAAAGCGGCATCAAGACCTTCCGCGACAGCGACGGCCTGTGGGAAAACTACAACGTGGCCGACGTGGCCGACATCGAAGGGTGGTACCGCAACAAAGGCCTTGTCCTCAAATTCTATAACGAACGGCGTCACCAGCTCGAAAAGGCGCAGCCCAACCAGGCGCACAAAATCATCGCGGAACTCGAGAAGTACTTCGACGTGACCGTCGTCACGCAGAACGTGGACAACCTGCACGAACGGGCAGGCTCCACGAAGATCATCCATCTGCACGGCGAACTGACCAAGGTCCGCCCCGAAGACCAGGAGGACCGCGGGGTGAAAGATATCGGCTACCGCGACATCAACCTGGGGGACTGCGACACGCGCGGCGTCCAGCTGCGGCCCCATATCGTCTGGTTCGGCGAAGCCGTCCCGATGATGACGCCCGCCGCCCACGCGGTCAGTGAAGCCGACATCCTGCTGATCATCGGCACTTCGCTCAACGTCTATCCCGCCGCCGGCCTTTTCCGCTACATCCAGTACGGAAGACCGATCTTCCTTATTGACCCTAAGCCCATCCGCCTGGACTACAACAATTTCCGTCAGATTCAGGAGCCTGCTACGGTAGGGATGGAACAACTCAGGCAGATCCTGCTCGATGAATACTTGTAGCAAGCAGGTCGTGCTGGCCGTCACGGGCGCCAGCGGGGCGTGCTATGCGCGTCGCTTCCTGGAGCGGGCTTCCGCCCTGGAAGGAGTGTCGTTGCATGTCGTGCTGACCGATACGGCCCGCGAAATCTGGCGCCACGAACTGGGGTGCGAAGCGCCCGAAGGCTTTGACGACCGTCGCTTCGATGCACCTTTCTGTTCCGGCAGTGCGGCAGCCGATGTCATGGTGATCCTCCCCTGCTCCATGGGCATGCTCGGACGCATCGCCGCCGGAACCGCCGACGACGCAATCGCCCGGATAGCGGATGTCCAGCTCAAGGAGCGTCGGAGGCTGCTCATCGTCCCGCGTGAAACACCGCTCAGCCTCATCCACTTGCGCAACATGGCAACGCTGACCGAAGCCGGCGCCTTGATCGCCCCGGCTGCACCGGGCTTCTATACCCGACCGCAGACCCTCGACGCCCTGGTCGATGGTTTCGTGGCCCGGCTGCTGGAGCTCGCCGGCCTCAATCCCCTGGAGCCAGCCTACCGCTGGACACCCGGAACCCCTTTCCAAGAAACAATTTAAAAAGTCAACGATATGAAAAAATTCCTGCTTCTGGCCCTGACCCTGGTCCTCGCCCTTTCCTGCAACCGCAATCCGAAAATCCTCGTCCTCTATTACTCCCAAGGCGGCAAGACGGAAACCGTCGCCCGGGAGATCCAGCAGCGACTGAACGCCGACATCGCCACCATCGAACCCGTAGAAGCCTACCCTGCCGATTTCCAGGCCACCGTCGCGCGTGGCAGCAAAGAGATGGAAGAAGGCTTCCTTCCTGATCTCATGCCGCTGGACGTGAAGATTTCCGACTATGACGTCATCTTCCTCGGTTATCCCATCTGGTTCGGAACCTATGCCCGACCGATCGCCACGTTGCTGGCCAACGAGTCGTTCAAGGGCAAGAAGGTCGTGCCTTTCTGCACCTTCGGCAGCGGCGGACTCGAAACCAGCGAAGCCGACATCCGGGCAAAACTGACTTCGGCGAAAGTCCTGCACGGCTACGGAGTCCGTTCAGCCCGCATCGATGCGGCACCCGCCGAGATCGACCAGTTCCTGAAAGCCGGTGGCTTCATCCCGGGCGAAACCGTCAAATTGCAGGATTTCCCCGCCCTGCATCCGGTTTCCGAAGAAGAAGCGGCCATTTTCGAGAAGGCTGTCGGCGACTATCCGATGATCCGCGCCAAGGCCACGAAGGCCGCCTCGCGCCCGGTCCCCGAGGGTACGGAATATGTCTTCACCGCCCGTGACCTCCTGAGCGCCGCCACCGGCGGAGACCTCAAAAGCGAAATGAAAATCTACGTCCTTGCCACCGACGGCCAGGACCCCGTCTTCACCCGCGTATCCCGTTAACCGCACCATGAAAGGTATCGTACTGGCCGGCGGAAGCGGAACCCGCCTCTATCCCATCACGAAGGGGATCTCGAAGCAGCTGATTCCCATCTACGACAAGCCGATGGTCTATTATCCCATCTCGGTGCTGATGCTCGCGGGCATCCGCGACATCCTGGTCATCTCCACCCCGCACGACCTGCCGGGCTTCCGGCGGCTGCTGGGAGACGGATCGGACTGCGGCGTGCATTTCTCCTATGCGGAGCAGCCCTCACCCGACGGCCTGGCGCAAGCCTTTATCATCGGGGAAGAATTCATCGGCAACGATTCCGTCTGCATGGTTCTGGGCGACAATATCTTCCATGGCACAGGCTTCCGCGATCTGCTCCTGCAGGCCGTAGAAAACGCAGAAAAGCATGCCAAGGCCACCGTATTCGGCTGCTGGGTAAACGACCCTGAGCGCTACGGCGTCGTGTCGTTCGACGCCGACGGCAATCCCGATTGCATCGAGGAAAAACCGGCAAAGCCCAAAAGCAACTATGCCGTCGTCGGCTTGTACTTCTATCCGAACAAAGTCGTAAAAGTGGCCAAGGAAGTCAAGCCTTCCGCACGCGGCGAGTTGGAGATCACGTCGGTCAACAACGCTTTCCTGGCCGATCACGAGCTCAAGGTGCTCACCTTCGGACGCGGTTTCGCCTGGCTCGACACGGGCACCCACGAGTCGCTGGCCGAAGCTTCTACCTTCGTCGAGGTGATCGAGAAACGGCAGGGGCTGAAAATCGCCTGCCTGGAAGAGATCGCCTACCTCAACGGCTGGATCACGGCCGAGAAACTCCGCGCCGTCGCCGAGCCGATGAAAAAGAACCAATACGGACAATACCTGCTTTCCCTGTTGTAACCGTCCCGCCCGGCCCGACCGGGCTTTTTTTCCGCTATGAAACGTCTATACTTTCTCCTATTGGCAGTGGTGCTGCCCTTTGCCGTCAGCGCCCAGACCACGCCGGTCAAGTTCGCCTTTTTGACGGATGTCCATCTCACCAAAGGTTCTCCGCGCATCGACAATCTCCAGCGCTGCATCGCCGACATCAACAGTCAGGAAGACATCCAGTTCACGGTCTTCGGCGGCGACATCACCGAATTCGGCGCCGACGATGAGATCGCGATGGCCAAGGAGCTGATCGACCAGCTCCGGAATCCCTACTGGATCGTGGCCGGCAACCACGACGCGAAATGGTCGGAAAGCGGCTGCAACACCTTCGCCCGGGTCTTCGGTTACGAACAGTTCGAGTTCGAGGCCGGCGGCATCAAGTTCCTCGGCTGCAACAGCGGCCCGAACATGCGCATGGCCCCTGCCCTGCTCCCGCACGAGAGTCTGATGTGGCTCGACTCCATCATGACCGCTACACCGAAGGAACAGCCCGTCATCTTCTTCAACCACTATCCCCAGGACACTTCGATCCTCAACTATTTCCAGGTGATGAACACCCTGAAGAAGGGTAACATCCAGCTGCTGATCGGCGGACACTGGCACAGGAACACGATTCTCAACTACGAAGGCGTGCCGGGGATCCTCGGCCGTTCACCGGACCGCGGCAAGGAAGTGGGCTACAATATCATCGAGATCAAAAACGGCTGCTTCACCGCCCACGACCGGATCCTGGTGAACAAGGACGGGGTGGCCATCACGCCAGAAGACCGCGAAGCCTGGTACACACAGCGACTCTCTGACAAGCCTCTCTACGAACCCGACAAGGCCGCCGGACGCGACAATCCATACGGACTGCCGGCCGACTATCCTTTCCTGAAATTCGATGTCAACCGCCAGTTCACCCAGGTGCAGGAAGTCTGGCGCACCCAGGACGAAGGAGACATCGGCTGCGGTGCCGTCAAAGCCGGAAACTTCGTGCTCTATGCCAACGAAACCGGTGTCGTGAAAGCGCTCGACGCCGCTTCCGGACGCGAGGTCTGGCGATTTGCCACGGAAGGAAAGGTCTTCTCGACGCCGGCCGTCTGGAAGAACCGCGTAGTCATCGGTTCCACCGACGGGTATATCTACTGTCTGTCGCTCAAAAAAGGAAAGTTGCGCTGGCGCTACCGCTGTGAAAAATCCGTGCTGGCTTCACCCGTTATCCGTAACGGCATCGCCTTCGTGGGTTCCTCCGACCATGTGTTCCGTGCCTTGAAGGTGCGTAACGGCAGGCTGGTCTGGGCACGGGAAGGCATTGCAGGATTCGTGGAATGCATGCCGTATATCGATGAAGACCAGCTCGTTTTCGGCGACTGGGCCAACACCCTTTATTCGCTCGACCCGAAAACCGGCGCCTTGCAGTGGACCTGGAAGACGAAAGGTTCCCGGATGTATTCTCCGGCGGCTGTCTATCCCGTCAAGTCACACGGCAAGGTCTTCCTGGTTACCCCTGAACGCAAAACCTATGCGCTGGATGCCCGCACGGGTGAGCAACTGTGGGTTGCGGCCGGCGGCCGTGAATCCATCGGCCTTTCGCCGGATGGAGAGACCATCTTCGTCAAGACGATGTTCGACAGTGTGCAGGCATACGCAACTGCCCCTGAGGAAGAAGTCAAACGCTGGGAAGTACGTCCCGGCTTCGGTTACGAGATTGCACCCACGCCTTCGGTCTGCAGTGCTGACGGCCAGTTCGTCTTTGTTCCTACCGACAAGGGTAACCTCTTCTGTCTGAACGTCTCCGATGGTTCCACCGTGTGGAAGCACAAAGTCTCCGTCGCCCTGATCAACAGCATCGTCCCCCTGCCGGACAACCAGCTCCTGGTGGCCACGATGGATGGCGTGGTGACGCTGCTGAAATACGAGAGCGTATTACTGTAATTTGAAGATGTAGGTGATGGTCCCTTCCTGGGAGATGGGGGCCTTGGGGTTCGCGTTGAAATGCGCCTGGAGGGCGGCTTCCTTCGCGGCGGACCAGAGGGAGCGGTCGGTCACAGACGTGCCTTCCATACCGGGAATAGCCTCGGTGACATTGCCTTCGCGGTCGACCATGATCTTGACCACCACGCGACCGGATTTCTGCACGCCATAAGAAGGCAGCAGCAGCGAGCCTACGACGTTGCGTCCTGCCAGACGGGCTGACGGCTGGCCGTCAGTATCGCCCGACAGGGTATTGCCCTGCGCATGTCCTTCGTCCATACGCTGCGACGGGAATGCAGCCGTATGCTGCGTCAAGGTATCCTGCTTGTTGTTGGCGGCGGACGGGAAAAGCGCCCGTTTGTCGATCTCCCGCTTGGGTTCGGGCACTTCCACATCCCCGTCATCCCCCACGGTCGCTTCTTCGGAAAGATTGGCTGTCGTACCCTTGACAGGCGATTCCGCCCGCTTCACGAGTTCGACCTCCTGCTGCGGATCGGGATCTTCCGCCCGGGGCTCCTGGCCGATGACGACCTGCTCCGGCGGTACCGGTTCCTCAGGGAATTCCATCAGGACCGCCTGCTCCTCGGGAGGCGGATAGATGTATTTCAGCCCGGAGTGGAAACACAGGCCCAACAGCAGTGCGTGAAACACGACTGTCAGCCCGATTCCGATCCAATTGGCCCGATTCATACTATGCGCCGGTTTTTATTCTGGAGATGTCGCCATGATGACCTTGTAGTGGTTGCGCTTGGCGATATTCATCAGCGCCACCACCTCCTTGACCGGAACCGTCTCATCGGCATAGATCGAGAAGGTCGGATCGTCTTCGAACTGCAGGAGGTCACGGATCGCCGGTTCGATCTCGGCGAATGACACGGGTTTGCGGTCGCCGTTGATGTGGTACGACACGGTGTTCTGCTCGGGATAGTGTTTGATCGAGACGCTGACCGTCGCCTTGGCGGCTACCTGGCCCGTGCTCTTGGGCAGCAGCAGCTTGAGTGCGTTGGGGTTGACCAGGGTCGAGGTGACGAGGAAGAATATCAGCAGGAGGAAGACGATATCCGTCATCGACGACATCGAGAACGAGGGATCAACCTTGGTGGATCGCTTGATGGCCATGGCTTACGCTTCTTTAGATTCCTGGCGTGCCTGCGCCGCATCGAGGAACTCGATCGACGAGGCTTCCATCTTGGCGACCAGGCTCGTGACCTGCGAGGTCAGGAAGTTGTAACCGAAATAAGCCAGGATACCGACGATCAGACCGCCGACCGTCGTGATCATGGCCGTGTAGATACCGCCCGAGAGCAGCGTGATGTCGATGTTGTTGCCGGCCTGCGCCATGTTGAAGAAGGCCTGGACCATACCCATCACCGTACCCAGGAAACCGATCATCGGCGCACCGCCGGCAATCGTTGCCAGGGCAGGCAGCCCTTTCTCGAGTTTGGCCACTTCGACGTTAGCCACGTTTTCCACGGCGATGCGGATATCGGAGAGCGGCTTGTCGATGCGTTCGACACCCTTTTCGATCATACGGGCGATCGGCGTGTCGCTCCGCTTGCAGAGCGCGCGGGCCGAACGGACCTTTCCTTCAGCCAGATAGTTGTCCACGTCCTTGATGAAATTCCTGTCGATGCGGCCGGCCTGGCGGATGGCCCACCATTTCTTGCCGAAAATGTAGATGGCTACGATGGAAAGGGCAAGCAGCACCAGCATCAGCCAACCGCCCTTGGCGGCCATGCTGATCAGAGAGAATGACAGCTCCTCCTGAACGGGAGTCATCTCGACGGCGTCGACAGCTGTTTGGAGAAAAGTAGAAAGCATAACGAGTTATAATTTTTAAATTGTTAGCAAAGGATAGGGATAGCGGATCTCCTCCAGGAAAAGCGCTTCCCCGATGACGGACTGGCCCGCCAGGCAGCGGTCGCGCGCCTCCAGCACCCCGGCCACCCACTCGGGAGCGCGACGACCCCTTCCCACTTCCAAAAGCGTGCCGACCGTGGCGCGGACCATATTCCGAAGGAAACGGTCGGCGGTGATGGTGAACACCATATGTGCGGGATCGAGCACTTCCCAGCGGGCCTCGGTCACGGTACAGATGTCCGTTTTGTTGGCACCGCCCGTCTTCTCGAAACTCGAGAAATCGTGCCGGCCCAACAGCGGTTCGGCCGCCCGGTTCATGGCTTCCACGTCCGGCGTGTACCAGAGGCGGCAGGAATGGCGGGCGAAAGGGTCCTTGACAGTGTGGATGTAATAGCGGTACGTGCGGCTCACGGCGTCGAAACGCGCGTGCGCATTGTCAGCTACGCGATAAAAGGCTTCTGCCACAATGGCGGGAGGCAGAATGGCATTTATTTTGCGAAGGAGTCGGGCGGACTCTTCAGGCGGCCAGGCAGAAATGTCGAAATGTGCGATGAAGTTCCGCGCATTGACACCCGTGTCCGTCCGCCCCGCCCCAACCACGGTGACCGGCTCTCCGAAGGCGATGGACAGCGCCCTTTCCATTTCGTCCTGGACGGAAGGCACATTGGGCTGGGACTGCCATCCACAGAAACAACTCCCATCATAGGAAAGCTGGACGAAGAGCCGCATATTTTTATTATTTTTGCAAGATTGTTACAGACAACAAAAATACAAAAAATCAAAATACAAATCATGGATAGCGTAAACATTAAAGCGTTAAATGAGCGCATCGAGCGGGAAAGCGCCTTCGTCGACATCATCCAGATGGAGATGGGCAAGGTGATCGTGGGCCAGAAGCAGCTGGTTGACAACCTGCTGATCGGCCTTCTTGCCAACGGCCACATTCTCCTGGAAGGTATGCCGGGCCTGGCCAAAACCTTGGCTATCAATACGCTCGCCCAAATCGTGGATGCCCGGTTCAACCGCATCCAGTTCACGCCCGACCTGCTGCCGGCCGACCTGATCGGTACGATGATCTACAGCCAGAAGAGCGAACAGTTCCAGATCAAGAAAGGCCCTGTCTTCGCCAATTTCGTACTGGCCGACGAAATCAACCGAAGCCCTGCCAAGGTGCAGTCGGCCCTGCTGGAAGCCATGCAGGAGCGTCAGGTGACCATCGGCGAAGAGACCTTCAAGCTGCCCGAGCCCTTCCTGGTCATGGCGACGCAGAACCCCATCGAGCAGGAAGGCACCTATCCCCTGCCCGAGGCGCAGGTCGACCGTTTCATGCTGAAGGTCAAGGTTTCGTATCCCAAGAAAGAAGAAGAGAAGTTGATCATCCGGATGAACAACCAGGGCGAGTTCCCGCGTCCGAACACCCAGCTCAAGCCGGAAGACATCGTCCGGGCCCGCCAGGTCGTGCGCGACGTCTATATGGATGAGAAGATCGAGCGTTACATCGTCGACATCGTCTTCGCCACCCGCCAGCCGGAAGAATATGGACTGGGCAAGCTCAAGGATATGATCGCTTTCGGCGGCTCGCCGCGTGCCAGCATCTCGCTCGCCATGGCGGCCAAGGCCTACGCGTTCATCAAGCGCCGCGGCTACGTGATTCCCGAGGACGTCCGCGCCGTCTGCTACGACGTGCTCCGTCACCGCATCGGCCTGACCTACGAAGCCGAAGCCGAAAACATCACCTCCGAAGAAATCATTACCAACGTGCTCAATGCAGTGGAAGTTCCCTAATGGAAAGTGATCTGTTAAAGAAGGTCCGGAAGATCGAGATCAAGACCCGGTCGCTCTCGCACCAGGTCTTCGCCGGAGAGTACCATTCCGCATTCAAGGGACGCGGTATGGCCTTCAGCGAAGTCCGCGAGTACCAGTACGGCGACGACGTCCGCAACATGGACTGGAACGTCACCGCACGCTTGCGGGCGCCCTACGTCAAGATCTTCGAGGAGGAGCGCGAACTGACCGTGATGCTGCTCATCGACGTGAGCGGCTCCCGTGTCTTCGGCACCACCACACGGACGAAGAAAGACCTGATGACCGAGATTGCGGCCGTCCTGTCGTTCTCCGCTTCGATCAACAACGACAAGGTGGGCGCCCTGTTCTTCAGCTCCAAGGTGGAGAAATTCATTCCGCCCAAGAAGGGCCGCAGCCATTTGCTCCACATCATCCGCGACCTCCTGGAATTCGAGCCCGAAGACCGCGGCACCGACGTGGGCGCCGCGCTGCGCTACCTGACCAACGCCATCAAGAAACGTTGCACCGCCTTCCTGCTCTCCGACCTGATCGACGTCGACGCAAAGCTGCAGCCCCGCTACGAAGAAGCGCTCAAGATCGCCGCGAACCGCCACGACATCTCCGTCATCGATATCTACGACCCGCGTGAATGCTCCCTGCCCGACGTCGGGCTCGTCCACGTACGGGATGCGGAGAGCGGTGCCAGCCGCTGGATCAACACTTCCTCCCCGTCCGTCCGCCGCAGCTATGAAGACTGGAACCGGAAGGCTTTCGAGAACACCCTCGCGACCCTGCGCCGCTATCGCATCGACAACGTGCGCATCGCCACTGACGAGAATTATGTGAAACAACTCATCGCATTCTTCAAGAACAGAGCTTGAGATGAAGAGATTTATCCTGTCCCTGCTGATCCTTGCGGTCCTGCCGCTTTCCGGTGCAGCGCAGCCGCGCGAGCCGCTGCAGAGCCGCATCAGCCGCGACTCCATCCTGATCGGCGACCAGATCGAGTGGACCCTGGACTTCAGCATCGCACCCGGCGAAGCGGCCCGTGTCAGCAAGCCCGGTCCCGCACCGGTCCCCGGCGTCGAAGCGCTGGGCGAAATGGCGCTCGACACCCTTTCCATCGAGAAGGGCACGCAGCACCTGCGCGGGCACATCACGCTCACCAGCTTCGACAGCGGCAGCTATGTCCTGCCGCCGCTCTATGTGCTCCTGGCCCGCGCCGACGGCAGCGTCGATACCCTGGAATATGCCGGTCCCACGCTGGCCGTCAACACCATCCCCGTCGATACCGCCACGTTCCAACTTTACGACATCAAAGGGCAGATCCGTTACCCGCTCACTTTCAAGGAGGTGATTCCCTGGGTCGGACTTGCCGTACTGGTCGCGGCCCTGGTCTGGCTCCTGGTACGCTGGATCCGGTACAGACGCCAGAACCGTGATTTCTTCGGCAAGCCGGTGGTCAAGGATCCCCCGCATATCGTCGCCCTGCGCAGCCTTGAGAAAACCCGTTCCCAGAAACTGTGGCAGAACGGTAAACAGAAGCAGTTCTACACGCAGGTGACCGACGCCCTCCGCCAGTACATCGCCCAGCGCTACGGCATTGCGGCGCTCGAACAGACCTCCGCCGAAATGTTCCGCGACCTCTCCGACAAGGATATCGAGCCGGAACTGATGGACAAGACGAAAGAACTGTTCGCCACGGCCGATTTTGTGAAGTTCGCCAAGCATACCGCCACGGACCAGGAGAACGAGAACGCCATCCCGACCGCCATCCGCTTCGTCAACCAGACCTATATGCAAGAGATTGAAAAGGAGGAGGAAGAATAGCCTATGTTTTTTGAATACCCGCATCTGCTCTGGCTGGAACTCCTGCTGATTCCGCTCATCGCGCTCTACCTCTGGCGCTCGCTCAAGGGAAAGGAGCCTGCCCTGACGGTTTCAGAAGCCGCACAGTGGGACAACGGAAAAGGAAGGCTGGTCGCCTGGGCGCGGCATCTGCCGTTCATCCTGCGGATGGTGGCACTTGCAGCCATCATCGTAGCCATCGCCCGTCCCCGTTCCTCTGAGAATTTCGAAAAGGTCGACACGGAAGGCATCGACATCGTCCTGACAATGGACGTCTCCACCTCCATGCTGGCCCGGGACTTCAAGCCCGACCGCATCGGTGCTGCCAAGGACATCGCCATCGAATTCATCGCCAGCCGGCCCGCCGACCGCATGGGCATCGTGGTCTTCGCCGGCGAGAGCTACACGCAAGCCCCGCTCACCACCGACCGCGCCACCCTGATCAATCTGATGAAGGAGGTCGAAACCGGCCTGATCGACGACGGAACCGCCATCGGAAACGGCCTGGCTACCGCCGTGGCCCGCCTGAAGGATTCCGACGCCAAGAGCAAGGTGGTGATCCTGCTGACCGACGGTATGAACAACAGCGGCGAGATCGCCCCGCAGATGGCGGCCGAAATCGCCAAGACTTACGACGTGCGCGTCTATACCATCGGCGTAGGCGCCATGGGCGAAGCACCCTACCCCTTCATGACCCCCTGGGGCGTGCAGGTACAGAACGTGAAGGTGGAGATCGACGAGGACCTGCTCAAGCAGATCGCCACGGAGACCGGCGGCAAATATTTCCGCGCCACCAACAACACGAAACTGATGGAAATCTACTCCGAAATCAACCAGATGGAGAAGACCCGTACCACCGTGGACAGTTTCCCGGTCTATTCGGAACTCTTCATGCGCTTCGCCCTGATCGCGCTGCTGGCGCTGCTGGCGGAGCTTCTGCTTCGTTTCGTCATTTTGAGGAGGATCCCGTAAGATGGTCTATCTGGCACAAAGTCAATATCTGCTGCTCCTGCTGATCGTTCCGCTGCTTTACGTGGCCTATGCGATCCAGCTGCGCCTGCGCAAGCGGCGCATCGCCCGCATCGGCGACCCGGAGCTGGTCGCCAGGTTGATGCCCGACGCCTCCACCGGCAAGGGCTGGCTCAAGGTGAGCCTGCTGGCCGCCGCCTGGTTCTTCTTCGCCATCGGACTGGCCCGGCCGCAGCTCGGTGCCCGGCTCAAGGAACACCAAAGCCAGGGCGTGGAAGTGATGATCGCCCTTGACGTCTCCAATTCGATGCTCGCCGAGGACTACTCCCCCAACCGTCTGGAGCGTTCCAAACTGGCCATCTCCCGGCTGGTCGACCGCCTGCAGGGCGACCGGATCGGCCTGGTAGTCTTCGCCGGCGAGGCATTCGTCCAACTGCCCATCACGGCCGATTATGTGTCGGCCAAGATCTTCCTGGGCAGCATCGACCCGGGCAGCGTCCCGATCCAGGGCACCGACCTGTCCGCCGCACTGCTGGCCTCGGCCCGCAGCTTCAGCACCCAAAGCGAGCGTTCGCGTGCCATCATCCTGATTACCGACGGTGAAGACCACGAAGGCCAGGCGCTCGAAACCGCCAAGGCCATCGCGGAACAAGGCATCCGAATCTACTGCATCGGCGTGGGTTCGCCGCAGGGAAAGCCGATTCCCAAGAACGGCAGCCTGATGAAAGACGCTGAGGGCAACATCGTCGTCACCCGGCTCGACGAAGAGATCCTGCAGGAGATTGCCGGCATCGGCCAGGGCAAATACGTCCGGGCCGGCAACAGTGAATTCGGCCTGAACCCAATCATCGACGACATCCGGACCATCGACAAGGAACAGTTCAACTCGGTCGTTTTCGAGGATTTCGACGAACAATACATGTATTTCTTCGCCATCGCGCTTTTCTTCCTGATTCTCGAACTGCTGGTTCCCGGGAAGAAGGCCAGAAGGCGGCTTTTCAAAGATTGACATGAAAAGAATCATCTGTATCGCGCTGACCCTGCTGCTGGGTGCGACGGCCTGCTTCGCGCAGGGCGAACGCAAAAGCGTGCGCCACGGCAACCGCGATTTCCGGAAGGAACGCTGGCAGCAGGCCGAGATCAATTACAAGAAGGCCCTGGTGGCAGACTCCACTTCCCTGGCCGGTGCTTACAATCTGGGCAACACCTACTACCGGATGGAGAACTATCAGGAAGCGGACCGCTACTACAAGTCGGGCATCGACTCGCTCGCCAAAGGGCCGCACGCGGCCGACGCTTTCCACAATATGGGCAACTCCGCTGCCCGTCAGCGCTCCTGGCAGGCGGCGGTCGATGCGTACAAGGACGCGCTGCGGCGCAACCCCGGCGACATGGAGACCAAGGCCAATCTGGCCTACGCCCAGAAGATGCTCGAAAATGAGCAGAAGAACGGCGGCGGCGGAAACAACGACCAGAACCAGGATCAGAATCAAGATCAGAAGAACGATCAGAACCAGAACCAGAACCAGAACCAGGATCAGAATCAGGACGACCAGAACCAAGACAAGAACCAGGAACAGAACCAGGATCAGAACCAGGACCAGAATCAGGATCAGGACCAGCAGCAGAATCAGGGCCAGCAGCCCCGGATAACGCCGCAGTCCGCCCAACAGATGCTGCAGGCCATCCAGGCCCAGGAAAAGGATACCCAGGACAAGGTCAAGAAGGAGAAGGCCGCCCGGCTGAAATCCAAACAGAAAGAGAAAAATTGGTAATTACGATGAAAAGACGCATTCTTACGCTGATGTTGCTGCTGAGCGCCCTGACGGGGGCTGCCCAGACGCTCAAGGTGGAAGGTCCCGGCGTTGTCGCAGCCGACGAGACCTTCCGCATCGTCTTCACGGCCGACGGCCGTATGAGCGACTTCGAGTGGCCGGGGACAGACGACTTCGACGTCGTCTGGGGCCCGCAGAAGGGATCGATGTCCAGCACCAGCATCGTGAACGGCAAACGAACCTCCACCCATCAGGAAACGGTGACCTATCTGTTGCAACCGCGGAAGACCGGTACCTTCACCCTTCCGGGCGCAACGGCCTCCGTCGACAAGAACAGCGTCTCATCGTCCACCCTCAAGATCGAGGTGGTCGCTGCCGGCGGCCAGACGCAGACCCAGCCGCAAGGCAATAGCGGTGGATCGCAGTCCGGCCAGCAGACACAGCCTGAGCGCAGGGAAAACAACGATCCCGCCGTCACGGGGACCGTTTCCAACCAGGATATCTTCCTGCGCCTGACCCTCAACAAGACCAACGTGGTCAAGGGTGAGCCCATCACTGCCACACTCAAACTGTACACCCGCACCGACATCGCGGGCTTCGAGGATATCAAGTTCCCTACTTTCAACGGATTCTGGAGCAAGGAGACGGTTACGGTCAACAATCTCGAATTCAACCGCGAGAATGTGAACGGGACCATCTACAATGCCGCGCTGGTGCGTCAGTACGCGCTGATCCCCCAGCAAAGCGGAACGCTGACCATCGATCCGGCGGAGATGGTCTGCCAGCTGAGGGTCCGCACCTCAAGCGGCAGCCCGCTCTCGATCTTCGACGATTTCTTCGACCAGTACCAGACCATCCGCAAGCGCATCAGCACCCCGTCCATCCAGGTCAAGGTGCGTGACCTGCCGGCCGGTGCGCCGGCATCCTTCGCCGGCGGCGTCGGCGACTTCAAGGTCAGCGCCAAGATGAGCAAGGAAGGCATCAAGTCGAACGAGGCTGCTTCCCTGATCGTCACCATTTCCGGCAACGGCAACCTTTCGATGCTCGAGGCGCCGAAAGTGGACTTCCCGCCGGACTTCGAGATCTATGACCTCAAGAGCACCGACAAAACCTCCGCCAGCGGTACCAGCGGCTCGAAGACTTTCGAGTTCCCGTTCATCCCGCGCAGCCATGGCGATTTCGTCATTCCCTCGATTGAATACACCTACTACGACAATGCCCACGGCAAGTACGTGACCACTTCGACGGGCGACATTCCCGTCTCGGTGGAAAAGGGCGAGGAAATCGCCGGCGGCGGTGTAGCCGTGGCCGGTTCCAACCGTCAGAGCGTCCGCAGTCTGAGCGAGGACATCCGCTACATCGCCCTGGGTGACGGCCATCTCAGGAAGAAAGACCGCTTCTTTGCCGGCTCTCCCCTGTTCTATGCACTGATGCTCGCCATCTTCCTGGCCGTCTTCATCGTCGACAGGCTCCTGCGCTTCTCACGGGCGCGCCGCGCCGACGTGGCCGGTTCGAAGAACCGCCGCGCCAACCGGATGGCACGGGCCCGGCTCAAAAGCGCCGAATCTTACCTCAAGCAAGGGCTGGGCGGTGCCTATTATGAAGAACTGCACAAGGCCTTGACAGGCTATGTATCCGACAAACTGATGATTCCAGCCGCTGACCTGTCAAAGGACACGATCAGCGAAAAACTCCGCGAACGGGGCGTGCGCGACGAAAGCATCGCGGCGCTGACCGGCCTGATCGACCAGTGCGAATTCGCTCGCTATGCCCCCGAAAGTGAACAACGCCAGATGGAAAACGAATACAACGAAGCCCTCAACGTGATCTCCGACATCGAAAGCCAGCTGAAGAATCCGAAGGCCGCCTCCGGAAAGAAGGTTGCCGGCGCAACCCTGCTGGTCCTCCTGCTCAGCCTGGCCTTGCCGGCCGCAGCCCAGGAAGACGTTTCCTCGCTTTGGGAAAAAGCCGGCGAGGCATTTGCCGCCGGTCAGTGGCAGAATGCCCTGAACTGTTACCAGATGATCGAAGGTGAAGGGTTGGTAAGCGACGACCTGTACTACAACATCGGCAACACCTTCCTCAAACTGCAGGACAACGCACACGCCATCCTCTACTACGAACGCGCACTCAAACTCAACCCTTCGCATGCGGATGCAGCGCACAATCTGGAGATCGTCCGGCAGATGACTCTAGACAAGATCGACGAAGTGCCCGATTTCATCCTTGTCTCGTGGTTCCACAATCTGCGTCAAGGCCTTTCTGCAAACGCTTGGGCATGGATCACCCTGGGATTGCTGCTCCTGGCCGGGATCCTGCTGACGGTTTTCCGAAGTGGCGCACCCAGGTCGCTGCGCAAGGTTTCGTTTATCCTCTCCTGCATCGTCCTCGTACTTGCCATCTTCACGTTCATCTTCTCCCTGCAGCAGAAACGGGCGGTTACGCGTCAGGATAGCGCCATTGTCACCGCGCCGGTCTGCTCCGTGAAGAGTTCCCCTGCCGAAGGCGGCAAGACGGTATTCGTGCTGCACGAAGGCACGAAGGTCCGTCTCCTCGACGACGTAGGCGACTGGGCCCGGATCGAAATCGCTGACGGCCGTCAGGGCTGGGCACAAGGATCCACCTTCGAAATCATCTAAATACCTGATATTCCTATGAAAAGAATCCTTCTTATCTCAGCGGCACTTCTGACCGCGCTGACGATTTCTTCCTGCAAGTGCGAAGAAAAGACCGAAAAGACGACGGGGATCGACAATGAGACGATCCAGACCATCATGAGCCGCAAAAGCGTACGCTCCTTCACCGACCAGCCCATTCCGGCTGAATACATGGAAACGATGCTCAAGGCCGCCATGGCAGCGCCGACCGGTTCGAACATCCAGCCCTGGCACTTCGTCGTGCTGACCGACAAGTCCCAGTACGAGAAAGTCTTCGAGAACAACTTCAATATGCGCATCTTCAATTCCGCCGCCGCCGTAGTCGTCTTCTGCGCCGATACGACCGTCACCCGCCCGCCGCGTGACAATCCGAACGGCACGCCGGTTACCCGTCCCAGCGGAACCTGGCGCGACGACCTGGGCGCCTGCACGGAAAATTTCCTGCTGGCCGCCGAATCGCTCGGTCTGGGCGCCGTCTGGACAGCCGGCTATCCCTACAGCGAGCGTTATGCGTCGATGAAGCGCGAACTGAACATCCCCGATCCGATCCTTCCCTACTGCGCAGTCGCTGTCGGCTACCCCGCTGGTGACGAACAGCCCAAAGACAAATGGAAACCCGAACGGATCCACTACAACAAGTGGTAAACCAGTTTTCGGTCTACAAACTCCTACCCCTCCCATTCTTTGCGCTGCAACGGACGCAATTGACAGTCAGCCACTTACAACAGTTGATCCCCCCGAAAAACGAGGGGATCAACTCTTATAAAGTGCTGATTTACTGCTGTGTACATTGCAGCGGAATAATCGTTCAGAGGCTTCGGAGCGCTTCGATGGGGTCGAGGCGGGCGGCGCGGCGGGCGGGGAGAAGGCCTGAGGCGAGGCTGACGGCGGAGGCCAGAAGGACGGCGGCGGTGATCCAGCCCCATGGGATGGAGAAGCCGCCGTCGAGTGCGAGTGCAACGAGGTTGCCGAGCAGAAGGCCGAGGAGGATGCCCGCCGCGCTGCCCAGGAGGCCGATCAGCAAGGCTTCACCGAGAAACTGCCGTGCAATGGCGTGGGCTTTGGCCCCCAGCGCCCTTCGGGTGCCGATTTCCCGCGTCCTTTCCTTCACGGAGACCAGCATACTGTTCATCAGACCGACTGCCGCCCCCAGCATCGTAATCAGACCGATGGCCAGCGCCACCAGCGAGAGTTTTGCCCGCAGAGAGGCGAGCGTGGCTTGCGCACTGTCGGCCTGGACGATTTCGAAATCGGGCGCTGCGCCGGGTGGCAGCCGGCGGATTGCCGCCATCAGACGACCGGCTTCCGAAAGCGTCGCACCCGCAGCTGCGGGAGCGGTGCGTACTGTGACGGAGCACGAAGATTCCGTGGTCTCCATCGGGCAGAGGATGCCCGAATCGATGCCGGTCCCGAACAAAGCTCCCTGCCTTTGAAGCACGCCGATCACCCTGTAACGGGCTCCTGCCGCCGTTATTTCCTTCCCGATAGCATCCGAATCTCCGAAAAGCCTGCGACGTACATTGTCGCCAATCAAGGCTACCTTGGCATGTTGTTCCACTTCATAAGGCGAAAAGTTCCGGCCTGACGCCAGCGACAAGTCCTGACAGGCCAGATAGCCCGCATCGGTCGCCACGATCTCCACTACCGGATCGGTGGCTTTGCCGCCGCTGCGGACCATGGCGGCCTTTTGGCTGATGCACCAGCACGAGACAGCCTCCGCCTGCCTGAATGCCGCGGCAAAAGCCGCAGCCTGCCGTGCATCGAGCGGAGATGCATCCTCTTTCGGACGGATGGTAAAAAGGCCGGCGCCCAACCGGTCGAAACTGCCTGCGACACGGTCGGTCAGCACGCCGACGGCCGTCTCGATCCCTACAAGCGATGCTACGCCCACCGCGATGATGGCCACCGTCAGCAGGACGCGGCGGCGGTTGGTCGATAACGAATCCAGGGCGAAACGGAAAAAATCTCTCATCACAGATCCTCCAACAAGATTTGACTTTCAAAAATAGGAAATTCCTTTGGTTTTAACTAATTTTGCATGATTATAATGCGTATTTTATACACCCATGGAAAACAAAAGACCATACGGCCGTCGCAAAACCGATGAGAATCGCCAGACGCAGCCGAAAACCCGTCGCCCCTACGAAAAGGACGAGCGTGAAAAGCGCCCTGTACGCAAAACATTTACAGGCAAGCCCACTACCGGCAGGCCCTTTACGGACAAGCCGAGGAACTATTCCCCCAAACCGAAGAAAAAGGCCGAAGCCGCCGAAGACGACGGCCTGGTGCGCCTCAACAAGTTTATCGCCAATTCCGGCATCTGCTCCCGTCGCGAAGCCGACACCTACATCGAAACCGGACTGGTGACCATCAACGGCGAGCGGGTCACGGAACTGGGGACGAAGATCGATCCCGTGCGGGACGATATCCGTTTCAACGGCCAGCGCATCCGTGGAGAGAAAAAGGTCTATCTGGTGATGAACAAACCCAAGGACTTCGTCACCACCCTCTCCGATCCGCACGCGGACAGAACGGTAATGGACCTGATTTCCAAGAGCCTCTGTCCGGAACGCGTGTTCCCGGTAGGCCGCCTCGACAAGGCCACGACAGGCGTGCTGCTGCTGACCAACGACGGCGACCTGACCGAAAAGCTCACCCACCCCAAGCACGAAGTGCGCAAGATCTACCACGCCACGCTGGACAAGAATCTCAAGAAGGAGGACTTCGACAAGATTCTGGAAGGCATCGAACTCGAAGACGGCCCGATCGCAGCCGACGCCCTCTCCTATGTGGAAGGCGACAAGAGCCAGGTAGGCCTGGAGATCCACTCCGGCCGCAACCGCATCGTCCGCCGCCTGTTCGAGCATCTGGGCTACAAGGTCAAGAAACTCGACCGCGTGTACTTTGCCGGCCTGACCAAGAAAAACCTCCGTCGCGGCGCCTGGCGTTTCCTCGAAGAGAAAGAGATCGCACTCTTGAAAATGGGGGCCTTCCAATGATGGATACCAGCAAAACTTCCGGCACGCAGCACCGCGCCGGATTCGTCAACATCATCGGCAACCCGAACGTCGGCAAATCCACGCTGATGAACGCCCTGGTGGGCGAGAATCTCTCAATCGTAACGGCCAAGGCCCAGACCACGCGCCACCGCATCATGGGCATCGTCAACGGAGAGGACTGGCAGATCGTCTTCTCCGACACACCGGGCATCCTCAAGCCCAGCTATGCTCTGCAGCAGAGCATGCTCGACTTCGTGGACGTGGCCATCGGCGACGCCGACGTGATTCTCTACGTCACCGACGTGGTCGAGAAAAAAGACAAGAACGAAGAATATATCGAAAAACTCCAGAAACTCGAATGCCCGGTGCTGATCGTGCTCAACAAGATCGACTTGAGCGACCAGCCCACGGTACTCCGCCTCATCGACGAGTGGAAGCAGCTGGTGCCCCGCGCCGAGATCTTCCCCGTCTCGGCCAAGGAGAAGTTCAATCTCGAAGGCATTCTCGAATCGATTATCGCCAAACTCCCCGTCAGCCCGCCGTGGTACGACAAGGAACAGTTCACCGACAAGAGCATGCGCTTCTTCGCTTCGGAGATCATCCGGGAGAAGATTCTGGAGAATTATGACAAGGAAATCCCCTACTGCACCGAAGTCGTGATCGAGCGTTTCAAGGAAGGCAGCGAGCGCTACGACATCGGCGCCGTGATCAACGTGATGCGCGATTCCCAGAAAGGCATCCTTATCGGCAAGGGTGGAAGCGCCCTCAAGCGGGTTGCTACCCAGGCGCGCCTGGAGATGGAAGATTTCTTCCAGAAGAAAGTGTTCCTCCAGGTGTTCGTCAAAGTCGAGCCCGACTGGCGTGAAGACCGGAAAATGCTCAGGAAATTCGGATACATTCAGGATTAAAGAAACAGCAAGCGATGAAAGAAGACGACGAGTTGGACGAACTGGACGAAAGAAGCGAAGAACTTCCCGAAGAGGAAGAAGAGGTCGACCAGACCGTTGACGAGGATGCTGCCGACCCGGCGCAAGGCAAATACGACCGCCTCGTAGCCGAGGGCGAGAACAAATACAAACTCTCGGGCATGTACCGGGAATGGTTCCTCGATTACGCCTCCTACGTAATCCTGGACCGCGCCGTCCCGCACATCGAAGACGGCCTCAAACCCGTCCAGCGCCGCATCCTCCACGCCATGCAGAAAGTGGAGGACGGCCACTACCACAAGGTGGCCGGCATCGTGGGTGATACCATGAAGTACCACCCGCACGGCGATGCCTCGATCAAGGACGCCCTGGTGGGCCTGGGCCAGAAGGAGTACCTCGTGGATACCCAGGGCAACTGGGGCAACATCTTCACCGGCGACGCAGCCGCCGCCTCCCGCTACATCGAAGCCCGGCTGAGCAAATTCGCCCTCGAAGTCGCTTTCAACAAGAAGATTACGGAATGGGTCCCCTCCTACGACGGCACCAACCAGGAGCCCGTGGTCCTTCCGATGAAATTCCCGCTGCTGCTGGCCCAGGGCACCGACGGCATCGCCGTCGGCCTGGCCGTCAAGATCCTGCCGCACAACTTCAACGAACTGCTCGACGCGTGCGTGGCCGCCCTTCGCGAGAAAGATTTCGAACTCTATCCGGACTTCCCCACCGGCGGTCTGATCGACTGCTCCCGCTACAACAAGGGGCTGCGAGGCGGCAAGGTGAAGATCCGCGCCCGCATCGTCAAGACCGACAAACGGACCCTGACCATCACGGAAATCCCGTACGGCCAGACCACGGAAAGCCTCATCGACTCGATCGTCAAGGCCAACGACAAGGGCAAGATCAAGATCAAGAAGATCGACGACATGTCGAGCAGCGGCGTGGAGATCAACATCACGCTGCAGAACGACGTTTCGCCCGACAAGACCATCGACGCGCTCTACGCTTTCACCAACTGCGAGGTGGCCCTCTCCCCCAACGCCTGCGTCATCATGGACCGCAAGCCCCATTTCATGGGCGTGGACGAAATCCTGCGCTACAACGCATTCCATACCAAAGACCTCTTCGACCAGGAACTCCGGATCCTCCTCGACGAGCTGGAAGGCGACTGGCACTGGTCGAGCCTCGAAAAGATCTTCTTCGAACAGAAAGTCTACCGCATCCTCGAAAACGACGCGGCTTCCTGGGAAGAGCAGCTGCAGGATGTCAAGCGGGAAATGGACAAGTACCAGAACCTGCTCCGGCGCCCCATCACGCAGGAAGACATCGCCCGTCTGGTCGAGAAGCCCGTACGCAAGATCTCGCGCTTCGACATCAAGGCCGCCGAAGAGAAGATCCGCGGCATCGAAGCCGATATCGACGAGGTGCGCAACAACCTCGAGCATCTGACCGAATTCACGATCCGCTACTTCCAGCAGCTCAAGCGCAAATACGGCGCGCGCTTCCCCCGCAAGACCGAAATCTCGACCTTCGAGAACATCCAGGCCGAGAAGGTCATCACCCTCAACGCCAAGCTCTACGCCAACAAAGCCGACGGTTTCGTAGGCACCGACCAGAAGAAGATCGACGGGGCCGAGTACATCTGCGACTGCTCGGACATTGCCGAGATCGTGGTCTTCATGAAGAACGGCAAATACCTGGTCACGCGCGTCAAGGACAAGGCCTTTATCGGCAAGGATATCATTCACGCCGCGGTGTTCAACCGCCGCGACGAACGCACGGTCTACAACGTCATCTACCGCGACGGGAAGCCCGGCGGCGTGTATTATGCCAAGCGCTTCGCCATCACGGGCATCACACGTGACAAGGAATACGATCTGACGAACGGCAAACCGGGCTCGACCGTGATGTGGTTCACGGCCAACAGCAACGGCGAGGCGGAAGTACTGCGCATCCAATATCGTCCCCGCCCCAAGCTCAAGAAACTGGTGGACGAGTACAATTTCGCCGACCTGGCCATCAAGGGACGGGCGGCACGCGGCAACGTGGTTACGTCCAAGAATGCGATCCAGCGCATCACCCTCAAGGCGAAGGGCGTGTCCACGCTTTCGGGCAAACAGATCTGGCTCGACGAAGACATTTACCGGCTCAACGATGCCGGACGCGGCCGCTATCTGGGTGAATTCTCCGACGGCGACCTGATCCTGGTCCTGTGCAAGGACGGGACCTACTACACCACCGGTTTCGACCTGAGCACCCATTTCCAGGGTGAAATCATGCGGGTCGAGAAATTCGATCCCGAAAAGACTTTCTCGGCGCTCTATTTCGACGGCCCCGCGAAAGCCTGGTACATCAAGCGTTTCAGCTTCGAGCCCAACAGCGGTATCGCCGTGAGCTACATTGCCGAAGGAAAGAATTCGAAACTGCTGGCCCTGAGCGAAGACCGCTGGCCGCAGCTGCAGGTGACCTTCAAGGGCAAGAACGGGAACCGGGAACCGGAACTGATCGACGTGGAGCAGTACATCGGCAAGAAGGGTTTCCGCGCCAAAGGCAAGAAAGTTTCCTGGCTGGACATCAAGGAAGTCAAATTCGTGGAGCCGCTGGTGAAGGAGGAACCGGAAGAAGAGCCCGTTCCCGATGAAGATCTCCCGGAAGAAACTCCGGCCATCACCCAGACTGATGATGCGCCCGCAATCGACCTAACCGACTGGAGCAACCCCGAAGAACCGACTTTGTTCTGATAACCTGTGGCAGCCATCAGGCTGATTACCAATGATATACCAACAATCGTCTGCGTATTTTTGCGCATACGATTTCAAGGAAGATATTGTAAATCAAATAATTAAGTGCCACATGATTGTAGCCTTAACGGGGTTCATGGCAAGCGGGAAGACGACCTTCGGACGGGCCGCCGCAGAGCGGCTTGGCTGGGACTTCGTCGATCTCGACGCACGGATAGAGGCCCGTTACGGTACGACAGCCGACATCTTTGCCACACACGGTGAAAGCTTCTTCCGGGACATTGAAACGCAGATGCTCTCTGAAACGCTGCGTGCGGAGCGCAACACCGTGCTGGCGCTCGGCGGCGGCACGATCCTCCGGGAAGAGAATCTGCGCCTGGTCAAAGCAGCTGCCACGCTGCTGTGGCTTGACACGGATTTCGACATCATCCTGTCGGAAATCGGCAACGCCGACCGTCCGCTCATCCGCGGCCGCAACCTGCAGCAGATCCGGCAGCTCTACGACGAACGGCGCCCGCTCTACGCAGCGGCCGCTGACAGCGTCTTCCCTATAAACACAACCGATTACGGCCAGGTCATCGCCGATCTCGCCCAACGCTTACGAACGATAGAATCCAGCCATGCTTAATCCAGTCCCCACCCCCGTACGCCGATCCGGCATCCTGTCCGCCTTTCTGCTGACGCTCCTGACCCTCGTCTCCTGCAGTTCAAAAACAGTCCGCATGCCTGCCGACGCGTTGTCGCTCCGTAGTCCAGACACTCAGTTGGAACTGAAATTCGCCGTGCTGGACGGTGTGCCGACCTACACGCTCAGCCGTGCCGGACAGGCCGTCGTCCTTCCTTCCCGATTAGGCTTCGACCTGATTGGCCGTGAAAGCCTCGACAATGGATTCACTCTGAACGGCTCCGCATTCGACACGTTCGATGAAACCTGGGAACCGGTCTGGGGCGAAGAGGCACAGATCCGGAACCATTACAACGAACTGCTGGTCCGTCTCAAGAAGGAGTCCGGCGAAGCCATGGATATCCGTTTCCGCCTCTACGACGACGGCCTGGGCTTCCGCTACGAGTTCCCGATTGATAACAAACTGACCTACTTCAAGATAGCCGAGGAAAAGACGGAATTCGCACTGGCCGGTGACCATACTGCCTGGTGGATCAGCGGAGACTACGACACCCAGGAATACAATTATACCCGGTCCCGTCTGTCGGAGATTCCCCGCATAAACGCAGCCCCGCGTCCCTACAACGCTTCGCAGACCGACATCTCCTCCCGGGCCGTTCAGACGGCCCTGCAAATGAAAACCGACGAGGGACTCTACGTCAACATCCACGAAGCCCGGGTACTCGACTATCCGACCGCCAACCTGGTCCTGATGGACGACAACCGCAGTTTCCAAATCCATCTGACGCCTGATGCGGAAGGGGTGAAAGGCCGTCTGCAAGCCCCGTGCGTAAGTCCCTGGCGCACCGTCCAGGTCTGCACCAGTGCGCCCGCCGTTCTGGCTTCGCGCCTGATCCTCAACCTCAACGACCCTTGCGTGCTCGATGATGTCAGCTGGATCCATCCCACGAAATACATGGGCGTCTGGTGGGAAATGATCACCGGCAAGACACACTGGTCCTATACGTCCGACTATCCGTCGGTCCAGCTCGGCGTCACGGACTATGCACACGCCAAGCCGCATGGCCGGCACGGTGCCAACAATGCGAACGTGCGCCGCTACATCGACTTCGCTGCCGAGAACGGTTTCGACGCGCTGCTGATCGAGGGATGGAACGAAGGTTGGGAAGACTGGTTCGGCGCCCAGAAAGATTTCGTGTTCGATTTCATCACGCCCTACCCCGACTTCGACCTCCCTGCGCTCAACGCCTACGCGCACAGCAAGGGGATGCGGCTGATCATGCATCACGAAACATCCTCTTCCACTGTTAATTACGAACGGTGGATGGAGCAGGCTTACGACTTGATGAACCAGTACGGCTACGATGCCGTTAAGAGCGGATATGTCGGCAATATCATCCCTTACGGCGAGCACCATTACAGCCAGCCGCTCATCAACCACTACCACTACGCCGTGGTAGAGGCCGCGAAGCACCATATCATGGTGAACGCCCACGAGGCCGTCCGTCCCACCGGTCTGTGCCGCACCTGGCCCAACATGATCGGCAACGAAAGCGCCATGGGCAACGAGTTCATGGCCAATATCAATCCCGGCCACACCGCCACGCTTCCCTTTACACGGCTCCAAGGCGGTCCGATGGACTTCACGCCCGGTATTTTCGAGCAGGATATGTCGATCACGGCGCCCGGACAGACGGGAAAGATGCGCCACACCCTCTGCAACCAGCTGGGTCTCTATGTGACCTTTTACAGCCCGCTCCAGATGGCAGCCGACCTGCCTGAGAACTATGCCCGCTTCATGGACGCATTCCAGTTTATCAAGGATGTAGCCGTAGACTGGGACAAGAGCCTCTACCTTGAGGCCGATCCGGGCGAGTATATCATCACGGCCCGTCATCCGAAGATGGCCACGCTCAATTCAGGCCGGCTCAGCGGCCACTCCAGCGTGTATGACTTCGTCTACAAGGACGGAAGGCAGCATGACGTATGGTATGTCGGCGGCATTACCGGTGAAAATGCCCGCGAAGTATCTGTTAAACTGAACTTTCTGCAGCCCGGCCTTCGGTACGAAGCCACCATCTACGCCGATGCGGCCGATGCCGACTATGAGACGAATCCCCAGGCCTACACCATCACGAAAAGGACCGTAGATTCCTCCACGGTCCTCGACCTTCACATGGCCCGCTCAGGCGGTTTCGCCATCTCCCTGCGGGAGTTGTAAAAACACGCCGGCAGCGCACAGAGCCAGCCGAAAAGGAGGCCGACGCAGAAGCCTGTCAGGACGTCGCCGACGAAGTGTTTTCCGACAAATACGCGGCTGATGCCGATCAGGAAGGCCAGCGTGAAGGCGAACCAGGCATAGCCACGATAGTGGCGTGATTTGTCACTGCGCAGGCAGAGCCAGGAGCACAGGGCCAGTCCGGCCGCATTGGCGGAATGGGCGGAGAAAAAGCCGAATTCTCCGCCCTTTCCTTCCAGGACGCGCAGTCCGGCGTCGAGCAGGACCGGATCCCAGCAGGGGCGGAGACGCTCCAGGCCGTGCTTGACCAGACGGGCGGACTGGTCGCAAAGGGCGAAAGTCACGATACAGGCTCCGATGGCGATCAGCGCCCGACGCCATCCCATCTGCAGGAAAAGATAAATCACCATGGCGGCGCAGAGGATGCACCAGATGGCCGCACCCGAGAAGAAACGCCATACCTCGTCCGTCAACGGCGTATGCAAGGCATTGAGAAAAAGGGTCAGCTGATGGTCGAGTTGCAGTACGTCCTGCAGCAGTGCGGTATCCATGGCTTTCCGGTTATTCCTGCTTGTTCAGGTATTCGGCCACGGTTGCATAGATCTCTTCTCCGCGGACACCCCGCGCCAGGATGGTCCCGTCAGGGCCGAAGAGGATCAGATGCGGGATGGCCGATACGCCGTAGATTTCCGCAGGAATCTTCTGCGCATCCAGGATCTGATGCCAGGGCATGTCGAGTTGCGAAAGTGCTTTTTCCGTATCCGCGCGCTTGTCGCTGACGGCGATGCTTACCACGTCGAACCGCTGGCCGGCGAACGATTCCCACGTCTTTTTGATATACGGCATTTCCGCCTTGCAGGGACCGCACCAGGAAGCCCAGTGGTCGAGAAGGATGTATTTGCCGCGCCCCACATAATCGGAGAGTTTCACATCCGACCCGTCGGGATGGCCGCCGAGGACCGTAAAGTCCGTGAACATCCGTCCCGGCGCCGTGCGGTTCTGCAGGTCAATCGCCTTGAAGGCATTCCTGACCAGGCGGAATTCGCGCATCCGGTCGGACATCTGGCGATAAAGGGTCATGAAGAGACTCGTATCGACATAGGCCAGGTCTTCGAGCGCCAGGGCGCCCACGAGATTGTCGGGATTGGCCCTCACGACCGAATCGGCCAAGGCTGCCTTCTCGGCACGCTGCTCCCGCTTATACTGGTAGAACTGTCTGTGAAAAGCCATATAGGCGTCTTCCATCGGACCACCCGAAGCAACCCGTTCATCGATATCCACCGTGAATGTACCCGGCTCCAGGATCATATGGACCCGTGTCCGTCCACAGCCCACATAGGCGTAGAACGGATCTTTCACATTTCCGGCGAAGGAGAAACGGCCGTCCCGTACTTCCGTTTTGGCCAGGGTATCAGCACGGTCCGTATCGATCAGGTACACTTCCGTCCCGTCGTCGGTCGTAAAGATACCGTTGATGGTATATGCGTTCCGGCCGCAAGAAAGGAGAACGGCAGCGAGCGCCAGGAGAAACAGGATTCTTTTCATGATGGATCAGCTATGCAACAAAGGACAAATATAAGCATAGTTCAGCCCGATTATTCGTATCTTTGTCACCCTTTTTCAGATTATGAAACAATTCATACGTTCTATACTCATCGTTTTCCTGTTCGGACTATTCCCGTTTCCCGCTTTAGCACAAGAATCCTATACCATTGACAGCGTGACCGTCACGGCCACGCGCGTTCCCGTAGCGCTCCACAGCAGCGCGCGCATCGTCACCCTGATGGACAGCGTGGCGATTGCCACCTCGCCGGCCGAGACCGTCAACGACCTGCTCAAATACGCGCTGGGCGTAGATGTCCGCCAGCGCGGCGCCATGGGCATGCAGACCGACATCAGCATCCGCGGCGGCACCTACAACCAGGTCGCGGTCCTGCTTGACGGCATCAACATCACCGACCCGCAAACCGGGCATAATTCGGTGGATTTCCCCGTGAACCTGTGCGATATCGAGCGCATCGAGGTGCTCGAAGGACCCGCCGCCCGGGTTTACGGAACCTCGTCGCTGCTGGGAGCCATCAACATCGTCACGAAAAAGAAAGCCGATGATGCCGTTTCGGCCGTCCTGGAAGGCGGTTCCTTCCTTTCCCTGGGCGCCAACGCTTCTGCCGCCATCCGGCACCGCGGCGGATTCAACCGGGTCTCGGCGGGCTATCAGCGCAGCGACGGATTCAGCCACAATGCCGCCGGAGGCCTCAACAGCGATTTCGGTGCCTTCAAGGCATCCTGGCAGGGCGGCCACGATTTCGGCGCCCGAGACCTTTCGTGGCAAGCCGGTGTCAGCCGGAAGGATTTCGGTTCGAGTACTTTCTACAGCGCCTCGTTCGACGACCAGTTCGAGCATACCCTGAAGACCTTCGTGTCCATCCGTTCGGAAGGCCATGGAAAGCTGCATTTTACACCTGCCCTCTATTGGAATCACGGGGAAGACCGGTTTGAGCTTTTCCGCGGCGCACCGGAAAAATATCCCTTCAACTATCACAAGACCAACGTTGCAGGCGTCAACCTGAACTTCCGGATCGAGTCGGTGCTGGGACGCACCGCCTTCGGGACGGAGGCCCGTCGCGAAGCCATTGTGAGCACCAATCTGGGCGAACGGCTGGCGGAGCCGCATGGCGTCTATGTCTGCGGCCTCTCCCGTACGGCCCTGAACCTGTTCCTCGAACACAACGTCACACTGGGACGGCTTTCCGCATCCGCGGGACTGACAGCGGTCTACAATACAGGGAACAAGGAAGGGATCCGCTTGTTCCCGGGCGTGGATGCCAGTTTCCGGATTACCGACGCATTCAGGCTGTATGCCTCCTACAACACCTCTTACCGGATGCCGACCTTTACCGAACTGTATTATTCGGTGGGCGGACACCTCGCCGATCCCCATCTGAAGGCAGAAAAGCTGCGGGCCGTGGAAGGAGGCGTGAAGTTTCTCTCCCGGGGCGTCAGACTTGCCGCTGCAGTGTACTACAACATGGGATACGACCTGATCGACTGGATCAAGGACACTTCCGCCGGCGACGACGCTCCCTGGATGTCGGTCAACCATACCCGGCTCAATACCTTCGGGCAGGAAGTCACGCTGCGGCTCACATTTCCTGAATTGCTGGACAACCCCGACTTCTTCCTCCGTTCCATAAACCTGGGTTACACGCACCAGTCCCAGGACAAGGCGCTCGAATCCGGCCTGCGTTCCATCTATTCGATGGAGTACATCCGACACAAAATCGTGGCACAGGCTGATTTTAGCATCTGGAGAGGCCTTTCCGCCAACCTCACCTTCCGCTACGTGGACCGCCAGGCGGGAAGCACGCTGATGACCCCCTATTCCCTGCTCGACGCCAAGCTCAACTATGACTTCCGGCACCTGAGTCTCTACCTGCGTGCCAACAATCTCCTGAACCGCACCTGGTACGACTTCGGCGACATCCCCCAGCCCGGTCTCTGGCTGACCGGAGGGATCGCTTGCAAGATTCCCTACTGACAGGGAACGACACGGGCAGAAACATCTGGTGAACTCGACTGATTTTGTTATATTTGTACAAAATCCCGAGTTTGAAGATGGCAACCATGAAGACAAAGACCTTTTGGGCGTTCTGCCTGCTGGCCGTGCTGGGAATGACGGCTTGCACCAAGTATCAAGTTTCCGGCGTGCTGGAAGGCGTGGAAGACGACGTGCTGGCCGTCGCCTATCCGGGCGGCCAGGGAATCGAGCGGGTGGATACTCTCGACTGCCTGGCAGGTATGTTCGCTTTCGATGTCGACATGACGCGTCCGGTCAGCATCCTGATTACGGACATTGCGTGCCGCGGCCTGAGCACGGGCCGGTTCATTCCCCTGATGACGGTCCCGGGCGAACACGCCGTAATCTCCGGCTCGCTCGATAATTATACCGTCACCGGTACGCAGTTCTATCAGGATCAGGCAGCCTATGAACAATTGACGGCTCCGCTGGGAAAAGATGCGAAGCGGATTGCGGAAACCGCTCTTTCCTTCGTACAGGAGCATCCTTCCTCCCTCTTTTCGGCGACCCTGATCGGCGACTGCGGCGCCCAGGCCGGCGAGGCGATGGACCTGCTCGATGCCTCCGTGAAAAACGGCATAATGCAGCCCCTCATCGCCCGCCAGTTGAAGGTGGTGGAAGCCAGGCAGAATCTGGAAACGGCAGGTTCCCGCATTTACCCCGGTGCGGAGGCGCCGGATTTCACCCTGCCGGCTCCGGACGGCAGAACGCTGGCCTTCTCTTCGCTGCAGGACGGCAAGTATATCCTTCTCGATTTCTGGGGCAGCTGGTGCCACAACTGCATCGAAGGCATGCCGCGGATGCAGCAGCTCTATGCCCGTCACGGCAACCGGCTGGAAATCCTCAGCATTGACTGCGACGAAACCGAAGCCCAGTGGCGCGCCGCCCTGAATCGCTATGACATGCCGTGGAAGCACGTCATCAACGACGGCGGCGTGGATGTCTCGGCCCTCTATGGTGTTACGGGCTATCCCACGAAGATACTCGTGAATCCCGACGGACGGATCGTCCGGGTCTTCCTCGGGGAAAGCACCAGCTTCTACAATTTCCTGGAACAGGAACTGCGCTGATCAGAAGAGTTCCTTCTCCTTGATGTCCTTGACGCGGAGCTGGATGTTCGCGATGCCGCGGTAATAGTTTTCGGCGATGGAGTAGCAGATATCCACCGGGTTTCCGGCCTGCATGTGCTCGAAGTGCTCCGAGAGGTTGAAGGCGATGGCCGAGATGTGGTGGTAGGGCTCGTCTTCCTGGATGAGTTCGAGTTTGAGATGCTTCAGGTCGCCGTGCTCGGCGCTGCCGACCTTGCGGCCGTTGCCGTTGTCATAGACGTTTTCCGTGATGAAAACCGGCGACTGGTTGCCCGGGCCGAAGGGCTGGAACTGCTTGAGCAGGCGAAAGAACTTGGGGGTGATCTGTTTGAAGTCGAGGTAGCTGTCGATATCGACCGTCGGGGTCATGACCACGTTCTTGATGCGGTCGGCCACGGTCTCTTCGAAACGGCGGCAAAACTCCTCGAAATTGGATTCCTTGATGGTCAGACCGGCGGCATACATATGCCCGCCGAAGTTCTCGAGCAGGTCGGCGCAGCTCTCGATGGCATCGTAGAGGTCGAAACCGGCGATGGAACGGGCGCTGCCCGTGATGAAGCCGTTCGACTTGGTCATCACGATGGTCGGCCGGTAATAGGCTTCCACCAGGCGGGATGCCACGATGCCTACCACACCCTTGTGCCACGAAGGGTTGTAGACGATGGTCGATTTGCGCTCGGAGAAATCGGGCATTTCGCGCACCATCTTGAGGGCTTCCTCGGTAATCTCGCGGTCGATTTTCTTGCGGTCGTTGTTGTGGTCGTTGATTTCGCCGCCGATCTTCATCGCTTCCTGGTCGTCGCGGGCCGTGAGCATGTCGACGGCCGTACGGCCGCTCTCCATGCGGCCGGCGGCGTTGATGCGCGGACCAATCTTGAAGACGATTTCGTCGATGGTGATGCGGTGCTTTTCCAGGCCGGAGAGCTTGATGATGGGGATCAGGCCCTTGCGAGGGTTTTCGTTGAGCTGCTTGAGGCCGTAGTAGGCCAATACGCGGTTCTCGCCCGTAACCGACACCAGGTCGGAAGCGATGCTCACCACCAGCAGGTCGAGAAGGGACTGGTATTGTTCGAACGGAATACCGTGCTTGCTTGCATAGGCCTGCACGAGTTTGAAGCCCACACCACAGCCCGACAGGTCGTCGAACGGATAGTTGCAGTCCTCGCGCTTGGGATCGAGCACCGCCACGGCGGGCGGAAGTTCCACATCGGGAAGGTGGTGGTCGCAGATGATCGTGTCGATGCCGAGTTTCTTGGCATATTTGACTTTCTCAACCGCCTTGATGCCGCAGTCGAGCGTGATCAGGAGCGTGCAGCCGTGCGCCTTGGCCGTGTCGATTCCTTTGTAGGATACGCCATAGCCTTCGTCGTAACGGTCGGGAATGTAATACTCGATGTTCGGGTTGAACTGCCGGAAGAAGGAGTAGACCAGCGAGACGGCGGTGGTACCGTCCACATCGTAGTCACCGTAGACCAGGATGTGCTCGCGGTCCATGATGGCCCGGCCAATCCGGTCGACGGCCTTGTCCATGTCCTTCATCAGGAAGGGATCGTGCAGCATGCTCAGGTCGGGACGGAAGAACTCGCGAGCCTTGGCGAAGGTGTCGATGCCGCGCTGGACCAGCAGGTTGGCCAGTACCTGGTCGATCCCCAGCTCTTGTGCCAGCTGGCGGACCGAAGCGGGGTTACCCGGCTCCTTGACAACCCATTTCTTCTCGATTCCCATAAAAATCCTTTGCTCAAGCAGCAAAGATAACAATTTGTCGGGCATTTCCACAAAAAAATGCTAACTTTGTGGATTGAAATCGTAAAATTGGAAGAACTTTTTGGATTCATGGAAATAACAGACCTCAACGAACAGGAACTTGGCCGCCGCGCATCGCTGCAAAAACTTCACGAACTGGGCATCGAGCCCTATCCCGCAGCTGAATTCCCGGTCAATGCATCGACCCGGGACATCAAGGAGGGTTTTGATCCTGAGAAAGGCAACTTCAAAGATATCCGGATCGCCGGCCGCATGATGAGCCGGCGCATCATGGGTGCGGCGTCCTTCATCGAACTGCAGGACGACTGCGGCCGCATCCAGGTCTATGTCAAACGCGACGAAATCTGTCCCGGCGAAGACAAGACCCTGTACAACACCGTCTTCAAGAAACTCCTCGATATCGGCGACATCATCGGCATCGAGGGCTTCGCCTTCATCACCCAGACCGGTGCCCTGTCGATCCACGCCACGAAGCTGACCGTGCTCAGCAAGTCGCTCCGCGTACTGCCTATCGTCAAGGAGAAGGAAGGAGCGGTTTATGACGCTTTCTCCGATCCCGAACTCCGCTACCGCATGCGTTACGTCGACCTGATCGTCAACCCGCAGGTGAAGGAGATCTTCGAGAAACGCACGAAGATCATCGGTACGATGCGCGATTATTTCAACGAGCACGGCTATCTGGAAGTGGAAACCCCGATCCTCCAGTCCATCCCCGGCGGCGCAACGGCCCGTCCGTTCATCACCCACCACAATACGCTCGACATCCCGCTCTATATGCGTATCGCCAACGAGCTGTACCTCAAGCGGCTGATTGTCGGCGGTTTCAAGGGTGTGTATGAATTCGCCAAGGACTTCCGCAACGAGGGCATGGACCGCACCCACAATCCCGAATTCACCTGCATGGAGATCTATGTGGCCTACAAGGACTACAAATGGATGATGCGTTTCGTGGAGACGATGCTCGAACGGATCGCCATCGCCATCAACGGCAAGACGAAGTTCGACGTCTGGGGCAACGAGATCGAGTTCAAGGCGCCTTACCGCAAGCTCCCGATGCTCGACGCCATCAAGGAATATGCAGGCGTGGACATCGCCGGCATGGACGAAGCCGCCTTGCGTGAGACCTGCAAGAAACTCAACGTACCGATCAAGCCGGAGATGGGCAAAGGCAAACTCATCGACGCCATCTTCGGCGAATATTGCGAGAAGAAACTTGTCCAGCCCACCTTCATCATCGACTATCCGGTGGAGATGAGCCCGCTGACCAAACGCCACCGCGAGAATCCCGCCCTGACCGAGCGCTTCGAGCTCTTCGTCAACGGCAAGGAACTGGCCAATGCCTACAGCGAGCTCAACGACCCGATCGACCAGCTGGAACGCTTCAACGACCAGGTCCGCCTGAAAGACGCCGGCGACGACGAAGCCATGTACATCGACATGGACTTCGTCCGCGCCCTCGAATACGGTATGCCGCCGACCTCCGGCCTGGGAATGGGCATCGACCGTCTGACGATGATGATGACCAACTCCTCCACCATCCAGGACGTGCTCTTCTTCCCGCAGATGCGGCCCGAGAAGACCGCTCCCAAGGAAGAGAAAGCCGAATAAGTCATGGCGGAGCGCATCACCTCCGGCCAGAATCCCAAGATCAAGGACCTGCTGCTCCTTGAGTCGAAGTCCCGCGAGCGCAAAGCCCGCGGGCTCTTTGTCGTGGAAGGCCGGCGGGAGTATGCCCGCGCCGTGGAGGCAGGTTTCCGAACCGAAACGCTTTTCGTGCGGGAAGGCGAAGCGGAAGAAGGCCGGGCCGACTTCGTGGTCAGCCGCCAGCTCTACGAGAAAATCGCCTGCCGGGAAGGGACGGAAGGCATAGTCGCCGTCATGCAGGCCCGGGAACGCTCCTTGCAAAACCTGCACCTGTCCCCTTCGCCGCTTGTCCTGGTCCTGGAAAGCGTGGAAAAGCCCGGTAACCTGGGTGCCGTCCTGCGCAGCGCCGATGCGGCCGGTGTGGACGCCGTACTGGTGTGCGACCCGCTCACCGACCTGTACAATCCCAACCTGATCCGGGCCAGCCTGGGCGCCGCTTTTTCGGTCCAATGGGTCGCCTGCGGTTCCGAAGAAGCCTATGCATGGCTCAAAGAGAAGGGCATCGCCATCCTGACTGCGCAGCTCCAGGATTCGGAGTTGTACTACCGGACAGATATGGTCCGTCCCGTAGCGCTGGTATTCGGCACGGAAGACAAAGGCTTGTCGGATTACTGGCGGCAGCGGGCCGACGCCCACATCCGCATCCCGATGGCCGGAATGATGGATTCCCTCAACGTATCGGTGTCGGCAGCCATCCTTGCCTTCGAGGCCGTCCGGCAAAGAAACCAGCAAAACAACCTCCCCCGATGAAATACGGTCTGATCGGCTATCCCATAGCCCATAGCAAAAGTCCCGAACTGTTCCGGGCAGCCTATCCTGAAGCAGATTCACTTTCCTACGACCTGATTGAAGAAGACGATTTCGAAAAGGCCTACCGCCGGTTCCTGGACGGCTACGACGCCGTCAACGTGACCGCTCCCTACAAGGGAAACGCTTTCCGGAAGGTCGATGTCGCCGACACGATTTCCCGCGAACTCTTCGCCGTGAACATCCTCAAGAAGAAGGACGGCAAGATCTACGGTTACAATTCCGACTTCTGGGCGCTCCAGAAACTGCTGGAACCTTATGCCGACCGGAAGCAGAGACCCCGGGTGCTGGTCATCGGCTGCGGCGGCGCGGCGAAAGCCGCGGCGCTGGCTGCATTGAAACTGCGTATGGGCGTCATGGTGGCCAACCGGGATTTCCGCAAGGCACGGGAATTCTGCTTCAATGGCGGTGGAATGATTCCGCTGAGGCTTGAGCAGGTTCCCGTCGTCATCGCTTCCGTGAACATCCTCATCTACGCCATCCCGGTAGCGCTGGATATGGTGGCGACACTGCCCCTTGCAGGGAAAGTAGTAGTCGAGGCCAACTATAAGGACCCATGCCTGAAGGAACGCTGCCTCCAGGAAGGTGTCCCGTACATCGCCGGTACCGTCTGGCTGGGAGAACAGGCAGTCGCCGGTTACCGGCTGATGACGGGCCTCGAACCCGACGCCGAGCGTGTCAGGGCCTGCTGTGCCCAAATCCAATAGTTACCCACTATGAAAACCTTCAGCTTCATTCTGTTTTTTTTTGGCCGCTCTGCTGGTCTGCACGGCGTTTCAACTCTTTCGTCAAAGATCTGATATAAGAGAGCTTCTCAAGCAAATCCGCAGGGACCGCGACCGCATGGTTCCCGCTGTCCACGCCCTCGTGGAACTAGTGTCCGACATCGCCAACGCCGCTGCCCGCAGCGGGGAGAACGAATATCTCCTGGCCAAGCGGCTCGACCTCATCCTCTCTTCATCCCGGGGCGAGGGGAAGATCATCAAAGGGCATTTCCTCGCCCTTGCCGACCTGCACGAAGCCGGCATGCTGACGTATCTGGAACAGATCGCGCCCGAACTTTCGCGCAGTGAGATCGGACTTTGCGGCATGATCATGCTCGGGCTGGAGCCGCCCTGCATCAGCCGGGTATTCGGCTACGACCACGTTCAGACATTCTATAACAAGCGGACTGAGATCCGCAAGAAACTGCATCTGGAACGGGATGTGCCGCTCGAAGGCTATCTGAACAGTCTGGTCGAACAGCTCAAACTTCGGAACGACTTGTACTTCCGTCATTTGGAGAACAAGTACTAAGGCCGTCGGGAGAGCGGGCCACCGCCCCCGGCATCCATCAAACGCATGGACAGAGCCCTGACACGCCGGATCGCGGCGGTCTGCTCTCCCGAAACATTTATTTGCAATGACGCTGGAATTTCCGTATATTTAGCGAAAATTTTTGCACCATGGCACTCAACAAGGTATTACTCATCGGAAATGTAGGGAAGGATCCTGAAATCAGACATCTCCAGGGCGGCGCCGCAGTCGCCACCATTACGCTGGCTACCAGCGAACGATACAAAGACCGGAACGGCGAAACCCGCGAAATCACTGAATGGCACACCGTCATCGCCTGGCGGCAGCTGGCCGAACTGGCGGAGAACTATATCCGCAAAGGCAGCCAGATCTACGTAGAAGGCCGCATCCGCAGCCGCAGCTGGGACGATCAGAACGGCCAGAAACGCTACGTCACCGAAATCCAGGCCGATGCGATCCAGCTCCTCGGCCGCCGCGGCGACAATGCAGGTGCCGCACCCCAGCAGAACCCGCATCCGCAGCCCCAAAGCTACGGCGGTTACAGCGCCCCCGCCCAACCGCAGCAGCAACAGACAACTCCGATCGTCAACCCCGCCGACCTGACGGACGACGGCACCGACGACCTGCCGTTCTAGAGCGGGAACAAAACCCGGTAAAAATGTGCCCGATATCCTTTGAAATGGGATATCGGGCACATTTTGATTACGGATCGTTCCCGCCTTAAGCGACTTCCTTCGAAGGACGGTCGATCTTCAGTTCCGGATGCTTCTTCGAGTTGAAGAAGAGGATCACCGCGACGGTAATGGCGACGATGCCCAGCGAAACGAAGATAAACTCGGAATGGACGGCGGCAGCCTTGTCGAGGATTTCGGCAGTGGCGGCGTCGAGCCCTTCCTTCTTGTCGGCATAGTTCTTCATGATGCGGCCCACGAAGATCGGGACCAGCAGCATGCCCATATTCTGGATCCAGTAGATCATCGAATAGGCTGTGCCGAGGTTCTTCTCGGGAATGATCTTCGGCACGGTCGGCCACATGGCGGACGGAACCAGCGAGTAGCCTATGCCCAGGAACACGATGGCCAGATAGCCATAGAACTGTTCGCCCGGTGCTGCGCAGATGATCAGATGCGCGCAGAACACCAGCACGGCGCCGGTGATCATCCAGGTCGTAGCCTTGCCCACCTTGTCGACCAGCGCGCCGAAAAGCGGCGTGAAGAGCACGGGGGCGAAGGCAATCATCGAGATCATCACGGAAGCCCGGGAGGCGTCCAGGCCGAAGCGAGGGATGATGATCGAGGTACCGAACTTCTTGAAGCTGATGACGCAGCAATAGAAGAAGACGCAGAGCAGGGCGATCATGATGAAACGGGGATTGCTCAGCACCTTGAAGATGTCGGAGAACTTGAACTTGTCTTCCTCCTTCACCTCGCCCCGCTGGGTCACGATGCCTTCCTGACGGTCATAGCGGGCATCCATGGCCACGAAGATAGCCCAGAGGATGGCGCCGACAAACAACAGGGAAAGACCCACGATAGCCGGTTTGTTGGTTTCGGAGAGCGCAAACATCGTCCCTTCCGCATGGTTCTTGAGGACCAGCACAGGCGAAAGCAGCATGGCCAGACCGGTTCCGATACGGGCGATGGCCAGCTGGAGACCCATGGCCAGGGCCACGTTCTTGCCTTTGAACCATTTGGCGATGGACCGCGTGACCGCGACGCCCGCAATCTCGCTGCCCAGTCCGAAGAGCATGCAGCCGATATAGGCGATCGTCAGCGAGGTGCCGGCGGTCAGGCCGGACGCAGAGATGGCGCACGTGACGATAGCGGCGCCGAGGACCATCAGTCCGACGAACACGGAGCCGATGAGCCGTACGCCGAACTTGTCGAGGAGGATACCGCAGATGATCAGGCCGCCCCACACGCAGAGGAAGGAGTAGCCGCCGGCATAGAAGCCGAACTGCTGGGAGTTCCAGCCGAGCTGCAGCATCTCCGGATTCTTGAAGATCTGCGACACGGTGGAGAACATGTCGTCGAAGAAGTAGGAGCCGAACATCGGCACCACCAGGCAGGCCAGGGCCAGCCAGCAGGCGATCTTGCTCGTCTTCAGAGATTTGGTTTCAGTTGTCATATCGAGACGAAATTGGATTACTTGATATTGGGCTCCTCGAGGCCGAGATGCTTCTTCTTGTCGACCACCTTCAGGTAGAGACCGATCAGCAGGGCGGCCACGCCCAGGCAGGCCAGCATCACAAGGGCCCAGGTATAATTGAGTTCATCGGGGCCGGTGCCAGGGGCGTTGGTGCTGGTCAGCACGTTGCCGATGAGGATCGGGAAGAGCCACAAGCCGATGTTCTGGATCCAGAAGATCAGGGCGTAGGCAGAGCCGATGATCTTTTCATCGACCAGCTTCGGGACAGACGGCCAGAGAGCAGCCGGAACCAGCGAGAACGATGCACCCAGGACGAGGATCGTGACATAGGCCACGACCGTACCGCCCACCGCGCTGCCCTTGAAGAGCGGCAGGATGAAGGCGAAGGTCAGGTGGCAGAGAATCAGCAGGAACGATCCCGCGACGAGCATCGTGGCCGCTTTTCCTTTGTGGTCCACGTAGTTGCCAAGGATCGGGGTGATGGCGACAGCCAGCAGCGGGAAGACCGCGAAGATGGTCTCGGCCGTGCCGCGCATGAAGCCCATATAGCAATAGACCACAAGTGCCACGACGGCCATCACCATCAGGCCGGTCTTGAGGCCTTTGTTCTTCTTGATGAAGTTGCTGGAGAAAGCGCAGGCGGCCACGACCAGCATGATGATGTACTGCACGATGGTCACCGCCTCACCGGCCCAGAACGAGCCGGGCGCGGCTTCGGTCAGGGTCAGGTTGCACTGCAGCATGTTGACGGCGTATTTCTGGAACGGGAAAATCGCGCTGTAATAAAGCACGCAGAGCAGGGCCACGAGCCAGAAGCCCAGGCTGGAAAGGATCTTGCCGATATCCTTGACCTTGAAGGGATCGTCTTTCTCCTCGGCTTCGCCGGTCTGGCTGTCCAGCTTTTTGTCCATAAAGAAGTACGTGATGAACATGATCAGGGCGATGCAGAGCAGCACCACGCCGAAAGCCACCGAACGCGACACGTTGATGCTTCCGCCCAATTTGGCGAAATAGGGGGAGAAAATCATGCAGGTCGCCACACCCAGACGGGCCAGCGCCATTTCGGAGCCCATGGCCAGTGCGGTCTCACGCCCCTTGAACCATTTGACGATACCGCGGCTGACCGTGATGCCGGCCATTTCCGCACCGCAGCCGAAGATCATGAAACCGATGCCCGCCACCTTGGCCGAAGCCGGCATGCCGCGATAGAACGGTGAGACACCGAGTTCGTCGAAAAGCGGGATATAGTTCAGGTTTTCCGTGAACCAGTGCTCCAGACCGGTCCCCATAAAGGAAGGGCTGATGGCGAAATACTTGATCAGGCCGCCCACCAGCATCACCGCGCCCGACAGGACGGCGGTGAAACGCACGCCCATCTTGTCCAGGATAATGCCGGCGAAGATCAGGAAGAACACGAAGACATTGAGGAAAGTCTCGGATCCCTGCATCGTGCCGAATGCCTTGGAATCCCACCCGCGGGTGGATTCCATCAGGTCCTTGATCGGCGAGAGGATGTCCATGAAGATGTAGGCGCAGAACATGCCCAGCGCCAGCAGCAGGAGCGCGATCCAGCGCATGGCCGCCGAATCCCGCAACGTTGTCTTTTGGATGGTTTCAGTCATATATTCGATCGTTTTTGATATTCTCTTCTCCGCTTTTCCGGAAAACTCCGAATCTACGAAAATACGAAAAAACGGCTGAAAACACAAATAATTCGTATCTTTGGATGTTGAACCGAAGCCTTCGAACATGTACGGACAATTCCGTTTCATTGTATTATTCACCCTCTTAGCTGCGCTGTGCGGCTGTTCGCCGAAAGAATTCGACGAACAGGACGGCTATCCGCCGATTTTCCCCGATTATACGGGCGTCACCGTCCCCGAGGGCAGCGCGCCGCTGACGTTCCGTATGGAAGACGGACGGAAGTTCCGGCTTGAACAACGCCGGGAGGGCGATACGCTCTGGACCACGGTCAAGGCCTGGCGCCGTGGTGCGCGCAGGGGTACGCGCTATGCTCCCTTCCCCATCATCTATTCACACGACCCCATCGATCCATATATCGTCTACCGCCTTATCGAGCCCGGTTATGAGAGTTGGCGCAACATGGGACTCTACCAGCGGGAACTGTCTTCCTACGACGAATCCCCTGTCGTGACCAACCGGGCCAACAACCTGGGCTGCGTCAATTGCCATACCTTCGACGGCGGATCTCCCGAGCGGATGCTCTTCCACGCCCGCGGCCGCGGCGGCGGAACAGTCTTCGCTGACGGCGACAACGTAAAAGTGCTCAACCTCACCCAGGTAGGTCCTCACCGCCAGGGTACCTACCCTGCCTGGCATCCGGAAGGACGCTACGTGGTCTTCTCTTCCAACAACACCCGGCAGTGCTTTACCATCCGGAACGACCAGCCCATCGAAGTCTACGACACCGATTCAGACCTGATTGTATATGACTCCGCGACGGACTCCGTACAGATGCTCGTCGAAACCCGGGAAACGCTGGAAACCTTCCCTTCCTGGTCGCCCGACGGAAAGACGCTTTACTGGTGCGAAGCCGTTGATCCGGGCCGCATTCCCGCTTCGCGCGGCGAAGTCCACTACCGCTTGATGGCCGCCCCGTTCGCCGACGGCGCCCTTGCCGGAGAGCCCCGCATCGTATTCGGGAACGACAGTCTTTCGGTGTCATTCCCGCGTGTCAACGGCCGCTGGCTCCTGTTCACGGCAGCCAGTTTCGGCACCTTCCCCATCTGGCACAAGGAAGCGGAGCTGATGCTGCTCGACCTGGAAACCGGCGCCGTGCGGACAGTCACCGAACTCAACAGCGACCAGACCGACAGTTATCACAGCTGGTCAAGCGGCGGCCAGTGGGTGGTCTTTTCCAGCCGTCGCCTCGACGGACGATATACCCGACTGTTTATCAGCCATTTCGACGGAGAAGGCCATTTCTCGAAACCTTTCCTCCTCCCGCAGGAGGATCCTGATTTCAACCAGCTGCGGCTCAAGTCGTACAACATCCCTGAATTCATCACGGGCCGTGTGCCCGACCGGCAGGAAGCCATCGCCGGCCTGTTCAAAGAGGAGGAAACGAAATGAATAGTCGACTGAAAAACCGGCTGGTTCCCCTCCTGCTCTTCGTGGCGGTTTTCGTGGCGGTATTCCTCCTCCTCCGCTATACCTTCCTGCAGAAAGAGTATTTCGGGCTCTTCCTCAACACGCCCGACTACTGGACCGATCTCTGGAACGGACCGCACCCGCTGTGGACCCTTGCCGGAGACTTCCTGTCGCAGTTCTACCGCCTCTCATGGGTCGGTCCGGCTCTCACAGCGCTGCTCGCTACGGGTTGTTTCCTATTGCTGAGGCTCTTCCTCAAGCGTTTCCAGATTCCGCTCGCCGCGGTCATCTTCACGGCGCTGCTTGTCGCAGCCCTGCTCCCGAAAGCCAGGGAACGCGAACGCTGGGCGAAAGTGGAGTACGCGAGCCTGCATATGCAATGGGACAAAGTCCTTTCCGTGGCCACGCCCGAAGCGTCGGCGGAAGACCGCGTCCTGATTCCCTACGCCCTGCTGGCCCATAGTGAACGCGGGACGCTGCCGCAGAACATGTTCCGTTATCCCGTCCTCGGGCCGGAAGACATCGACCTTGAAGGTGAACTGACCCGGCACGGGTATTACTTCACCAGTCTGGTGAACGAATGCATGGGCTGCACCAACGAAGCCATCCACAACACCTTCCAGGCCGCCTGCACCACGCCTTACGGCACAAGTTTCGGTACACTGCGCCAGCTGATCAAGTTCAACATCGCCTCAGGCAACAAAGCCATGGCGCGAAAGTACTGTGACATCCTGGAAAAGAGCCCTTTCAACGCTGCCACGGCCCGTTCTGCCCGCAAAGTCGTCGAAGCGATGCCCGAGCGGAGCTATCTCGACCACGGGCCTTCCGACACGGCCGCCGTCATCACGCACAATACCATCCGGAACCTGCGGCTGCTCGCCGGCGCCGGCTATTTCAACGCCGCTGCGGCCGACCGCTACCGCTGCCTGCTGCTCCTCCAGCGGGACCTGCGCAGCTTCGCTTCGTCTTTCCCCCCGGAAGAAGACCTCACCGCCCTGCCCGTGACGTACCAGCAGGCGCTCTGCCTGATCTCGGACCGCGACATCCAGCGCAGGCTCTCCCCGGCCGTCCTGGAATCTTTCAACCAGTACATGCAGGAATACAACAACCTCCGGTCGAAAGAGGACGATCCTATCCTGCCGGGCAGCTTCTGGGAATACTACTTCCTCGGCTATTGATCGGCCCCCGGTCTGTAGGTTTATTCGAAAATAAGTCGTAACTTAGCGGCTCCTAAACTAACACGCTGCAAAATAATGAAACTCGACGTAGTTCTCGGGCTCCAATGGGGAGACGAAGGAAAAGGTAAGATCGTGGATTTCCTGGCGGAACGCTATCCTGTGGTAGCCCGCTTCCAGGGCGGACCGAACGCCGGCCATTCCATCCATTTCGGCGACACCTCTTTCGTGCTGCACTCCGTTCCTTCGGGTGTCTTCCGTGAAGGAGCCGTCAATATCATCGGAGGCGGAGTCGTCCTCGACCCCACCATCTTCCGCGAGGAATGCGAGGCCATCGAAGCCCTCGGCATCCCGGTCCGGGAGCGCGTACGCATCGCCCGCCGCGCCCATCTGATCGTACCGACCCACAAGCTGCTCGACGCCGCTGACGAAGCCTCGCTCGGCAAGTCGAAGATCGGTTCGACCCTCAAAGGCATCGGCCCTGCCTACTCCGACAAAACCGGCCGCAACGGCCTCCGCGTCGGCGACCTGGAGGAAGACGGTTTCGAAAGCAAATATGAGACCCTCAAACGCAAGCACATGGCCCGCCTGGCCCAGTACGACTTCACCTTCCCCTTCGATCTCGAAGAGGCGGAAGCCCAATGGCGCAAGGATGCCGAATATCTCAAGAGTTTCGAACTGATCGACGCCGAATACGAAACCAACGCCCTGCTCGACGGCGGCAAAGCCATTTTGGCCGAAGGCGCCCAGGGCTCCATGCTCGACGTGGACTTCGGTTCTTATCCCTTCGTAACTTCGTCTTCCACTGCCTGCGCCGGCGCCTGCACCGGTCTTGGCGTGGCCCCCGCCCGCATCGGCAAAGTTTACGGCGTATTCAAAGCCTACTGCACCCGCGTGGGAAGCGGCCCGTTCCCTACGGAACTCGGTGACGCCACCGGCGAACTGCTCCGTCAGCGCGGCCATGAATTCGGTGCCACCACCGGCCGTCCCCGCCGCACCGGCTGGCTCGACCTCCCCGCCCTCAAATATGCCGTGATGATCAGCGGCGTGACCGAACTGATCATGATGAAAGCCGACGTCCTCGACGGCTTCGATACCGTCAAGGTAGCTTCCGGATACCGGGTGGACGGTGTGCGGACCGACCGCGTCCCTTACGACGTCTACGCTGAAGTAGAGCCCGTTTACACCACGCTCAAAGGATGGGACTGCGACCTGGGCGCCTGCCGCTCCGAAGCGGAACTCCCCGCCGCGTTCAAGGAATATGTCGCCTTCATCGAGCGGGAGGTCGGCGTGCCCGTGCGCATCCTCTCCCTCGGTCCCGACCGGGAGCAAACCATAATCCGCGGCTGACGTGGGCCTTCTGGAAACCATCAGTGATCCGGCTGAGATCCGGAGCCTGGACAACACACAGCTTGCGCAACTCTGCTCCGAGCTGCGTGCGTATATCATTACCTGCTGCGCGGAAAACCCCGGGCACATCGGCGCCAGCCTCGGCGCCGTGGAAATCGCCGTAGCCATCCACAAGGTCTTCGACACGCCGACCGACAAAGTCGTCTGGGACGTCGGACACCAGGCCTACGCGCACAAGATCCTCACCGGTCGCAAAGAAGCTTTCAAACAGAATCGAAAATATCACGGAATCAGCGGATTCCCGCGCCGTGACGAAAGCCCCTACGACGCTTTTGGCACAGGCCACTCCTCCACGTCGATCTCGGCGGCGCTCGGCATGGCCGTAGCCGCGCAGCTGGAAGGGAAACACGAGCACGTAATCGCCGTCATCGGCGACGGCGCCATGTCGGGCGGCCTAGCCTTCGAGGGCCTCAACAACGCCGGAAGCCTGAACGCCGACCTGCTGGTGATCCTCAACGACAACCAGATCTCCATCGACAAGAATATCGGCGCCCTGCACAACTACCTGCTCCGGGTGACCACCGCCGAGGGCTACAACCGTCTCAAGAAGAGCGTGTGGGACCGCCTGGGTGCCGGCAGGATCCGCCGCTGGGTCCAGAAGATCGTCAAAAACACCAAGCGCAGCCTCATCCGCACCGAAGGCGGGACCCTGTCGCTGTTCGACGCGCTCGGCTTCCGCTACTTCGGCCCGATTGACGGCAACGACATCGCTTCCATGACCTATATGCTCGAGCGGCTCAAGGCCATCCCGGGTCCCAAACTGCTCCACGTCATCACCACCAAGGGAAAGGGCTACGCTCCCGCCGAGGAAGACCAGACCATCTGGCATGCCCCCGGCACCTTCAACGTGGAAACCGGAAAGCGCACCGGCAAGAAACGCGACGTGGCCAAGTTCCAGGAAGTGTTCGGCACGACCTTGCTCGACCTGGCGCGCGAAGACAGCCGGATTGTCGGCATCACGCCCGCCATGGCCACCGGCTGCAGCATGAACATCATGCAGAAGGAGATGCCGGAACGCGTTTTCGACGTGGGCATCGCCGAGCAGCACGCCGTGACTTTCTCCGCCGGCCTGGCCGCCGAAGGGATGCTCCCCTTCTGCAACATCTACTCCAGTTTTTCGCAACGGGCCTATGACAATGTCATCCACGACGTGGCGCTCCAGAACCTGAAGGTCATCCTCTGCCTGGACCGCGGCGGCCTGGTGGGCGAAGACGGAGCCACCCATCACGGCGCCTTTGACCTGGCAGCCTTCCGCCCTGTGCCGAACCTGACGCTCTGCGCCCCGCTCAACGAAGCCCAGTTGCGCGACCTCATGTATTCCGCCACGCAAGCCGGCTACGGGCCTACCGTCATCCGCTATCCCCGCGGCTACGGGAACGGCACTCCCTGGCGTGACCGCACCTTTTCATATATAGAACCGGGCACGGCCGTCAAGCTGCACGAAGGGAACGGCGTCGCCCTATTATCTATAGGTGCGATCGGAACGGAAGGAGCCCGGGCAGTCGAACGGGCCAGCCGCGAAGCCGGCATCGAAGTCCTGCACTTCGACATGCGCTTCCTCAAGCCTGTCGACACGCGCGCACTGGAAGAAGCCTGCGGCAAGGCAAGCCGCATCATCACGCTCGAAGACGGCGTCTGCGAAGGCGGACTCTACAGCGTCGTGGCCGAGTTCATCGCCTCCCGCGGACTGGACTGCACCCTCACCGGACTGGGCATTCCGGACCGCTTCATCGAGCAGGGAACCCCTGCCGAACTCTACGCTGAGTGCGGTTTTGACGCGGATTCGGTGTATCGGGCGATTTTGAAAGAAAAAAATTAAAAATATTTTGGACTTTCATCGAAAACCCATATATTTGCAGTCCCAAACAGCCGACGTAGCTCAGCTGGTCAGAGCAGCTGATTTGTAATCAGCAGGTCGTGGGTTCGAATCCCTCCATCGGCTCTGGTAAGTTTGAAACGCTGACTGAGAGACCTGGGCAGATACCAGAGTGGCCAAATGGGGCAGACTGTAAATCTGCTGGCGCACGCCTACGGTGGTTCGAATCCATCTCTGCCCACTTTTTTTATGCGCTTGAAGAAGCGCTCGTGCGGAAGTAGCTCAGTTGGTAGAGCATCAGCCTTCCAAGCTGAGGGTCGCGGGTTCGAACCTCGTCTTCCGCTCGATTTTTTTTGAAATACAGGCCAATGTAGCTCAGTGGTAGAGCGCTTCCTTGGTAAGGAAGAGGTCGTGAGTTCAATTCTCACCATCGGCTCCAAACAACAACATTAAAAATTAGAACCAACTATGGCAAAAGAAACTTTTAAAAGAGACAAACCGCATGTGAACATCGGTACGATCGGACACGTGGACCACGGCAAGACCACCCTCACCGCAGCCATCACGACGGTGCTTGCAAAGCAGGGCCTCTCCGAGGTGAAGACCTTCGACCAGATCGACAACGCTCCTGAGGAGAAGGAACGTGGTATTACCATCAACACCGCACACGTCGAGTATCAGACGGCTACCCGTCACTACGCACACGTCGACTGCCCGGGCCACGCTGACTACGTGAAGAACATGGTCACTGGTGCCGCTCAGATGGATGGTGCCATCCTCGTGGTTGCCGCTACCGACGGTCCGATGCCGCAGACCCGTGAGCACA
>DETK01000014.1:114060-119509 GCA_002361615.1 Bacteroidales bacterium UBA3290
GCACATCCTGCTCGCCCGTCAGGTAAACGTTCCCCGTATCGTTGTCTTCCTGAACAAGGTTGACATCGTGGACGACCCGGAAATGATCGACCTCGTCGAGATGGAGGTTCGCGAACTGCTGAACTTCTACGATTTCGACGGCGACAACGCCCCGGTTATCCGCGGTTCCGCACTCGGTGCTCTCAACGGCGACCCGCACTGGGAGTCCGTCATCATGGACCTGATGAACGCAGTCGATGAATACATTCCCCTGCCGGTCCGCGACAACGAGAAACCGTTCCTTATGCCTATCGAGGACATCTTCTCCATCACCGGTCGTGGTACCGTGGCTACCGGCCGTATCGAAACGGGCGTCGTGAAAGTGAACGACCCTGTCGAGATTATCGGTCTGGGCGAAGAGCCGCGTAAATCCGTCGTCACCGGCGTCGAGATGTTCCGCAAGCTTCTTGACCAGGGTGAAGCAGGTGACAACGTCGGTCTGCTCCTCCGCGGCGTCGACAAGAAGGAAGTCAAGCGTGGCCAGGTGATCGCTCACCCGAACACCATCACCCCGCACAAGCACTTCAAGGCTGCCATCTATGTCCTGAAGAAAGATGAAGGTGGCCGTCACACGCCGTTCAAGAACCACTATCGTCCTCAGTTCTTCATCCGCACCCTCGATATCACGGGCGAGATCGAACTCCCTGCAGGTGTTGAGGTCGTGATGCCGGGCGACAACGTGGAGATCACTGTCGAGCTCATCTACCCGGTGGCTCTGAACAAAGGTCTGCGTTTCGCAATCCGTGAGGGCGGCCGTACCGTCGGTTCCGGTCAGATCACCGATCTGCTCGACTAATCCGAAACGGGCACGGAACATTAGCCTAAGGGTCGGGTTCCAAGGAATCCGACCCTATTTAGGGGAATAGAACAAGGGTAGTTCAGCGGTCTCCAAAACCGTCGATGTGGGTTCGAATCCTGCTTCCCCTGCAAATCCGGTGGTTACGCACCGGAGTGTTATTAACCGGCAGGGACTTTCCGCTTCCAACCGTTCTCTGTCAACAACAAAATAACAATGGCAAAAATAGGAACTTACGTAAAAGAGTCCTGGAAAGAACTGACGACCAAAGTGACCTGGCCCACGTGGGACAAGTTGCAGAGTTCGGCAATTCTGGTTATGGTTACTACCTTGATCCTGGCATTGATCATCTGGCTGATCGACCTGATCATCAGAAGCGTCATGATGGGTATCTATCAACTGTAACATTTCCATCCCTATGAGCGAAAGTACGAAAAAGTGGTACGTCGTCCGTACTGCTGGAGGCAAGGAGAAGAAGGCGAAAGAGTACATCGAAAAAGAAGTCGAAGCGCTCCATCTCGGCCATCTGATCACCCAGGTCCTCATTCCGACCGAAAAGTACTACCAGGTGAAGAACGGCAAGCGCGTCAGCGCTGAACGCATCTTCTACCCCGGTTACGTGCTGGTCGAGGCGGTGATGACCGGCGACATCCAGCACATGATCCGCAACATTCCCTATGTCGCGGGCTTCCTGAGCGAAGGCAAGGACCGGATCCCCGTCCCTATCCGTGATTCCGAAATGGACCGGATCATGGGCCGTGTGGACGAACTGGCCAGCCAGGACGAAGAGACCGTCACCCCGTTCGTCGTGGGCGAAGCCGTCAAGATCATCGACGGCCCGTTCAACGGCTTCGACGGTACGGTCGATGAAATCCTCGCCGACAAGAAGAAGATCAAGGTCGTCGTCAAGATTTTCGGTCGCAAGACTCTTTTGGAGTTGAATTTTGCACAAGTAACAAAAGATTAAATCATCTACATTATGGCTAAAGAAATTGCCGGGTTCATTAAACTGCAGATCAAAGGTGGTGCAGCCAACCCCTCGCCGCCCGTGGGACCGGCCCTCGGTTCGAAGGGCGTCAATATCATGGATTTCTGCAAGCAGTTCAATGCCCGCACTCAAGACAAGGCCGGCAAGATTTTGCCTGTGATCATCACTGTTTTCAGTGACAAATCGTTCTCCTTCGTCGTCAAGCAGCCGCCGGTGGCCGTCCTGATCAAGGACGCCGCCAAGATCCAGACCGCTTCGGCTGAGCCGAACCGCAAGAAGGTCGCTTCCCTGACCTGGGACCAGGTGCGCGAAATCGCCAAGGAGAAAATGCCGGACCTGAACGCATTCACCGAGAAATCCGCCATGAGCATGGTCGCCGGTACTGCACGCAGCATGGGCGTCACCATCACCGGAGAGTATCCCGCCGATGTACAATAAAACCACACGCGATGAGTAAGCTGACAAAAAATCAAAAAGCAACGGAAGCTAAAGTAGATTCCCGCAGACAGTACAAGCTCCTCGAGGCTTGCGACCTGGTGAAGGAAGTTTCCTACGCCAAGTTTGACGCTTCGGTCGAGCTCTCCGTCCGCCTGGGCGTGGATCCCCGCAAGGCCAACCAGATGGTCCGCGGCGTCGTCACGCTCCCGCACGGTACTGGCAAGGTTACCCGCGTACTGGTTCTCTGCACACCGGACAAGGAAACGGAAGCAAAGGAAGCCGGCGCCGACTTTGTCGGACTGGACGACTACATTGAAAAGATCAAGGGCGGCTGGACAGACGTCGACGTCATCATCTGTACTCCTACGGTGATGGCCAAGATCGGTCCGATCGGCCGTATCCTCGGACCCCGCGGCCTGATGCCGAACCCGAAGACCGGAACCGTGACGATGGACGTCGCCACCGCGGTCAAGGAGGTAAAGGCCGGTAAAATCGACTTTAAGGTTGACAAGCAAGGTATTGTTCACACTGCAATCGGTAAGGTATCATTCAGTGCTCAGCAACTGGCTGAGAATGCCGTTGAATTGCTCAACACCATCCAGAAGTTGAAACCTCAAGCGCTTAAGGGCACGTATGTCAGAAGCATCTTCATGTCTGCGACGATGAGCCCCGGTATTTGCATCGACACCAAGGCAATCAGTGCTACCGCTGAATAATTTTAAAGCAAAAAGACCATGAAAAAGGAACTGAAAGCTCAGATTATCGAGAAGGTAGCCGCGCAGCTGGCTGAAAACCCCAATTTCTACCTTGCGGACATCTCCGGTCTCAACGCCGAGAACACCTCCGCCCTGCGCCGTGCCTGCTTCGAAAAGAATATCAAACTCGAAGTCGTAAAGAACACGCTTCTCCACAAAGCTCTGATGACCTTGGACAACAAGGAAGTCGAGACGCTCTACCCCACCCTTGAGGGCAACACGGCCATCATGTTCACGACGGTTCCCAGCGCACCTGCCAAGGTGATCAAGGAATACGGTGCCAAATTCGGCAAGCCCAGCCTCAAGAGCGCGTTCCTCCAGGAATGTGCCTACGTCGGCGAGAACCAGCTGAATACACTGCTCTCCGTCAAGTCGCATGATGAACTTATCGGTGACATCATCGGTCTCCTCCAGTCACCTATCCGTCGGGTCATCTCCGCACTCGAGGATTCCAAGAAAGAGGCCGAAGCTTAATTACAGTAGAACAATAAACAATTAAAAAACCAATAATTATGGCAGACATCAAAGCTCTTGCGGAAGAACTTGTTAACCTTACCGTAAAAGAAGTCCAGGAACTTGCACAGATCCTCAAAGACGAATATGGCATCGAACCTGCAGCCGCTGCAGTCGTCGTCGCCGCTGAAGGCGCCGCTGGTGCACCGGCCGAGGCCGAGCAGAGCGCATTCGACGTGATCCTGATCAGCGCTGGTCAGGCCAAACTCCAGATGGTGAAGGCCGTCAAGGAACTCACCGGCCTCGGACTGAAAGAGGCGAAGGAACTCGTCGACAAGGCTCCTAACGCAGTCATCAAGGAGAAAGTCTCCAAGTCTGAAGCAGAACAAGTCAAGGCAGCTCTCGAAGAAGCAGGCGGCGAAGTTGAACTTAAGTAGCAACATGCCCACTTCTTCCTGCTAGCGGGAAAGAACTCGGGTTTAGGGCCTGCGGGCCCTAAACCTTTTTGTCGTTATTTTAAGTTTATTCTCAACCTGCCTTTTTAAAATGCCACAAAATACTAATAATCAGAGGATTACGTTTGCGACCTCCAAGGCACTCCTGGATTATCCCGATTTTCTGGAAGTGCAGCTGAAGTCCTTCCGCGATTTCTTCCAGCTTGAAACGACGGCTGAAAACCGCAAGAACGAAGGGCTTTACAAGGTTTTCCAGGAGGTTTTCCCGATCACGGATACCCGCAACAACTTCGTCCTGGAGTTCATCGACTATTTCATCGATCCGCCGCGCTACACGATGGATGAGTGCCTCGACATGGGCCTCACCTACAACGTGCCGCTCAAGGCCAAGCTCAAACTCTACTGCACGGACGAGGAACACGAGGATTTCGACACGGTCATCTCCGACGTCTATCTGGGCGCCATCCCCTACATGACCCCTCGCGGAACCTTCATCATCAACGGTTCCGAGCGCATCGTCGTCTCCCAGCTGCACCGCTCGCCGGGTGTCTTTTTCGGCCAGAGCATGCACGCCAATGGAACGAAACTCTACTCTGCGCGAATCATCCCGTTCAAGGGTTCCTGGATTGAGTTCGCCACCGACATCAACAACGTGATGTACGCCTACATCGACCGCAAGAAGAAGCTCCCCGTGACGACGCTGCTCCGGGCCATCGGCTTCGAAAGCGACAAGGCGATTCTCGACATCTTCGACCTGGCCGAGGAGGTCAAGGTCAACAAGGCGAACCTCAAGAAGTGCATCGGCCGCAAACTCGCCGCCCGCGTCCTGAAGACCTGGAACGAGGACTTCGTGGATGAAGATACGGGCGAGGTCGTGTACATCGAACGCAACAACGTGATCGTGGACCGCGAAACGATCCTCGAAGAGAGACATATCGACGAAATCCTCGAGTCGGGCGTGGCATCGATCCTCCTGCACAAGGAAGACGCCTACACCACCGATTTCGCCATCATCTACAACACCCTCCAGAAAGACCAGACCAACTCCGAGAAGGAGGCGATCTTCTACACATATCGTCAGTTGCGCAACTCCGAACCGCCGGATGAAGCAACGGCCCGTGACGTCATCGACAAGCTCTTCTTCTCGGACAAGCGCTATGACCTGGGACAGGTGGGCCGCTACCGCCTCAACCGGAAGCTCAACCTTTCCACCGACCCCAATGTCCGCATCCTCACGAAGGAAGACATCATCGAGATCATCCGCTACCTGATCCAGCTCATCAACTCGAAGGCGACCGTCGACGACATCGACCACCTGAGCAACCGCCGTATCCGTACGGTAGGTGAACAGCTGGCCAACCAGTTCAGCGTCGGCCTGGCCCGCATGGCCCGGACAATCCGCGAACGGATGAACGTGCGCGACAACGAAGTCTTCACGCCTGTCGACCTGATCAATGCCAAGTCCCTCTCGAGCGTGATCAACAGTTTCTTCGCCACCAGCCAGCTGAGCCAGTTCATGGACCAG
>DETK01000014.1:119692-121638 GCA_002361615.1 Bacteroidales bacterium UBA3290
AACATCGGTCTGATCTCCTCGCTTTGCGTCTATGCCAAGATCAATGACCTGGGCTTCATCGAGACCCCGTACCGCAAAGTCACCGACGGTCGTGTCGACCTGTCCGACAGCGGTGTGGTCTACCTGAGCGCCGAGGAGGAAGAAAACAAGGTCGTGGCCCAGTCCTCCGTCAAGCTCGACGACCAGGGCAACATCCTCGACGAACGCATCAAATGCCGTCTGGAAGCCGACTTCCCGGTCCGCAGCAAGGAGAGCATCGACCTGATGGACGTGGCGCCGAACCAGGTCGCCTCGATCGCCGCCTCCCTGATTCCGTTCCTGGAGCACGACGATGCCAACCGCGCCCTCATGGGCTCGAACATGATGCGCCAGGCCGTTCCGATCATCAAGCCGGAGGCTCCGATCGTCGGTACCGGTCTGGAAGGCCCCGTAGCCCGCGACTCCCGCACCCAGATCGCCGCGGAAGGCAAAGGCGAAGTCGTCTTTGTCGACGCCCGCCAGATCCACGTCAAATATGACAAGACCGAGAACGAACGCTTCGTCAGCTTCGATCCCGAAATCACCGTATACGACCTCCCGCTCTATCGCAAGACCAACCAGAGCACGTCGATCCGCCTGACCCCGATCGTCCGCAAGGGCGACCGCGTGGTGCCTGGCCAGATCATGACGGAGGGCTATGCCACCCAGAACGGCGAGCTGGCGCTCGGCCGCAACCTGAAAGTGGCCTTCATGCCTTGGAAGGGCTACAACTTCGAGGATGCCATCGTGCTCTCCGAGCGCATCATCCGCGAAGATATCTTCACCTCCATCCACGTGGACGAATACATCATGGAGGTCCGCGACACCAAGCGCGGCATGGAAGAGCTCACCGCCGATATTCCGAACGTGAGCGAGGACGCCACCAAGGACCTCGACAAGAACGGTATCATCCGCATCGGTGCCCACGTGGAACCGGGCGACATCCTCATCGGCAAGATCACGCCGAAGGGCGAAAGCGATCCTTCGCCGGAAGAGAAGCTGCTGCGTGCCATCTTCGGTGACAAGGCCGGCGATGTGAAGGACGCCTCCCTGAAGGCCTCCCCTTCCCTTTCCGGTACGATCATCGGCAAGCGGCTCTTCTCGCACGTGGTCAAGGAGAACACCAAGAAGGGCAAGGAGAACGCAAAACGGCAGCTGCAGGAAGCCAAGGACGACTTCGACCGCAAGTGCGCCGACCTGCGCGCCCTGTTCCTCGACAAGCTCACCAAGCTCGTCGCGGGCAAGAAGAGCGCCGGCATCGGCGACCTCTATGGCGCCGAAATCCTTCCCAAGGGAGAATCCTTCACCCGCGAAGTCCTCGAGCAGATTGACTACAACAACGTCAATCCCACCAAATGGACCTCCGACAAGAAGAGCAACGATCTGATCAAAGCGCTCATCAACAACTACTTGATCAAATACAAGGAGTACGATGCCCACTATAAGCGCGTCAACTACAACCTGACCATCGGCGACGAACTGCCCAGCGGCATCATGAAGCTGGCCAAGGTCTACGTGGCCAAGAAACGCAAGATCCAGGTGGGTGACAAGATGGCCGGCCGTCACGGTAATAAAGGTATCGTGGCCAAGGTGGTCCGCGACGAGGACATGCCGTTCCTCGAAGACGGAACCCCGGTCGACATCGTGCTCAACCCGCTCGGCGTGCCTTCCCGTATGAACCTGGGACAGATCTACGAGACGGTCCTGGGCTGGGCCGGCCGCGAGCTCGGGCTGAAGTTCAGCACCCCGATCTTCGACGGCGCAAGCCTGGAAGACATCTGCAAGTACACCGACAAGGCCGGTCTGCCGCGCTACGGACGCACCCAGCTCCGCGACGGCGGCACGGGCGAACTCTTCGACCAGAAAGCGACGGTCGGCGTGATCTACATGATCAAGCTGGGCCACATGGTCGACGACAAGATGCACGC
>DETK01000014.1:121724-123200 GCA_002361615.1 Bacteroidales bacterium UBA3290
TTCGGCGGCCAGCGTTTCGGCGAGATGGAGGTCTGGGCGCTCGAAGCCTTCGGCGCCTCCAACATCCTGCAGGAGATCCTGACCATCAAGTCGGACGACGTGACCGGACGAAGCCGTGCCTACGAGGCCATCGTCAAGGGCGACCCGATGCCGACCGCCGGCATCCCCGAATCGCTCAACGTGCTGCTGCACGAGCTCCGCGGCCTCGGCCTGAGCGTGAAGCTGGACTAGTTCAAGTTAGTGTTTGACAAGTTAAAATCAAGGATATGTCTTTAAAGAAAGAGATAAAGGTGAAGAACAACTTCAACCAGATCACCATCGGCCTGGCCTCTCCGGAAGAGATTCTCGAGCAGTCGTCGGGCGAAGTGCTCAAGCCGGAGACCGTCAACTACCGCACCTACAAGCCGGAGCGCGACGGACTCTTCTGCGAGCGCATCTTCGGCCCCACGAAGGACTACGAGTGCCACTGCGGAAAGTACAAGCGGATCCGCTACCGCGGCATCGTGTGCGACCGCTGCGGCGTCGAGGTGACTGAGAAGAAGGTGCGCCGCGAACGGATGGGTCACATCAGCCTGACCGTTCCCGTGGCCCACATCTGGTATTTCCGCTCCACCCCGAACAAGATCGGTTACCTGCTCGGCATTCCTTCCAAGAAGCTCGAGTCGATCATTTACTACGAGAAATACGTGGTGATGCACGCCGGCGCCGCCCAGCACCTGAAGGACCACCCGGTCAACGACCTGGACCTGCTGGCCGAGGAAGAATATCTCGACGTGCTCGACAAACTGCCCAAGGGCAACCAGGACCTTCCCGATGACGACCCGCAGAAATTCGTGGCCGGCATGGGCGCCGAGGCCATCTACGAGATGCTCAAGAACGTGGACCTGGACAACCTCTCCTACGAGCTCCGTCACAAGAGCGAGTCCGAGACGTCGCAGCAGCGCAAGGCGGAAGCCCTCAAGCGCCTGAGCGTGATCGAGGCCTTCCGCGAGTCGAAGGAGATCAACCATCCCGAATGGATGGTGATGAAGGTCATCCCGGTCATCCCGCCGGACCTCCGCCCGCTCGTCCCGCTCGATGGCGGCCGCTTCGCGACCTCCGACGTGAACGACCTCTACCGCCGCGTGATCATCCGCAACAACCGCCTCAAACGCCTGATCGAGATCAAGGCCCCCGAGGTGATCCTGCGCAACGAGAAACGCATGCTGCAGGAAGCCGTCGATTCGCTGTTCGACAACTCCCGCAAGTCCAACGCCGTCAAATCGGAAGCCAACCGTACCCTCAAGTCGCTCTCCGACAGCCTCAAAGGCAAGCAGGGCCGCTTCCGTCAGAACCTCCTCGGCAAACGCGTCGACTACTCCGCCCGAAGCGTGATCGTCGTGGGTCCTGAGCTCTCGATGCACGAATGCGGTCTTCCCAAATACATGGCGGCCGAACTCTACAAGCCGTTCGTCATCCGCAAGCTCATCGAGCGCG
>DETK01000014.1:123253-123439 GCA_002361615.1 Bacteroidales bacterium UBA3290
GCGCGGCATCGTCAAGACCGTCAAGAGCGCCAAGAAGATCGTGGACCGCAAGGACCCCGTCATCTGGGACATCCTCGAAAACGTGATGAAGGGCCATCCGGTGCTCCTGAACCGTGCACCGACCCTGCACCGCCTCGGTATCCAGGCCTTCCAGCCCCGCATGATCGAAGGCAAGGCCATCCAGCT
>DETK01000014.1:123551-125549 GCA_002361615.1 Bacteroidales bacterium UBA3290
CCAGATGGCTGTCCACCTCCCGCTGGGCAACGCTGCCATCCTCGAGGCGCAGCTCCTGATGCTCGGCAGCCACAACATCCTTCACCCGGCCAACGGCGCGCCGATCACGGTGCCGTCGCAGGACATGGTCCTCGGTCTGTACTACATCACCAAGGAGCGTCCGGGCGCCAAGGGCGAAGGCATGAAGTTCTACGGCCCGGAAGAGGCGATTATCGCCAAGAACGAGGGCCGCGTCACGTGGCAGACCAAGTGCCAGGTCCGCATCCCTGTCGACAAGACCGACCTCTCCAAGGGCTACAAGATGCAGGACACCACCGTGGGCCGCATCCTGTTCAACCAGCTCGTTCCGGACGAGGTGCCCTACATCAACACCCTTCTGAAGAAGAAATCGCTCCGCGACATCATCGGTCTGGTGCTCAAGGCCACCAGCATCGCCCGCACGGCACAGTTCCTCGACGACATCAAGAACCTCGGTTACCGGATGGCCTTCGAGGGCGGCCTGTCGTTCAACCTGGGCGACGTGATCATCCCCGAAGAGAAGGAAGCCCTGGTCGAGGACGGCTACCAGCAGATCGCCACCTGGCAGAGCAGCTACGACATGGGTCTGATAACCAACAACGAACGTTACAACCACGTCATCGATATCTGGACCACCGTCAACACGCAGCTGACCGGCATCGTCGAGCAGCGCATCAAGGAAGACAACCAGGGCTTCAACCCGGTCTACATGATGCTTGACTCCGGTGCCCGTGGTTCGAAGGAGCAGATCCGCCAGCTCTGCGGTATGCGAGGCCTGATGGCCAAGCCGCAGAAATCCGGTTCCTCCGGTGCGGACATCATCGAGAACCCGATCCTGGCCAACTTCAAGGAAGGCCTGAGCGTGCTCGAGTACTTCATCTCTACGCACGGTGCCCGTAAAGGTCTGGCAGATACCGCCCTGAAGACGGCTGACGCCGGTTACCTGACCCGTCGTCTGGTAGACGTCTCGCACGACGTGATCATCAACGAGGAAGACTGCGGCACGCTCCGCGGCCTTGTCGCCACGGCCATCAAGAACAAGGATACCGTGGTGGAAAGCCTCGGCGAACGCATCCTCGGCCGTACCTCCGTCCACGACATCTACAACCCGCTCACGGGCGAAAAGATCCTCTCGGCCGGCGACCAGATTACGGAAGACATCGCCGAACTGATCGAAAGCCTCCCGATCGAGCAGGTCGAAATCCGTTCGGTGCTCACCTGCGAGTCGAAGAAAGGTGTATGCGCGAAATGCTACGGCCGCAACCTGGCCACGGGCCGCATGGTTGAGAAGGGCGAGGTGGTCGGCGTGATCGCCGCCCAGTCCATCGGCGAACCGGGTACCCAGCTGACCCTGCGTACCTTCCACGTCGGTGGTACCGCTTCCAACGTGGCTTCCGAAAGTGAGATCGTCTCCAAGTACGAAGGCCGTCTCGAATTCGAGGAACTCCGCACCATCATCAAGGAAGACGAGAAGGGCGCCCATACGATCGTCGTGAGCCGCGCCACCGAGATGCGCATCGTGCACCCGGTGACCGAGATCACCCTCGGCCAGTACAACGTGCCCTACGGCTCGGAACTCTTCAAGATGGACGGCGAATCCGTAGTCCCCGGCGACCGCATCTGCACCTGGGATGCCTACAACGCCCTGACCATTACGGAAACGTCCGGTAAGGCTGTGTACGACAACATGATCGAAGGCGTCACCTATCGCGACGAAGCCGCCGATGAATTCTCGCAGCACCGCGAGAAGGTGATCATCGAGGCCCGCGACAAATCGAAGAACCCGACCATCATCATCAAGGGCGAAGACGGCACTGAACTCAAGCAGTACAACCTGCCGGTGGGCGCCCACGTGATGGTCGAGAACGACCAGCAGATCAAGGTCGGTGATATTATCGTCAAGATCCCGAGGGCCATCGGCAAGTCGGGCGATATCACGGGCGGTCTGCCGCGCGTGACCGAGCTCTTCGAGGCCCGCAA
>DETK01000014.1:125598-125745 GCA_002361615.1 Bacteroidales bacterium UBA3290
CGTCGAACCCGGCCATCGTGTCGGAAATCAACGGCGAGGTGTTCATGGGCAAGACGCGCCGTGGTAACCGCGAGATCATCATCAAGGCCCGCAGCGGCGAGGAGAAACGCTACAACGTACCCCTCTCCAAGCAGATCCTGGTCCAGG
>DETK01000035.1:0-14426 GCA_002361615.1 Bacteroidales bacterium UBA3290
AACTGACGCACGTCGGTCCAGTTCTTGGTGCCGGAGATCGGGCAGGCGATCTCACAGTCCACGATGATCTGGCGGAGCTCCTTCAAATCATTGTCGTTGAGCGCCTTGGTCATCCGGGCGTGGACTTCGTCGTATTTGGTCTTGCTGCGCAGGACGTTGGGATTGGTGGCGCGGAACTGCTCCTCGTTGAACGCCTCGCCCCACTTGCGGCGGCCTTTCTCGACTTCCTTGTCCATCTTCTCCTCGAGCTTGGCCAGATAATCCTCGATCAGCACGTCGGCGCGGTAGCGCTTCTTGGAATCCTTGTTGTCGATCAGCGGGTCGTTGAATGCGCCCACGTGGCCCGAGGCCTCCCAGATGCGCGGATGCATGAAAATGGCCGAATCGATGCCCACGATGTTGTCGTTGAGATGGACCATCGCCTCCCACCAGTATTTCTTGATGTTGTTCTTCATCTCGACGCCCATCTGGCCGTAGTCGTAGACGGCGCTCAGACCGTCGTAGATCTCGCTGGACTGAAAAATGAAACCGTACTCCTTGGCGTGCGCCACGAGCGTCTTGAATACTTCTTCCTGTGTCATATCGTAATGTCGTTTAATAATTCTTGTACGTAAGTACGCTCCCAAATCTGTCGGTGGGGGATGTCCAACCTATCAGTATGGATTTCTAAGTCGTTGAATTTCAATATATCTATATCTATCGTCCTATCATTGTACACCCGTTGGCCGGTCTCAGGATCGAAAACAGCCTCGTGACGCGGGCGGCCGAGTTGGACTTCGATATCCTGGCAAAGGTCGAGCAGCGCTTCGGGCTCGATGTCGCTTTCGAAACATACGGCCTGGTTGAGGAAAGGCGCTCCGTCGAAGCCGACGGCTTCGGTCTCAAGCACCTGCGAGCAGAGCATATCGGTCTTGAGCGCCTCGGAGAGACGGGCAAGCGCCTGCTCGAGGTTCCATTCCCGGTCACCCAGGTTCGATCCCAGTACCAGATAGATCATAGCATTCCCAGTTCCAGTTTGGCTTCCTCGCTCATCCGGTCGGTGGTCCATTCCGGTTCGAAGACCAGTTCGACCTCGACGTCTTTCACGCCCGGTACGTCGGCCACGGCTTCGCGCACCTGCGCCACCACGTCGTCGGCGATGGGGCAGTTGGGCGCCGTGAGCGTCATTTTGATGAAAACCTGCCCGTCGGCATCGACCTGCACGTCGTATATCAGGCCCAGGTCGTAAACGTTCACCGGAATCTCCGGGTCATAGACCTGCCGCAGCGCGAGCACGATATCGTCTTCCAGGCCGCCCTTCCTGTTAGCCGGCGTAGCCGGGGCGGCGGGCGCCTCGCGGAACGAAGCAGCATAGGCCTTGATGGTGGCGATCATCGACACGAGGCCGTTCGCACGGGTCGGCGAAAGGTTTTCCTTCAGGCCGATCTGTTCGATGAAGCTTTCGTCGGAAGCGAGGATATCGGCGGGCGTCTGACCATCGTAAACCCTGAGCAGCAGGGAAATGATGCCCTTGGTGATGATGGCGTCGCTGTCGGCGGCAAAGCGCAGCCGGCCGTCTTCGGCCCGGCACGAAAGCCATACCCGCGACTGGCAGCCGCGGATGAGCTTGTCTTCGGTCTTGTCTTTTTCGTCGATGAGGGGCATCTCCTTGCCCAGTTCGATCAGATATTCGTATTTGTCCATCCAGTCGGTCAGGGCGGCGAAGTCCTGAACGATGTCGGCTTGTATTTCCTGTATCGTTTTCATCGTTTATCGCAGCATATCGACGGCCCGGCGAAGCGATTTGACGAACGTTTCGCATTCGGCCATCGTATTGTAAGGGGCCAGCGAGGCCCGCAGCATCGAAGTTTGTCCGTAGCGGCGCAGGAGCGGCTCGGCGCACATATGGCCCGAACGCAGGGCGATGCCCATCTTGTCGAGAATCTGCGCCAGATCGGACGGGAAGGCGCCTTCCACGGTGAAGGAAAAGAGCGGAATCTTGTGCGCTGCCTCGCGCGGCGTTCCGTAGATCCGCAAGCCTTCGATCCGGCCGAGTTCTTCGAGGAGATAGTCCCGCATGGCGTCCAGATTCGCCTGCAGGGCAGCATCTTCCGCCATTTGGCGCGCCATTTCCAGGGCCGGTGCCATGCACGCGGCCGCCACGTAGTTCTGCGTACCGGCCTCGAACTTGAGCGGCAGCGGGGCATAGGTGGTCTTTTCGAAGGTCACCTGGTCGATCATCTCGCCGCCGCCCATATAGGGCGGCATCTCGTTCAGATAGCGCGTCTTGCCGTAGAGCACGCCGATACCCGTAGGAGCGTAGACCTTGTGTCCGGAGAAAGCATAAAAATCGCAGTCAAGAGCCTGTACGTCAACCGGTTCGTGGACGATACCCTGTGCGCCGTCGAGGAGCACCGGCACGCCGTGCCGATGGGCGGTCGCCACGATCTCCTGAACAGGATTGACGATGCCCAGCACATTGGAAATGTGGGTGACGGCCACCAGTTTGATCCGGCCCTCTGCTGCGGCCAGACGCGCCTCCAGTGCAGCGACTGAGAGCTCCCCTGCCTCATCGACCGGCAGCACTTCCAGCTTTGCCCCCGCCCGCTCACAGGCAAGCTGCCAGGGGACGAGATTGCTGTGGTGCTCGGCTTCGGAGATGAGGATGCGGTCGCCCGGCGCCACGTAACGCGCCGTGAAGCACGTTGCTACCAGGTTGATGGCAGCGGTGGTGCCGCTGGTGAAAATCACGTTTTCGCGGCCAGGTGCGTTGAGGTAGCGACGCACGGCTTCCCGGCCGGCTTCGTAGAAGTCGGTGGCATCGGCGCTGAGCTTGTGGACGGCACGATGGATATTGCCGTTCGCTTCCACGCACAGGCGCTGCTGCAGGGCCAGAACGGTATCGGGGCGCTGCGCCGTAGCGGCGTTGTCGAAATAGATCAGCGGCTTACCGTAAACCTGCCGGTCCAGAGCCGGAAAATGTGTCCTCACATCCATAAATTAGCGCAAAATTACTATTTTTACAAGAAAATTCAAGAAAGAAACGCCATGTACGAATATATCACCGGCCGGCTCGAAGAAGTCTCCCCCACCGACGCCATCGTCGAAGCCGCTGGCGTGGGTTACGACTTGCTCATCTCGCTGAGCACTTTTTCCAAAATCCAGGGCATGCAGGGTCAGACCGTCAAACTCTACACCAGCCACCTGGTCCGGGAAGACGACGAAACGCTCTACGGCTTCGCCGACCGCGGTGAACGGAGCGTCTTCCTCCACCTGATTTCGGTCAGCGGCGTCGGCCCCGGTTCGGCCCGGATGATCCTCTCGGCCATGACCGCCGACGAAGTCCGGCAAGCCGTACTCACGGGCGACGTGAATCGTTTCAAATCGGTCAAAGGCATCGGCCTGAAGACCGCCCAGCGCATCATCGTCGACCTCAAGGACAAGATCGGCAAGGGCGGCGAAGAATTCTCGCTCGCCACGGCGCCGTCCTCTTCGCCCGTCCGCGAAGAAGCCCTGGGCGCCCTGACAATGCTCGGCTTCTCGAAGCCGGCCGTCGAAAAGACGCTCGACAAACTCCTCAAGGAAAACCCCGACTGTTCCCTCGAAGACCTTATCAAGAAAGCACTTAAGCTGATGTAGCCAGCGCCTGGCGTACCAACGCGCAGATCCGCTCTACCTGTTCCGGCTCCAAATCGGCCGACAGCGGGAGCGTAAGCACTTGCGCCGCCATCCGGGCGGCAACCGGCGTCGCAGAAGGGTCGGCCCAAGGGCAACCCTTGTACGCCTCAACCGCCGAAGTCAGCGGCCAGAAATACTTGCGGGAGCCGATGCCTTCGGCCGCCAGTGCCTCTTTCACGCGGTCGCGAACCCCTTCGCCTTCGAAAAGAACCGGAAAATAAGCATAGTTCGGCGTGACGCCGGGCCTCGGAAACAGCATCCGCAGGCCGGGAACACCGGCCAGCAAGGCCCGATACTGTGCATCCACCGCCTTTCGGCGCACCAACTCACCTTCCAGCAGCCGCAGGTTGCAAAGGCCCATCGCCGCCTGGAATTCGCTCATCTTCGCATTGCCGCCCGCAGCCACGCAGGTCTCTTCGTCCCGGATGCCGTAGTTCCGCTCATCGGCCAGGCGCCGCGCCAGGGCGGCGTCGCTGCAGCACACGGCCCCGCCCTCGATGGTCGAAAAGACCTTCGTGGCGTGGAAACTCAGCATCACGGCCTCGCCCAGCTGGGCCACAGGCACGCCGCGATAGCGGACGCCGAAGGCGTGTGCGGCATCGTAAAGCACTTTCAGCCCATGGCGTTCCGCCACGGCGCCGATCGCATCCACGTCACAGACATGGCCGTACACGTGCACCGGAAGGATGGCGACGGTCCGTTCGTTGATAAGCGGCTCAATCTTCGCCGCATCCATAGTGCCGTCTTCCGGACAGACGTCGCAGAAGACGGGGGTCAGGCCGCAGCGCACAAGGGCGTGCGTCGTAGAGACGAAGGTCAGGGGCGTAGTGATGACCTCCCCGCCTTGCGGCAAGCCGAGTGTCCTGAGCGCCGCTTCCAGCGCCAGATGTCCGTTGGTGAAGAGCACCACATGCGGCACACCCAGATACTGCTGCAGAGCATCCCGGAGAGCATCGTGCTCCACACCCATATTGGTCAGGATATGGCTGTCCCAAAGTTTTCGAATCTCCTCGCAGTAATCTTCGAACGGAGGGAGAGATGTGCGTGTAACGTTGATTTTCATGACTTTACAAGCGATAAGAGGAACGAGCGGACCACGCGGCCCAAGGAACGGCGGATCTGGAGGAAAGTGATACGGAGCTGCCGTGGGGCGATCATCGCCACCCAGCGCCGCTGCGACACGAGGTCGTCGGAATCGTACAGCGCCTGCCGCAGCGCTACGGCGCGGTGGAAGCGTCCTTCCGAATAGCAGTCAAACGCCTGGAGCATCGCCCGGTTCGTGTTGCGGGCAGCCTGACGGCGTCCGCTGTGACGGGCGTTCCACGAGCCCGGCACACCGACCCGATAGACCGACATGCAGTCGGCCAGATAGTACAGTCCTCCCCGCATCGCTCCTTGCAGTTGAAGGACATAATCGCTCACCAAAACGTCGCGCATCGGCGTCCAGCGGCAGAAAACTTCCGCCCGGCAGAGCAAGGAGGCGGTCGCCACATAGCGGCTCCCGCCGCCGACAATCACCTTTTCCGCCGGAATCATTCCGCTGCGCAGGCGCGGCGCCACGAAGCCCGCCCGCTTTCCGCCGCGCATCTTCAAGGCTGCATGCGCCGCCATATCCACTTCCGGCCGGGCTTCCAGCGCCGCCACCTGCTTCGCCAGCTTGAAAGGATCGGTCCAGTAATCATCTCCTTCACAAAGCGCCACATACCGGCCCCTGACTAGCGGCGCGACAAAGCGCTGCATCACCGGCTCGCCGCGCGAATACTGGTTTTCACGTTGGAAAACCGGCACAATCAGGTCGGGATACCGAGCCTGATAGTCGCGGATGATCTCCGCCGTTCCATCGGTCGAAGCATCGTCGTGGACCAGCACCTCGAAACGGAACGGTGCCTGCTGCGTCACGATGCCTTCCAGCGCGTCGCGGATCCAGGCCTCGTGGTTGTAGGCCATGCAGATGACCGATACGACAATCTCATCCATCGATCAGCGTATATTCGTCGAGCATCTCGTGCAGACGCTCGCGCGGATTGAACATGATGGCATCGAGCACGGATAGATTCGCGTGGAACGGCCCGTCGAACTGTGGGTAGGGCGAAAGCCTGGCCTTGAGGAACTTCAGCCGGATCCCCTCCCGGACGAAAGCATCCGGATGATAAAGCGCCGTACCGCCTATGGCGTTGATATACGTGTCGGCACCCGTTCGGTGACACAAGTCATACACGCGAGCCTCACGCTTGAGCAAGTTATTACCCTGTATATCAGACGTTCGCCCGATCGGAGTCGTAATTCCCAGATACCCGCAGACCTCCCGGATCGCGTACTCCAGGAAGAGTGCGAGATTGCGCTCGGGATTGCGTACGATCCGCTGCGCCAGCTCGAATCCCGCCGCAAAACAAGGCGCCCTGTGATAGGCCATCTCCAGCGTTTTGAGCTTGTCCTCAACGGGCAGGGGCGCAAGGCGCGTTTCGCTGATCAGATGGTTGCAGCTCCTATGGTCGATTTCCATCCGGAAAAAGGTCGGACGTCCCTGCACCAGGATCCGGTTGCGCGGAATCCAGCTTCCCATCTTATAGGCGAAGTCATCGCCGATGAGGAACAGATCTGCCGCGTGGATCAACTGCCAGTAAGGCAGATACGGGAGAAAATAAGGCTGGTTCGAGGCAAGGATCATAGCACGTCGCAATGGCGCAGGAGCGTAGGGTCATCGGTATGCAGCGGCGCGGCCTTTCGGTCGTCGACCAGGTTGGTCACGGGGCAGCTTGAGGTACGGAACAAACCCGAATCGAAGAAGCGGTCGTCCACGCAGAGCATCATGCCGCAGAGATAATCGTCATACACCTGGCCTTCCCACAGCGTCGGGAAGGTACGCTGGCGCAGGAAGGGCTGCAGGACCATCGTTTCGGCACCGTGCTCCCACAGGCGCTGCCACTGTGCTTCGTCGGTCAAAGGGCCCGCATGGACATTCTCACTTTTGCCCAAGTCCCAGGGTTTGAGGATGTAAGCATCTTTGTTCCGGATGGCGTCTTCCACCATGGGGCCGCCTTCCCGACAGATATAGGTCGGAATAGCGTGGGCGCGGAGGAAGGCCGCCTCTTCGTCCGTCAGGCAATCTTTCGTAAAAGCGTCTTCGAACCACAGGCGCATAAAGCGCTTGTCGTGAAGCAGGAAGACATTGCGCAGGTCGCTGGTCATCCCCTCTTCCAGCATTACGTGCAGGGTTTCGTCGTCCAGGGCCATCAGGTCGCGCTGGTTGAGGGCGCTCAAAAGCAACGCATCGTGCGACCAGTCGCGGCGCCGTGCCGCCACCTGATCCTGCTCCAGCACCGTCACTTCGCAGCCCTGCGCCTCGTAGAAGCGCTTGTAGAGCCGGATCTCATTGGTACGGTCCGCGCTCTTGAAGACGAAAATGCGCTTTTTCCCGCCCGGCAGCTGCCGCATATACGCCAGCAGTTCGCCGTAACGCGATTCCTGCCGGGCGCCAGGGAATCGCTGCAGAAAGCGCTCCGCGGCTTGATACGCGAACCAGCTCATGAAGATGCCGTGCCCGAAGAAGCGTGAGGTGATCTCGCAGAGTTTCAGCGCTCCTTCTTCCGTAATCAGATAGTCCGGACGCCAGGTGCCGGCCCGAAACGGATAGGATTTCTGCCAATCGAGCAGTTGCAGCGCCCTGTCACTGAGCGGCATCCAGCGCGGTACATACGCCTCGTAGTGCAGGGCGAAGTGCTCCGCGCACTTGTAGAGCACGGCGTGGAGCCTGCGCAACTCTTCGCAGCGCGGTGTCGTGATAGCCACGGGCCGGTCGTGAAACCAACGCAAATAATAGTCTGACAGATCACTGAACATGGTCGAACAGGCGGGATTGATAGCCCAGGCACTGGAAACCGTTCGCATTGATCAGCGGAATCTGTGCTTCCGTGATGCCGAGTTGCTTGCGCACCCAGTAGCAGATGCTCACAGTCAGTCCGAGCGCATCGGAATGCCGTTTCATCCGCTCGAGCAGCGCTACGCTCAACGCCCGGTCGGGCGCCGTACGGCCGCGCTGCTTGCGATGGTCGGCGTTCGTGGGCGGGAGATAATCTTCGTAAAGCTGCCGCTCCATCGCTTTGTCGAAACGGCCTAGCATCGGCCCGATCAGGGCCAGGTTTTCCATGCAGACGGTCAGGAATTCAGGCTTGTAGTTGCGGATACCTGCTTGACGGAGCGTCTCGAAGAAGTTCCGGATCCGCTCGTCCGACAGGAAAGGCGGGAAGATGGGCTGCACGAGTGCCGATTCGGCCAGAATCCCGCGTTCCCGGCACAGCCGCACCGCTTCCAGCCGCTCTTCGATGGGTGCCGCATACGGTTCGAGGATCTGCCGCAAGGCAGGCGGCATCATCGACACGCTGGTATTGAACTGCATACGTCCCTTCAGCTGTTCGAACAGTTCGAGCACCGAAACGCCGTCCGCCTTCACCTGCAGATGTCGTGCACCTGCCTTCGACGCGATGAAAAGCCGCGCCTGCGAAGCAGGAAAACGCTTGAAATGCGCAATGAATGTCCGCAGGATGCCGTGCGCGATGCCAGTCTGCAGCGTAGCCTCCTGCAGGGCCTCGGTTTTCGGAGAAAAGTAATAGTAATGCCTGTCATTCGGACTGTCCGGACCATTTTCCCGCTCCAGCAGGCGGGCCACATACTCCGGATAATTCTCCAGCGCCACAAGCGGTTGCTCGTGCACGCCGTCTGTCACCAGACAATACTGGCAGCCGATGCCGCATCCGCGGACAGGATTGAGCTCGTAGGTAAGGGTCGGGCAACGGCCCGTATAGTTGTGGATTTCTGTCTCGACCGTCTCCGGATCGATGGCTTCCAGACGACACCGCTGTACCGGAAAGAGCGTCTTTCCCCCGAGACGGGCACGGAACCAGGCCGAGCCGCGCGAAAGGGCTTCAAGCGTTTCGTCCGAAGGTTCGACACGGACGCCAAGCGACTGGAGATAAGCGCGATCCACGACAGGCGGCGTAAAATCCTGCAAGTCGCGAAGGCTGTCGGAAACGGGATAACAAGACGTCAAATCGAGGGTACCAACCATGTATTTTCATTTTGGATTGCAAAATTATACAATAAGATGCAGATTCTCGGAAAAAAATTGCGTCATCCAAAATAATTTATTATATTTGCACGCTGGAAGTTTTATATAGCAAAACTATGAATACACCTGCTGAACTCAAATACACGAAAGATCACGAATGGGTACGCCTCGAAGGCGACGTAGCCATTGTCGGTATCACCGATTTCGCCCAGAGCGAATTGGGTGACATCGTTTTTGTAGACATCCAGACCGAAGGCGAAACCCTCGCCAAGGAAGAGGTGTTCGGAACCATCGAGGCCGTCAAGACGGTCGCCGACGCTTTCATGCCGGTCTCCGGCGAAGTGTGCGAGGTCAACCCCGCCCTCGAAGGCGCCCCCGAGCTGGTGAACTCCGATCCCTACGGTGAAGGATGGATGATCAAGATCAAATACTCCGATCCCTCGGAATTTGATACGCTCCTTTCTGCTGCGCAGTATGAGGAAATAATCTGATTTGTAAAAATCAAAAATGTGATGTGTTCAAGGGGAGTCCCAACCGGGATTCCCCTTGGTTATTTGTGTTTACTGGGCTCTGCCCAGACCTGCCGCTTTACCCAATCGTTGTTTCGCCGCGAAAACACTGTGAGATGCTTCAGGTTGTCGTCGCGGACCCAAAACAGCCAATTTCGTCGAAAAACACGCCGCGACAACAACGTAGGATCACCCAGATTGTCGTCGCGAAGTTTTTAAGTGTTATTTATTGGCTTTTGCCTCCAGGCTCGCAGCTATCGATTCAAAAACCTTCGCTTCGCTCATCCCTCCCAGCTTCGCTGGGCCCCTCCCGTTCACACGGCCACGGGCGGCCATGGGTTTTTGACTCGATAGCTGACTCGCCTTCCTGCAAAAGCATCCATTTTCGCCGCGAAAACACTGTGAGAGGCTTCAGGTTGTCGTCGCGGACCCAAAACAGCCAAAACCGCCGAAAAACACGCCGCGACAACAACGTAGGCTCACCCAGATTGTCGTCGCGGCAGATTTTCGTTACCGAGACTCCTCGCCAAACAGCCGCAAGATTATTAACACCTACTCGTTGAGAATCAACCCCTCTTGTTCTTCGTGCCTGACACCTACGCCTTATTTCGGCCTGTGGCGCAACAAGAAGGGCTCCATATGCGTTTATGGAGCCCATGATCTTGCGCCTGTTTGGCGATTCCTTCGATTATTTCCAGTCGGTGATCGTGCGGGTTTCGGTGCCGATGCCGCGGAATTGCCAGTCGCCGAAGGAGCCGCCGCCAGTAGCGGGCTGCTTGAAGGACATGTCCTTCATCATGATCTTGCCGTTGTAGGAGTAGATCAGATAGGCTCCCTTGTAGCGGGCCGTAATGACGCCCAGTTCGTTGCGGTCGTAGTTCCAGCCGGCGTCGCGGATGATGACCTTCTTGATGTCCACACCCTGCGACAACGCCTGGGACTTCATGGCGAGCGCCTTGAACTTGGCCTCAAGCGAAGCATCGCTCATACCGGCCTTCGGAATGTCGGCCATCTTCATCTGGCCGGCCGCTTCCTTGGCTTTCGCGCCATTTTCCCTGTATAAATCAAGGCTCTTGATATCCATGTCAGCGAGACGGTTTCTGTGCTTTTGCAGGAGAGTCTTGTACTGTTGTGCATTGGCGTCGCCGCTGTTCAGTTCGAGACTGCCTTCCATCAGGCTGACCAGCTCCCGGTATTCCCAGAAATAGAACAGGATGAACGTGCCTTTGGCAATCTGCTTCTCGTAGCGGGCATAGATGTCTTCCGCCATAAAATCGAGCAGGCCGAACGGAGCGTTTTCCACAAGCTTGCGGTGCGCCGCCGACCGCATCCGACGATTACGGGCCAAACGGTCATCATCGCTCTCAACCAGCTTGATCGTGCTGCCGTCATCATTGGGGATATCGCGCATCGTCGCTGAAGCGCCGGAGGAAGCAGACGCTTCTGTCGAATAGTTCAGGATCGAGCAGGCGTGCAAGTAATGGTTGAGCGGCCAGGTATTGCCCTGATCAGCCATAGCTTCCGCAAAACCAGCGTGCATCGCGTGCTCGCCATAAGGAACCACGCGGTCGCCCTGGCCGGGAATGTTGTTGACGAAAGACGCGATGGGCTTGATCCGCACACCGTATTCCTCCTGTGCCTTCATCATATAGCCGAAGTAGCTGTTATCCAGATAGTTCTTCGTCTCATCGTCCACATAGTAGAAATACTTGTTTTCGCCTACATAATAAGGCCGGTAGATGAAGAGCGACGGATCCAGGTTCTCATAGACAGCCCGTATCTCCGAAGCAGGCTTGCTATAGCCGTTCGGGACAGAATTGTCAGAAGCCTTGGGGTCGGCGGCAAGGGCCGCTGCGGAAGGCTTCAGGCCCTGGGCGCTGGCGGGAAGGGCCAGCAGCAATGCGCACAGAGACAGCATTGCGATGGTAATCCGTTTCATATTCGTTATTTTTTATAAAAATGTGAGTGTCAATTATTTCACATAGAACTTGCTTCCGCCGACACCGTAGCAGTGAAGCGGGCCGTAGGAGCCGCCCTGGTAGTCTTCCGCCCAGGACACGCGCACAGCTTGTTTGCCGCGTTTGGTCTGGACGAAGGAGTAACCGTAGATGACTCTCCGGATGGGCGTGCCGGTTGCATCTTTCTGCACTTCCCAAACATCGGAAGTAACGACACAGTCCACCACCGAACTGGTTACGGCTTTTTCCAGCGGGAGCACCTTGTCTTTCATCGAAGCATTCATCGCACCGGCTTTCGGCATCGGCTGGTATTTGATCTCGACCTTGTCGTTGTTCTCGATAGCCTTATTCACGGAATCCAGATAAAGCAGACAAGTCTGGTACGTGCGTTCAAATTGCTCCTGATCGTTCGGATACCACTCTTTCAGGATCGCCAAAGCACCCGACTCATAGATAATGCCGATGTTGCGCATCAAGACAAAGGAAACTTGCGCAAGATAGATTTCATCATCGTCTGCAACAACGGGAATGATCCCGCCGCCGAACGGCATTTCACAGAAATAATACTTATAATCTACCATGCAGACAGTGTATCCCAATACATCGTCTTTTTTCTTGGCCGCAGGGACTTTTGTCGTCCATCTGGAGGTGTAAAACTCCGGCGCCGGGGTTACCGGATAGGTCCAATCCCCTTTAGCGGTCTTTGTCATCTTGACATTGGTATGCTGTCCGGCAATAATGCCCAATTCAAGCATAAACGACACAAAATTCTTCCGTTCATCGATCAGACGCTGAGCAAAAGCTTCATCTTCGGGCCTTTGTCCATTGATCATTTCATCGATAATCTGTTTGTCCCATTTCGCTCTGGCGCAAAGCTTGGCTGCAAACGCTTTTACCTCGTCAGGCTTCATGAAGACGAGTTCATATCCAGTTCTTTCCAGATACAGTCCGGTCTCGTCGTCCCATCTCTCCATCGGTTTAAGGCTCATCAGTTCAGGCAATTCCGGACCCTGCGGAAGCGTCTGTCCTGCGGCAGAGGCGGTAATCAGCAGTGCGCACAACAATGCGGGGAAGAAGCGGCTCGTTTTCATGATAGAAGGTATTTGAGATTATTTATACGTATCCGCGATGGTCTGCTCGTAGCGCTTGAGCAGGTTGCGGCGTTTCGGCTTGAGGGTCTGGGAAAGCATCTCGTTGTCGGGGGTCCATTCGTCGAATACGAAGTGCGCCTTCTTGATGTTCTCATGGGCGGCGAGTTTCGCGTTGACGGCGGCCACTTCCGCGTTCAGGAGATCCATGACACCTTTGTTTTGCAGCAGCTGCTCTTTCTTTTCAACTTTGTCGCCACGCGACTCGGCGTATTCCTTCACCTTGGCGTAGGCCGGGATGATGATGGCCGAAGCAAATTTCTCGTTGGCACCAAATACGAAGGCGTTTTCAATGTACGGACTCTCGCGCAGCAGCGTTTCGATGACCTGCGGAGCGATGTATTTGCCCGACGAGAGTTTGAAGATCTCTTTCTTGCGGTCGGTGATCTTGAGGAATTTACCGTCCTTCAGGAAACCGATGTCACCCGTGTGGAGCCAGCCGTCCTCGTCGATCATCTCTTTCGTAGCTTCGGGATTCTTGTAGTAACCCAGCATCACGTGCGGGCCGCGGGTGAGAATCTCTCCGTCTTCGGCAAACGAGAGTTCCGTGCCGTCCATGGCCTTGCCCACCGTGCCGATTACATTGTACTTGTCGGCCGGCGAGTTGACGGCGATGACAGGCGAGGTTTCGGTAAGACCGTATCCCTCAAAGATATAGAGTTTGGCTGCGTTGAAGCAGCGCACAATCTTGGCCTGGATCGAGGAGCCACCGCTCACGACCAGCATCTCGTGACCGCCCAGGTTCTCGCGCCACTTGCTATAGACCAGTTTGTCGAAGAGTTTCTGTTTCTGGAGATACAGCCAGCTCGTGTTCTCGTTGTCGAAATTGTTGGCGTAATCCCAGGCAGCATCGTAGATCTTTTTCTTGATGCCCGTAAGCTTCTTGCCGGCTTCTTCGAGCTTGCCGTACATCATTTCCAGCACGCGCGGGACGGCGCAGAAACCGTCGGCGTGGCAATCCTTGAGGTCGGAAGCTATGGTGGCCAAGCCTTCCGCATAGTAGATGCTGATGGCGAGTTCCTGATACTCATAGTTCATCGTGCGCTCGTACATATGGCAGAGCGGCAGGAAGCTGAGCATCTTGTGGCTGTAGTTCTTCGTCTGTCGGATGGCGTGGCCGTGCGAGTTGAACATCATATTGCGGTGCGAGAGCATGACGCCCTTCGGCAGGCCGGTCGTACCCGAGGTATAGACGATGCTGGCACATTCGTCGGGGCTGATGGTTTTCTTGTTCTCTTCCACAACGGGAGCAAAACGCTCCTTATTCTCCCGTCCGAGTTCATAAAGTTTCGCCAGCGACATGACCTCGTCGTTGTCGTCCATCATCAGGAATTTGATGTCGCGGTCGATTTCAGCGGCGATCGGCGCAACTTTCTTATACAGCGCCGGCGTGCCGACCACGATGAGCTCCACGTCGGAATGGGTGAAGATATGCAGATAGTCGTCCTTGCTGAGCGTGCTGTAAACCGGAATATGGATCATGTGGGCGAGGTTGATGCCCATATCCATGAAGTTCCACTCCGGCCGGTTGTTGGTGATGGTGATGATCTTTGCACCCGGCTTGTAACCCAGGGCCAGCAGGCCGTATGCGACCGCATGTGCGATTTCATAATACTGGTCAATACTGTACTTGATCCATTTTCCGCGGGTACGGCGGGCCAGGATGTCCTCTTTGGGAGGATACGTCTTCAGGTTCTCGAGCAGGTCGAATGTGCGAAGGATTTCCATGACAAATGATGTTATAGCAAAATTAAACGTTATCTAAGTGCTAACAAAACATAAAGATACGCAAAAAACACGTAGTACGTATGAATTACGGGAATCTTTTTGACGCGCCTCGGGTTGGGGCAGAGCCCCAGTATGGCAAGCGGCATCAGCCGCTAGCAGAGGCCGTGAGGGAGAGCCACGTGCAATAGCAGGCCGAAGCGGCGGGGGTTGGGGCAGCGCCCCAGTATAGCAAGCGGCATCAGCCGCTAGAGGAGGCCGTGAGGGAAAGCCATGTGCAATAGCAGGCCGAAGCGGCGGGGGTTGGGGCAGAGCCCCAGTATGGCAAGCGGCATCAGCCGCTAGCGGAGGCCGTGAGGGCGAG
>DETK01000035.1:14554-21722 GCA_002361615.1 Bacteroidales bacterium UBA3290
GAGGCCGTGAGGGCGAGCCTTGTGCAATAGCAGGCCGGAGCGGCGGGGGTTGGGGCAGCGCCCCAGTATGAAAGGTTCCACGTGGAACAATCAGCGGCCGAAATAGACGAGCAGTACGGAAATATCGGCCGGCGAGACACCGGAAATGCGGGAGGCCTGGGCGATGGTACGGGGACGGTAGCGTTCCATTTTGATACGGCATTCCATCGAAAGCGCGGTCAGCTTCTGGAAATCGAAGTTCTCGGGAATCTCGAGATTTTCCAAACGGAGAATCTTTTCAGCCAGCCGCTTCTCCCGTTCAATATAACCCGCATACTTGATTCGGATCTCCGTCGCATCGAGCACTTCGCGCTCTTCCCGCAAGATCTCGGCCGGCCTCTCCCGCCCCGCCCAAGGAATCCGCAAAGCAATATCAGCAGCCGAACGGTCACCCAGCGAGCCAGGGGTTTGGGGCAGCGCCCCAGTATGGCAAGCGGCATCAGCCGCTAGCGGAGGCCGTGAGGGAGAGCCTTGAGGAATAGAAGGCTGGAGCGGCGGGGTTTGGGGCAGCGCCCCAGTATAGAAGGTTCCACGTGGAACATTTTGCAGGAGGCCTTCCAGCGTCACGAATGGACGAACGAGAAGATCGGAGGCTCTCTTGGATGTCTCGATGGGTGCTTCACCGACCTGCGTAAGATACGTATTGATCTCGTCGGGTTTGACCGGGCGCTCTTCCAGCCAGTGGGCAAGATCCTCGATGGAAGCTTTCTTCTCTTGAAAGATTTTCCAACGGAAATCATCGACCAGCCCGATGCTGCGGCCGATTGGCGTAAGCCGTTCGTCGGCGTTGTCCTGACGAAGCAGGATACGGTATTCGGCACGGGAAGTAAACATCCGGTATGGCTCATCCACGCCTTTGGTCACCAAATCGTCGATCAGCACACCGATATAAGCCTGGTCGCGCTTGAGAATCAGCGGCTCCTTGCCGGCCAGCTTGAGATGCGCATTGATGCCGGCCATCAAGCCCTGCGCGGCGGCTTCTTCGTAGCCGGTCGTTCCGTTGACCTGTCCGGCCAGATAGAGGCCGGGGATGACGCGCGATTCCAGCGTGGACTGTAGCTGTGTCGGATCGAAGAAATCGTATTCCACGGCATAGGCCGGGCGGAAGATCCGGACCTGTTCCAGCCCTTCGATGGCGTGCAGGGCGTCGATCTGTGTCTCGAGCGGAAGCGATGAGGAAAAACCCTGCAAATAGTATTCAAAGGTATTCCAGCCTTCCGGCTCGAGAAAGAGTTGATGCGAATCCTTGTCTGCAAAGGTGCGGAGCTTATCTTCGATCGACGGACAGTAGCGCGGACCAATGCCATGGATCTTTCCCGTGAAGAGCGGCGAGCGGTCGAAACCTGTACGAAGAATCTCGTGGACTCGTTCGTTCGTCCGGACGATGTAGCAGCACTTCTGCGACCGGCCCTGCTGGATAGCGGTCGGTACGGGAAGGAAGGAGAAGCGCTCGGGCGCGCCGTCACCTTCCTGCATCTCCAAGCGGGAAAGATCGATCGACCGGACGTCGATGCGGGGCGGCGTGCCGGTCTTCATCCGGCCGACCGTCAGGCCGGCTTCTCCCAAAATCCGGGAAAGTCCTTTCGACGGAAGTTCGCCCATCCGGCCTCCTTCCGCCATCTCGGTTCCTACAAAGAGACGACCCTCAAGGAAAGTTCCGGCCGTCAGAATCACCGATTTGGCCTGAAAATCTGCGCCCATCCCCAGTCGGACACCGTAAATATGCGATTCTCGGAGCGTTATCTCACTCACAGAATCTTGCCAAATATCTAAGCCACAGGTATTTTCAAGCACGAAGCGCCAGTTCATGGAAAAACCGCGTTTATCGCACTGCGCACGGGGGCTCCACATCGCGGGCCCCTTCGAGCGGTTGAGCATCCGGAACTGGAGCGTCGAGGCGTCGGTCACGATACCGGAGTAGCCGCCGAGCGCATCGATCTCCCGGACCAGCTGTCCTTTGGCGATACCCCCCATCGCGGGGTTGCACGACATCTGGGCGATCTTGTTCATATCCTGGGTCACCAGGAGCACACGCGATCCCAGGCGCGCCGCCGCGACGGCCGCCTCGCAGCCGGCATGGCCGGCGCCCACTACGATGATGTCGTACGAAGCGACCATCCGCTTAAGCTTCCTTCATCTGGTCGAGTTCTGCCAGCGCCCGGTTCTCGGCCGCACGCATCCGGCTGCGATGCCAGTCGTCGCAATCGTCGTAGCCGATCAGGTGCAGAAGACCGTGGACGATGACCCGGTGTATCTCCCGGTCGAATCCTTCTCCATAGGCCTTGCCGTTGATCCGCACGGTATCGACGCTGATGTAGATGTCGGCGCTCACACCCTTGCGGCCGGTCTCGAGCAGATAGTCTTCGGAATTGTCGAAGGTGATGATGTCGGTCTCGTAGTCGTGGCCGAGGAACTGCCGGTTTATGGCCAGCAGATACGGATCGGAGCAGAAAATGTAGTTGAGTTCGCCGATTTCAAAGCCCCGATCTTCGGCAACTTCGCGCAACCATTTGCTAACCAGACGTTTTCCTTTCAAGGTAAAAGTCGTATCTTCTGTGAAATACCGAATCATAAAAATTTATACCTTTGCAGATTAATGCAACAAAAATACATAAAATAAACTCAAACAAATAATCATTATGTCCAAAGTTACAGTCATCGGCGCCGGCAACGTGGGCGCTACCTGTGCAAACGCCATTGCACACATGAAGATCTGCTCGGAACTCGTTCTTCTCGACATCAAGGAAGGTCTCTCCGAGGGTAAGGCCATCGATATGATGCAGACCGCCAAAATGTATGGTTTCGACACCCGCATCAAGGGCGTGACCAACGACTATGCGGCTACCCGCAATTCCGACGTGATCATCATCACCTCGGGCATTCCCCGCAAACCGGGTATGACCCGCGAGGAACTGATCGGCGTGAACGCAGGCATCGTCAACGGTGTGGTCGGCAACGCGCTCAAATATTCCCCGAAAGCCATCTTCATCATCATCTCCAACCCGATGGATACGATGACCTATCTGACGCTCAAGGCCACCGGCCTGCCGAAGAACCGCGTCATCGGCATGGGCGGACAGCTCGACAGCAACCGCTTCTGCTTCTACCTGAGCCAGGCCCTCAAGGCCGCTCCGAGCGATGTGGAAGGCATCGTCATCGGCGGACACGGCGACACCACCATGATCCCGCTCATCAGCAAGGCTACCTGCAAGAGCATGCCTGTGACCAAGCTGCTCCGCAAGGCCGTGGCTGAAAAGGTCGTGGCCGACACCATGGTCGGCGGCGCCACCCTGACAAAACTCCTCGGCACCTCCGCCTGGTACGCTCCGGGCGCTTCCTGCGCTGCCATGGTCAAGTCCATCCTCCTCGATGAGAAGAAGGTGTTCCCTTGCTGCTGCTACCTCGAAGGCGAGTACGGCCAGGACGACCTCTGCATCGGCGTTCCCGCCGTCATCGGCAAGCGCGGCTGCGAGAAGATCCTCAAGTACGATCTGAACAAGGAAGAGCAGGCCGCTTTCGCAAAGAGCGCCGCTGCTGTGAAGAATGTTAATAACGTCCTTTACGAGAGCAAGATTTTAACTCGCTAATTCCTAACTATTTAGCGGTTTTTTCGGAAAAGTTGTCAACAATTTTTTTGAAGAAAAATTGGATTAAATGATTTTTTCTTCTTAATTTTGGGTACTAGTGCGTACAAAACGGCGCGATAGTTGATATTGAAACAACAAAAAACGTAACGATATGGAAAGCAAAATCACTCCCAAAGCTGACCTTCAGAAGAAGAACGCACTGTTCCTCGAGATAGGTTTGATCGTGGCCCTCGGCCTCTGCCTGCTCGCTTTCGAATGGTCTTCTACCGACAAGGTCGAAACGATGGACCTCACGGCACAGACCGTAGCCGTCGAAGAAGAAGAGATCATCAACACCCAGGAACAACAGGAAGTCCCTCCGGAGATGCCTAAGATTCCGGTACTTTCCGACATCATCGACATTGTCGACGACGACATCCAGGTCAACGACGACCTGTTCATCGACACCGAGGACAACGCAAACCTCGGCGTGGAAATCATGGACTACCACGCAGCTGTCGAGGAAGAGGTGGTCGAAGAAGAAGCGATTCCGTTCGCCCTCGTGGAGGAGAAACCCAAATTCCAGGGCGGCGACGCGAACACTTTCTCCGCCTGGGTCAACAAGAACCTCCAGTATCCTGAAATCGCCAAGGAGAACGGTGTCCAGGGCCGCGTGACGCTGCAGTTCACGGTCAACACCGATGGTTCCGTCAGCGACGTGAAGGTGCTGCGTGGTGTCGACTCCTCGCTGGACAAAGAGGCTGTCCGTATCGTCTCGATGTCTCCTAAGTGGACGCCTGGCAAACAGAGAGAGCGTCCGGTGAAAGTGGTTTACAACTTCCCGGTCGTGTTCCAGCTCCGCTAAAAAGGCTTTTTTACACACGAAGCGGCTACCTGAAAAGGCAGCCGCTTTTTTGTTTGACGTGTTAGTGTTTGCCTGCTTTTCTTTTTCCTGGAACGGGCAGATATTCTATTGAAAACCTTCGCTTCGCTCATCCCTCCCAGCTTCGCTGGGCCCCTCCCATTCACAGAGACATGGGCGTCTATGGGTTTTCAATAGAATATCTGCCCGTTCCCAAAGAAAAGCACTCCTTATTTCAAGATTGGCTGGCGCATGGCTTGAAGCACGGATTCGATGGGGAGGGCGGGGACGAAGTTGCCGTCGCGGCCTTTGGTGTCGGTGGCCATGAAGAGGGAATTCCAGAGGGCTTCAGCCGTGGCTTCGATGGTTGCCTCGAAGAGCGGGCTCATGTCGTCGTTGTGGAGCAGGGTCGGATAGTAGCGCTCCGTGCTCTCGTCGATCAGGTTCTCCGGATTGACGCTCACGGCAATCACGTAGTCGCCGCTGCCGTTGGAGGCGATGCCGCCCGTCTTGGCGATGCCCATCATGGCGCGCTTGGCCAGACGTTCGAGATTGCGGGCGTCCAGCGGGGCGTCGGTAAAGACCACCATCATGCAAGAGCCGTCGGGATTCATCAGATAATCAGGATTTTCCACACTGCTCTTGAAACTGTATTGTCCCAGGCGCTGGCCTACGGGCACGCCGTCAATTTCCAGGATGCCGCCATAATTGGTCTGGACCAGGACGCCCACGGTGTAGCCGCCCAGGTCTTTCGGAAGCACGCGCGAAGACGTGCCGATGCCGCCTTTCCAGCCGAAGCAGACCGTGCCGACACCGGCGCCAACGCAACCTTCTTCCACAGGACCGCTTTTCGCGCTCACGATGGCCTTGACCACGTCGTCGGCCTTCACGTGCCGGCCTCGGATGTCGTTGAGATAAGAATCGTTCGTCTCACCCACCACCGCGTTGACGCTGCGTACCGATTCATTGCCGACCTGGCTCATGGTATAGGAAAGCACACCTTCGATGCCCTGTGCCACGGAAAGCGTGTTGGTCAGCACGATAGGCGTCTCGATGTTGCCGAGTTCGCGGACCTGCGTCACGCCGGCCAGTTTGCCGAAACCGTTGCCCACATAGATGGCGGCGGGGCATTTCTTGCGGAACACGTTGCCGTCGTGCGGCACGATGGCTGTCACGCCGGTGCGGATATTGTCACCTTCTATAATGGAAACCTGTCCGACCCTGACACCCGGAACGTCCGTAATGGCATTATAGGTACCTGTCTTGAAAACGCCCGGTTCAATGCCGAAATCGCGGATGCGCCCGCGTCCGGCAGGCTGCGAAAAAGCGGTGAAACAAACGGCCAGAAGCACGAAGGAAAGGCAAAATCTCTTCATAGGACTACATTTTTTTACAAATATAATCGTATTTTTGCAAACTGAGTCCCCGGAATTTGGCCGGGGGAATCATTCCATGTACGAAACCGTTGATACACGCATACCCTCTGCCGTCTTCGTGGCGCTGATCACGCGCCAGCAGGACGAGACGCAGGTCAAGGAATATCTCGACGAACTGCAGTTCCTGGCCATGACGGCCGGAGTGGAAGGGGAACAGCGCTTCACCCAGCGCCTCGACCATCCCGACTCGCGCACGTATATCGGATCGGGCAAACTGCAGGAAATCAAGAGTTTCGTCCGGGAGCACGAGATTGACTACGTGCTCTTCGACGACGAGCTTACGCCTTCGCAGATGCGCAATGTGGAGCGCGAGATCAACGAGCACTGGCCCGACCATCACTGCAGCGTCGTGGACCGCACGGGCCTGATTCTCGACATTTTCGCCGACCGGGCGCAGACCGCGTACGCGAAGACCCAGGTCGAGCTCGCGCAATACCAGTATCTCTACCCGCGCCTGACCGGTATGTGGACGCACCTCGAGCGGCAGCGCGGCGGCAAAGGGGGTCTCAACATGCGCGGTCCGGGTGAAAGTCAGCTGGAGACCGACCGCCGCATCGTCCTCGACAAGATCACCCGGCTCAAGGACCAGCTTCGCAAGATCGACCGTCAGATGGCCTCGCAGCGCTCGAACCGCGGCCAGATGGTGCGCATCTCGCTGGTAGGCTACACCAATGTGGGCAAGAGCACGATCATGAACCTGCTCTCCAAGAGCGACGTCTTTGCCGAAAACAAACTTTTCGCGACGCTCGACACCACGGTCCGCAAGGTCGTGATCGAGAACGTACCGTTCCTGCTCAGCGACACGGTAGGCTTCATCCGCAAGCTCCCCACACAGCTCGTGGAGTCGTTCAAGAGCACGCTCGACGAGGTGCGCGAAGCCGACATCCTGATGCACGTCGTGGACATCTCGCATCCCAATTTCGAAGATCAGATCCGGGTCGTAAGCCAGACGCTCAAGGACATCGGGGCGCAGGACAAGCCCGTGTACATGGTGTTCAACAAGATTGACGCCTACCGCTACGAGCCCTACGACGAGTTCTCGCTGCAGGAGAAAACGGAAAAGAATTACACGTTGGAAGAGCTCAAAAACAGCTGGATTTCCAAGGAACACACGCCGTGCATCTTCCTCTCCGCCAAGGAGAAAATCGGTGTCGACAAGCTTCGAAACGACCTCTACAAGATGGTCGCCGAAATCCACGCCGGCCGCTACCCGTTCAACAACTTTCTCTGGTAACAGCCCATAGCAAAAGCATATTCTGTTTTTA
>DETK01000035.1:21771-25911 GCA_002361615.1 Bacteroidales bacterium UBA3290
TAAAAACAGAATATGCTTTTGCTATAAGCTGTTACGAAATAAATGCAGTCATCGCGGCGACGACGGCGTCCTGGCGTTCGATGAAGGCGTTGTGGCCGGTGTCGGGGATGAGCTGGTAGGTAACTTTCGGGAAGAGGGTCTTGATCTTTTCGACCATTTCCAGCGGCTGGAAGTTGTCGTGGTCGCCGTGGATCAGGAGCAGGGGGACGGGCGGCTGCTGCATCACGGGCTGCAGGTCGGGGCGGGTACGGAGGCCTTCTATCGAGCTGATGATGCCTTCCGGGTCGTGGGTTTCGCAGAGTTCGATCGTTTCACGGATCTTTTCGTCGCAGGCGCGAAGATTCTCTTCGTGGTACATCCGGGGGATGGACAGGGCGGCCAGGGTCGAAAGTTTTCCGGCGGCGATGCATTTCTTTTCCTCGGCGCGGTCCGCGGCCTTTTCCGGTGCATCGGGGAAGGGATGCGACGAAAGCAGGATGGCCTTTTCGACCAGCTGCGGATAATCGTGGAGGAACTGCAGCGTCACGTAGCCGCCCATCGAATGGCCGGCCAGGATGACTTTCTCCACGCCGCATTTGGCCATGACGCCGGCAACGACGGAAGCGCAGAAAGCCAGCGAGTTAACCCGCTGTCCGGAAGCGTCCGCAGGAGCCGAATCAGTCAGGCCGTGGCCGGGCATGTCGATTACGATCACGCGGTAGCGCGTCTTGAGGGCATCCACGAGTTCATTGAAAACATACATCGTCTCCAGATACCCATGCAACAAAAACACACAGGGTCTGACTGGCGGCAAAGCGGCATCAGCCGCTAGCGGAGGCCGTGAGGGAGGGCCCTGTGGAATAGCAGGCTGGAGCGGCGGGGTTTGGGGCAGAGCCCCAGTATTACAAGTATCCCACACATGAACTGAGATACCGGCGGCGGTGGTAAAGAATTCCATGATTATTCGATCTTCAGGGCCTGGATGGACAACATCTTGCCTTCGCAGGGCCCGTCGACGACGATCTTGACCGCTTTGACGGGCTGTGCGGGCGACTCGATCACCACCCGGTTGTACATATCAAACGTGCCGGCATTCCGGAAGGAGGTTCCGTCGAACGAGACTTCCACGTGACCTTGCGTCACGCCGAAGAAATTGTTCACCGGATCGGCAGTCTGGACCGTGATCCGTTTGCAGGAAACGGGCTCTTCAAAGGTATAGAGCACGTAATCGCCCTTCTTGGGCAGGGAAGACGAGCGGAAGTTCTTGCCCGGCTCGTAATTCTCCAGAACCGCGAGGCTGTATCCGCGGGCCGGTTCCAGCGAAGAGCTGACGTGTGTCGCGGGCTCGAGATAGCGCGTGGTGCCCGGTACGCTGACCGTGATACTCTTGACGTCGTTGTAGAAGGTTGCGAAGCGGAGCTTTTCCGGCTGGTCGGTGACGATCCGGCCCGTGACGACAGGCGAACTGACCGTGGGTTCCGTGCCGTCGAAGGTATAGCGCACCACCATGTTGGGATAGGGACTGCGCACGTTGCACTGCGCATCCACTTCCGGAGCCGGGATGCGGAACTTGATACCCATGTTCCACATGCGCTCGAAGTGCGCGCGGGTCATGCGCGCGTCGAAGTCGGCATAGTCGCGCAGGTCCTGCGGCGTCCAGCCCACTTCCGCCAGGGCGCAGAGCCTCGGGAAGATTTGATATTCAGAGAAATGCGGCGGATAAAAGAGGAGCTCTGTCCAGAGACCGCCCTGGAGGCCCTTCACGAGTTTTTCTTTCTCGGGCGTCAGTTCGAGACCCTGGAGCGGATCGAAGGCATACACCTTCTCGACCGGGATGATCGAGGCCCAGGTGTGGCCACGCTCCGCAGCCGACTGCTTCATATCGAAGTACAGGTAGTAGCAGTTCTGCGTAACGGCCGGGAAACCGGCGTCGATGGCTTTCTGGAGCAGGTTCTGGTTGTGCCAGACCAGCACCAGGTCGTTGCGCGAGAGCTCGTCGCCGTCGATGATGTCTTCCCAGCCTTCGAGCGTCTTGCCGTATTTGGCCAGTATCTTCTCCATCCGTCCGGTAAAGTAGCCCAGCAGCTGCTTTTCATCGGTATAACCGAGTTTCTTCATCAGCTTCTGGCAGTCGGGGCAGTGCTTCCAGGATTCCGTAACGACCTCTTCCACACCCACATGGAAGTATTTGGAGGGGAAAATGGCGGCCAGCTCCTTGATGATGTTTTCGAGCATCACGTAGTTCTTCTCGCGGCCCACGCAGATGACGTTGTGCGTCTCGCCCTGCACGCTGCGGAGTTCCTCGTCGTGCTTGCATACCACTTCGGGATAGGACACAGCCAGGGCTTTGGAGTGGCCCGGAAGGTCGAATTCGGGAATGATCTCGATGTTGCGTTCGGCGGCATAAGCCACGATCTCCTTGAGATCCTGCTGGGTATAAAAGCCGCCATAGCGCTCTTCCCCCGAATTGTAAGCCGGCATCAGGGCCTCGTCGGGGCCGCGCCAGGCGCCAATCTCTGTCAGGCGGGGATACTTCTTGATCTCGACCCGCCAGCCGTTGTCGTCGGTCAGGTGCCAGTGGAACTTGTTGATCTTGTGATAGGCCAGGAAATCGAGGTGGCGCAGGATGTATTCCTTGTCGAAGAAGGAGCGGGAAACGTCGAGCATGCTGCCGCGCCAGGAGAAGCGGGGCTGGTCGACAATGCTCACGCAAGGAAGCGTGCATTGGCGGATCAGCATGGCGTCAGGACCCGTGGCGCGGCGATATACCTGGGCCGGAAGCATCTGCAGCAGGGTCTGGATGGCATAGAACTCGCCTGCCTTGTCGGTAGCGGTGATGATGATGGATTCCGGATGCACGTCGAGGGAATAGCCTTCCGCAGGGAAGCTTTTCACGCGGACGAACGAGATACTCGTCTTGCCCTGCGTCGGGTTCCAGCTGTCGCCCATCGGGTCGAACACGCGGGCCAGATGTTCCTTCAGATACTTGACATTGAAGGCATCACCGCCTTCGATACGTACGTTTTTGTCGAGAATGAACGAGCCTTCCTTATACTGCACGCTGACGGGGCGCGGCACGAAATCGACCGTCGCCGCCGCGGCAGCGACACTCAGGGTCAGAGACATCATCAAAAGAGCGAATCTACTTTTCTTCATTGTCTTGAGGAATTACCATTTCTGCAAAGAAGCTCATATACTTGCCACCGGTTGTCGTACAGACGATATTGGCGGTTCCGTTGTCATAGATCTGGAGTGTGACCGTCCATTTGTCCTTGCTCTTTCCGCCGGTAAAACGGTAGAAATACTCGCCCTTCGCGCGGTTGGAAAAATCGGTCTGCAGCGCGACTTTCTCTTTTTCGAAGACAATCGAGATCTCGTCGACACCGCCGTACGTGGCCTCGTGCGAGACGCCGATGAACGGCAGGCGGGTATCCACCACGTCGCCCTTGAGGCGTAGCATGTATTCACCCGTAGAGACCCTGGACGGGAAACCCCGCGGGATGATGCGGGTTATATCAAGTTTGAAATCAGGCTTTTCCAGCGCAGCGACCATCGCAGCGCGTTCGGCCTCTTTGGCAGCGGCACGCTCAGCGCGGGATGCCTGGGACGCGGCACCGCAGGAAGCGAGTGCAGCCACTGACAAAACCAAAACAAGGAGCTTGAGGATGTTTTTCATGATAATCTCCGTAAAAAATTGTCAGTAAAGATACAAATAATTGCAAATATCTTTGATTTTTGCGACATTTGTATGTTTTTGAAACACTTAAATTAGCTCTATATGACTGAATTGATTTCTAAGGTTCCGGAAGGACCGCTCGAACTGAAATGGTCGAAGCACAAAGCCGACATCAAAGTCGTGAGTCCTGCCAATAAGCGTAAAATGGAGATCATCGTGATCGGCACCGGTCTCGGTGGCGCTTCCGCAGCCGCCTCGCTGGGTGAGCTGGGCTACAACGTCAAAGTGTTCTGCATCAGCGACTCCCCCCGCCGCGCCCACTCCATCGCCGCGCAGGGTGGTATCAACGCCGCCAAGAACTACCAGAACGACAACGACTCCATCTACCGTCTGTTCTACGACACCATCAAGGGCGGTGACTACCGCAGCCGCGAGGCCAACGTGTACCGTCTGGCCGAAGTGAGCAACAACATCATCGACCAGTG
>DETK01000035.1:25950-26464 GCA_002361615.1 Bacteroidales bacterium UBA3290
ATCATCGACCAGTGCGTGGCCCAGGGCGTTCCCTTCGCCCGCGACTATGGCGGACTGCTCGACAACCGTTCGTTCGGCGGCGCGCAGGTCTCCCGTACCTTCTACGCACGCGGCCAGACCGGCCAGCAGCTCCTCCTCGGTGCCTACGCGGCCCTGAACCGTGCCATCGCCAACGGTCACGTGAAATCATATCCCCGTCACGAGATGCTCGACCTGGTGCTCATCAACGGCCAGGCCAAAGGCATCATCGCCCGCAACCTGACCAACGGCAAGATCGAGCGCTTCGGCGCCCACGCCGTAGTCCTGGCCTCCGGCGGTTATGGCAACACCTACTTCCTGAGCACCAACGCCATGAACTCCAACGGCTCCGCCGCATGGCAGTGCTACAAGAGAGGCGCTTTCTTCGCCAACCCCTGCTTCGCGCAGATCCACCCGACCTGCATCCCGATCCACGGCGACCAGCAGTCCAAGCTGACCCTGATGTCCGAATCGCTGCGTAACGACGGCCGCATCT
>DETK01000035.1:26507-88444 GCA_002361615.1 Bacteroidales bacterium UBA3290
ACGGCCGCATCTGGGTTCCCAAGAAACTGGAAGACGCCAAGAAACTGCAGGAAGGCAAGATCAAGGGTTCGCAGATTCCCGAAGAAGACCGCGACTACTACCTCGAGCGCCGCTACCCTGCCTTCGGCAACCTCGTTCCGCGTGACGTGGCTTCCCGCGCCGCCAAGGAGCGCTGCGACGCCGGCTACGGTGTGAACAACACCGGCAAGGCCGTGTTCCTCGACTTCCAGGATGCCTTCAAGCGCCTCGGCCGTGAGGTCGTGGACGCCCGCTACGGCAACCTCTTCGACATGTACAAGGAAATCACCGACGTCGATCCGCACGAAGAGCCGATGATGATCTATCCGGCCATCCACTACACGATGGGCGGCCTCTGGGTGGACTACAACCTGATGACCACCATCCCCGGCCTCTACGCCATCGGCGAAGCCAACTTCTCCGACCACGGCGGCAACCGCCTCGGCGCTTCGGCCCTGATGCAGGGTCTGGCCGACGGCTACTTCATCCTGCCGTACACCATCGGTGACTACCTGGCCAGCAAGTTCAAGGAGCCCAAGACCGACACCAACGCCCCCGAATTCGAAGCCGCCGAGAAGGCCGTCCAGGCAAAGATCGACCGTCTGATGAACATCAAGGGCAAACGCACCGTCGACTCCATCCACAAGGAACTGGGCCACATCATGTGGGAATATGTGGGCATGGCCCGCAACAAGGCCGGTCTGGAAAAAGCCATCGGCTTGATCCAGGACCTCAAGAAGGAATTCTGGTCCAACGTTTACGTGGCCGGTGAAACAGGTGTCTTCAACCAGGAACTTGAAAAAGCCCTCCGCGTGGCCGACTTCCTCGAAATCGGTGAACTGATGGCCCGCGACGCCCTCAACCGCAACGAATCCTGCGGCGGACACTTCCGCGAGGAAATGCAGACCGAAGAAGGCGAAACCAAACGTGACGACGAGAACTACATGTACGTCTCCGCCTGGGAGTACAAGGGCGACGATGTCAAACCCGAACTCCACAAGGAACCGCTCAAGTTCGAATTCGCCCACGTGGCCACCCGTAACTACAAAGACTAATCTTAAGAAAGAAGTGATATGAATTTTACGTTAAAAGTCTGGCGTCAGAGAGACGCGAAAAGCAAAGGACACTTTGAGACCTATCAGGTGAAGGACATCTCGGAAGGCACTTCTTTCCTGGAGATGATGGACATCCTCAACGAGCAGCTGATCGGCGAGAAGATCGACCCGGTCGCCTTCGATGCAGGTTGTCACGGCAAACAGAGCGGCCCCGTGTCGTTCGACCACGACTGCCGCGAAGGTATCTGCGGCGCCTGCTCGCTCTATATCAACGGCCGTGCACACGGCCCGGAAAGCGGCGTAACCACCTGCCAGCTCTATATGCGCAAATTCAAGGATGGAAGCACCATCACCATCGAGCCCTGGCGCAGCCGCGGCTTCCCGGTAATCAAAGACCTGGTGGTCGACCGTGGTGCCTACGACAAGATCCTGCAGGCAGGCGGCTTCATCAGCGTCAACACGGGCGGTGTTCCCGATGCCAACGCGATTCCCATTCCGAAGAAAAATGCGGACGAGAGCATGGACGCTGCTTCCTGTGTAGGATGCGGCGCTTGCGCGGCAACCTGCAAGAACGGTTCCGCCATGCTGTTCGTCGCAGCGCGCGTCAGCTCGCTCGCCCTGCTCCCGCAGGGTAAGATCGAGGGTGCCCGCCGTGCCAAGGCCATGGTCGCCAAAATGGACGAACTGGGCTTCGGTGCCTGCACCAACACACGTGCCTGCGAGATGGAATGCCCGAAACATATTACGGTGAGCCACATCGCCCGCCTGAACCGGGAATTCCTCAAGGCAAAGTTCAAAGACTAGTTGAAAACGGGGCGCTCTTGTTGAAAAATATTCCGACTGTTGATAAGCATCCGTTTATTCCGATCTTATCCTTCGCTTTTCAACAATACGCCTTTCAACAGTCCGTCTTCGGATGACTTATCCACAAAACGGCACCCATTTCGGCCGAGGCTTGAAATGGGTGTTTGTTTTCTGTTGAAATCTTCCTTGATAACTTGTCGCGGATGTTTTTTCAACAAAATCAACAGGCTAAGAAATACCGTGAAAAACGTTTTTTAAATTGATTATTTATTAATTTTGTGTTGTTGACAAAGTTTGTGAAGGATGGCTGACGCATTCAATCCCCGTACGGAACAAAGCTACAAGGAAAGCGATTTCGACAAGGTGATCCGGCCGCAGCGTTTCGAAGAGTTCTCCGGGCAGGACAAGGTGCTCGAGAATCTCAAGATCTTTGTCAAGGCTGCGATGCTGCGTGGCGAGGCCCTCGACCACGTGCTTTTTCACGGCCCTCCCGGTCTGGGAAAAACCACGCTGGCGCATATCGTAGCTTCGGAACTCGGTGTCAATCTGAAAATTACATCCGGTCCGATTCTCGACAAACCCGGCGACCTGGCCGGTCTGCTGACTTCCCTGGAAGAGGGGGATGTCCTTTTTATCGATGAAATCCATCGCCTGAGTCCTGTCGTGGAGGAGTATCTGTATTCCGCAATGGAGGACTATCGCATCGATATCATGATCGATAAAGGACCTGGCGCCCGCAGCGTGCAGATTTCTCTAAATCCTTTCACCTTGATTGGCGCTACGACGCGAAGCGGCTTGCTCACTTCGCCGCTCCGTGCGCGCTTCGGCATCCAGTGCCACTTGGAGTATTACGACGCCAGCGTGCTTTTCAACATCATCCGCCGCAGCGCCGGTATCCTGGATATCGAGATTGAAGATGAAGCTGCGCGCGAAATCGCGCTTCGCAGCCGCGGTACACCGCGTATCGCCAATTCCCTGCTGCGCCGTGTCCGTGACTTCGCACAAGTGCGGGGTAACGGTGTTATCGATTTGGAAATCACGCGTTTCGCGCTCAATGCCCTGAATATCGATACACGTGGTCTCGATGCCATCGACAATAAGATCCTGCTGACTATCATCGAAAAATTCGGCGGCGGTCCGGTCGGCGCCGGAACCATTGCCACAGCCATCAGTGAAGATGTAGGTACGCTGGAAGAAGTATATGAACCTTTCCTGATCAAGGAAGGATTCCTTACGCGCACACCGCGCGGTCGCGTCGTCACAGACCTGGCTTATCGTCACCTTGGAAAAACAAATCTGTCCTATGAAAAAGATCTTTTCTCTTAGCCTCGTACTGGCACTCGCCCTTTTGAGCACTTTCCCAACGGATGCCTGCACCTCTGCTATCTTTACCGGAAAAGCAACGCCCGACGGTCGTCCGTTACTCTGGAAACATCGTGATACAGGTGAGTTGAACAACCGCATAGAATTCTTCCCTTCCGGCAACGGCCGCAAATACGGTTTCCTCGGACTGGTCAACAGCCCGGTGCAAGATGGAGAAGTATGGTATGGCACCAATGAAGTCGGTTTTTCCATCATGAATACGGCTTCTTACAATCTGCAGAGTGAAAATGCGGATTTCGAAGACCAGGAAGGCGTCGTGATGTATCAGGCACTGGGTTCCTGCAAGACCCTGCAGGACTTCGAAAAGATGCTCGACAAGATGAAAAAGCCCCGTGGCGTTGAGGCCAACTTCGGTGTCATCGACGCGGAAGGTGGTGCCGCCTATTATGAAGTCAACAATACGGAGTGGCGTAAAATCGATGTCAACGATCCGAAGATTGCACCGGAAGGCTTTCTGATCTATACAAATCACTCTTATACGGGCCGCAAAGATGAAGGTATGGGTTATGTGCGCTACAACACGGCCAATGAAATCTTCCACAAAGCCTGGATTCGTGGCGTGAACGTGACGCCGCAGTGGATTTTCAACAATCTTTCGCGCAGCTACTACAACTCCCTGCTGGGCATCGACCTGAACCAGAATCCGGAACTTGCGCCGGACGGTTGGTTTGTGGACCAGGATTTCATTCCGCGCCGCAGCACGAGTGCCTCGATCGTGGTAAAGGGTGTGCGCAAAGGAGAGAATCCGAACCTGACGGTGATGTGGACGGTGCTGGGTTATCCGCCGTGCGGTATCGCCATTCCGCTGTTCGTCGCGGCTGGAAAGGATCAGCCGGATTATATGCTCAAATCGGATGGTTACGACAACTGCGTGATGTGCGACGAAACCCTGGCACGCCGTGCCAGCATTTTCCCGCTTTCCCGTGGCAACGGCCGCAACTATTTCAACGTAGGGATGGCCCAGTACTTCATGCACATGCTTTTCCCGCTGGAAGACAATAACTTCATGGTGACGGAAAGGATGATGGAGGAGCAGTACAAGAAAGGATCCATCGACAAGGCAGCCATCAGCCAGCTCTACGGTGAGATCCAGGCGACGGTTCCCCAGATATGATCATTTCTTCCCAAGCCGTTTACATAGCCAATGCGGTGAAGCGCGCCCCAACCGGTGCGCTTCACGTCGTGATTGCCGACACCAAGAAGCAGGCCTATTACCTGGCCTCCGACCTCGACAATTTCTTCCTGCAGGACAATCTGTTCTATTTTCCGACCACCACGGAAAAATCGGAATACAAACAGAACACCGCCCTCCTGCAACGAACCGCAGCCCTTTCCGCTATCACCCGCTGGACCGAGATTCCCGAATCTACTTCCGTCATTCCCGGTCAAGCCGGGAATCTTGATGGTAGTTACGAAATTTTCCCACAACTCTATAAAAAAGAGCTCGTTCCATCGACCCTTGTCGTCACTTATACCGAAGCGGTGCAGGAGCGTGTGCTGCGTTCCAAAAAGATCCGGGATTCGATTCTTACGCTGCGCAAGGGTGAATCGCTGTCCCACGCCGTGATCAGCGATGTGCTCTTCGAGGAAGGGTTCCGGAAAGTGGATTTCGTGACGCAGCCGGGAGAATTTGCGCTGCGCGGCAGTCTGGTGGATATCTATTCCTTTGCGGACGAGAAGCCGCTCCGTATCGATTTCTTCGGCGATGAGATAGAGACGATCCGGCACTTCAATCCGGACAATCAACTTTCGATGGGCGAAGCGCTCCGGGAAGTATCGATCTATCCGAATCTCGACAGTATAGGACAGGATGCGGAGTATGTGGGCTTTATGGAAGTGCTTCCGAAAGGCACGCAGATTTGGGACCTGCGCAAGGATATCCTGGAGAAGGAAGAAGGGAACATCTTGCCGCAGCCGGCTTTCGCCAAGAATTTCGAACTGCTCGCCGATGACATCGTCAAGAAGCAGATAGAGGGCTATACCGTCACGATCCTTTCGCCCAATGAGAGCCAGACGCGTCGTCTGAAAGAGATATTGCGCAATGTCAAGCCGCTATTCCTGCCGCTTTCCCTCCACGAAGGATATATCGACAAAGCTTCGAAGAACTGCTATTATACAGACCATCAGATCTTTGAGCGCTACCATAAACTGAGCATCCGGCGCCAGGTGGAAAAAGCTGAGCAGATGACCATCAGCGATTTGAACGCGCTGCGGATGGGCGATTATGTGGTGCATATCGACCACGGCGTCGGGCAATACGGCGGTCTGGTGAAAACCCACGTTGGCGGCCGGACGCAGGAAGCGGTCAAACTCATCTACAAGGACGGCGACGTGGTGTTCGTCTCCATCCATTCGCTCCATCGCATCTCGAAATTCAAGTCGCGTGACGGCGAGCCGCCCAAGATCTACAAGCTCGGCAGCAAGGCCTGGGAGAATCTCAAGCGCTCCACCAAGTCGAAGGTCAAGGATATCGCCGAAGACCTGATCAAGTTGTACAGTGAACGGCAGCAGGCGCGCGGATTCGCGTTCTCGAATGATACGTTCATGCAGCAGGAACTCGAATCCTCGTTCATATTCGAGGATACGCCTGACCAGGCCGCCGCAACAGAGGCCGTGAAGGCCGATATGGAGAGTCTGCACCCCATGGACCGCCTGGTCTGCGGCGACGTGGGCTTCGGTAAGACCGAAGTAGCCATTCGCGCCGCTTTCAAAGCCGTGTGCGACAGCAAACAAGTGGCTGTGCTGGTTCCTACTACGATTCTCGCGTTGCAGCACTACCAGACTTTCCAGGCCCGTCTCAAGGATTTCCCGGTACGGGTCGATTACATCAGCCGTCTGCGCACGGCCAAGGAAATCAAGCAGATCGGTGAGGATATTGCCAGCGGACGGACCGATATCCTGATCGGAACGCATCGGATTCTGAACAGCAGCTTGAAATTCAAGGATTTGGGTTTGCTCGTCATCGATGAGGAGCAGAAGTTCGGCGTCACGGCCAAGGAAAAGATCCGCCAGATGAAGACCTCGGTCGATACGCTGACCCTCACCGCAACGCCGATTCCGCGCACGTTGCAGTTCTCCCTGCTGGGTGCGCGCGACCTCTCGATCATCAATACCCCGCCGCCCAACCGTATCCCCGTCACTACGGAAGTCATCCGTTTTGACGAAGAGTATCTGGCCGATATCATCACCCGAGAAATCGAGCGCGGCGGGCAGGTGTATTTCGTGCACAACCGGGTCGATGACATCTTCGCCGTACGTGATACCCTGCACCGCATCTGCCCGAAGGCGGAAATCTGTGTGGCGCACGGCCAGATGGAAGCGAAGGAACTGGAATCCAAGATCCTGCAGTTCATCAACGGGGACTATGACATCCTGCTTTCCACGACCATCATCGAAAACGGCATCGACATTCCGAATGCCAACACGATGATCGTGGACCGGGCGCAGCGTTTCGGCCTGAGTGACCTGCATCAGCTTCGCGGACGCGTGGGCCGCAGCAACGTCAAAGCTTACTGCTACCTGATCGTGCCGGAAGAGGAGCGGCTTACCGATGATGCAAGGCGACGTATCCGCGCCCTCGAGGCTTTCAGCGACCTTGGCAGCGGTTTCAACATCGCGATGCAGGATCTCGACATCCGGGGTGCCGGCAACCTGCTGGGCGCTGAACAGTCGGGTTTCATGGCCGAAATGGGCTTCGAAACGTATATGCGCATCCTCAAGGAAGCCATGAACGAGTTGGCCCTTACTCGTACGGACGATGCTGAAGCGATACCGAACCTTACTTACGAATTGGATACGCAGGTCGATACAGACCTTGAAATGATGATTCCCGATTCGTATGTCAACGTGCCTTCCGAAAAGATCCGGCTCTACAAGGAGCTCGACGGTATCAAATCGGAAGACCTGCTCAAGCGCTTCACGGCCAACCTGGCCGACCGTTTCGGCTCGCCGATTCCCACGCCGGTGCTCGAACTGATCGACGTCGTGCGCCTTAGAATGATGGCCAGCAAGATGGGTATCGAGCGCATCGTGCTGAAAAACAACGTGATGCTGGCTTATTTCATCGCCGACCGCAACCATCCTTTCTTCCAGTCGGCCGCCTTCGACGCCATCCTGCAGCAGATGGCTGCCCGGCGCGCCGGTATCAGTTTGTTGGAAAACAACGGGAAACTCTACTTCAAGGTACCCGATATCCGCTCGGTGAAGGCCGCCGCCCAGGTTCTCGCGCCCTTTTTGGTATAATGTTTGATTTTTATTACATTTGCAGTTCACACGCGAAAGCAAACGCAAAGGTGAGAAAGATTCAGACATTGTTGGTCGCGCTCGGCCTCCTGCTTCTGGCCCCGGTTCAGAACGTCCTGGCACAGGACGACGATCCGCTGGCCGGCAGCGCCTATTCGCCCTACTCCCTTTTCGGATTCGGCGACATGCTGCGCCTGGGAACCTCCTACAACCAGTCGATGGGCGGCATCGGCATCGCCGACCGCAACGTACGTTACATCAACATCCTGAACCCCGCCGCCGTTACGGCGCGCGAGCAGAAGTCCTTCATGATGGACTTCGGGCTGGAAAACCGCAACACGCTCTATCAGAGCGGCACCGCCCGTTCCGCCAACAACACCTTCAACATGCACCACATCGTGGCGACCTTTCCCATCGCCACGCATTCGGCCTTCAAGGTGGGCGTGATGCCCATCAGCAGCGTAGCGTATGACTTCCAGTCCAAAGAGAACTCCGATGCACTCCTCTCCGAGGTGGGCGACATCAAGTACGAGCGTACAGGACGTGGCGGCATCTACCAGGCCTTCCTGGGCACCGGCGTGACGCTGTGGCACCGCTTGAGCCTGGGTGCGGAAGCCCAGTACTATTTCGGCAAGATCAACCGCGGCAGCAACGCCGACTTCCTGAGCAGCGCCTCGTACCGCACGCTCCTCACCGGCTGGGACTACAACATCAGCTGCTTCGGCGGCAAGTTGGGCCTGCAGTACACGCAGCCCCTGACCAACGCGCTGAGCGCCGTGGTGGGCGTCACCTATGACATCGCCACGCCCCTGCGCGGGCACGAGACGCGCTACGCGATCGGCGAAGGCAGCTCCAAGAAAGACACAGTGGTTTTCAACAAGAAATCGCTCTCGGACTACCGCATCCCCGCCGAACTGGGCGCCGGCATCACGCTGCGCTACGCCGACCAGTGGATGATTGGTTTCGACTACACGCGCCAGGACTGGAGAGGCGTCGACTTTGGCGGCTATCCGGGCGTTGATTTCCAGACAGGTGTCGCGCAGAACTTCCGCGCCGGCTTGGAATTCACCCCCAACCGCTACGATGTCCGCAGCGGCTTCGGTCATTTCCTGCGTCGTCTTACCTACCGGGGCGGTGCCTACCGGGAAAGATCCTACCTGATGCTGAGCGGCGTACCTGTGGCTTCGACAGGCGTGACGCTGGGCGTCGGCATCCCCGTTTTCCGTTATTACAACAGCATCAATTTCGGTGTGGAATTCGGCCAGCGGGGCACCCTGAAGGGCAATCAGATCCGGGAAAGGTATTTTTTATTCAATATTTCCTTCAATTTGCACGATATTTGGTTCATCAAGCCATTGTATAACTAAACGGACAACTCAACAAAGCACGAATATGAAAAAGTTTGCTATCATTCTCCTGACCCTGCTGCTCGCAGTACCCGGATTCGCGCAGGGACGTTATGGAAAGGACAGCGCGGAATGCGTGAAGTATCTTTCCTACTATTCCGAGCTCGTGAAGCAGAACAACCTCAAGGATGCCGCTCCTTTCTGGCGCCAGGCCTTCAGCCTCTGCCCGCCGACCGCGAACCAGAACATGCTCATCAACGGTCAGCGGATCATGCGCTATGAGATTCCGCAGAACAAGAAGGATCCCGCCCGTTACAAGGAACTCGTGGACACCCTGCTCATGCTGAGCGACGTTCGTGCCCAGTACTATCCCAAGTACAGAGTAAAGAGCCTCGACAACAAGGCCATCGACGTGATCAACTACTTCGATTCCGACTACGAGACCCAGTACAAGCTCCTGACCGAGGTCCTCACCGAGATCAAGTCCGAGGCCAGCCCGGCCGTCTTCGTCAACCAGATGCAGTCAGCTGTCGCCATGTACCGCAACGAGAAGCTCTCTCCGGAAGACGTGATGAACAACTACACCACCATCTCCGGCTACCTCGACGACAAGATCGACTCGAGCAACGATCCGGAATACCGCGGTGCCAAGCAGAGCGTCGAATCGATCCTGATCGACAGCGGCGTTGCTTCCTGCGACAACCTGGTGAGCCTCTACACCCCCCGCTTCGAAGCCAACCCGAACGACGAGGCGCTCCTGACCAACATGGTCAAGATGCTCTCCAAGAGCGAGTGTATGAACACCGACCTGTTCCTCCGCTCGATTGTGGCCCTCAACGAGATCAACCCGACCGCCAGCTCGGTCTACGGCCTCTACCGCCTCTACTCCTCGCGTGACGAGAACACGAAGGCCGCCGAAGCCCTCGAGCGCGCCATCAGCCTCCTCAATCCGGAAGATGTGCAGACCAAGGCCGACTATACTTTCGAACTGGCTACGTACTACTTCAAGAAATGCGGCAAGGCCGCCTCTGCCGTAGCCAAGGCAAAGGAAGCCGCCGAGATCGACGAGTCGTATCGCGGCAAGTCCTATCTGCTGATCGGAACCATCTGGGGTGCACAGAAATGCGGTGGCGACGAAGTCAGCAGCCGCGCCCACTTCTGGGTGGCCGTCGACTACCTGCAGCGCGCCGCTTCGGCCGACGCTTCGGTGGCTGAAGAAGCCAACAGCCTGGCCGCTCAGTACCGCCGCTACTTCCCGAAGACGGAAGACGCCTTCTTCCTCGACATCACCGACGGCAGCCGCTACACGGTTTCCTGCGCCGGCATGACCGAAAGCACGACGGTCCGTACCAACAAATAGTTGAGAAGGTCCCTTCACTACAGACACTGCACGATGGCTGCCGCACTCGCGGCGGCCATCGTGTCGTTGTTTTCCTGCGGCGAACCTGAGTCGCCGGATTTCGATTTCGAGCAGACCCCCGTCCAGGTGGTCCGCGACATGAGCATCCTGCAGACCGACCGGGGCGAAGCCACGATGCGCATGCACGCGCCACTGATGCAGCGCTTCAATTTCTTCAAGGATTCGCTCCAGCAATCCTATGAACTCTACTCCGACGGCTTCTTCGTCGATGCCTATACCGAAAACGGCCAGCTCGAGACGACCATCACCGCCGAACAGGCCAAACACGTGACCACACAGGGCCGCGAATCCTGGAGCGCCTTCGGTAACGTCGTAGTAATCAACCACATCAAGGGTGAGAAAATGGAGACCGACACCCTTTACTGGAACCAGGCCGAAAAGCAGATCTACACCGACTGCTATGTGCGCCTGACCTCCGACAGCGGTATGCTCCAGGGTTATGGCATGACCTCCGACGAGCGAGCCCGCAATTCGGTCATTTTGCGTCCCTTCGACTGGTACGCCGTGGAGCGCGACTCCACGTATTCCTACATCGATACCCTCAATCAGATGGGTCCGAGGAGAAAATAATCCGTTTTTCTGCATTTTTTCTCATTTTCCGACTCAACGTTTTACCGCCTTTTTGCATCTAATAACTGATTTTTGTGTACTTTTGCACTTCATCCCCGAAAGGGCCTGATTGGATAGTAACACAAAGATTAATAACTAAAACTAAACACAATGGCGGTATTAGAGAAAATTCGCGTCAAATTCGGAATTTTAATCACAGTACTCGTCGCGCTGGCGCTCCTGTCGTTCATCCTCGATCCGACGACGCTGCGTTCAGCCTTCGATCGCTTTTCATCAGACAACAAAGTCGGTACGATGAACGGTAAGTCCGTGTCGTACAAAGAGTTCTATGAGGAGCTCAATACCTATACAGAGATTGCCAAGATGATGGGCCAGAACCCCTCTTCCGAGGAACAGCAGGCCCAGCTGCGCGACGCAGCCTGGCAGTCCATTTTCGACAACGAAGTCTTCATCCCGAAGGCTGAGGCGGCCGGCCTGTCCGTCGGTGAGGAAGAGATGCTCGACCTCACGCAGGGCAACAACATCTCCCCGGTTCTCCTCCAGCAGGGTCTCTTCCTCGACCGCGACGGCAATTTCAGCCGCGAAACCCTGGTCGATTTCGTGCAGTCCATCGACTCCGACGACTCCGGCAACTCCGCCGCCTACTGGTCTTTCCTCGAAGAAGGCGTCTTCCGCAACCAGCTGTATGCCAAGTACGCTTCCCTTATGGAAAAGAGCGATGTGCTGAGCGACCTTGAAAAGGCCCGCCTCGTGGCCGACGGCAACGTCACGGCCGATGTGGACTTCGTCTTCGAACCCATCTCCTTCGTAACCGACAGCACGGTCAAAGTCTCCTCTGAGGAGATCCGCCGCTACTTCAACGACCACAAGGAGCAGTTCAAGCAGCCCGCCAACCGCGACATCGAATACGTGATGTGGGAAGTGGTTCCCTCCGCGCAGGACTATGCCGACACCAAAGCCGAGTTCGACGCCCTCTACGAGGACTTCGCCAAGGCCGACAACCTGAAAGCCTTCGTGACCCTGAACTCCGACAGCAAGTGGAACCCGTACTACTTCACGGAAGACCAGCTCTCCGTCACTCCGGAATTCCAGCAGACCGCCTTCCACGCGCCGGTCGGTACGGTCAGCCCCGTCGTCACGGAAGACAAAGCCTACGCCGCGATGCGCGTGGCCGATGTCCGGATGATGGCCGACTCCGCACACGTATATTATAAGGTATATCCTTACTCCCAGGAAGCCGAAGCCGACGTCTTCGTCAACGACCAGCTCCGCAAGACCGATATTTCCCAGTTCACCGAAATGGGCTGGATCACCCAGGACTTCATTCTGGCCAACGGACTCAACGAACTCGACGCTGCTTTCGATTCCCCGCAGAAAGTCTTCAAGGTTAAAAATGTGAACAACCAGGCCATCCTCGCCGTCTATGTTCCCGAGCGGACCAAAGCGCTCAAGAAAGTGCAGGTGGCAACCCTGATGAAGAACGTCCTTCCTTCCGATGAAACCTACCGCGACTTCCAGATGAAGGCCGTGGAGTTCGCCGATGCCTGTGATGGCAAGTACGAGAACTTCCAGAAGCTTTCCCAGGAGCAGAATCTGCCGGTGATACCTATTAATAATATGCTGCAGACAAACCGCCGCATCGGCCCCGCCGACAATGCACGCGAAGTGGTCTCCTGGGTCTTCGACAAGAAGACCAAAGCCGGCCAGGTTTCCGACCTGAAAATCGTCGACAACAAGTACTACTTTGTTACAGCTGTAACCAAAGTCCGCAAGGAAGGCTACGCCGACATCCAGGATGTCGCGTCCGATATCAGCTCGCTGCTCAAGGCCCGCAAAACGGTTGCCGTGAAGCTTGACGAAGTCAAAGAGAAAATCGCCGGCCTGACGACGCTCGAACAGGTGGCCGAGACGCTCGGCACCACGGTGAGCCACTATCCCGGCATCTCCTTTGGCTCGACGCAGTTCAACCAGAATGACCCCGCTCTCGTGGGCGCCGTTGCGGCCGCTCCGGAGGGAACCATCCAGACAGTGGGGGGCAATGTCGGTGTCTATGTCTTCGAAGTTTCCAACCGCAAGGCCGGCAACTTCTTCTCCGAGAACGACGCAGCGACCCAGCTCGCCCGCAAGGCATCCTGGCATAACAGCATTTTACAGTCCGTAATTGCCAATGAGGCAGATATTAAAGACAATAGAGCAAGATTTTTTTAACATTTTTTCAACAATCGCTGGAAAAATTCCCCAAAAATTTGGACATCTAAAATATTATGTCTAATTTTGAGGCGATAAACTGTGTAGATATTTATTGTTTAACCAAAAAATCATAAACACACTTAACAAATTTTTTTTTATGAAAAAGATTATTTATTCACTGGTGATCATGATTGCTGCCGGCAGTCTTTTCACTTCATGTATTGACCAGGCGGAGCCTGTCGGTATCCTCGAGATACGCACCGCCAAGGCCGATTACATCCGCGCGCTGAAAGACCTGCGTGCCGCTGACGCCGAGTTCCGTCGCGCCGAGGCTGCCCTCAAGCAGGCCGATGCACGTTACCGTGACGCTGAGACGGCCTGGATGAATGCCCAGACCGAGAATCAGAATCTCCTCAATGAACTCCAGGCCCTCCTCAATGAGGCCCAGGCTATGGAGAACGAACTCCGTGCCGCCCAGATCGCTGACGAGATCGCCCGCATGGAAATGAAGATGGAAGAGGACGCCAAACAGCACGAGATCAACATGCTGGATCTCGAGAAGAATCTCAACCAGGCTGCTGAAGACCTCCGCGTCGCCCTCCGCAACATCGCCCTCCACTCCCAGGACCTGACCAACGACGAGAAACTCGCCGTGGCTGAGGCTGTCGCCATGTACGAAGGTATCTTCGAGGTGTACCAGAAGCAGGTTGTGAAGGTTAAGGAAGCAAAGGCTTATTTAGATTCACTTCAGCAGTGGAAACAGCGTTTTGCTGACAAGGGTTGGGATAGTGATAACCATCAGTATGCTTACAAAGTTAATCTTTGGCAGCGTGAAATTAACAGGGCAACCACCCGTATTGAAAAGGGTAAGGCTTTGTTGGAAGAAGTTCCCAGTCCGGACGAAATCGACATGAACGAATGGAACGCCGAGCTCGAGGCCATGCAGGCTGAGATCGACGCCCTGACGTACAACTTCAACACCACCACGGTCAAGGAAATCGCCGAGTACTATGTGAACAATGTCCACGACGGTGTGAAGGCTTTCAACGACGCTGTCACCGCCTTCCTGGCCCAGTTCGACGGCTACAACCTCAACCCGCTCACCAAGGCTGAAGAAGCTTTGATTAAAGCCGGTGAGAAGAAGCAGGAAGATTTCAAGCAGCAGATGGCCGACTCCATCCAGTTCGCCAAACTGGCAAAGGGCAAGATCAGCCCCCAGACTTTCAACAAGTTCGCTTATCTGCTCAAGAGCTACAAGCAGGAGTCCCCGATTTCCAAGGCTGACCCGAAGAACAACATCATGGCCCCGGCCAACGATACGATCAAGATCGTCATGGCCAACCAGTCGATGAAGGACTTCATCTTGGGTAAGGCCGGCAACGGTGAGAATTCCCAGGAATACAAGTGGACCGACAAGAACAAGGTCGAGCACACCATCTATGCCAACTACGGTCTCTGGGGTGCCTACGACATCCTCGAGCGTGAACTCGTCACCAAGCAGAAGGAAGCTGCTTCTCCCGAGAAGATCAAAGAGCTGAAGGACGATGAGCACAAAGCTGACAGCGTATGGAAAGCCCACCGCCAGATCCTGATCGACGGCCTCGCCAAGTACAAACCGTACACCGACGCTATCGCCAAGTACGAAGCCGCTGTCAAGGAGAACAATACCGGTGCCAGCGCTATGGTTGAAGCTATCGACGCTCTGACCGAGCAGATCAACATTGTCGCCGACCACACCAGCTGGTCGCTGAATGACTCGACGGCCATCTTCAACGCCCTTGTCGCTTTCGCCAAGGCCCGTGAATCCTATCTCGACCTCACCGCCAAACAGATCAAGGAAAAATTCGGTGAGAACGCTGATCCTCGCTACTACCACTACACCACCGCTTCCGCACCTGTCGTGATCGACTCCGTGAAGTTCTCCGAGCTGAAGTTCGCTGGCTTCCAGAAGGTGGAAGACCGCGGTACGAAGGGCAAGGATGGTGCGTATGCTTTCAACAACCTCACCGACGGTTCTAGAAAGTATGATCTCACAGTTGACCACAATGCCTTCGCGGCTGTGATGGAACAGCTCTTCGGCGTTGAAATGGTCAACAAGGTCAAGGCTGCTACCGTCTCCAAGATTGCCGACGCTGATATGGAAACCGTGTTCAACGATGGTACCAACTATACGCCGCTGTACACCCTTTACAAATATGTTCCGGGTGATCCCGCCAAGATCGTGAATCTTGATGATACCCCGTATGTGCCGAAGAACGTCTCTACTGCTAAGGATGCTGTGAAGGCTGCTGTCAATGACTACATTGATGTCTATAACTCCTTCTGGGCTCAGAGCGTTGCCGCCGCCGGCACTGAGTACGATGCTTACTTCGCTGCCGTAGAGGCCGATCCGACCGCTACCAAGAAGATTGCCGACGAGAAGAAGAAGGCTGAAAAGGCCATCACCGACCTGCTCGACAGCGATCTCGATCCTAAGAGCTACACGCTCGCTACCTTCAAGCCGTATGCCGATGAGGCTCCGATCGTGACCTTCACGGGCGCCAACATCGACGAGACCGATGCCATCCTCGCCATCCTGACGGGTGTCGATCCCAAGTGCACCGATCGCGAAGACAATGAATACTACAAGACGGGTACACTCACTGGACCTATCAGCAATTCCGCTATCTTCAAGGATAACAAGACCGACTTCTACAAGTACATGAAGGCTGCCTACGAACTGTGGGCTGCTACCAACGAGGAAATCACCAACGAACTGGCCGCCATCAAGGCTTGGATTGAGGGTGTCGAGAAGACCTTCGCTGCTGACGCCGAGAAGACCGGTAAGGACGACGAAGATGCATTCAAGGCTTGGAAGAAGGCTTACAAGGCCGCTACCGATCACGCTGCCGACCTGATTGAATTCATTGCCGCTCTCGCTGAATTCACCGGTGTCGATGAAGAAGGTGAGCCGAACGGTATCGTGATGATCCTGGGTTCCTATGACGATCCGGATTCCATCACCCCGAACAACTGGTTCGAACTCCTGAACAAGAACATCCTCGGTGACTGCGACGGTTGGATCGAGAATCTCGGTGGTGCCCAGCTCGCACTCGCTGAAGAACTCTTCCCTGACTTCCCTAAGGTCTTCCAGGGCTGGAAGGAAGCTATTGAAGAGTACAACGACGAGAAGGCTCACCTCGAAATCTTGATGGATGCGTTTAAGGCTGCTTACTATGCTGCTGCCAAGGCTGCTGGTTATGATCAGTTCAATAATGCTGGTAAGGGTGCAGCAGATTGGGATGCTCTTTATAAAGCATACAAAGAAGCACGTGAGGCTTATGTCAACAAAATCAAAGCCCAGATTAAGGAGCAGACTGAGATTATTGACACCTACTCTAAGAAGATTGCTGATTACTGGAGCGAGATTCCTACCATTGACATAGAAATTGCAGATGCTCAGGCTAATTTGGTTATCGAACAGCATCGTTTGACGGCCCTTGAGCAGGCTCTTGCCCTTGCCAAGGCCAACATGGAGAAGATTCTCGAGTATGTCCAGAGCCAGGATGCCAACTTCGTGCTGCTGAACGCTTACGCTAACAATACCGCTGTTGACGCTGAAGCGCTTGCTGCCGCTCTCGATGCACTCAAGAGCCTCGGTATCTCGATCCCGGGTATCATCTAATCAAGCGAATAATCTTATAACCAACAAAAACACGTTTTTAAAACGGACAATATGTTGAAAAGATTAAGCATACTTATCATGACAATCCTTATGGTTGTGCCTGCAGTGGCACAACCTAAGGAGGGTTGTGAGTGTGTGTTTGCACCGAAGGCAGGACAGTTCCAGTTCCAGCTGAATGTAGGTACGGGTCAGTTCTTCAATGACTTCACGGGCCTGTATTACATGCTTCCGGACGAGGACGGTACGGCGATCGGCATCGGCCGCGATGCCAACACGCTGGAGCCGGGTACGTTCGGCAACGCCTACATCAGCGGTGACCTCTCAACCCTGCTGACGAACACCGGCAGCCTCAACTTCATGACGAGGAACTGGTCGGTGGGAATGAAACTGTTCCTTACGGATCACATCAACATCAACCTGTCGGGTGCATACATCCTGAACATGCAGCCGAGCAAGCCTTTCCAGGAAGGTGAGCGCTATGACATCGCCGGTCTGAACTTCAAGGACTACGATATCAGCGTTACCCCGGCCACCGTGGCCCCGGGCGACGACTATGCGCAGAAAGCCATCCTCGGTGCAGTGACGAACCGGTTGATGGTGCAGTTGGGAACGGAGTACTACTTCAACACGAAGAACGAGCGCATCTTCCCGTATCTGGGCGTATTCGGCCAGTTCAAGATGGCGCGCATCGAGAGCTTCTACCCGTACACGGGACAGTTCATGCCGACGGACTATCCGGCTGGTGAAGGCTATCCCGATATGGTGAACGAAGAGGTTGACCTCTATCGTACATCGCGTGGCGGCCAGGCTCTCGGCTTCGGAGGTGGTATCAACTTCGGTGTGGAATACGCGTTGATGGAAGGTTTGTTCGTAGGTATCGAGGTCGCGCCGGTGTGCTATCAGTACACGCTCCTCCACCTTGAGGTCGGCGGCCAGGATCCGTACTACGCTTCGAACCACAATCTCCGCGCATTCGCATTCCCGCAACTCACATTCGGATTCAGATTCTAAAAACCTGACGCGAGTCAGTACTGAAAAAATAAAGGGTGATCTTTCATGGTCACCCTTCATTTTTTATATTCGTCCGGGCTCCGCTGGCTCTGGTTTTCGTTCTGAACAGCAAAGAAAATGCTGTTCAGCCCGAAAACCACCCGCCGCTCCACACTCATCGGCCGTTTGTGATGGCTTCTACGGGATGTAGTTTTGCGGCATGGCGGGCGGGGGCGACACCGAAGGTCAGGCCGATAATAATAGCTACAATGAGTCCAGTGATGATTGCCCTTGGCGAAAGCGACAGTGGTAAAGACATCTTGCCTGATAGCCGATAAGTCAGCATGAGTATTTCAACTAAAGTTATTCCGGCGCTGCCGCCCAGGAGTGAGAGGATGGTGGCTTCGCCCAGGAATTCTCGTTCGATGCGTCGTCTTTTCGCGCCCAGTGCCCGGCAGATGCCGATCTGGGGTTTTCTTTCTTCGACGGAGACGTAGAGCATATTTGCGATACCGAAGCCACCTACGAGGAGGGAGAAGATTCCGATGATCCAGCCTAATTTGGTGAGCAGGGCGAAGATTTCATTCATTTCGTCAAGCAGGAAGGAGAGTCGGTTGAGGGCGAAGTTGTCTTCTTGTCCGGGGCTGAGGCGGCGGTATTCGCGTATAATCGTTCGTATCCGTTCGGGGTTGGCGCCCGAAGCGACGATACTGCTCCGGATTGGCGCCTGTCGTTGCGACTTATAGGAGACCAGTCGTACCTGGTCAACATCGACCGGGCTCACAGTTGTCAAACCGGCTTTTGCAAAGACGCCGATCACTTCGTAGCGTTTTCCTTCCAACCACAAGGGGTCGCCGCAAGTTATTGTCCTTCCGCCGGTGGCTTCGACCGCTGAGCCGACAATTACGACCGGCAGACCTTCTTCCAGCTCTCGTTGCGTGAAAAATCGCCCCTGAGCCAGAGACTGGGGAACCAACAGGCTCCAATTTCCATCCACGCCGACCGTTTCGGGGCCGTAGGCGGCGAAGGCAATCTGGTCAAAGGCCGTTCCGTCGCCTCTTTCTTTTAGATACTGATATTCTCTCCAGGTAACGGAAGGTCGTGTGGCGTATTCCCACCAGCGGAAGACGCCGTCTTCGTTCAGGTCGGGTTCGAGGGGTTCTCGGTCGATGAAGAGTAGGTCGCTGCCGAAGGCGGAGAAGCCTTCGCGTACGCTGGTCTGGACGGAGTCCACCAGCGTTAGCGCGGCCACGATCGAGAAGATGCCGATGGCGACGCCCAGCAGCGAAAGCAGCGTACGAAAACGGTCGGCCTTCAGTTGCCTGAAGGCTTGCGTCCAGAAATCATTCATCACACAGATCCTCCTTCTCTTTCTAATTTCTGCTTACAGTCCCAGTTTCTTTTTGAGTCCCCGGAGGGCGTCGAAGGCGTCGAGCGGGGAGAGTTTGTTGATGTCGATGCGGGTGAGTTCGTCTTTGATGTCCAGCAGGAGCGGGTCGTCGAGCTGGTAGAGGGAGAGCTGGACGCCTTGCGAGGCGTTTGCGGCTGCGGTTTTGGCGCCGGAAAGGTCAGGCGCGGCAGCTTCCAGCTCGCGGAGTTTCTTTTCGGCGCGATAGACGACGTCGGAGGGCATGCCGGCCAGGCGGGCGACGTGGATGCCGAAGCTGTGGGCGACGCCGCCGGGGCAGAGTTTGCGCAGGAAGAGGATCTGGCCGTCCACTTCCTTGACGGCGATGTGGAAGTTGTGGACCCGCGGGTAGCGTTTCTCCAGCTCGTTGAGTTCGTGGTAGTGCGTGGCGAAGAGGGTCTTGGCGCGGGAGTGGGTGTGGATGTGCTCTACGATGGCCCAGGCGATGGACATGCCGTCGAAGGTGCTCGTGCCGCGGCCGATCTCGTCGAGCAGGACAAGGGAGCGGTCGGAGAGGTTGTTCAGGATGGTGGCGGTTTCGAGCATTTCGACCATGAAGGTCGATTCGCCGCGGGAAATGTTGTCGCTCGCGCCGACGCGGGTGAAGATTTTGTCCACAATGCCCATTTTCAGCCGTTTTGCGGGCACGAAACAACCAGTCTGGGCAAGGAGACAGATCAGGGCCGTCTGCCGCAGGAACGCCGATTTACCGGCCATATTCGGGCCGGTGAGGATGATGATCTGTTGGCCGACGGTGTCTAGATGCAGGTCGTTGGCTACATATTCTTCTCCGTCGGGCATCATTTGCTCGATGACCGGGTGCCGGCCCTGCACGATATCGATCGACAGGGAGTCGTTCAGCACGGGGCGGCAATAGTTCTGATCGCGGGCCAGGACGGCAAAGCCGGCGAGCACGTCGAGCTGCGCCAGCGTAGCGGCGTTGTGCTGCACGGCGGGGATTTCGGCCTGGATGGCCGCGACCAGTTCGCCGTAGAGGCGGGTTTCCAGGTCGAGGATGCGCTGTTCGGCGCCGAGGATGGTCTCTTCGTATTGTTTGAGTTCGGCCGTGATGTAGCGCTCCGCGCCGACAAGGGTCTGTTTGCGGATCCAGTCTTGCGGAACCTTGTCCTTGAAGGTGTTGCGCACTTCCAGATAGTAGCCGAACACGTTGTTGTAGCCGATTTTGAGGGAGCCGATGCCGGTGGCGTCGCGCTCGCGCTGCTGGATGTCGAGCAGGATCTGGCGGCCGCCGTGGAGGGTGTCGCGCAGTTTGTCGAGCTCGGGCGATACGCCCGGCGCGATGACGTCGCCCTTGCCCAGGGCGGCCGCCGCCTCGGGCAGCAGTGTCCGCGCGATGCGGTCGGCCAGTGCGGCGCAATCTTCCAGGGCTTCGCACCAGTTTTCCAAGGCGGGCGTGGCGATGGTCGCGCGGATGGTGCCGCTGCTCTGGAGGGCGCGGGCCATCTGCAGCGCTTCGCGCGGCAGCAGCTTGCCCGCGGCCGCCTTGGCGACGATGCGCTCCAGGTCGCCGACGGCCATGAGTTCGCCGCGTACAGCGGCGCACATCTCGCCGTCGGCGAGGAAAGCGTCGACGGTGTCGTAGCGGGCGTTGAGCCTTGCGATGTCCTTGAGCGGCATTGAGAGCCATTCGCGCAGCAGTCGGCCGCCCATCGGCGTGCAGCAGCGCCCGATGGCCTCGATGAGCGAACGACCTTCCGCTCCGGCGAGTGATTCGAACACTTCGAGATTGCGGAACGTGAAGCGGTCCATCCACACGAAGTCTCCTTCGTCGATGCGGGAGATGGCACGGATGTGCCCCAGCGCCGTATGCTGGGTCATCTCAAGATAGAACAGCGTGGCACCTGCAGCGGCGATGCCGGGCAGCATCCCTTCCACGCCAAAACCTTTGAGCGAACCGGTGCCGAGTTGGGTGCAGACTTTCTTGTAAGCCGCATCGGGCACGAACGCCCATGGGTCGAGCGGGGTAATGCAGGCACTCCGATCTCCGAAACGCTTCCGGAAACCATCCACAAAAGATCGCTCCACCAGCACTTCGTGCGGAGCGAGGGTGCTGAGGAGCACCTCGGCATAGTCGAGCGTGCCTTGTGCGAGTTTGAAGGTACCCGTAGAGATATCGAGAAAGGCCATACCGACCTGCTTTCCGCTGAAACAGAAGGCGGCCAGATAGTTGTTTTCGCCGGCCTTGAGCAGATTGTCATTGTAAGCCACGCCGGGAGTGATGAGTTCCGTGACGCCCCGTTTCACCAGTTTCTTGGTGAGTTTCGGATCCTCCAGCTGGTCGCAGACAGCTACCTTGTAGCCGGCCTGCACGAGGCGGGGCATGTAGTTGTCGATGGCGTGGTGGGGGATGCCGGCCATTTCGATGAAAGTGCCGCTGCCGGCGGACTTGCGCGTCAGCACAAGGCCGAGCACGCGGCTGGCCGTGAGCGCATCTTCGCCGTAGGTTTCGTAGAAGTCGCCGACGCGGTAGAGGAGCAGGGCTTCGGGATACTGGGCTTTGATCTCGAAGTATTGCTTGAGCATCGGGGTCTGTGGCGTGTCTTTCTCTTTCATCGATAGCAAAAATACCGAAAAATTCGACGCAGAATGCTATCTTTGTAAGAGAATTTGCGGGAACAATCCCGAATTCTCCACCGCCGAATCTGTAAAAAAACCATAAAAATGAAAAAACGACTCTTTGCCTTCGGCCTGATGGCCGCCCTGCTGCTTTCGGGCTGCGAAACCCCTGCCCAGAAATTTGAAAAAGACATGGAGGCATTTCTTGCCGAAATCGACGCGGTCGGCGTGAGCTGCGCCGTGGTAAAGGACAACAAGATCATCTACCACCAGAACTTCGGCGTAAAGGACCTGGCCACCCAGGAACCGGTTGACGACCAGACGATCTTCCGTATCGCCTCCATCTCCAAGTCGTTCACGGCCACCGGCCTGCTGCAGCAGGTCGAGCAGGGCAAGCTCGCCCTCACCGACGATGTGAGCGACCTGATCGGCTTCAAGGTCCGCAATCCCCGTTTCCCCGACACCCCGATTACCCTGGAAATGCTGCTCTCGCACACCTCCAGCATCAACGACAGCCAGGGCTATTGGACCACCATCGACATCATCAACCCCGACTGCAACCCCGACGTGGCCCTCTGCTACAACGACTACGAACCCGGCAGCGGCGGCTATGAATACTGCAATCTCAACCTCAATATGGCCGGCACCATCCTCGAACGCGTATCGGGCGAGCGCTTCGACCAGTATGTGGTGAACCATATCCTCCGTCCGCTGGGCCTCTATGGCGGCTACTGCGTGGATTCCCTCGACAGCCGCCGCTTCGCGCATCTCTATGAGTGGAATGCAGAAGAAGGCAAGTACGAAGATACCTATGCTGACGCTTACGCTCCCCGCAGCGAGAAGGTGGCCAATTACTTGATGGGCCACGACGCCCTGATCTTCTCGCCCACCGGCGGCATGAAGATCTCCGCCCTCGACCTGGCGCGCTACATGACGATGCACATGAACTACGGCACCACCCCCGACGGCGTAAAGATCATCTCCGAAGAAAGCTCCCGCAACATGCAGGTTCCCCGTTCCGAACCGGAACACTACGGCCTGAACCTTTGGTTAGCCGACGACTATGTGCCCGGCGTGACCCTGGTGGGCCACACCGGCGGCGCCTATGGCCTGCGCAGTGCCATGTTCTTCAACCCGGACGAGAAATACGGCTTCGTGATCATCTGCAGCGGTCACCATTCGCCGGAAGGCACGCCGAACGTGCTCTACGGCGGCATTGAGCGGATGTACAAGCATTTCATCGCCAAGTAATGAAGCAGCCGGTCCGCCCCAAAAAGGCCCTCGGCCAGCATTTCCTCACCGACCAGGGTGTCGCCCAGGCCATCGTGGCTGCTCTCCGCAGCCGCGGGCCCGTGTTGGAAGTCGGCCCGGGCACCGGCGTCCTGACCCGCTATCTCCTGCAGGATCCCGCCCTCCAACTCAAGGTGGTCGAGATCGACACGGAAAGCGTGCGCTACCTGCTCGAGCATTACCCGAGGCTCGCCCCGAACCTCTATGAGGCGGATTTCCTGCAGATGGATCTCCAGCGGCTCTTCCCCGATGACGGACATTTCGCCCTGATCGGCAACTTCCCGTACAACATCTCCTCCCAGATCTTTTTCAAAGTACTGGACACCCGCGAACGGATCCCCGAGGTGGTCTGCATGATCCAAAAAGAAGTGGCCGAACGCCTGGCCGCCGGCCCCGGAACCAAGACCTACGGCATCCTCTCGGTCCTCCTCCAGGCCTGGTACGACATCGAATACCTCTTCACCGTGGGCGAGGGCGCCTTCGTGCCCCCGCCCAAAGTCAAGAGCGCCGTCATCCGTCTGACCCGCAACGACCGCGCAACCCTCGCCTGCGACGAAGATCTCTTCAAGAAAGTAGTCAAGACGACGTTCAACCAGCGCCGCAAAACCATCCGCAACTCCCTCAAGCCCATCCTCGCCTCCCTCCCGACCCTCCCGTCCTACATCCCCTACCTCGACGCCCGCCCCGAACAACTCTCCGTCGAAGAGTTCGTCGAACTGACCGCCTCGCTGACCGCGCGCTGACGGTTCGCTTATCGACCGCTGGCTGCTCGCTGGCTACTCGTTGACCGGCCGCTTAACATCTTGCTGATTGACCGCTGGCAGCCTGCTGACCGTCTCGCAACCGTTCTACTGCCGTCCCACTTTTTTCGCTGCAACGGACACAATTGATTATCAGCTGTTTATGTAAGTTGATCCCCCTGAAAAAGGAGGGGATCAACTTCTGTAAATCGCTGTAAATCAGCTGCGTCCGTTGCAGGCCACAGGAGGGGGTGCTGGATGTGGGTGTATTTGATTTGCTTTAGGCGGGTGCGGCGATTATCTTTGTACTGGAAATTGAGGACGAAGATGTGGCGATGGATGTGGATCCTGTTGGAGGTGTGGGTTGTGATGTTCTGGAATGTGGAGTGTCTGTTCGACCCTTTCGACGACCCTTTGAAAAACGATGATGAATTTACGGCCGGTGCCCTGCGGCACTGGACTTGGTCCCGTTTCGAGAAAAAGCGCGACGGGATCGTCCAGACAATCATGGCCGTTGCCGACCAGACCGGCGAACTGCCCGCTTTGGTCGGCCTGGCCGAAGTAGAGAACCGGATGGTAGTGTCGCAGCTGGTCAGGAAGACCCTGTTGGAGGAGTTGGGCTACGGCTACATCCATCGGGAGTCACCCGACGAACGCGGCATCGATGTTGCCCTTCTCTATCGCAAAGATTGTTTCCGCCCCCTGACAGTTGATTCCCTGCGCATCTCCGGCCACGTCACCCGCGACATCCTCTACGTCAAGATGCGCCGGTTATCCCAGATTGGCACCCATGCGGGGGACCTTTCTCACCGCACACTAGTTCCAGCTCAAGTCGTGAATGACACTATCGGTGCCGCCCCATCGGTCAGTCCCGTCAATGGCTCTTCCGTCATTCCCGGCTCCGACCGGGAATCTGTGCACGTGTTTGTGGTGCATTTTCCTTCGAAGCGGGGTGGGGCGCGGGCTTCGGACGGGCGGCGGGCGGCGGCGAAGGGGGTGTTGGAGCGGGCGGTCGATTCGCTGCTGCGGATCGACCCTGCCAGCTGCATCCTGGTGATGGGCGACTTCAACGAAGCCGCCGTCACCGTGGCTGGCCTCGCCGCCCCGCCCTTCGCCGCCCCGCTCGCGGTTCCGTCCACCGCCGTTGCAGCATCAACCCCTGCGCAGTCCGCCGCTCCGGGCACCATCAAATACCACGGTCGGTGGGAGCAGATCGATCATTTCTTCGTCTCGCCATCTATGGATGGCCAAATGCAGATCTTCGCCCCGCCGTTCCTCCTCGAGGACGACCCCGCCTATCTGGGCAGCAAGCCCCGTCGAACCTACATCGGCCCTCGTTACCATGGCGGCCTCTCCGACCACCTGCCCATTATTTTCAAAGCGGGAGATTAACGAACTGTCATTCAGTAGAAGATAACGGGATACCGTTCATTCTGTCGCATTTTTACGCAGTGACACAGACCGTTCATCTGTCTCGTCTGTGTCACCGTAAGGACAAAGGCGCAGACGTTTACTTGTTCAGGGCACTCACTTTTCCTAGGTCCTGGAGTTGCCTTACAGCGTCAACAAATTGTCGATTGCTTCGTTCTTGGAGTGGAGCGGTTATCTCCTGCCAGCGGGCAGGCCCCCATGAGGCCAGGGGTTCCTGCCCGACGCTGCCAAGGATAACCGCATATCTCTCTGTGTTCGGCCGGAAGCGGTGTGGGCGGTCAGAGCAGCTTGTGGCGGAGGAGGTTAGGTGGTTATCTCCCGTCCTGGCCCGCAGGAGCCTGAGGAGGGGCTCCCGGGCCCGGCCGAGGATAACCGTTCGTCCAAAAGGGGTTTGCGAGTCGTGATTCCGAAATACGTTTGATCCCAAGAGGGGCATCGATCATTCGCGGCCCGGAGTAAAACGAGGCGTCCATGTGGCTGTAAAACAGATTATTTCCATTATTCGTGTGCGCAAAAACGCACACGATTGTTGGATAATAACTAACTGTCAGAACGATAAGTGCCACGAATGATGAAGGGAAGCATGCTTTGACAACGCTGTGGTGCTTAGAATTGGCGATGTCCCTTGTTTTGCAACCATCGCGCGGCGGGTTATTTGATAAGTCGCTAATAATCAATGCATACCTTCTCGGCCATCCGCGCAGTTAGCTACCCGGACGTGGGACTGAGCGTCTTGTGTAAAAACTATGCGCTGAGAATCAGGTCTTTACCTAAATGTTTGCCGCGCGATGGTTACAAAACAAGGGGAGGCCGTGCTGATTCAATGGCGACCTCTCCGACCATCTGTCAATCATTTTCAAAGCTGGAGATTAACTAGCTATAAATCAGTAAAATATAAGAAATTGCCCCTTCCGGTTAAAGGGGGGCTAATTGTAGCAGTTGGCTGTAAATCAAAATATTAGTCTCCATAGGGTCAGATTCCCGCCTGTGTCAAATCAGAACACGAGCGAAGCGAGAGCCGCAATCAAGGGAAACGAATGACGGTCATAGACGAGCCCTGGATTGACGTACGGAGGTGGCGAATGGATCATAAACTGCGGCCGGAGGGGGTGGAGTCGCGGGTGGTTTTCGGGCTGGACGGCAGAATAATGCCGTCCGGAACGAAAACCAGAGCAATCGGAGCGCGGCCTATGATCGGTACCAGCTGAGTCCGACTGACCACCAGAGCGATCGGAGCGCGGCCTATGATCGATACCAGCTGAGTCCGACTGACCACCAGAGCAATCGGAGCGCGGCCTATGATCGGTACCAGCTGAGTCCGACTGACCACCAGAGCAATCGGAGCGCGGCCTATGATCGGTACCAGTTGAGTCCGACTGACCACCAGAGCGATCGGAGCGCGGCCGATAATCGGTACCAGCTGAGTCCGACTGACCACCAGAGCGATCGGAGCGCGGCCTATGATCGGTACCAGCTGAGTCCGACTGATCTCCAGAGCAATCGGAGTGCGGCCTATGATCGGTACCAGCTGAGTCCGACTGACCACCAGAGCGATCGGAGCGCGGCCTATGACCGGTACCAGCTGAGTCCGACTGACCACTAGAGCAATCGGAGCGCGGCCGGATGTCAGATCCCCGGCCAAGCCGGGGATGACGGAGTCGACAGGAGTTGGTTACGACAGATACTGGAACAGCATGATCGTCAGGAGGGCGGCGGGGGCGACGAAGCGGACCAGGAAGGCGTAGGTGTCGATGAAGGCGGCGGGGATGTGTAGTTTGCCGCCGTTGGTCAGTTCGTCGTGGATGACCTTGCGGCCGAGTTTCCAGCCGACGAAGACCACGACCAGGAGGCCGCCGATGAGCATCAGCACGTTGGCGGTCAGATAGTCGAACAGGTCGAAGATCGTCTTGCCAAAGACTTTCCAGTGGTCCAGGATACCCAGTGAGAGCGAACACAGACAGCCCAGCGCCCAGATGACGGAGAAGACGATGAGGACCGCCGTCTTTCGCTTCATGTGGAATTCCTCCATGCAGAAGGCGACGACCACTTCCAGGACGGAGATCGACGAAGTCAGGGCGGCCAGCAGCAGGGCCAGGAAGAAGAAGATGGCGATGACACCACCCAGCGGGAGGTTGCTGAAGATGTGCGGCAGCGTGATGAATACCAGGCCGGGGCCTTCGCCGGGGCTGATGCCGAAGGCGAAGACGGCGGGCATGATGGCGCAGCCGGCGATTAGGGCGAAAAGCGTGTCGGCAACAGCTGTTTCAATACCCAATCTTGTGATATTGGCTTTCTTGGACACGTATGAGCCATAGGTGATGACCATGCCGCTTCCCAGTGAGAGGGAGAAGAAAGCCTGTCCCAGCGCTGCCAGGAAGGTGCCGGTCGAGACTTCCGACCAGTCGGGCTTGAAGAGGTAGTCGATGCCTGCCTGTGCGCCCGGAAGGGTCAGGGAGCGGATGGCGAGGCCGATCATGATGACGAAGAGCAACGGCATCATGATCTTCGAAAATTTCTCGATGCCGTTCTGGATGCCCGAAATCACGATCAGTGCCGTGGCCAGCAGGAATACCGTATGGCAGACCAGCGGTTTCCACGGTGAGACCGTGAAGGTGGAAAACATCTCGGAAAGGGCTGCTTCGCCGCCCCGGGTGAAGTCGAAGCAGACGGCCCTGATGAAATACTCTACGCCCCAGCCGCCGACGACCGAGTAGAAGGACAGGAGCAAGGTGCAGCAGATCACGGCAATCGTGCCGGTTATCGTCCAGCGGCTGCCAGGAGCCAGGTGCAGGAATGCGCCGCGCGCGTTGGCCTGGCTGCGGCGGCCGATGATGAACTCCGACAGCAGGACGGGGATGCCCAGCAGACAGACGAAGCCGAGGTAGATGATGATGAAGGCTGCACCTCCGTTCTCTCCTACCAGATACGGGAAGCGCCAGAGATTGCCCAGGCCCACGGCGGAGCCGGCCAGGGCTACCAACACACCGAACGAGCTACCGAACGAGTCGCGCTGGCCCGTTTGATGGGAGCTACTTGCGTCTTTCATACAGCAGGAAGGTATAGTCGTAACCGGAGGCGTCGTCGTGATAACGGATGCTGCGCAGGGTTTCCTGCCAGAGCGCCGGGTCGATTTCGGGGAAGAAGGCGTCGGCCGGCTCGATGACCGTATGGATGCGGGTGACATAGACCCGGTCAGCACGGGAGATCATCTGGCGGTACATCATGCCGCCGCCGATGATGAAGATCTCGCGGGCGCCGGCTGCGGCGGCGAGGGCATCGTCGGGCGAAGAGAAGAACTCGGCGCCGGAAGCCAGGTCGGCTTCGGTCGGCGGCTGGTCGGTGACCACCAGATTGCGGCGGCCGGGCAGTGGCTTGCCGCCAAACGAGCGCCAGGTCGCCAGGCCCATGATGACGGGGTGGCCCATGGTGATGCGTTTGAAATACTGGAAATCTTCGCGGATATGCCAGGGAATCAGGCCGCGATAGCCGATGGCATTATTTTCGGCGGCTGCGCCGATCAGGCTGATGTTGTCTCTCATACGGCAACGGGGGCTTTGATGGCCGGCCACGGGTCGTAACCGGTCAGGGTGAAATCTTCGTATACGAAATCGCAGAGGTTCTTCCTCTCGGGATTGAGTGTCATGGTCGGCAGGGGCCGCGGCTCACGCGAGAGTTGCAGCGCCACCTGCTCGTGGTGGTTGGAATAGATGTGGACGTCGCCGAAGGTATGGACGAAATCGCCCGGCGTCAAGCCGCAGACCTGCGCCACCATCATTGTGAGCAGGGCATAGGAAGCGATGTTGAACGGCACGCCCAGGAAAACGTCGGCACTGCGCTGGTAAAGCTGGCAGCTGAGCCGTCCGTCCGCCACATAGAACTGGAACAGCGAATGGCACGGCGGCAACGCCATCTTGTCGACCTCGGCCGGATTCCAGGCCGAGACAATGAGCCGCCGGCTGTCGGGATTCTTCTTGATCATCTCGACTACCTGCGACAACTGGTCGATCTTGCGACCATCCGGGGCCGGCCACGACCGCCACTGGTGCCCATACACAGGCCCCAGCTCGCCGTTCTCGTCGGCCCACTCGTCCCAGATCGACACGCCGTGGTCTTTCAGGTATTTGATATTCGTATCTCCGGCGATGAACCAGAGCAGTTCATAAATGATCGACTTGAGATGGACCTTCTTGGTCGTCAGCAGCGGAAACCCGTCGGCCAGGTTGAACCTCATCTGGTACCCGAACACGCTCGTCGTTCCAGTCCCCGTCCGGTCCCCCTTCACAGTACCGTTGGCCTCGATATACTTTAACAGATCTAAATACTGGCGCATAATAGGTCCAAATTTAGCAATTTTATGATAATTATGTCAGAACCCTCTTCTTTTTCTTTTTGCTTTTCAGTCTCGCAGCTTTTGATTCAAAAACCTTCCGCTATAAAGCGGCATCAGCTGCTAGCGGAGGCCATTGTGAGAGCCGGTGTGATAGCAGGCCGTAGCGGCAGGGTTTACTCCCAAGGGTCGTGCTCTCGTCTACGGCTCGGGTGGGGCAGCGCCCCAGTAGACACAGATGTCTATGGGTTTTTGAAACAAAAGCTGACTCGACTTCAAGCAAAAGAAAAAGAGCGGCCCGTTTGAGTCGCTCTTAATCTTTGAACAAAGTCGTTGCTTACTTCGCTGCCTTTTCAGCCTTGGCGATCTTGCGACGGTTGAGGTCGTACATGATCGGGGTGCCGATGAAGATCGAAGCGTAGGTACCGACGATCACGCCGAGGGCGAGGGAGACCGAGAAGCCGCGGATGCTTTCGCCGCCGAAGATGGCGATGGCGATCAGCACGAGGAGGGTACTCACCGAGGTGTTGATGGTACGCGAGAGGGTCGCGTTGAGGGCCTCGTTGATGTTCTGCTCGAGCGGGCGTTTCGGGAACAGGGTGCGGTACTCACGGATACGGTCGAAGATAACCACGTTGTCGTTGATGGAGTAACCGATGATGGTCAGCACCGCAGCGATGAAGGTCTGGTCGACGTCGAGCGTGAACGGCAGGATGCCGCTGAAGATCGAGTAGAAGCCGATGACGATGATCGAGTTGTGGACCAGCGAGCTCACGCCGCCGATACCCCACGTCCAGTTCTTGAAGCGGAAGGCGATGTAGCCGAAGATCACGATCAGGGCGAGGACCACGGCGATGATGGCGTCGCGTTTCATCTCACTGGCGATGGAGGCGTCCACGCGGTCACTGCTCACGATACCGTTCGGGTTCTCGAGCGTGGAGGTGAAGCCTTCGAGGGTCAGCTCATTGGCGTAGAAGCCCTTGAGGGCGTTGTAGAGCTTGCTCTCGATGAGGCGGTCGGTCTCGGATGATTTGTCGCCCACCATGTACTTGGTGGTGATACGCATCTGGGAGGCGCCACCGAACTGCTTGACCTCAGAGGACTCCTGGAACTCGTCGTAGAGGGCTGCACGGACCTGCTCCGGCGTGACCTGCTGGTCGAAACGGACGGTGTAGGTACGGCCGCCGCTGAAGTCCACACCGAGGGTGAAGCCCTTGGTGAACATGAACACGAGGCAGATCAGGCAGACGATGCCGGAGATCAGGTAGGTCATCTTGCGCTTGCCGAGGAAGTCGATGTGCGTGTTCTTCAGGAAACGGCTCGACCAGTCGGAGGCGAAGGTGATGTCCTTGCCGCGTTTGAGGCGGGATTCGAAGATCAGACGCGTGATGAAGATCGAGGTCAGCACGGAGGTGACGATACCGATGACCAGCACGGCGGCGAAGCCGCGGATGGTGCCGCTGCCGAAGATGTAGAGGATGATACCGGTCAGGATCGTGGTGATCTGGCCGTCGAGGATGGCCGAGTAGGCGTTCTTGTAACCGTCGCTGATGGCCAGGCGGAGGGCCTTGCCGGCGTTGAGTTCTTCCTTGACGCGCTCGTAGATGATCACGTTGGCGTCAACTGCCATACCCATGGTCAACACGAGACCTGCGATACCCGAGAGGGTGAACACCGTACCGAACGAAGCCAGGGCGCCGAACAGGAAGAGCACGTTGCAGAGCAGTGCGATGTCGGCGGCCACACCGGCCTTGCGGTAGAAGATCACCATGTAGATCAGCACCAGGAGGAAGGCGATGATGAACGAGATCATACCGGCCTTGATGGAAGCGCTACCCAGGGACGGGCCGACCACCTGCTCCTGCACGATGCGGGCGGGGGTGGAGAGCTTACCGCTCTTGAGCACGTTGGCAAGGTCGTCGGCGTCGGTCTGGGTGAAGTGACCCGAGATCGAGGAGTTGCCGCCGCTGATCTTGTTCTGGACGTTCGGGTAGGAGTACACCTGACCGTCCATCACGATGGCGATCTGGCGTCCGACATTCTCGCCGGTGATGTTCTCCCACTCGATGGCACCCTTGCTGTTCATCGACATGCTGACTTCCGGAGCGCCGGTCATCTGGTTGTAGTTGACCACGGCCGAGGAAATGTACTTGCCGTCGAGGGCCGGACCCTTGCCGACATGGCTCTTGAGGGCCACCAGTTCAAAATAGGTGTCGGGGGTGACGCCTTCGCTCTCGAATGCCTTGAAGCTCCAGGCCGGGACGAAGTCGCCCGGGAAGAGGGAGCGGTTCTCAGCCAGCCAGGTGTTGATCTGGGCGGTGTCGCGGTAGTGGGCGATACCCAGGAGGGCGGAGTTGCCGCCAAGCATCTGGAGACGGCTGAAGAGCGGATTGGCTTTCATCACGGCTTCCTGCGAAGCGGTAAGCTGGTCGTCGCCGGTCAGCTGGGCCTCGAGGCTGTTGTCCGTCTTGTCGGCGGGCTTTTCAGCCACGTTGTCCTGAGCGTCGGCCTTCGTGGATTCGAGGGCTTCGATCTGCTGGCGGACCGTTTCGTTGAGCTCCTGCAGATAGGGCTGGAGTTCCTGGGAGTTGTAGGTCTCCCAGAATTCGAGCGAAGCGGTACCCTGGAGGAGCTTGCGCACGCGCTCAGGCTCCTTCACGCCCGGAAGCTCGACCAGGATGCGGCCGGTACCGGCCACTTTCTGGATATTGGGCTGTGCCACACCGAACTGGTTGACACGGCGCTCGACGACCTGGTAGGAGTTGTCGATGGCGCTCTTGGCCTCTTCCTTGAGGAGGGAGATAATCTCCTCGTTGGTAGCCCGGGACTTGTTCTTCACATCGCCGCTGAGTTTGTCGAGGTCGATGTCGAAGGACAGGCGCTTGCCGGGAGCCACTTCTTCCCAAGCCTCGGCGAAGAGGGTGATGAAGTCTTCGTGGGTCTGGTCGGCACGCTCGGCGGCGAGGGCCATGGCCTTGTTGAATTCTTCCGTCGTCTTCTCACGGGCGCAGGAACGGACGAGTTCGGCCAGGTCGAGCTGCAGGACGATGTTCATACCGCCCTTCAGGTCAAGACCGAGATTGAGTTCCTTCTCCTTGACGTTCTTGTACGTGTAATTGAAATAAACCTTTTTGTTTGCGATCGAATCGAGGTACTGCTTGTTGGCAGCCGTGCTCACGGAGTCGAGATAGAACGCGCGGTTGAGCTCGGAAACCTCTGCAAACGAAGGACTCTGCTGCACCTCTTCCACAACCTGGCGGGCAGCCTTGGCGGCCTTTCTTTCCTGAATCGCGGTCGCAGCCGTGAAAGACAGCTGGAACACACAGGCAAGGCCGATGAGAATGGCCACGAATGTGATGGCACCTTTGCTTTGCATAAAGAGTTATTTTTGATTAAATTATCGTAATCGCTTTTACTCGAAAGTAGCCTGCAAAATTACACTTTTTTCTCAATATAAGAAGGTTTTGCCTAAATTTGTTGTTGAAAAATTTGTTCATACCGGATGAAACACTTCCTTCTGACCGCCGCGGCCCTCCTGTTTTCGGCCGCCGCGCTTCTGGCGCAGGACGAGCTTCCGGCCGTCCGAAAGGCCGTCGAGGCCGAAAACCGCAAGGTGCTCTCCGGACGGGCTGTCCGCCCGGCCGTCGTAGCGCAGCAGCGCGTCCCGCGGAAAGATTTCCATCTCTGGCTCAGTCTCCTGAAAGAGGGCCGCTGGGGTACGGATGCCAACTGGTACCCGGCTCGCACGACGCGGCTGTACCTGTCGCGTCCTGCTGCCGACGGCAATTCCGACATCGTGTGGAGCGAACTGCTCGAAACGACGTGGAGCGCTCCCGCGCCGCTCTGCGAAGCGGCCGTATCTCCCGGCAATGAGATCTTCCCCATGCTCTCGCCCGATGGAAAGCGGATCTATTTCGCCTCGGACGGCCTTTTCGGCATGGGCGGCTACGATCTTTACGAAGCATCCTGGGACGCAAGGCACAAGACCTGGGGCAAGGTGCGGAACCTGGGCCTTCCCTTCAATTCTCCGGGCGACGACCTGCTGTTCTGCGACACGCCGGACGGGCGCTACAGCCTCCTTGTGTCGAACCGCGCCTGCAGCAAGGACAGCGTGGTAATCTATGTGCTCCGGCAGGAGACGCCGGTCTATGCTGCCGTCACGCCGGATGAGGCTGCGAAGTTGTCGACCCTTGCGGTCACGGAGCCCGAAAGCGGCCTCATCCTTTCTAAGGCCCTTCCCGGTCGCGTGCCCGCCCTCTCCTTCGAGGAACCGGAGGATACCTTCGATTATACCCTGCGCGTGGGAAAGGAGGGTGCTTTCGCCCCGGACAACAGGCTGCCGTCCGGCCTGGTCTACCAGATCCAGCTGTTCGTCTCGTCGAACAAAGTGAAAGTCAGCCAGCTCAAAGGGGTTAGTCCGGTGTATGTGCACGCCCAGCGCTCGGGCAAGAGCCTGTATGCGGCGGGGCTGTTCCGCAGTTATGCCGAAGCCGAGCAGGCGCTGGGTGCGGTGCGGCGCGCCGGCTTCCCCTCGGCCTTCGTCATCGCCTTCGACGGCGGCGCGCCGCTGTCGCTCGCCAAGGCCCGGAAAAAAGAATCCTCGGTGAAAGTCATCACCGAGGAAGTCCATATCGTCAAGTAGCCGCGCGTTACGCGTTCTTCAGCTTGTTTTCCAGCGCTTCGGCCGCCTCTTTCTGGCCGAAGGTGTTGTAGATCTTCACCAGATAGAGATAGATCGTGGCCGCGTCGTCGGCGAGTTTCTTGCTGAGGATGTCGTCGTCGCCCGGGCCGATCGGGGTCGAGTAATAGATGAGCGACTGCAGGGTCTCATCGGCCAGGCGGTCGCCGACGGCGAGGGCCTTCTCGGGCTTGCCCAGGCGGAAGTAGTCTTCGATGATGGCGATGAGCGACCATTCGTTGAGGGAACGGAACAGCGATATGTTGTAAGGGAAGTTCTCGGCGGGCATGATGGCGACGCACTTGTCGAGCACCTCTTCGGCTTTCTCTTTCTCGCCGCGCTCAAGCAGCGCGGTTGCCGTGGTGGCGAAGATGTCGCGCACCGGCACCACGGCGGTGAAGGTGAAGACGTTCTGGTAGTCCCAATGGACGTTCGTGTCGGCCAGCGATTCCAAGCGATAGGTGTGCATCAGCTTCTCGTAGAGGGCGTCTGCGTCGAGGGTGGCCTCCCGGTCGGAGTAGTCGTTGAGGAACGGGACGAGTTTGTAGACGAAGCCGTCGAACTGCAGCCAGGGCTCAAGACCGAGCTTGGTCTCGCCGCGCGAGACGAAATAGATCGGCCGCTTCCAGTCGTAGTTGGCCAGGATGTCGAGCATGATCAGGTCGAACTTCGAGATGTTGTTGCCGCTGATGTCCAGGATGAGGTAGTCCACCAGGCTGTCGCGTTTGCTCTCGGGCACGATGCCCGCGGCGATGGCGTTGTCTTTGTCGACGGGGACCAGCAGCTTATGGCCGGGCACAAAGTCCTGACCTTCCCGGGTAAAGCGCTCATCCTTGAACACGCCGATGGCTTCGGAGGCCAGCACGGGGTGGTCGACCACGTCGATCACGGGCGTATAGTCGTTGGTACCGTAGAGGTATTGCTTGCGCGGGATGGAGATGTTCACCGGGTCGGAATCGTAGAAGCGGCACTTCATCTGGTCGATGTACCAGTCCGTGCCCAGCAGCGAGGAGTTGACGATGCGCACGTCGGTGCGGATGCCTTCCACTTCCTGGGCGTACCAGAGCGGGAAGGTGTCGTTGTCGCCGTGGGTCACGAGCAGGGCGTTGGGATCGCAGCTCATCAGGTGGTTGTAGGCCATGTCGCGGGCCGTGTAGCGGCCGCTGCGGTCGTGGTCGTCCCAGTTCTGGCAGCCCATGAGCACGGGTACGACCAGGCCCAGGGCCACGGCCACTGCGGCGGCGGGCATTCCGTCCTGCTTCTTGGTGAGCTTCTCGAACCAGTTCTGCAGTGCCAGCACGCCCAGACCGATCCAGATCGTGAAGACGTAGAATGAGCCCGCATAGGCGTAGTCACGCTCGCGGACCTGGAAAGGCGTCTGATTCAGATACACCACGATGGCCAGGCCGGTGAGCAGGAAGAGCAGGCCGGTGACCCAGCTGTTGCGCGGGTCGTGCCGCAGCTGGAAGAAGAAGCCGATCAGGCCGAGGATCAGGGGCAGGAAGAAGTAGTGGTTCTTGCCGCGGTTGTGGGCCAGATAGTCGGGTGCGTCGCTCTGGTCGCCGAGGCGGATCTGGTCGAGGAACGTGATACCGCTTTCCCAGTTGCCGCGCGTCAGGTCGCCGGGCGTGTCGGCGTGCAGGTCGTTCTGGCGGCCGACGAAGTTCCACAGGAAGTAGCGCACGTACATGTGGTTGACCTGGTAGTCGAAGAAGTACTTCAGGTTGTCGGCCATCGTGGGCATCTGGAAGGTGGTGCTGCGGCCGTAGAGCGAGACGCGGCGGGTGTTGTACCTGGAGATGTAGCGCTGCTTGTAGAACTCCTTGTAACGGTCGTCGAAGCCGTTCCACATACGCGGGAAGAGCATCTTGGTGCCGGCCGGATAGGTGGCGTCGATGTTGATGGCGTGGTAGTACTTGCCGTCGAGCGGGGTCCAGTAGGGTATCTCCTTGATTTCGTAAGGCGAGTTGAAGGTCTGTCCGTAGATGATGGGGTTGGAGCCGTACTGCTCGCGGCCCAGGTAGCGGATCAGGGAATAAGGGTTGTCGGGCTGGTATTCGTTCATCGGCGTGCCGGCGCTCGAGCGGATCAGGGTCACGGTGAAGAGCGAGTAGCCGATGATGATGGAGGTGACCATCAGGGTGATGGTGTGCGCCAGGGCCTTGTCTTTCTTGCGGAAGACGTACAGCAGCAGGAAGCAGGCGGCCAGGAACAGCACCATGAAGACGGCGGCGCCGATGTTGAATTTCGCCCCGAAGCCGTTGACGAAGATCCGGTCGACGACAGCGGCCATCCGCGGCAGATACGGGATGATGATGAACAGGATGAGGGCCAGGATGACACCCGAGACGGCCAGCACGAGAAGGGCACGCCAGAACGAGACGGGCTGCTGGTGCTTCTTGTAGTAGATCAGGAACACGATGGCCGGGATGGTCAGCAGGTTGAGCAGGTGCACGCCGATCGACAGACCCATCAGGAAGCAGATCAGGACCAGCCAGCGGTTGGCATACGGCTGTCCGGCCTGCTCCTCCCACTTGAGGGCCGCCCAGAAGACGACGGCGGTGAAGAGCGAGGACATCGCATAGACCTCACCTTCCACGGCGGAGAACCAGAACGTGTCGGAGAAGCAGTAGGCGAAGGCACCCACGATGCCTGCCCCGAAGAGGGCGAAAGCGCTGGCCTTGGTCAGCGCGCGGCCCCGCTTTTCCTGGAGCCGGCATCCGAAGCAGACGATGGTCAGGTAGAGGAAGAAGATGGTCAGGCCGGAGCAGAGGGCGCTCATCACATTGACCGCGACGGCCGCGTTCGCCGCTCCCGAGAAGATCGTGAAGATGCGGGCGAACAGGTTGAAGACCATGTTGCCGGGGGCGTGGCCGACTTCCAGTTTATAAGAAGATGCGATGAACTCGCCGCAGTCCCAGAAGCTGGTGGTGGGCTCGATGGTCAGCAGGTAAACCGCCGACGCGAGCACGGCCACGCAGAGCGAGATAATGCGGTTGATCCGGGTGAACTGTTTCTTATCCATGTAGCGAGGTTTTTCGTGTAAACAACAAAGATAAAGGTTTTATCACTAACTTTGCGAAAAATTTGCAAGGACGATGCCACAAGACTGGAAAGACCTGCTCAAGGACAAGTTCGCCGACGAACTTTCGACTTTACCTGCGGAACCGCAGCCGGAGGCCGCTGCGCCCCGGTTCCGGAAGCAGCGCTTCGTGGTGACGATCGACCGTCGCCGCCGCGCCGGCAAGCAGGTGACGCTGGTCTCCGGCTTCGTCGGGGAGGATGCCGGACTCGAGGCGCTGGGCAAGCAGCTCAAGACGCGCCTGGGCGTCGGCGGCTCCGTATCCGATGGGGAGATCCTGCTGCAGGGCGACGTGCGCGACAAGGTCGTCGCGCTGCTCGCCGATCTGGGGCATCAGGCCAAGAGGGGGAATTGACGTGAGAGTATTACCCGATCCTTATGTGCTGGCGTTTCTGCTGGCGGACGCCTTGGCCCTGCTTCTGTGCTACAACCGGCTGCTATCGGCCCTGAAGGGCTCTGCGGCCTGTTTCCACAGCCTGCACAGCACCCAGGAGATGCTGGGCAACAACTATGTCTGCGCTTCCGTGCGGATCATCTTCTTTCTCCTGCAGCCCTTCTACGCGCTGACCCTCTGCATGACGGGGCTCAGTTCGCTGGACTTTGCCTGGACCCTCGTGGCGCTTCTCGGCCTGGTGCTGCTGCGCAAGCTGGTCTTCCTGCTCGTGGGCTGGCTTTCTTCCCGGATGGGTGCTTTTCGTGCTTTGGAGCGCACGGGCCTGGCCCTTTCCGTGCTGGGCCTGCTCGCTTCGATACTGGCTGCCCTGGCGGTCTGGCTGGCGCCTGACGCGCCGCGCTGGCTGCTCTGGGGCTGGCTGGGCCTGATGGTCGCCGTATGCGCCTTCTTTTACGTGCGCCGGGGGAATTCCATCATTTTATCAACAGGATTTTCTGTTTTCTACTGGGTTTTGTATCTTTGCAGCCTTGAATTTTTACCGATTTGTGTGGTAGTTAACATCTTGATCAATGGAAATTAAACGTGTTCTCATCTCGCAGCCCGAACCTTCGGGTGCCTCTCCCTACACTGAACTGATTTCCAAGTGGGGTTTGACCATCGATTTTCGCCCGTTCTTCCGGGTGGAAGGCGTGTCCGTCCGTGATTTCGTCGCCCAGCGGGTGACCATCCTCGACTATACGGCCATTGTGTTTACATCACGTCTGGCCATCGATTCCTTCTTCCATATCTGCGAGCAGACGCGCGTGAGCGTGCCCGAGACCATGAAATATTTCTGCCAGAGCGAGGCCATCGCCGTCTATCTTCAGAAATACATCGTCTATCGCAAGCGGAAGATCTTCTTCGGCACCGGCACCGTCGCCTCGATGGTCCAGGCCATCGGTACCAAGCACAAGGGCGAACATTTCCTGATCGCCTGCACCGACAACCTCAAGCCCGAAGTCCACAAGCTCTTCACCAAGGAGAAGCTCAAGCACGGCAGCGCGGTCTTCGTCCGCACGGTCAGCAACGACCTGAGCGGCCTCAATCCGCACGACTACCAGGTTGTGGCCTTCTACAGCCCGTCCGACGTGAAATCGCTGCAGGAAGCCTATCCGGACTTCGAGCAGAAAGACCTGGTCTTCGCCACTTTCGGTCCTTCCACAGCCAAGGCGATGGAAGAAGCCGGCCTGAAGGTCGACATCAAGGCGCCCACGCCGAACGCTCCCTCGATCGCCGAGGCGCTGAGCAACTATCTCGAATCGGGCCGCGAACAGGAATGAATGAGCGGCAGATCCTCCAGCTGCTGAAAACGGGACAAGTGTTGTTCCGGTATCCGTTGAAAGTCCACTTTCAGGCGGGCACGGGGGATTTCGGCGTATCGGTACCCAAACGCAATTTCAAGCGGGCCGTCTGGCGCAACCTGCTCAAACGCAGGGTGCGCGAGGCCTACCGCCTGAACCGGTCCCGTCTCGGCGACAAGTCATACGACGTTTTCATCTATTACGTGGGCAAGCAGGAAGAAGACTATGGACGCATCGAAAAAAGCCTCCTGGAGATCCTGGACGATATGGCTTCCCGTTAAGCTGATCCGGCTCTACCAGATCTTCCTGTCGCCCTACATGGGCCGGCAGTGCCGCTACACGCCCACCTGCTCCAACTACGCCCTCGAAGCCCTCCGCAAGCACGGCCTCCTCCGCGGCTCCTGGCTCGCCCTCAAACGCATCCTCCGCTGCGCCCCCTGGGGCGGCTCCGGATATGATCCTGTGCCGTAGTAGGAGATGCTTTTGCCTGAAGTCTCGCAACTATCGGTCAAAAACCTTCCGCTTCGCTCCATCCCTCCCAGCTTCGCTGGGCCCCTCCCGTGTCTGAGTTACTGGGGCGCTGCCCCAAACCCCGCCGCTACGGCCTTCTAATCCACGAGCCTTGCCCTCACGGCCTCCACTAGCGCCTGAAGGCGCGGGCGGCCATGGGTTTTTGACTCGATAGTTGACTCGCCTTCCTGCAAAAGCAAATCCAACGATTAACAACAGCAGCTAGCTCTAGGCAGCGTCCCAGTAGAGCAGATTAGTTTTGCCGCGACGACGTTGTGAAGGGCGCTACGTTGACGTCGTGGAACGATTTAGGCCGTTTTTGGCGAAAAACAGGCCGCGACGACAATCTGACGCCTCTCACATTGTTTTCGCGTCCAAAATCTTTGGCCCAGCATCGCCTAGCTCCTATCTCGTTGGACTTCGGAAAGCTTTTTCAGCGTTGGTTTTTGAAGAAGTCGGTTATGAGTTGGCTGCAGGCGGGGGAGAGGGGGCCGGCGGTGACTTGGGTGCGGGGGTGGAGGAGGGAGGGGGTGAAGAGGGTGTAGCCGCGTTTGGGATCGGGGGCGCCGTAGACCAGGCGGCCGAGCTGGGCCCAGGCGAGGGCGGCGGCACACATCGGGCAGGGTTCCACCGTTACGTAGAGCGTGCAGTCGTTGAGGTATTTGCCGCCCAGATAGTCGGCGGCCATGCCGATGAGCTGCATCTCGGCGTGGGCGGTCGGATCGGTGAGCCTTTCCGTGAGATTGTGGGCGCGGGCGATGATGCGGCCGCCGCAGACCACGATGCCGCCGATGGGCACTTCGCCTTCCGCTCCGGCGGCCCGCGCTTCACGCAGCGCCTCCTGCATGTATTGTTCGTCGTTCATCGTTCAAATCGGGATTTGTCGGGGAAATGGGCCGCAAAGGCCATCAGCATGGCGTCGCGGAGCGCTTCAAAACGCGCCGGGCTCATTTCCACATCGTTGATACACAGTATTTTCTCGCGGGGTGAGCGGATGGCTGCGGCCAGGCGCTGCGGCGAGACGGTTGCGAGCGAGAGATGCTGGTTGGAGAGCCGCCGCGCGCGGCCGCAGCCGCTCAGCAGCTGGTAGTCCGGGAAGAGGTACTGATTGCAATTCCTGGCGTCGCGGAGCGGCGTCAGCGAGGTCATGAGTTCCGCTTCCACTTTCCGGAAAGCGGTGGCGCTGGCGCTGCGCAGCATCGGCATGACCGAGTGCTGCGGCCGCAGGAACCCCGGCGGAACCTTCAGGCCGAGGGCCTTGCGGGCCAGATGGTCCGCGTTCCGGGTCTGGCGCTTGTAGATGCCGGGTGCGAAAAGATGGTGCGAAAAGCCCGTCGCCGCTTTTCCGCCCGGGAAGAAATCTTGCGCGACAGCATCTTTTACCGGAAACAGATCGTCGTTGAAATAGAGAAACTGCTCCGCCAGACCGGGGATGCGGTGCAGGAAGAGCTCGATGGTGCAGCTGTTGAAAGTCGGCAGACATTGCGCCGGCAGGATGTCGCTGTGATACACCACTTTCAGCTGCGAGGTTTCGGCCCAGGCCGGGACCTGGCTCTCTCGCGACACGACCAGATAGACTTTGTCGATAAAAGGCATGTGCCGCTCGATGCCACGCAGCAGATAGGGCAGCGTGCCCCAGTCGCGGTAGCGCTTGGCCAGGGCCTGCCGGCCTGCGGCGGCCCGATAGTCCTGCTGCCAGAGGGGATCGCTCCCGTCCACGAAGGTGATAACGGCATCCATCTTCCCGACAATTTGGACAAAGATAGCGATTTTACGCGTAAGGTATGGATTTTGTGTATCTTTGCAGTCCCAATGCGCAGACTGTTTGCCATATTTCTCGGATTGTTCCTGCTCGGCGTCCTCCCTGCGGAGGCCCAGTACTACATGACCGGCAGTGCGCCGGCCTCCACGCGCTGGAACAAGATCAGTGGCGACCATTTCGACATCGTCTTCCCCGACGGACTCGACTCGCTCGCCCGGGAATACCTGTATTCCTTCGAAAAGACCCGCACCGCCACCCTTACCGGTCTGCACATCGATACGCCCCACATGCCGATCGTCCTGCAGCCTTACGACCTGTACAGCAACGGCATGGTAGTCTGGGCGCCCAAGCGGCTCGAACTCTATACCACGCCGCCCGGCGATCCGCTCTACGCCCTCAACTGGGAGATGCAGCTGGCCGTGCACGAAGGCCGCCACATCGGCCAGATGGCGCACTATACCAAGGGTTTCTATCACTTCCTGAATATCCTTGCCGGTGAGCAGGGCAGCGCCGTGGGCATCGGTCTCTATCCTACCCAGACCTTGATGGAGGGGGATGCCGTGCAGAACGAGACCGACATGACGCCTTCCGGCCGCGGCCGCGACCCTGAATTCGTGAAGTTCTTCCGAGCAGCCTTCCTGGCCGGGGATTTCCGTGTCTATGATGCTTGGCGCTATGGCTCGTTCCGCAAGTACTCGCCCGGCAAGTATCCGTTCGGCTATCTGATTTCCAGTACGTTCCGCGACAATTCCGGCAATTATTTCGCCGCCGGCGACATCATGGAGACCCAGGTGAAGGAGTTCTGGCGCATCTTCAGCGTGTCGCACCGGGCCTATCGCCACGCCACCGGCATGACGGTCCGCAAGAACTGGCGCGCTGCCATCGCCCGCAACACCGAACTGTGGGAGTGGGAATACAAGCTCCGCGCTCCCTATACGCCGTACACCCCGCTGCTCAGGCGCCGCGATGCCGTCTATACCGAAATCTCCAATCCGATCCCTCTGGGCGACAAGACTTTCGCCACGATGACCGGGATGCAGTTCGAGCGGCGCATCATCAGCATCGACTCGCTCGGAAACCGGCGCTTCCGCCGGCCGCTTTCCAATACGACGAGTACCCTGGTGCCCGACAGCGACCACTCCTTTATCTTCTCCGAAGTCGTGCCCGACCCGCGCTGGGAGCATCGCAGCTGGTCGGTCATCCGCCGTTACGACGCCGATGCGAACCGCTTCGAAACCCTTACGCGCCATACGCGCTACCTGAATCCTGTTCCTACGGCTGACGGTGCCGCGATCCTGGCTGCCGAATACAAGACCGAAGGCGGATCGAACATCGTGAAGCTCGACCGTAACGGGCAGCTGCTCAGCAGCATCGCCGCGCCGGAGAAAGGGCAGGTCACAGGCATCGCCCAGCTCAGGGAAGATCTCTACGCCTCCGTCGTCACGACCGAGGGAATGGGCCTGTTCCGCTATGACGGAACCTGGCACCGCGTCGTCGCGCCGCAATCGCGGATGATCCGCGACCTGCGCGCCGCGGGCGACAGCCTTCTCTATTTCGTGTCGGACCTCGACGGCCTGAGCAATGTCTATACCTATGAACCGCAGGAAGACAGGCTCTTGCGCCGCACTTCCGCACGCTTCAGCGCCGAACATCCGCTCCTGACCGGCGATGGAACGCTCCTGTACGGCGAGTACGACCACCACGGCTACCAGCCCGTGGCCGTTCCGCTGGATTCGCTGCAGCGCAACGTCCATTCCTTCGACGATCCGTATGTCAACGAAGTGGCGGAGCGCAATGCCGAACAGGCATCCGCCTATGTCACGCCGCTCACGCCGCAGGAGGATTCCCTGCTGCGCCGGCACATCGACAGCCTGGAGTCCCGCCGCTACAGCAAGATCGCACACGGGATCCACATCCACTCCTGGGCCCCTTTCTATGCCAACGTGAACCGCTTGATGAACGACATAGAAGGGTTTGACCGGAAACACTTCAGCAACTGGTACCAGTACGTAGCGCCCGGCGCCACGCTGGTCGCACAAAACACGCTGGGCACGTTGGCCGGCACGGCAGGCTATTCCTATCACGACCATCACCACGCCGGGCATCTATACGCGCACTATGCCGGACTGTATCCGGTCTTCCAGGTGGCCGTCGATTTCAATGAGCGCAACCGGACCCGCTCCACCATGTACCATTCGACGCATGGCGGCTCCGGTTTCCGCCTCGATACGCTCGACAAGCCTGCGGTGGTCGTCAATTCGCAAATGTCGATCCCCCTCAATTTCTCGCGCGGCGGATGGGTAACCCAGCTGATCCCTTCAATCGGCGTTGCCTGGACCAACGACGCGTATTCCTATATGGAACCCAGGTTTCACGAAGTGACCAGCGGGGAAAGTACGCTGTTGCTGACCGGCTCGCTCCGTTTCTCCACCAAGATGACCCGGCCTGCCGCCCGCCTGACGCCCCGCCTGGGCTTCGGTTTCCAGCTCGACGGCATGACCCGCCTCGGTCCGGCCTACAACCAGGTCTTCGGCCTGAATGCCTGGACCTATCTGCCCGGCATGGGCAAGGAAGACGGCTTCAAACTCAGCTACAGCTACCAGTATCAGCCGGACAACGGGGTGCTTTATTCCCCTTCCTTCAATCTGGTGCGCCGCCCCTACGGTTATAAGGACGAGATCCTGATGAACTACCATCGGGTGATGCTCCAGTATGCCCTGCCCATCTATGCGGGCGACCTGAGCGGCGGCTTCTTCTTCTATCTGAAACGCATCCAGCTGGTTCCCTTCGTGGACTACGCTTTCGACAAACAACATCCCGAGATGAAGGACGGCGCCATCGCACACCTGGGCCCCAAGAACTACCTCTCTTACGGTACGACCCTGATGATCACCACGCGCCTGTTCCGTATCGGAAGAGACTTCGACCTCGGTGTCCAGTACGCCCATCCGCACCGCTCGGGCGAGATCGGCACATTCCGCTTCGTCTTGACCAACGGTCTGTAAAGAATGAATAACGCGCTTAAACTCAACGCTTTCGATTATTTCCTAATTCTGGGTACCACGGCCGTCAGCATCGCTTCGTCGCTGCTGGGCGAGGGCTGGGACACCATCGGTTTCATCGTGGCCGTCACGGGCATCATCAACCTGGTGCTCTGCGCCAAGGGCAACATCTGGAACTACGCCTTCGGCATCGTGTACAATGCCATCTACGTCTATATCGCCTGGCATTCAAAGCTATACGCCGACTCTGCCATCTACCTGCTCTACTATCTGCCGATGCAGTTCGTGGGCTGGGCGCAGTGGAAGAAGAACCAGAACCAGGAGAGCGGTGCCGTGAACGCCGTGCACCTGACGCGCCGTCAGGCCTTTGCCCTGCTCATCGCCGCCGCCGTCCTGATCCCGCTCTTCGCGTGGATCCTCTCGCGTCCGGCCATCGGCGACTCGCAGCCCTGGCTCGACGCCGCGACGACCGTCATCTCGATCCTGGCTATGTATATGATGGTCAAGGCCATTGCAGAGCAGTGGTACATCTGGATCGTGCTCGATGCGGCGCAGGTGATCAAATGGACGGTCGCAACCATCCGGGGCGAAGAACACGCAGCCCTGATGCTGGTGATGTTCGCCTTCTTCCTGGCCAACGCCATCTATGGCCTTATTCAATGGAACGGATTAGCGCGGCCTTCGCAGGACCAACCACGGCCGTAAGCTCTTCCAGACTGGCTTCCTTGATTTTCTTCAGGCTCTTGAAGTGACGGAGCAGTTTCTGCTCGGTGGCTTCGCCGATGCCCGGAAGCGATCGCAGCGCGCTGACGGTCTGGGCTTTGCTTCGCAGATTGCGGTGGTGCGTGATGCCGAAGCGGTGCGCTTCGTCGCGGATCTGCATCAGCACGCGGAGCGAAGAGGAGTTGCGGTCGAGGAACAGGGGGAGCGGGTCGCCCGGCACGATGACTTCTTCCATCCGTTTGGCCAGGCCCACGATAAAGATCTTGTCGGAGATACCGAGTTCCATAAGGGCTTCCAGCGCGAAGCCCAACTGGCCTTTGCCACCGTCGATCACCACCAGTTGCGGCAATTCCTCTCCTTCGGCCATAAGCCGGGAGTAGCGCCGGTTGACCACTTCCTTCATCGAGGCGTAGTCATTGGCCCCGACCACGGTCTTGATGTTGAAATGCCGGTAGTCGCGCTTGCAGGGCAGGCCGTCCCGGAACACCACGCAGGAGGCTACGGGGTTCGTACCCTGGATGTTGGAGTTGTCGAAGCACTCGATGTGGCGCGGGGGGACGCTCATGCCGAGATCTTTCTGGAGCTGCGCCACGACCTTTTCCGCCTTCTCGATGCGGCGGGGCAAGGTCTTCTCTTTCAAGAGCTTGTAGGTCTCCATGTCGAGAATGCCGTGGCCCACGGACTTCTCGCGCTCGTGATGCGCCTCCAGGAGGGCGAGCCGCTCTTTCCACTCCTGCGCTTCTTCGAAACGCAGGTCCGCCGCCGCTTCCTGCATCTTTGCCCGGCAGGCGTACATCAGCTCGCGGGTGCGGCCGCTGAGCAGCTTGCGGATCTCCTCGATCTGCGCCTGGTATTCCTCCGCGCTGAAGAGGCCTTCGCAAGGACCCGCGCATTTTTCGAGATGGTAGTTCAGGCAGCAGCGCAACTTACCTCCCTCGATCTGCTCGGGTGTGAGCGCGTGTGCGCAGATGCGTAGTTTCCAGAGGCTTCCCATCAGGTCAAGCAGGCGGCGCGCATGGTGGACGGAGGCATAGGGGCCGAAGTAGAGCGAGCCGTCCTGTACGTAGCGGCGCGTGAGCATCACGCGGGGGAAGGGTTCGTTGCGGATGCAGATCCAGGGATAGGTCTTGTCGTCCTTGAGCAGGATGTTGTAATGGGGCTGGAGCTGCTTGATGAGGTTGTTCTCGAGCAGGAGGGCGTCTTCTTCGGTCTCGACCACGGTGTAGGTCAGGTCGGCGATGTGCTCGACGAGCGCGCGGGTCTTGCGGTCAAGCTGCTCCGGCGGGCGGAAATACTGCGAAACGCGCCGTTTCAGGTCCTTGGCCTTGCCCACGTAGATGATCTTTCCGGATGCGTCGAGGTAGCGGTAGACGCCCGGGTCGTGCGGAAGATATTCTATTTTCTCTCTGACATTCATCGAAAAATACTATCTTTGCTTTTTGATGTAAGCGCCTTCCATGAAGAAGATCAAGACAAAGATAATCAATAAATCCGACATCATGAAAGTGATCCACATGCGTGGACCCGTGGGCTGGCTGTTGGCGACGCTGGCCATGGCGCTGTTCGGATTCAACAAGGTCAACAAGGCCAACGACCGCTGCAAGCAGTACAAAGGCGCGGACTTCTCGGCCCACATCCTGAAGGATGCCGGCATCAAAATCGACCTGAAGCCCAACCAGTTCAACTATATTCCCCAGGACGGACCGTTCATCACCATTTCGAACCACCCCATCGGCTCGGCCGACGGGATGATACTCAACGCCGTCATCGGGACGATGCGTACGGACTTCAAGATCCTGGCCAACTTCCTGCTGACGATGATCCCTTCGCTGAAGGACTCGTTCTTCGCTGTCAATCCCTTCTCCGACGAGGTTTCGGCGCGCAGCAGCCTGACAGGCATCCGCATGGCTAAGGAGCACCTGGCCGCCGGCGGCAGCCTCGGCCTGTTCCCGGCGGGCGAAGTGTCCACGCACCAGCGTCCCAAAAACCGGACTTCGCTCAAGAAGCGCTCCGTGGAAGACGTTCCCTGGCCCGCGTCGGTCATCAAGCTCATCCGCAACGCCAACGTGCCGGTGATTCCGATCTACTTCGAGGCCCAGAACTCGAAATGGTTCCATTTCGTGGGACGCATCCACCCGATCCTCCGCACGCTCAACCTGGCCAACGAGCTGTTCAACAAGAAGGGCAAGACCATCCCCATGCGCATCGGCCGGCCCATCATGCCCAACGAACTGGCGGAGTATGCCGACCTGGAGAAGCTGGGCGGCTATCTGCGCAGCCGCGTCTACGCCATGGAGGTGGAGTTCAACAATCCGAACGAAGAGCTCACCAAACCGCCGGAGCTGGTCACGCCGATCTCCCTTCCGCGTGACAAGAAAGCCGTGGTCAAGGAGTTCGACCGCCTCAAGAACGGGGGCAACATGCTCTTCGAAGTGGCTTCCTATCAGTGCTACCTGGCGGAGCACGCGGAGATTCCCATTGCGATGATCGAGCTGGGGCGCCGGCGCGAAGAAGCGTTCCGGGCCACGGGCGAAGGCAGCAACCAGGCCATCGACGTGGACGACTACGATCCGTACTACAAGCATCTGATCCTGTGGGATGCCAAGCGCAAGCGTATCGCCGGCGGCTATCGCCTCGGCATCGGTGAGGAAATCTTCGAGAAGCACGGTGGTGTGGAAGGTTTCTACACCAGTTCGCTGTTCTCTTACGACCAGGAGTTCGAATCCACGCTCCGCCAGACCATCGAGCTGGGCCGCTCTTTCGTCAGCCTGGAATACCAGAAGGAGGCCCTTCCGCTTATGCTCCTGCTCAAAGGGTTGATGCACAGCTTGATGCGCTATCCCAACGCAGAGTATTTCATCGGGCCGGTGAGTATCAGCAACTCCTATCCCAAGTTCTACCAGAGTCTGATGGTGTACTATCTGGAGAACAAGCACAGCGCGATGATTCCGGAGCACTATGCGCAGCCGACCACGCCTTTCGAGCCGGACTATCTGAAGCTCAATCCGAAAGACTTGCTCCGGCACAAGATGGACAATTTCGAGAAGTTCGACCGTTTCCTGATGCGGCTCTCCGACAACACCTACCGCATGCCCACGCTGGTGAAGAAGTACATGAAGGTCAACGCGCGCATCATCAACTTCAACGTCGATCCGCTGTTCAACTACAGCCTCGACGGACTGATCATCCTCCGGATCAAGGACTACCCCCGCGCCGAGATTCTCTCGATGTCCAAAGACGTCGCCAACCCCGCCGAACGCGAAGCCATCCTCAACCGTTTCGGCTATTCCCTGAAAAACTAAGCTTTTGCTGACAGACGCGTCAGTTTTCGAGTCAAAAACCCATGGCCGCCCATGGCCGTGTGAATGGGAGGGGCCCAGCGAAGCTGGGAGGGATGGAGCGAAGCGGAAGGTTTTTGAATCGAAAACTGCAAGTCTAGAGGCAAAAGCAAATGTTGAAAGCGGCATCAGCCGCTAGCGAAGGCCGTGAGGGAAGGCCTTGTGTAAAAGCAAATGTTGTTTGGACGCGAAAACAATGTGAGAGATATCAGAGTGTCGTCGCGTCCGGTTTTTCGCCAAAAAAGGCCCAAATCGCTCCACGACGACAACGTAGTCCCCTTCACGATGTCGTCGCGGCGAAAGTTTGTTTTGCGGCCGCAAAAGTTTTTGCTGACAGACGCGTCAGTTTTCGAGTCAAAAACCCATGGCCGCCCATGGCCGTGTGAATGGGAGGGGCCCAGCGAAGCTGGGAGGGATGGAGCGAAGCGGAAGGTTTTTGAATCGAAAACTGCAAGTCTGGAGGCAAAAGCAAAAGCTATTTCGTAATCCGGCGGGTCAGCAGGGAGATCAGCCAGCCGATGAAGGCGACGCCGACGACGACCAGTACGATGTCGAGCGGCTGGACGACGACCGGATAGGCGTCCACTACGAAATTGCCCGGCATCTTCACGAAGCCGTAGTGCTGTTGCAACAGGCAGACCAGCAGGCCGATACCTACACCGACCGCGATGCCCAGCAAAGATATCATCCAACCTTCCCGAACGAAGATCCTGCCGACCAGGGCATCGTCGGCGCCCATGGCCTGCAGGGTGGCGATGTCGTCGCGCTTTTCGATGATGAGCATCGACAACGAGCCATAGATGTTGAACGAGATGATCAGCATCACGAAGAGCAGGATCAGGTAGATGGCGACCTTTTCGTAGATGAGCAGTTTGTAGAGCGTGGTATTCTGCTGCTGGCGGTCGCGGACCAGGAAATCGTCGCCCAGCGAGGCTTTCAGCGCAGAGAGCACTTCGCGCGAAGCCATCCCCTTGCGGTCTAAGCCCTGCGGGGTGAGGTAGATTTCAATGGATGATACTTCATCTTGATATTCAAGCAGTTCCCGTAAGGCAGGCAGAGGCATGAACAGATACTTCTGGTCGAAATTCTGCTCAAGCGACACGATACCTGCCGGATGCAGTTTTTCCTGCCGCAGCGAGGCGAGGGGATTGAGCAGGTCGACCTGCCGGGTGCGGCTGGGGAACCAGGCGGTCAGCGGCTGCAGGAACGTGGTGCGGACGCCCAGCTCCATGGCTACGAGGCGGCCCAGCACGACCTGGTTCAAGTCGCCGAAGGTCAGCGAGAAATCGCCTTCGACCAGATGGTCGCGCAGGGCGGTGACCTGCTCGTAGAGCGAGTCCACGCCGCGGGCCACCACGACCTTGTTGCGGTCGCCGTACTGCACGAAGACGCTCTCTTCCAGCACGCCGCAGACGGCCTTTACGCGCGGGTCCTCCCGGAACGCATCGAAGCGCTCGTCGGGTACGAACACCTTGCCGCGGACCGGCGTCACCAGCACGTCGGCCGTGGCGGCGTCGTTCAGGTCGCGGACCACGCCGTCGAAACCGTTGTACACCGACAGGATAATCACCAGCGCAGCGCAACCGATGGCAATGCCGGCCGCCGAGATGATCGAGATGATGTTGATCACATTGTGCGACTTCTTGGCAAAGAGGTAGCGCCGCGCTATGAACCGGGAGAGTTTCATCGCCGGTCGGGAGTTATTTCTTCAGCAGTTCGTCGATATGCTCCACGTAATCGAGCGAGTCGTCGAGATAGAACGACAGTTCCGGCACGATGCGCAGCTGCTTGGCCACCCTGCGGCCCAGCTCGCCGCGCAGCCGGGAGGTCTCTTCTTCGAGCCGCTGCATCACCGCTTCGGCTTTCGTGGAAGGGAAGATGCTGACATAGACCTTGGCCAGGGCCAGGTCGGGCGTGATTTTCACGCCGCTGACGGTGAGCAGGGCGCCGTCGTAGGCGGCCATGCCGCGGGCGCGGATGATTTCCGCCAGGTCTTTCTGGATCTGCCGCGCCACTTTCTGCTGTCTTGTGGTCTCGCTTTCCATAGCCGGGTTTATGCGAATTTCAGGATGAAATAGTTCTTCTTGCCTTTCTGCACAAGGATGTACTTTCCGTCGAGCAGCAGTTCGTCCGTCAGCTGCAGGGCTGCATCGGATACCTTTTCCTTGTTGATGCTCAGGCCGCCGCCCTGGATCATCTTGCGGCATTCGCCCTTGCTGGGGAAGACATCCGTGCGCACGGCGAGCATCTCGAGGATGTCGCAGGGCAGGCTGTCACCCGGCAGAGTGAACTGGGGCACGTTGTTGAACACCGAGAGGAAGGTGCGCTCGTCCAGCGCCTTGAGCGCCTCGACAGTACCTTTACCGAAGAGCATCTGGGAGGCTGCCACGGCATTGTCGTATTCTTTCTGGCCGTGGACCATCACGGTCACTTCGCGTGCGAGGAGTTTCTGGAGCTCGCGGCGCTCTGGAGCTTCGCGATGGGCTGCAATGGCCTGCTCGATGGTTTCCCGGTCGAGCATCGTGAAGATCTTGATGTAGCGCTCGGCGTCCTCGTCGGAGACATTGAGCCAGAACTGGTAGAATTCGTACGGGGAGGTGCGCTCGGCGTCGAGCCAGACGTTTCCTTTCTCGGTCTTGCCGAATTTCGTGCCGTCGGCCTTGCGGATGAGCGGGCAGGTGAGGGCGAAGGCCTCGCCGCCGTCCATGCGGCGGATCAGCTCGCTGCCGGTGGTGATGTTGCCCCACTGGTCGCTGCCGCCCAGCTGGAGGACGCAGCCCTTGTGCTTCCACAGCCAGTAGAAGTCGTAGCCCTGCATCAGCTGGTAGCTGAACTCGGTGAACGACATGCCCTCGCTCGAATCGCGGGAAAGGCGTTTCTTCACGGAGTCCTTGGCCATCATATAGTTGACGGTGATGTGCTTGCCGATGTCGCGGATGAAATTGATGAAGGAATAGTCCTTCATCCAGTCGTAGTTGTTGACCAGTTCGGCCTTGTTGGGGGCGTCGGAGTCGAAGTCCAGGAAGCGGGCCAGCTGGGCCTTGAGGCAGGCCACGTTGTGTGCGAGCGTCTCTTCGTCGAGCAGATTGCGCTCCGCCGATTTCATCGACGGGTCGCCGATCATGCCCGTGGCGCCGCCCACCAGGGCGATGGGCTTGTGGCCGCAGTTCTGGAAATGTTTGAGGATCATCACGCTGACCAGATGTCCGATATGCAGCGAGTCCGCTGTCGGGTCGATGCCTACATAGGCTGCCTGCGGACCTTCCATGAGTTTTTCTTCGGTTCCCGGCATGATGTCCTGGATCATGCCGCGCCACTCAAGTTCCTTGACAAAATTCTTCATCGTATCTTCCATTTTTTATCCAACGACCCACACCATCACGTGGTTCTCAAACACCTCGTAGCTGAGCTCGAACTCCAGCTCCGTGCCGTCCTTGTGCGTGAACGTGGCTTCGATCTGGCCCTCGTCGCGGGGGTTGAAACGCTCGACCTCGATCTGTTCGGCAAAGTCTACGCCGGAAATCGACATGCGCTTGTAGATGGCTTCCTTGGCGCACCAGTAGATGGCCAGCTGGAGGTTCTTCTTGCGCTCGTCGAGATCGTCGATCTCGTCTTCCGAGAGCGCTTTCTTCTCCACGGCCGAAAAGTCGCGGTCGAGACATTCGATGTCGATGCCCAGGTCCTCGTCGGGATGCAGGATGATGGCCACGAAGCGGTTCGTGTGGGAGATGCTGATCTCCATGGCCGTATTCTGCAGGTACGGCTTGCCGTTGTCGTGGTGGCCCAGGTAGAGCTTTTCGGGGAAAATCTCGTTGAGCAGGGCGCGCTCGGCCAGTTTCTCCTTGCGGCGGGCCTCGCTGCGGGTAAACGAGAGTTCCTCCAGTTCATCGTCCGGGACGGACGTGGAGGCCATCAGCTCTTCCTCGGTTTCGGTAATCTCCCAGACGTAAATCCGGGCGTCGTCGTCGAGTTCTTTTTTCAGGTAAAGTGCCATAGTGGTTTGGAGAAACACCACATGGCCGGAAGCCAGGATATTCGGCTCCCGTCGGTACTATTCAGACTACTCGGAGGTTCCACAGTGGTGTCTTCGTTGGTTAATCTTGTTGAGATATCAGGATTCGAACCTGAACAAACAGAACCAAAATCTGTTGTGCTACCATTACACCATATCTCAGTGTCTACTGGGGCCAAGGCCCCAGACCCCTCGCTCCAGCCTTGCTATCCCACGGGCTCGCCCTGCTCGGCTTCCGCTAGCGCCTGATGGCGCTTGGGTTTGCTGCCCGGTCTCCGCTAGCGGCTGATGCCGCTTGGCGTTCCGCTTTGGGGACTAAGCCACAAAGGTATTAATTATTTTTGATTATCGTTGGTTTTTGATGAAATCTGTTTTCAACCAGCCTTGCTTTTGCTGGAAGTCGAGTCAGCTATCGCGATAGCTGCGAGACTGGAGGCAAAAGTTATCTGATGGTTAATAGCCTTGGGCTTTGATGGGGAGTTCGGCGCCTTCGGGGGTGACCAGGACAGGGCCGACTTCGGGGCGGGCGAGGTGGCCGATGATTTCGAAGTCGTGGAATTCCTTGCGGAAGGTTTCGTGAGCGTCGATGGGGATGACGAAGAGGAACTTGTAGTCGTCGCCGCCGTTCATGGCGGCCGTCACGACGTCCATGTCGATCTCTTCGGCCATGGCGAAGGTCTGCGAGGAGATGGGGATCTTCTCGAGATAGACCTTGGCGCCGAGGCCGGTTTCGCGGGTGAGCCGGATGACGGCCTCGCCGAGGCCGCGGGTGAGGAAACAGCCGCGGGAGGGGATGATGCCCGCTTCGATGAAGCGACTGACCGTGTCGGGCTTGATCTCGGGGCTGAGATAGCTGGCCAGTACGGCTTTGTAGGGACTCAGGTCGGGCTGTTCGCCGGTGCCGGTGAACGCCACTTTCTCGCGCTCGAGCACGTGCAGGCCCATATAGGCGGCGCCTACGTGGCCGCTCAGGCAGAGCAGGTCCATGCTCTTGGCCGGCTGTGCCTTCTCCAGGACGGTCTTTTTCTGCAGACCTGTGGCCGACAGGCTGATGGCCAGGCCGTTGACCGAGGGGACGAGTTCCAGGGAGAGCTGCTTGATGCCGTGTTCGCGGCAGGCGGCCAGCATGCCTTCCCAAAGAGCGGCGACGTCTTCGTAGCAGAAGCGTTTCGACAGGCCGAGGACGACCGACAGGCCGTCCGGCTGGTGCAGGGCGGCGTAGAGTTCGCCCAGGACGCAGAGGACGGTCTTGTAGCCCAGGTGTTTGAGCGGTGTGTAGACCAGGTCGAAGTCGCAGCCTTCCAGCAGCAGTTTGTGGGCGCTGCGGACGGAACCTCTGCCGCCGGCGGGAAGGGTGGGGGTGTTGGTATAGCCGCTTCCTTCGAAGAGGCGTTCAAGGACGGCCTGTTTGCCGAGTTGTGCTATTTCCGTTCGGGACATCTTGTTGGGGTTTGATTCAGGCTGTTATTTGACGGGAAGGGTCCTGGTCGGGACGACGACGTTGCCCGCCTCGTCGTAGATGGTCAGGCTGATGCGGCCGCGCTCGACCTGGACGTCGAGCCGCGACTCGTTGTCGTTGACCAGGATGGGGAAGCCGTTGTTCATCGTGCCGGCCGGGATGAAGTGATATTCGTGCAGGTCGGCGCCGATCATCAGGTCGACCCCTGCCTTGTCCAGGAGCGGGAGGAAGTTGTGGTTCATCCAGCTGTGCGGAACGAAATCGTCGGGCACGCCGAAATCGACCATCGGCGCGTGCATGATGCAGATCTTGACGGGTGCCTTGCGGAAGGCGGGCTCCTTCATGGCTTCCTCGGCCCAGGCCATCTGCTCGCGGAGGTATGATTCGTAGATCCGGTCGCCGGACAGGGCGAGGGAGTTCTTCACGCCGGTTTCGCCGCAGTCCAGCACGATGAAGGCGACGGGGCCTTCACGGAACGTATAGTAATACGGTGCCCCTTCGGCCTTCGGGAACACTTTCTCGACCAGCGTCACGCCGCTGCCGCGGCCTTCGTGATTGCCGCGGGCAAAGACGACGGGCAGGTCGGCGCCGCAATCGCCCAGCTGCCCGACCTCATAGCGGAGCAGGCTGTCGAGCGGCCAGTTGCCGGCCGAGATGATGTCGCCGTTGAGGACCAGGAAGTCGTTGTCCTTCACATTGATATCATCGAGTAGTGCGGCATAGTGGTCGAGACGCATATGGACATCGTTCATGACGGTGAAGTGGCAGGTCTTGCGGTTGGGGTCGAAGGTCGTCACGTGGTGCCTTTCCGAAAGCATATCCCGTCCGTAGGCGGGACGGCGCGGATTGGTGGGATCGACCACCCGGTTGCCGACGCGGTAGCCGTACTGAGCACCGCGCGAAAGGCCATCGACGCGGACGCTGTGGTAGGTGCCGAACAGTTTCCTTCCGGCATATTCCTCGTAGATCCGGCGTCCGTTGTCGAGCTGGACGAAGCCCTGGCAGGCGATGTCGGTCGACCAGAGGACGGTGAAGGCGTTTTCGCTCATGTCCGTCACCCAAGGACCATAGACCATGTGCGAATCCTGGGCTTCCGTGCGGGGCTTGGCCGGAACGACCGTGCTGTCGATGGGGTTTCCGTGTCGGTCCATCAGCATCAGGGCGATCCACTGAGGATTGACGTCCATGTGGATGGCGCTGACCGAGTGGGAGCCTTCGGTCCAGCGGAAGGCAATCTTGTCCTCGTTCTTCATCGGCGTTTCGGAGAAGTCGCGGCCGCGGTCGTTGTCGGAGGAGGAGGTCTGGATATAGACGGTGCCGGTGGTGCCGTCGGTGACCTGGTCGTCGTAGAGGGGCAGGGAACGCACGTACACGTGGTTGTTGCCGGCTACTGCCAGGTCGACGCCCATTTCATCGAAGACCCGGTGCCAGCGGGCGTACTGGTAGCTGTTTCCGGTGATGCCCGAGAACCACTCGTAGTGCATGCAGACCACCACGAAGGTGGGCGGATTCTCGCTGCCCCGCTCGAAGTGGATGCAGTTGCGGAGCCATTCTTCCGCCAGGGCGAACTCCTCGTTGTTGGTCGTATCCTCGGTGTTGAGCATGATGAACAGGGTATTGCCGTAGCGGAAATGGTAGCAGACGCCCATCTCCCGTTCATAGCCGTTCTGCGGGTAGTAGGAAGTCCCGACGAAGAACGGGTTCGGGAAAGCGAAATCGTGCGATACCTGGGACTTCCGCGTCCAGTTGTCGTGGTTGCCGTTGACCCGGGCCCAGAAGAATTCGTTGAAATTGTCTTCCTCGAACATCCGGCGCCAGAAGGAATAGCTGCCGCCCCAGGCCACCACGTCGCCGGGGCTGAAGATCCAGTCGATCGAAGGGTCGAAGTCCTGCATCGTGTCGATCATGCCCATGGCGGCTTCGAGCCGGCCCGGAAGGGGCGTATAGCTATGGAAGTCGGAAATGATGCAGGCCGACCAGCTGGGCGCGCCGGCCGTCCGGAAGAAATGTTCGGAACTCCGGGCAATGGGGGTATCTCCTTCCATGGATTTCTCCAGGATGACATATTTGTAGTCCGTGTCGGGCTTGAGGTCCGTAACCATCACGCCGCACTTGGTGAAGACGGGGTCTTCTATGATGTCGCTGCCGTCGGGCGCTTTGGAAGAAAAGCCCCTGAACGCTTCGAAGCGCTTGTGCTGGGTAGGCGCGATGTCACGGGCGGCTTCCCAGTGCGTGTCGGCGACTTCGGTGAGCCGGACACAGGTATTCTTGAATGTGGTGTCGCACGACCAGCTGATGCACATCGCGACCGAGGCGTCGTCGCCCGGTCCGGTAGAGATGCTGAAGAGTTTGTCCGAGACGGGGAGGCCGGCGGGCGGCGGCGTGCTGGCCGACAGCACGACGATCGCCAGAGCGAGAAGGGCCTGGCGGAAGAAAGCGGTAAGCGGAGCGTTCATAGCGGAAGCAGGGTTCGATTTCATCGGATGAAATACAAAGATAACAAAAATTACCCCCGGAATCATTCACAATTTGCGTCTGGCGGGCCTCAAGTGCACAATGTTGATTTGTCTGTTGAAAAATTGCTTCCGCCACCCTCAGCACGGGCGTCAAATTCGCGTAACTTCGTACTCCGTTTTTTGAAAATACTCCGTGATGAGAACCTATACCTACGAAGAAGCTTTTGCTGCCAGCCTGGCCTATTTCCACGGCGATGAGCTCGCAGCCTCGGTCTGGATCAACAAATACGCCGTCAAAGACTCCTACGGCAACCTGTACGAACAATCGCCGGATGATATGCATCACCGTCTGGCGGCAGAGTTCGCCCGTATCGAGCGCAACTATCCCGACCCGATGGATGAGGAGACGATCTATCAGCTGCTGAAGGATTTCCGTTTCGTCATCCCGCAAGGCGGCCCGATGACCGGCATCGGCAACGAGCACCAGGTAGCCTCGCTGAGCAACTGCTTCGTGATCGGTCACGACCGGCCGGCCGACTCCTACGGCGGCATCCTGATGGTCGACCAGGAACAGGTGCAGCTGATGAAGCGCCGCGGCGGCGTGGGTCACGATCTCTCGCAGATCCGTCCCACCGGCAGCCCCGTGCTCAACAGCGCCCTTACTTCCACGGGCATCGTTCCCTTCATGGAGCGCTTCTCCAACTCCACGCGCGAAGTGGCCCAGGACGGCCGCCGCGGCGCCCTGATGCTGACCATCTCGATCAAGCATCCGGATTCCGAGCGTTTCATCGACGCGAAGATGGAGCAGGGCAAGGTGACGGGCGCCAACGTCTCGGTGAAGATCGACGACGAGTTCATGCGCGCCGCGCTCTCCGGCAGCCCTTACAAGCTCCAGTATCCGGTCTACAGCGACAATCCGAAGGTCGAGCGGACCATCGACGCCGCCAGCCTCTGGAAGAAGATCATCCACAATGCCTGGAAGTCGGCCGAGCCGGGCGTCCTGTTCTGGGACACCGTGCTGCGCGAATCCGTGCCCGACTGCTATGCCGACAAGGGTTACCGTACGGTCAGTACGAACCCTTGCGGCGAAATTCCGCTCTGCCCCTACGACAGCTGCCGCCTGATCGCGATGAACCTCTATTCCTACGTGAAGAATCCGTTCACCAAGCGTGCCCGTTTCGACTGGGAGCTGTTCCGGGACCACGTGGGCAAAACCATGCGTCTGATGGACGACCTGATCGACCTGGAGATGGAGAAGATTGAACTGATCCTCAAGAAGATCGAACACGACCCGGAAGACGACGAGGTCAAGCGCATCGAGCACAATCTCTGGCTCAAGATCCGCAAGAAGACGCTCGGCGGCCGTCGTACCGGTCTGGGCATCACGGCCGAAGGCGACATGCTCGCCGCCCTGGGCCTGACCTACGGATCGCCCGAGGCCATCGAGTTCGCCGTCCAGGTGCAGAAGACCCTGGCCGTGGAGGCCTACCGCGCCTCGGTCGACATGGCCGCCGGCCGCGGCGCCTTCCCGATCTACAATGCCGCGAAGGAAGAGCACAACCCGATGATCCTGCGCATCAAGGCCGCCGACCCCGAGCTTTACGAGCGGATGGTCGCCACCGGCCGCCGCAACATCTCGATGCTGACCATAGCCCCGACCGGTACCACCAGCCTGATGACGCAGACCACTTCGGGCATCGAACCCGTGTTCCGTCCGTTCTACCTGCGCCGCAAGAAGGTCAACCCCAACGACAAGAACGCCAAGATCTCCTTCAAGGACGAGAAGGGAGACTGCTTCGAGGAGTACTTCGTGTTCCACCACAAGTTCCTCGACTGGGCCGAGATCGCCGGGTACAAGCGTGAGGACGTCCTCAAGATGGGCCAGGCGGAGCTCGACGAGCTCGTGGCCCGCTCGCCGTACTACAAGTCTACGGCGGGCGACATCGACTGGGTGGCCAAGGTCCAGATGCAGGGCCAGATCCAGAAATGGGTCGACCACAGCATCAGCGTGACGGTCAACCTGCCCGAGGACATCAGCGAAGAGATGGTGTCGCAGGTGTACCGCACGGCCTGGGAGTGCGGCTGCAAGGGCATTACGGTTTACCGCGAGGGTTCCCGCACCGGCGTCCTGGTGTCGAGCGACAAGGACAAGGAGAAGAAAGCGGCCATCAAGCCGAAAAAGCGTCCGCAGTCGCTCGAGGCCGACGTGATCCGCTTCCGCAACGGCAGCGAGCACTGGATCGCGCTGGTAGGCAAGCTGGCAGGTCAGCCTTATGAGATCTTCACCGGTATCGTGGACGAGGATACCCGCAACATCCCGCGCAGCATCGAGCACGGCTGGATCGTCAAGGAGAAGGATATGAGCACCGGCAAGAGCCGCTACGACTTCCATTTCCAGGACAAGTACGGCTATCCCAGCGTGGTGGGCGGCATCTCGCACATGTTCAACAAGGAGTTCTGGAACTACGCCAAGCTGATCTCCGGCGTGCTGCGCAACGGCATGCCCATCGTGGACGTGGTGAACCTCGTGCAGGGGCTCGAACTTGACAGCGACTCGATCAACACGTGGAAGAATGGTGTGGAGCGCGCGCTCAAGCGCTACATCCCCGACGGCACGCGCGACGAATCGGGCAAGAAATGCAAGCACTGCGGCAGTTCGAACCTCGTGTATCAGGAAGGATGCCTGGTCTGCCTGGACTGCGGCTATTCGAAATGCGGTTAAGCCTATGCTCCTGTTCCCCAACGCCAAGGTCAATCTGGGCCTGAATGTCATCCGCAAGCGCTCCGACGGCTACCACGACATAGAGACGCTTTTCGTGCCCGTGCCGGATCTTTGCGACGTGCTCGAACTGGTGCGCGCCGACACGTTCCGGATGCACGTATGCAACGCGGAGATCGCGGGCGAGAACCTCTGCGAGAAGGCCTGGCGGCTGCTCGCCCAGCGCTTCGACATCCCGCCGGTGGAAATCCATCTCTACAAGAAGATTCCGATGGGCGCGGGACTGGGCGGCGGATCGGCCGATGCGGCCTTCACGCTGACGGGCCTCAACACGCTTTTCGGTCTCGGCCTTCCGAAAGAGGAACTCGCCGGACTGGCGGCCCAGCTGGGCAGCGACTGTGCCTTCTTTATCTTCAACAAGCCGATGCTGGCCCGGGGCCGCGGCGAAATCCTCACGCCCTTCCGCTTTTCGCTGGAGGGATACCGGTTGCGCATCTTCCCGCAAAATGTTTTCGTATCGACGAAAGAAGCCTATGCCGGCGTCACGCCGCACGAGCCGGAGCACCGCATCGAAACGGTGGTCAGGCGTCCGATCGACGAGTGGAAAGATTTGCTGGTCAATGATTTCGAGGCGAGCGTATTCGCGCGTCATCCGGAGCTGGCAGTTGCCAAACAGGCCCTCTACGACGAGGGCGCGCGCTATGCGGCCATGTCGGGCAGCGGATCAGCGCTGTTTGCAATCTACTAGGATCAATTCGAGCGGGGCATCCTTCCGGATGACCCGCTTTTCTTCATCAAGCAGATAAAGGGAAGGAATGGCACGCAGCCAGTAGCGCGTGTTGCTGTTGAGCACCTGGTCGGGGTCGTAGCCGCAGACCCAGCTGGCCGGATAGTTGGGCAGATAGTCCATCCAGGCCTGGATGTCGGTATCGGGGTAGATGTTGACTACGAGCAGCTCGCCGGAGGCGATCATCGCCTCGATGGTCGGGTCGGCCGCCATGGTTTCGGTAATCTCCTTGCAGTTGGGGCAGCCCGGATTGCTGAAGAACAGCAGGGTGCGTCTCGGCCGGACGGGCCGGCTGTCGATGGTCTCGTAGAGTGTGTGCGAGCGTCCGTTGCGGGTCATGAAATTGAAGTCCGCGGCCGGGGTACCGGGGCGGTTGAGGACGATGCGGGGCGCGCACCAGCGGGCGTAGGCCTGCTGCTCCTGGGTGGCATGGGGCGAATTGAGCATGTGGTCCACCACGGGGATGTAGAGTTCCTCGTTGCGATAGGGGCTGTTGGGATCGAAGATAAAGAATTCCTGCAGTTTGACGAGTTGCTGCCACTGGGCGCTGTCACCTTCTGCCGCCCGCATCACGCTGTCCTGCCTTCGGAAGGCGACCGTCAGGGGAACGTTTTGCAGGTCAATGACATACTTTTCGAACAGAGCCTGCTGCGTGGCCTGCGAACGGGAGCCGTATTCCGACAGGGAATGGTTTTCTGCGGCAGGTTTGCAGGAAAAAAGCAGGGACAGGAGCGCTGCGAACAGGGCCAGGTGACATTTTGTCATAATTCCGGTGTTGGCATCCAATTTGCCGTTAGCAGGGGCAAAAATAAACAAAAAACGTTAAAAATATATTGATCATGAACATCAAACCATTAGCAGACAGAGTGCTGATCGAGGCCAAGGAAGCTGAGACCAAAACCGCCAGCGGACTCTATATTCCGGACTCCGCCAAAGAGAAACCGCAACAGGGAACCGTCGTCGCCGTGGGTAACGGCAAGAAAGACGAACCGATGGAGCTCAGTGTCGGTGACACCGTGCTCTACGGCAAGTATGCCGGTACCGAGATCACCGTGGACGGCAAGGATTATCTGATCATGCGTCAGAGCGACGTGGTTGCAGTTCTTAAATAAAGGAGGAAAATACTATGGCAAAAGACATCAAATTCGATATCGACGCACGCAACCTCATGAAAGAGGGTGCCGATGCATTGGCTAACGCAGTGAAGGTGACCCTCGGCCCGAAAGGCCGCAACGTGGTCATCGACAAGAAATTCGGTGCTCCCCAGGTGACCAAGGACGGTGTCACCGTGGCCAAGGAGATCGAACTGGAAGACCGCTTCCAGAACATGGGTGCCCAGATGGTCAAGGAAGTCGCTTCCACGACCAACGACCAGGCCGGTGACGGTACGACCACCGCGACGGTGCTCGCCCAGAGCATCATCAACGTGGGTCTGAAGAACGTGGCCGCGGGTGCCAACCCGATGGACCTCAAACGCGGTATCGACAAGGCCGTCGAGGCCGTGGTCGAAGACCTCCGCAAACAGAGCCAAGCCGTGGGTGACGACTACTCGAAGATCGAGCAGGTCGGTACTATCTCTGCCAACAACGACAACTACATCGGCAAACTGATCGCCGACGCGATGGCCAAGGTCAAGAAAGACGGTGTCATCACCGTGGAGGAGGCCAAGGGCACCGCGACCGAGGTCAAGGTCGTCGAAGGTATGCAGTTCGACCGCGGTTACATCTCCGCCTACTTCATGACCAATCCTGACAAGATGGAGACGGTCCTCGAGCAGCCGCAGATCCTGATCACCGACAAGAAGATCTCCACGATGAAAGACCTGATGCCGATCCTCGAGCCCATCGCCCGGGAAGGCCGCTCGCTGCTGATCATCGCCGAAGACGTCGATGGCGAAGCCCTGACGACGCTGGTGGTCAACAAACTGCGTGGCACGCTGAAGGTGGCTGCCGTCAAGGCGCCTGGCTTCGGCGACCGCCGCAAGGAGATGCTGCAGGATATCGCCACCCTGACCGGCGGTGTCGTGGTCTCCGAAGAGCGTGGCTTCACCCTCGAGAACTGCACGCCCGATATGCTGGGCCGTGCCGAGAAGGTGGTCATTGACAAGGAGAACACCACCATCGTCAACGGTGCCGGCGACAAGGATGCCATCACCGACCGTGCCAACCAGATCCGCAAGCAGATCTCGACCACCACGAGCGACTACGACCGCGAGAAGCT
>DETK01000035.1:88571-120954 GCA_002361615.1 Bacteroidales bacterium UBA3290
AGGAGAAGAAAGACCGCGTCGAGGATGCGCTCAACGCTACCCGCGCCGCTGTCGAAGAAGGTATCATCCCGGGCGGCGGTGTCGCCCTGGTACGTGCCGAATCCGCTCTGGCCAAGGTCAAGGGTGAGAACGAAGACGAGACGACCGGTATCCACATCGTGGCCCGCGCCATCGAGGAGCCGATCCGCATCATTGCCGCCAACGCCGGCAAGGAAGGCAGCGTCATTGTCCAGAAGGTGAAGGAAGGCAAGGCCGACTTCGGCTACAATGCCCGCACCGACAAGTTCGAGAACCTGCTCTCGACGGGCGTCATCGACCCGACCAAGGTGGTCCGCGTCGCCCTCCAGAACGCCGCATCCGTGGCCGGCATGTTCCTGACCACCGAATGCGCCCTGGCCGACATCAAGGAAGAGCAGCCCGCCATGCCCCCGATGAACCCGGGTATGGGCGGCATGATGTAAGCTTGACCGGCAATCTGTCCCAGAACCTCCGTCCCCGGGCGGAGGTTTTTTATTATCGCCGAAATATTACTACTTTTGTCCCCGACAATGAAAGAAAGCGACAAAATCATAGAAGAGGTTACCTCGGGGGAGTACGAGCACGGGTTCGAGACGAAGGTGGAGCAGGACTTCATCCCGAAAGGCCTCAATGAAGATATCATTCGGCTGATTTCACGGAAGAAGGAGGAACCGCAGTGGCTGCTGGACTTCCGGCTCAAGGCCTTCCGGCAGTGGCAGAAAATGACGCTTCCCACGTGGGCGCATCTGGACATTCCGCCCATCGATTTCCAGGACATCGTCTATTACGCCGCCCCCAAGGCGGCGCACAAGTCGGGGAAGCGTGCCATCGACCCTGAAATCGAGAAGACCTTCGACAAGCTGGGTATCCCGCTCAATGAGCGGGAAGCGCTCGCCGGGCTGGCGGATGGAAGCGGCACGGCCGTGGACGCCGTGTTCGACAGCGTGTCGGTCAAGACAACCTTCAGCGAAACGCTGGCCGAGAAGGGCATCATCTTCTGTTCCTTCTCCGAAGCCGTGAAGAACTATCCGCAACTGGTGCAGAAATATCTGGCAACGGTCGTCCCGATGGCCGACAACTTCTACAGCGCCCTGAACAGCGCCGTCTTCAGCGACGGTTCGTTCTGCTATATCCCCAAAGGTGTCCGCTGCCCGATGGAGCTCTCGAGCTACTTCCGCATCAACGCCCGGGGCACCGGCCAGTTCGAACGCACGCTCATCGTAGCCGATGAAGGCTCCTACGTGAGCTACCTCGAAGGTTGCACCGCCCCGCGCCGCGACGAAGCGCAGCTCCACGCCGCCGTGGTGGAGATCATCGTGGAGAAAGACGCCGAAGTGAAGTATTCCACCGTCCAGAACTGGTATCCCGGCGATGCCGAAGGACGTGGCGGCATCTACAACTTCGTCACCAAGCGCGGCATGTGCAAGGGCAGTGGCAGCCGTCTGTTCTGGACCCAGGTCGAGACGGGCAGCGCCATCACCTGGAAATACCCGAGCACCATCCTCAAGGGCGACAATTCCTTGTCTGAATTCTATTCCGTGGCCGTGACCAACAACCGCCAGCAGGCTGACACGGGCACGAAGATGATCCATATCGGCCGGAACACCACCAGCCGCATCGTCAGCAAAGGCATCTCGGCCGGCCGCAGCCAGAACAGCTACCGCGGCATGGTGAAGGTGCTGCCCGGTGCCGAAGGGGCCCGCAACCACTCGCAGTGCGATTCGCTCCTGCTGGGCGACAAGTGCGGTGCACACACCTTCCCGGTCATCGATTCCGCCAACCCGGGCGCCACGATCGAACACGAGGCCACCACTTCGAAGATCAGCGACGACCAGCTCTTCTACTGCCGCCAGCGAGGTATCACCGAAGAAGACGCCATCGGCTTGATCGTCAATGGCTATGCTAAGGAAGTGCTGGGCAAGCTGCCGATGGAATTCGCCGTCGAGGCGCAAAAACTGCTGCAAGTCTCTCTGGAGGGGAGTATCGGATGACGTTCAACTGGCTCGATCTGATCAGTTCGCTGCTCGGCCTGACCTGCGTTTTTCTCGCCGGCCGGGGCAGCAAGTATAATTTCTGGGTAGGCTATCTCTACACGGCCGCCCTGTTCTTCCTTTTCTGGCAGAAAAACCTGGTCGCCTCGCTGCTGCTCCAGCCCGTTTCGCTGGGCATCAACATCCTCGGCCATTACCGCTGGACCCATCCCAAGGAAGGGGAGACCAGCTCCGAGAAACAAGGCGAACTCAAGGTTTCGATGCTCAACTGGTATGAGCGCGTGCTGACCGTGGTCATCGTGCTGGTGGTCGCGGCGCTCTGGGGCTGGCTGCTGCGGCGCATCTTCCCCGCCGACCCGCACCCGTATCTCGACTCCTGCGTCACCATCCTGATCCTCGTGGCCCAGTTCCTCAGCGCCCAGAAGAAATGGGACTGCTGGATTGCCTGGATCGTCGTCAATATCACCCAGCTCATCCTGCACCTGTCGGTAGGCAACATCTTCATGCCCATCGTCAGCGCACTGTACCTGGTCAACGGCGTCATCTCCCTGATAAACTGGGAGAAAATGTATAAACGGAAAGCCTGATGAATACACTCCTTACCATCAAGAACCTGCATGCCTCGGTCGGAGAAAAGGAAATCCTCCGGGGCATCGACCTGACCGTCAACCCCGGTGAGGTCCACGCCATCATGGGTCCCAACGGCGCGGGCAAGAGCACCTTGTCGGCCGTCCTGGCCGGTCGCGACACCTTCACCGTGACGGAAGGTTCCGTCACGTACGACGGCCGCGACCTGCTCGCCCTTTCGCCGGAAGAGCGTTCCTGGGCCGGCATCTTCCTGGGATTCCAGTACCCGATCGAGATCCCGGGCGTGAGCAATGCCAACTTCATGAAGGCCGCCGTGGCCGAGCAGCGCAAGCAGCGCGGCCTGGAGCCCCTCAGTGCGGCGCAGTTCCTCAAGCTGATGCGCGAGAAGATGGCCTGCGTCGAAATGGACGGCAGCTTCTCGAGCCGCGGGGTGAACGTGGGTTTCTCGGGCGGCGAGAAGAAGCGCAATGAGATCTTCCAGATGGCGATGCTCGAGCCGCGCCTGGCCATCCTCGACGAGACGGACTCCGGCCTTGACGTCGATGCCCTGCGCATCGTGGCCTCGGGTGTCAACAAACTCCGCAAACCCGACAACGCCTTCCTCGTGATCACGCACTACCAGCGCCTGCTCGACTACATCGTCCCCGATGTCATCCACGTGCTCTACAAGGGCCGCATCATCAAGACCGCCGGACGGGAACTGGCGCTCGAAATCGAACAGAAAGGCTACGACTGGCTCATCCATGAAAGCGAATGATACGATAAGGAAGGAATTCCTCACCAACCCTGCGGGGCGGATCCGGATCGCGCTGGAAGAAAACGCTTCCGCCGAGTATCTGGTGCTGCAGGACGGCGCGGAAGCCGCTGCCGGCGAGACATTCTGGGAGATTTCCCTGCCGGAAGGCGCCTCGCTCAAGATGGTGTTCCTCTCGCTCGACGGCTCGGTGAGCAATCACCTCGACATCGCCCTTGCCGGCGGCAGGGCCTCCTGCGACCTGAGCGGCCTGAGCCTGGCCAGCGGCACGCAGCGGATGGACTACGACATCCGGATGACGCACCTGGTTCCGGACTGTCAGAGCAACCAGCTCTTCAAGACCCTGGTCGCAGACCGGGCGGTCACGCATTTCGACGGACTGGTCAAGGTGGTCCCGGATGCACAGCGTACGGAAGCCTATCAGGCGAACCACAACCTGCTGCTCAGCGAGCAGGCCCACGCCTTCACTCGTCCGCAACTGGAAATCTATGCCGACGACGTGAAGTGCAGCCACGGTGCCACGATCGGCCGCCTGAATGCCGACGAACTCTTCTATATGCGTTCACGCGGCATCCGGGCCGAAGAGGCCCGGCTGCTCCAGCAACTGGCCTTCGCCGGCGAGATCGTAGACCGGATCTCCACGCCCGAATGGTGCGGGCAGATGCATGTTTTGGTAGAAAAACGCCTGCGCAGCGCATTTTCTTCTTGTTAAAACTGCGCTAAAATTTGTCAATAAGTAGAATTTTGTAGAAAAGTTGCGTTTTTTTGCATTTTGGGACGCAACATTCGAGACCCGAACTGCATCTAATAGGTGGTTTAGGTTTTAGTATATTATCATCAGAAAGGGCGGCCACTCGCGAGGAGGACCGCCCTTTTTCCTTTGCCGACGCAGGGCCTACAGCGTCACCTTTTTCACCAGCTGGTAACGGAGTCCGTGCTGATCGAGGAAATCGATGAGCTCGTAGCCCGGGGAGACCGTGTATTTCTTGGAGAAGAGGCTCAGCTTGTCTTCCGCTCCGTCGTGCGAGAAGCGCAGGTCGATGAAGAGCCGCGCGGCACCCTTGTGGTGCTTGCACTCCTTGACCAGGGCCTTGCGCAGTTCCGCCGTGGAGGCATCCAGCGGCAGTTCGACGTGGAATTCCTTGATGAAATCGTCGCGGGTGTTGGGAAGCAGCGCCATGTTGAGGATGCGCAGTTCATAGCTGTCGCCCGCGCTTTCGTCGTCCTTCTTGCGGAAACGCTGTTTGACGGCGCACTTGAGCAGCAGGGCAGTGCCGACCTGCGTGTATTTCATGAAGGTCTCGTAGTCCTTGCTGAAAAGCGAGAAGCTGTGGCTGCCGGAGTAGTCTTCCAGCGTGAAGCGGCACCAGGGCTTGTTGCCGTTCTTGGTATAGCGGATGTCGCATTCCGACACGAGTCCCGCTACATAGTATTCCTTGTTCTGTACCGACTTGTCGCTCTGCATCGTGCGCTCGATCTCGTCGAGCCGGGCGATGTTGACCGTGGCGAACTGCTCGATCTCGAACTTGAAGCGGTCGAGCGGATGGGCCGACAGGTACATGCCCACGCATTCCTTCTCCTTCTTGAGGAATTCCATCTCGTTGTACTCGGGCTGCAGGGGCGGGATGGCAGGCCGCACGGGCTTGAGTTCCTCCATATCGCCGAACAGGCTCATCGAGGCCGACATCGTATCGTTCTGGAATTTCGTGGCATAGCGGAGCAGGGCGTCGAGATACACGTCGTCCTTGCTGCTGCCGGTCTCGTAGAAGAACTGCGGGCGGGTGATTTCCGGGAAGCTGTCGAAGGCGCCGGCATAGACCAGGCATTCCATGACCTTGCGGTTGATCAGGCCCAGCGGCATGCGTTCCACGAAGTCGAAGATGCCGCGGAAGGGGCCGCCTTTCTGCCGCTCGGCGATTACCGCGTCGATCACGCCGCCGCCCACGCCCTTGATGCCGCCCATGCCGAAGCGGATGTTGCCGGCCTTGTTGACCGTGAACTCCGTGGCGCTCTCGTTGATGTCGGGGCCCAGGACCAGGATCTGCCAGCGGCGGCAGTCATCCATGATCTTGGAGATCTCGTCCATATTGTCGAGATTGCAGCTGAGGTTGGCGGCGAAGAACTCGGCCGGGTAGTGGGCCTTCAGGTAGGCGGTCTGGTAACTCACCCAGGCATAGCAGGTGGCGTGGCTCTTGTTGAAGGCATATTCGGCGAAAGCCCGCCAGTCCTGCCAGATCTTGCCGAGCAGCTCTTCCGAGTGGCCGTGGGCCCGTCCGCCTTCCATGAACTTGACATAGAGTTCCTCCATGTCCTTGATCTTCTTCTTGCCCATCGCCTTGCGGAGCTTGTCGGCCTGGCCTTTGGTGAAACCGGCCAGCTTCTGCGAGAGCAACATCACCTGTTCCTGGTACACCGTGATGCCGTAGGTGTCCTGGAGGTATTCCTCCATCTCCGGGGTGTCGTAGGTGATGGGCTTGAGGCCCAGCTTGCGGTCTACGAAGTCGGGGATGTAGTCCATCGGGCCGGGCCGGTAGAGGGCGTTCATGGCGATCAGGTCCTCGAAGCGCTCGGGGTGCAGTTTCTGCAGCCATTCCTTCATGCCGGGCGATTCGAACTGGAAGATCGAGGTGGTGTCGCCGCGGCCGTAGAGCTCGTACGTGGCCTTGTCGTCGATGGGGATGGCTTCGATGTCGATGTCCACGCCGTGGCCTTTCTTGATCAGGTCGAGTGTCTTGTGGATGATCGACAGGGTGTTCAGGCCCAGGAAGTCCATCTTGAGCAGGCCGCATTCCTCGATATAGTGGCCGTCGTACTGCGACGTCCACACGTCCTGGCCCGTGTCCTTGTCTTTCGACAGGCAGATGGGGATGTAGTCGGACAGATTGCCCGGCCCGATGATCGTGGCGCAGGCGTGCATGCCGACCTGCCGGACGCTGCCTTCCAGCTGCTCGGCGAATTCGAGCACCTCCTTGTTGAGTTCGTTGTTCTCCTTGGCGAGCTCTTCCTTGAATTCGGGCACCAGGCGGAAACAGTTCTTGAGCGTGATCTTGACGTTCTTCTCTTCCATCTGGCCCTTGTCGTTGCGCACCCGCTCGCTCAGGCGGGCCGGCACCATCTTCGAGAGGCGGTTGCTCTCGTCGATCGACACGTGGCTGATGCGGGCCACATCCTTGATGGCGCCCTTGGCCAGCATCGTGCCGAAGGTGATGACGCGCGACACGTGGTCGACGCCGTAGGTGTCCTCGACATAGCGGTGGGCCGCCTCCAGGTTCTCGAAGTCCACGTCGATATCGGGCATCGAGATGCGCTCGGGGTTGAGGAAACGCTCGAACAGGAGCTGGTACTTGATCGGGTCCAGGTTCGTGATCCAGAGGCAATAAGCCACCACGCTGCCCGCTGCGGACCCACGGCCCGGCCCCACGAGCCAGCCCTGGTTGCGCATGGCGCGGATGTAGTCCTGCACGATGAGGAAGTAGTCGGGGAAGCCCATCGAGGAGATGGTTTTCAGCTCGAAGTCGATGCGCTCGGCCTGCTCGTCGGTGAGCGTTTCGCCGTAGCGGATCTTCGCGCCCTGGTAAGTGAGGTGGCACAGGTAAGCCACGGATTTGCAGAAATCGTCACCGCGGTAGTTGCCCTTCGGGTCGTTCTTGCCCGCCTCGATGTAGGGACGGTATTGCTCGAGATACTTGTCGATGTCGGCCAGGAACGCCGCATCGATCTTGTATTTGGGCAGGATGTAGTCGTGGTCGATCTTGTAGGCTTCGACCTTGTCCGCCACTTCGACCGTGTGGGCGATGACTTCGGGATGGTCGGGAAAGAGCGCCGCCATCTCCTCCTCGCTCTTGAGATACTCCTGCTGCGTGTAGCGCAGACGCTTGGGGTCGTCGATGTCGGAGTTGGTGGTCAGGCAGATGAGGCGGTCGTGGGCGGGTCCGTCTTCCTTGCGGATGAAGTGTACGTCGTTGGTAGCCACCACCTTGACGTCGAATTCGCGGGCCAGGTCGAAGAGCACGGGGTTGACCGCCATCTGGGCACGGTACACGTCGTCGTCCAGGCCGGGAACCTCGGTCTTGTGGCACATCACTTCGAGGTAGTAGTCGTCGCCGAAGACGCGCTTGTGCCAGCGCACGGCCTCGCGGGCGGCTTCCAGGTCGCCGTCCATGATGTCGCGGGGCAGCTCGCCCGCCAGGCAGGCGGAGCAGCAGATCAGGTTCTCGTGATACTGTTCCAGCACCTCGTGCGACACGCGCGGCTTGTAGTACATGCCGTGGATGTGGCCTTCGGTGCAGATCTTCATCAGGTTCTTGTAGCCCTCGTAGTTCTTGGCCAGCAGCGTGAGATGGTAGTACTTGCGGTGGTCGTTGTCCTTGAGGTGATGGTCGTAGTGCCGGGTCACATAGACCTCGCAGCCGATGATGGGTTTGACGATGGGCTGCTTGTTCCCGTCCAGGTTGCTCTTGTCGTAGGCGAACTTGAAGAACTCCTTCACGCCGTACATGTTGCCGTGGTCGGTGATGGCCAGGGCCGGCATCCCGAGCTCACGGGCCCGCGCGAACAGTTTTCCGATGTCGGACAGGCCGTCGAGGATCGAGTATTGCGTGTGGACGTGCAGGTGGACGAAGGACATGGGACGGGGAAAGGGCTTGGATTACAGGGATTTGTCTTTCAGCATACGGACCATCCGGTCGATTTCCTTGTAGAAGGGCGTATCTTCCTGGATGTGGGGCTGGATGGTGCGGACAGCGTCGTAGGCCGCCCGGGATGCATCGCAGAGTTTGTCGTAGAGGTTCAGGCAGTCCGTGGCCTGGGCCAGAGCGATATACTGGATGGCCATCACCTGGAAGGCGTTGTCGACGACCCGGCGGCAGAGCAGCGCCGAGTTGGTGCCCATCGAGACGATGTCCTGGTTGTCGTTGTTGTTGGGGATGCTGTGCACGTAGTTGGGCATGGCCAGGGTCTGGCACTCCGCCGTAGTGGAGGTGGCGGTGAACTGGCAGGCCTGCATGCCGTAGTTGAGGCCCAGCGTTCCCGTGTTGAGGAAGGGCGGCAGGATGCCGTTGATGCGGTCGTGGAACAGGTAATTGAGCTGCCGCTCCGCCGTCATGGCCACACGGACAAGTGCGATTTTGACCTTGTCCTGCTCCAGGGAGATGTAATCGCCGTGGAAGTTGCCGCCGTGGTAGACCGAGCCTGTGTCGGGATCGACGATGGGGTTGTCGCAGGCGGAGTTCAGTTCGTTTTCCAGCACGCGGCGGGCGTTGGCGAGGGTTTCCTGCACCGGTCCGAGGACCTGGGGGATGCAGCGCAGCGAATAGTAGGGCTGCACCTTGTGGCCGAAGGTCTTTTCCAGATGCCTTCCGTCGTAGAGGTCGTGCTCGCGCTTGCGGAGGCAGCGGCTGGAGGCCGCCAGTTCCCGCATGCGGCGGGCGATTTCCTGCTGGCCGTCCTGACGCCGCACGGCGTTGAGGGGTTCGGCCATCAGGTCGTCGTAGGAGGAGGCGATCTCATTCATCCAGACGGCTGCCAGGACGGAGCGGTCGAGGAGCCGTTCGGCCAGCAGCTGGTTGATGCAGCCGACGCCGGTCATCACCGAGGTGCCGTTCGTGGCGGAAAGGCCTTCGCGGATATGGATCTGCACGGGCTTGATGCCCAGGGCGGCCATCACTTCGCCGGCGGGACGCCATTCTCCCTGGTAGTGTACTTCTCCTTCTCCGATGAGGTTCAGGGCGATATGGGCGAGCTGCACCAGGTCGCCGCTGGCGCCTACGCTGCCGTGCTGCGGGATGAAGGGGATGACGCGCTGGTTGATGAAGGCCAGCAGCGTTTCAACCAGTTCGGGATGGATGCCGGAGCGGCCTTGCAGGAAGGTTCCCAGCCGGGCGATCATGGCGGCCAGGGCCTGGTCGTCGTCGAGGGGGGCACCGGCGCCGGTGGAGTGGCTGCGGATGATGTTGTACTGCAGCTCCTTCAGATGCGCGTCTTCCACGCGCCACTGGGCCATCGGCCCGAAACCGGTGTTGATGCCGTAGATGACTTTCTCACGGCTGAACCGTTCGAGGAAATCGTAGCTGCGGCGGACACAGTCCATCGCTTCCGGGCCGATTTCCAGTTTCCGGCCTTCATAGACGACCTGTTCCAGCAGGTCGAGGGTGAGTCTGTTTTCCATCGGAGGGCGCGGCTTAGATCAGGGGTTCCGCGGTCATGGCGGCCGGCTGCGGGATGCCCATCAGCTTGAGGATGGTCGGGGCGACGTTGCACAGGGCGCCGTCCTTGACGGTCTTGACCTGGTCGCCGGCGCCGATGACGATGAACTGCACCGTGTTGAGCGAGTGGGCGGTGTTGGGACTGCCGTCGGGGTTGACCGCGAAGTCGGCGTTGCCGTGGTCGGCGGTCAGCAGTACGACATAGTCTTGGGCGAGCGCTTCTTCTACCACACGTCCGACCAGTTTGTCTACGCAGGTGACGGCCTGGGTGATCGACATGTACACGCCGGTGTGGCCCACCATGTCGCCGTTGGCGAAGTTCAGGATGATGAGGTCTTCCTTGCCGGTACGGATCACGTCGATCAGTTTCTCGGCCACTTCGGGGGCGCTCATCTGGGGCAGCAGGTCGTAGGTCGGCACCTTGGGAGAGTTGACCAGGATGCGGTCTTCGTTTTCAAACTGGGTCTCGCGGCCGCCGTTGAAGAAGAAGGTCACGTGGGCGTATTTTTCGGTTTCGGCGATGCGCAGCTGGCGCCGTCCGGCCTTGGCGACGGTCTCGCCGAGGGTGTCCTGCACGAGTTCCTTGTCGAAGAGGATGTGGACGCCGGTGAAGGAAGCGTCGTACGGGGTCAGGCAGCAATAATACAGGGGGATGGTGTGCATACCTTCCTCCGGCATGTCCTGCTGCGTGAGCACGGTGGTCAGCTCGCGGGCGCGGTCGTTGCGGAAGTTGTAGAAGATGATGGCGTCGCCTTCTTCGACCTTGGCCAGCGGCTGGCCGTCGGGACCGGTGACGACGATCGGTTTGATGAACTCATCGGTCACGTCGGCATCGTAGGAGGCCTGGATGCCTTCCGTGGCGGAGGTGAAAGCGGTGCCCTTGCCCTCGACCAGCAGGTCGTAGGCGTCTTTGATGCGGTTCCAGCGCTTGTCGCGGTCCATGGCGTAGAAGCGGCCGCAGACCGTGGCGACCTTGCCCGTGGTCTCGGCCATCTTGCTTTCCAGCTCGGCGACGAAACCCTTGCCGCTGCGCGGGTCGGTGTCTCGGCCGTCCATAAAGGCATGGACGAAGACTTTCTCCAGACCCTGCTCCTTGGCTACCCGCAGGAATTCATACACGTGGTCGAGGGAGGAGTGGACGCCGCCATGGGAGGTCAGACCCATCAGGTGGAGTTTCTTCCCGGAGGTCTTCACATAGTCGAACACGGCTTTGATCTCCTTGTTTTCCAGCAGTTTGTGCTCACGGCAGGCGATGTTGATCTTGACCAGGTCCTGATAGACGACCCGGCCGGCGCCCAGGTTCATGTGGCCGACTTCGGAGTTGCCCATCTGGCCGTCGGGAAGACCGACCCACTCGCCGCAGGCCTGCAGGTGGCTGAAAGGATATTTTGCCCGAAGGGCGTCTATGTTGGGTGTGCCTTGTGTCCAGATCGCGTTGGAATAGTCGTGGCGGCCTTCTCCCCAGCCGTCCAAAATCATCAAAAGAACCTTCTTATCCATATTTTTATTAATTTTGTCTGATTGTAATGCTGCAAAATTAAGGAATATATGGCTTCATCGAATCGCAAAACCGGCAAAAAGGGAAAAAATACCAACAAAAGGGGAGAGGGTGCGCTCAAGCGGGCGAAGCGGCTGGCACGGGGAGAACAGGAGCCTGTCCGGACGAAGGAGCGCCGCTCCAAATCGGTGGAGGAATTTGAGGGGACGGTCTCCCTTTCGCGCGACGGTTTCGGCTTCGTGAAAGTGGAAGGCCGCACGGACGACGTATTCATCCCCATGCGCAAACTCCACTTCGCGCTCAACGGCGATTTCGTGAAGATCGAAGTATCGAAGCGCCGGCTCCAGGCCGGAGCTGCGGGCCGCAGCCTCGAAGGCGAGGTGGTCAAGATCATCCGGCGCAGCACCAAGCCGCATATCGGCATCCTGGTGGTTCGCGGGCGGCAGGTCTGGGCCATCGTCGAAAGCAAGAACATGCCCTACGATATCCGGATCGACGTCGCCGGTCCGGACGAACTTCCCGAGATCGGCGGCCTGAAAGCCGCCCACGGCATGAAGGTCGCCGTGCTGGTGACGGACTGGCCCAAACGCAGCGCCGAGCCGGTCGGCCGCATCGTCGATGTGCTGGGTGTTCCGGGTGAGAACGATACCGAGATGCACGCCATCCTGGCCGAGTTCCAGCTGCCTTACCGCTTCGAACCCGAGGTGGAAAAGGCGGCCGACAAGATATCGGAAGCCATCACGGCCAAAGACCTGGCAGGCCGCCGCGACTTCCGCGGCGTGACGACCTTCACCATCGACCCCTCGGACGCCAAGGACTTCGATGACGCGCTGTCCTTCCGCACCTTGGAGAATGGCAACATGGAAGTAGGCATCCACATCGCCGACGTGACGTACTACGTGACACCCGGTTCGCCGGTCGACAAGGAAGCGTTTGCCCGCGGCACCTCGGTCTATCTGGTGGACCGTACCATCCCGATGCTGCCCGAGAAGCTCTCCAACAAGCTCTGCTCGCTCCGTCCGCACGAGGACAAGCTCACGTTCAGCGCCGTGTTCGAACTGAACGCCAAGGCGAAAGTCATCGCGCAGTGGTTCGGCCGCACCGTCATCAATTCCGACCAGCGCTTCGACTACGAGCAGGCGCAGCGCATCATCGAGACGGGCGAAGGCCCCCTGGCTGCGGAGATCGGCCAGCTGCACGCACTGGCCACCATCCTGCGCAAGCAGCGCTTCGAACACGGAGCCATCTCCTTCGAAAGGCCCGAGATGAAAGTCATCGTCGACCCGCAGGGCCGGCCGCTCGACGTCGTGCAGAAGGAGAGCAAGGAGAGCAACTGGCTCATCGAGGAATTCATGCTGCTGGCCAACCGCTGTGTGGCGGAATACGTGACCAAGCGCTGCAAGGCCAAGAATCCGACCTTCGTCTATCGTATCCACGAGAACCCCGATCCCGAGAAACTCGACAGCCTGCGCAACTTCGCCAAGAGTTTCGGCCACAAGCTGGGCGATACGTCCGACCCGAAACAAGCCGCGGGCGCGCTCAACGACCTGATGAAGGAGGCCAAGGGCAAGCCCGAGGAAAACGCGCTGCAACTGCTGGCTCTGCGCAGCATGGCGCGCGCCCGCTACTCGACCGACAACGTGGGCCACTACGGCCTTGCCTTCCAGTACTATACCCACTTCACCTCGCCTATCCGCCGCTATCCCGACATGATGGTGCACCGCCTGCTGGCGATGTATATGGACGGAGCCACTTCGCAGGACAAGCTCTACTACGAAGATTGCTGCGAGCACAGTTCCGTCCGCGAACAGATCGCTACCGATGCCGAACGGGCCTCCATCAAGTTCAAGATGGTGGAATTCATGCAGGACAAGATCGGCCGGCTCTTCGAAGGCCACGTCAGCGGCCTGACCGAATGGGGCATCTATGTGGAGATCGAGCCCACGAAGATCGAGGGCATGGTCTCGCTGCGCGAAATCCGCAGCGACTGGTATCAGTTTGATGAAGAGAAATATGAAACGCGCGGCAAGGCATCCGGCCGGGTCTTCCATCTGGGCGACCCGGTGAAAGTCCGTGTCCTGCGCGCAAACCTTGAACAAAAAATCATTGATTATGAACTTGTTGAAGAATAATCTGATCGTATTGGCCGTCCTGCTGCTGGGCTGCTGCACTTCTACGGCGCAGGAGTCCGGGATCCTGGCCGGCGGCGACTGGTCGGAAGAGACCGTCGCCGAAGGAATCGTCCTCCGCCGGGCTGCCTTTGCGGAGAATCTGTTCGGCGCCAACCAATATCTCTGTGTGCTGGAAATCGCGCCGGGAGCCCGGTTCGACATCGTTCCTTCGGTCGAGAAGACCCTCGAAACGACTTCGGCCCTGGCGGCCCGCTACGACGCCATCGCTGCCATCAACGGTTCGTTCTTCAATATGCGCGCACCTTATGGTTCCGTGAATTACCTGCGGGTGGATGGTGCGGAGCTGGCGCCGAATGCGCCGGATTCCTACGAGAATCCGCGCCGCGGCCGCAGCACGCGCCAGACCGGGGCCGTGGCCACCTTCCGCGGTGACATCTACGTGCTCAAGAGCGATGAGATCGCCCGCTGGGAGCGCGACATCGAAGCCGAAGACGTGGTTACCACAGGTCCGATGCTGCTCGTGGCGGGAGAGGCCGAACCGCAGGCCAAAGACAAGTTCAACACCAACCGCCATCCCCGTACGGCCATAGGTGTCCGTCCCGATGGCACCGTCGTGCTGCTCGTGGCCGACGGCCGCAACAAGCAGGCCGCCGGCCTCTCGATGAACGAACTGCTGCAAGTGATGCAAGCCCTCGGCTGTGCAGACGCCGTCAACCTCGACGGCGGCGGTTCCACCACGATGGTCGTCCGCGGCCAGGTGGTCAACCACCCCAGCGACAACAAGGAATTCGACGCCGCCGGCGAACGTCCCGTCGCCAACGCCATCATCGTCCGCCAGCCGACTCCCTGACGGCCGTCGGCCGGGGCTTTCGTCATGCCCGTCTTGACCGGGTCTCTATGCCAGGACGGCGTGGAGGACGTCGAGGCTTTTGGCGTCTATGGTGGCGCCCAGATGGTGGGAGAGGTATTGCAGCATCCGGCGGGAGAAGGCCTGCCGGCGGGTGGCCGAGAGCGGGATGGCCATCGTTTCTTCGAAGGAGGAACCCAGGATCTTGTGGAATAACGCTTCTTCGTCCGGACTGAACATGCCCGGCGGTTCGATGGCCGCGGCGTCCGGCATGAAGCCCATCTTGACGGCATAGGACACAAGGAACCACAACGGGAAATTGGCGACGCTGCCTTCGGTGGCGTCGAGGGCGACAATCGTCTCGGAGAGCCAGTCGAAAAACTGCGGGTCGGACAGCTCGTTGGTAAAGCTGCGGTAGAGTACTTCGCTGACGAACATCGCTACTGAAGCCTTGACGCGGTCGCTGCGGATGGCGTGGAGGGCCGCTGCGGGTTCCCATTCCCGCAGCCAGGCCAGCGAACTTTTGGGCGATTCGCCGCTGACGACCTCGAGCACGCTCAGGGGATGGAAGGCGGCCGTGGCGTTGCCGCGCTTGAGACCCCGCACCAGGAAACTGCGGCGCCCGCTGAGCGAATCGACGGCGTGCAGGATCAGCGCGTGGTCGGAGTACTTCGTCAGGTGCAGGACGACTAGCCGTGATTTTGCAACAGATGGCATTGGAGCATCCGCATGGCCTTTCCGCGGTGGGAAAGCTGGTTCTTTTCTTCGATCGAGATCTCGGCAAGCGTCACATCGAGGCCGATTGGAACAAAAATTGAATCATAGCCGAAACCTTGGACCCCCTCGCTCTCCTGCAGGGCGATGTGGCCCTCGCAAGTTCCTTCAAAAACCTGGAGCGCACCGTCTTCGATGAGCGCGACCACGCAGCGGAAGCGCGCCGAACGCTTTTCGAAAGGAAGGCCCTCGAGTTCCCGGAGCACCCTGCGGCGGTTGGCGGCCGGATCCTTGTCCTCGCCTGCGTAGCGGGCGGTGTGGACGCCGGGGGCGCCGCCAAGCGCATCGATTTCCAGACCCGTGTCGTCGGCGAAGCAGTCCTGCTGGAAGTGGTTCCACACGGCGCAGGCTTTCTGGATGGAGTTGCCCCGCAGCGTATCGCAGGTTTCCGGCAGGTCGCCGGGAAGGCCTTTCGAAGCGGGGGTGACGACGTGGAAGCGGGGGCCCAGAATGGCCTGGGCTTCTTCCCGTTTGTGGGGGTTGTTGGTGGCGAAAAGGATGTCCATTGTTGGCTGGGGCTTTGCGGAAACAAAGTTACGGATAAAAATGTTACTTTTGTAAGTTATATCAACTCGAGAGATGAAAAGAAAGATGCTTTGGACGGCGCTGGCCGTCGCGACACTGTGTGCATCGGTGTCGGTGGAAACGAAGGCGCAGAGCCAGGATTTCAAACTGGGACAGAGCCTGGAGGTGGAGTATGCCGTCCTGCGCGAGCTGGCGCAGGCCTACGTCGATACGGTCAATTTCGACAAGATGGTCATCGCAGGCGTGCGGGCGATGCTCGCCACGCTCGATCCGTATACGGTGTATATTTCTGAAGATGAGGGAGAAGACTTCGAACTGCTGACGACCGGAAACTACGGCGGCGTCGGTGCGCTGATCCGCAAGTCGCCCGGTGAAGGCGTCCGCATCATCGAGCCTTACGAAGGCTCTCCGGCCGCCAAGTACGGCCTGGAACCCGGCGACACGATTATCGAGATCGACGGCATCCCTGTCTATGAGGAAACTTCCGAGCAGAGTTCCGGAAGGATGAAAGGCCAGCCCGGCACGGAGGTGAAATTCAAACTCATCAAGGGACGTACGAAAGACACGGTGGACGTGACGGTGGTCCGCGAGCGGATCCACGTGTCCGACATCACCTATGCCGGTATCTACAAAGATGACATCGGCTACATCCAGCTCACCGGCTATACCGCCAAGATGGCCGAAGAGTTCAAGGAAACGCTGCTCCGTCTCAAGGAAGCCGGCGCGAAACGCCTGGTCATCGACCTGCGCGACAATGGCGGCGGCGTGATGGACGAAGCCATCAGCCTGGTCTCGCTCTTTGTGCCGAAGGGAACCCTTGTGGTATCTTCCAAGGGTCGCGTGCCCGAGATGAACCGGGAATACCGCACCACTGAGTCGCCCGTCGATACGCTGATGCCCCTTCTCGTGATGGTCAACGGCAACTCCGCTTCCGCCTCCGAGATTACGGCCGGTGCCCTGCAGGACCTGGGCCGCGCCACGATCGCAGGTACCCGCTCCTTCGGCAAGGGCCTCATCCAGTCGGTCCGTCCGATGCCCTACAACACCCAGATGAAACTCACGACCGGCAAGTACTACACGCCCAGCGGCCGCTGCGTGCAGGCCATCGACTACAGCAACCGCCACGAAGACGGTACGCTCGACAAAGATGCGAACGGCGGCATCGCCCCGGACATCACGGTCGAAGACCATCCTTACAGCCGCCCCACGGTGTCGCTCATCTACTACGACATCCTGGGTTCCTATGCCATCGAATACTACCTCAAACACGAGACCATCGACCGCGATTTCCATCTGACGGATGCGGAGTACGAAGACTTCGTCGCCTATGCCGCCGCCCAGGACTTCGACGCCCGCACGGCCGCCCAGACCGCGCTCGACCAGATGATCCGCGCCGCCAAGGCGGAAGATCTCTACGACAACTACAAGGAAGAGATCGAGGCGCTCCAGAAGAAAGTCAACATGGACAAAGCGGCCGTACTGCGCGCCAAGAAAGCAGAAATCCTGCCCTTGGTAGAGCAGGAAATCGTCACGCGCTACTATTTCAACCGTGCCAGCGTGCCGGTAGCACTGCGTTACGACGAGCAGCTTCGCGAAGCCGTCGACAAGTGGGTGGCCCAGCCCTGAGGAGGCTCCCGGCCGAACGGTCAGGCCAGTCCCCAGTAATAGACCTTATCTCCCCGACGGACGCGTTCGGGGACGGGAACGGAACAGAGGTCGCCTTTGGCGGCCTCTTCCAGTATATGGCTGTCGTCCAGGCGGATTTCAGAGACGACGGTTTCGACGACGCCGGTGGTGGAGCCTGAGATCAGCAGGGTGTCTCCGACGCGGAAGCTTCCGGTTTCCATCAGGATCTCCGCTACGCCGTGGCGGCCGTAATAGTTGGTGACCTTGCCCAGATAGATTTTCGTGCGCTTGGCCTGGTTGCCGTACACCTCGCTCCACTCGCCGAGCCGGGCGCCCTGGTAATAGCCGTCCCAGAAGCCCCGGTTGAAGACCGAGGCGAGGCGCTCCTTGAGCGCGGCGCCCAGCTCCGGCGTGAAGCGGCCCGCCTCGATAGCGTCGGCGGCCTCGCGGTAGGCCTGCGTGACCGTCTTCACGTATTCGGCGCTGCGGGCGCGTCCTTCAATCTTGAAGACCGTGGCCCCGGCATCTGCCATCTTGTCGAGGAACTCGATGGTGCACAGGTCTTTGGGCGACATGATGTACTGGTTGTCGATGAGCAGCTTCCGGCCCGATTCGAGGTCGGTCACTTCGTAGCCGCGCCGGCACACCTGGTAGCAGTTGCCACGGTTGGCCGAAGCGTTGTGTTCGTGGAGCGACAGATAGCATTTGCCCGAAATGGCCATGCAGAGCGCACCGTGGCAGAACATTTCAATCTGCACCGGACGGCCCGACGGTCCGCAGATGCCCTCGCGTGCGACAGCTTCGGAGATGGCGCGCACCTGATGCAAGTTGAGTTCGCGGGCCAGGACCACCACGTCGGCGAACTGGCTGTAGAAGCGCAGACTCTCCACGTTCGACACGCTGAGTTGCGTGGAGATGTGCACTTCCAGACCGAGCCGCCGCGCCTCGGCGATTGCGGCCATGTCGGAAGCGATGATGGCGCTGATGCCAGCTTCCCGTGCCGCGAGCAGCGTTTCACGCATGGGAGCGAGGTCTTCGTCGTAAAGGGTGATGTTGAGGGTAAGGTAGCTGCGCACGCCGTTCGCGCGGCAGATCGCGCAGACTTGCGGGAGGTCTTCCGCGGCGAAATTGTTGGCGGAATGTGAACGCATGTTGAGGCGGCCGATGCCGAAATACACGGCATTCGCTCCGCCCTGGATGGCGGCCTGCAGGCATTCGAAGTTGCCGGCAGGCGCCATGATCTCAAACCTATTTTTCACGGTGGATGATTTCTTCGGCGAAGCGTTCGAGCTGCACCGTACGGGAAGGAGCGATACCGGCCCGGGCCAGATCGGACATGGCCTTTTTGTGCCAGACTAGGATCTCTGCCTCAGCGGCTTCCTTGACGCCCAGCTCGACGTAGATCTGGCGCACGGCTTCGACCTTTTCGGCGCGGGCTTCCTCGCCCAGGTGCATCAGCTCCTGGAGTTTCTGCTTGCGCGCCACGTCGGCGCGGCGGAGGCATTCCACCAGCAGCCAGGTTTTCTTGTTGTTGGTGATGTCACCGCCGATCTTCTTGCCGAACACCTGCTCGTTGCCGAAGGTGTCCAGGTAGTCGTCGGTAATCTGGAAGGCGATGCCCAGCTTGTAGCCGAAGTCATAGAGGGCCTGGCACACTTGAGGGGAGCCGTCGCCCAGCAGCGCGCCCATCTTCGCGGCACAGGCCAGGAGAACGGCGGTCTTGAGCCCGATCATGTTCAGGTAGTCGTCCATCGTGATGAAGGGCATCGATTCGAAGTCCATGTCGTACTGCTGGCCTTCGCAGACCTGCATCGCGGTACCCGTGAACAGGTCGAGCGCCTGCGGCAGGACCTCCGGCCTGGCATACGCCAGATACTTGTAGGCCAGGATCGACATCACGTCGCCCGAAAGGATGGCGATGTTCTCGTTCCACTTCTTGTAGACGGTCAGGCAGCCGCGCCGGGTGTCGGAGCGGTCCATGATGTCGTCGTGGATGAGCGTGAATTCGTGGAAGACTTCCAGGGCCATCGCCGGGAAAATCTCCGCGTTGCGGAAGTCGTCTGTGAGCAGGTTGCAGGTCAGCAGACAGAGTTTCGGACGGATGCGTTTTCCGCCGATCGACATCATGTAGTCGAGCGGAGCATACAGGTTGGCCGGTTCGAGACGGACATGCTGCAGCTTGGCGCAGTTGTCCAGAATGTGGTCGATCTCTTCAAGGGTGTACATAGAACGAGCAATTGTCAGACAAAGATAGAAAATAAATGCGTCATTCCCGGCTTGACCGGGAATCTTTTGTATCTTTGCGGCGATGGACAAAGGTATCGCAACGGTCGTAAAGCATACGGGAAGCCACTATCTGCTCTCCGTCCTGCCGGAATGGGCGCCCTTCCCGGCCGTCATCCGCGGAAAACTCCGTCTGGCCGGCTCGAAGGCCACCAATCCCGTGGCCGTGGGCGACCGCGTCGAATTCGAAGACGGGACCATCACGAAAATCCTCCCCCGCAAGAACTACGTGATCCGCCGGTCCACCAACCTGAGCCGCGAAAGCCATATCATCGCGGCCAATCTCGACCGTGTGTTCCTGATCGTCACGATCATCCTGCCCGAAACCAAGCTCGCCTTCGTCGACCGCTTCCTGGTGACCTGCGAGGCCTATGGCATCCGTCCCGTGATCCTGATCAATAAGGTGGATCTCTACACGGAGCCTGTGCTCCAGGAGCAACTCGCTGATTTCAAGGCGCTCTATCGTGGGGCAGGTTACGAAGTGCTGGAGATATCAGCCCGCAGGGGGACGGGCATTTCCGCCGTGCGGGCACTCTGCCGCGAAGGGCTGACGCTCTTCTCCGGCGCGTCCGGCGTGGGCAAGTCTTCCCTGCTGAAAGCCCTCGATCCGACGCTCGATCCGAAGATCGGCGAGATTTCGCTGAGCCATCTGCAGGGGAAACATACCACCACTTTCTATGAGATGCACCCGCTCACGGGCGGCGGCTTCGTGATCGACACGCCCGGCATCCGCGGCTTCGGCCTGGTGGACATCGAGCCCGAAGAGCTGAGCACCTATTTCCCGGAAATGCTGCGCGTGATGGACAACTGCCGCTTCAAGCCCTGTACCCATACCCACGAACCTGGCTGCGCGGTCAAGGAAGCGCTGGAGACGGGCACCATCTCGCCCGAACGCTACAGCTCCTATCTCGGGATGCTGGAAGAAGAGAAAAAATACCGCTAATGGTCTTCCGCAATCCCATCAACCGTGAAGTGGTCCGGCTGGCCGTTCCCAGCATCCTGTCCAATATTACGGTGCCGCTGGTGGGAATCGTGGATACGGCGGTCGCCGGCCACCTGGGCGACGCCGCGCTGATCGGCGGCATCGCCGTCGGCACGATGCTCTTCGACCTTCTTTATTGGAACATGGGCTTCCTCCGGGTGGGGACGGGCGGCATCACCGCCCAGGCCTATGGGCGCGGTGACTGGAAAGCCTCGATCGGGACCTTCTCGGAGGGCATTGCCACGGCGCTGGCCGTCTCGGTGCTGCTGATCCTCATCCAGTGGGCTTTCGTCGATCTGATGCTCTGGCTGGTTCCCTGCTCGCCGCAGGTGGAGCAGGTGGCCCGCAACTACTTCCATATCCGTATCTGGGCGGCGCCCGCCACGCTGTCGCTTTTCGTGTTCAAGGGCTGGTTCATCGGGATGCAGAACACGGTCTTTCCGATGATCACCGACCTGTGGGTCAACATCGTCAATATGCTGGCCAGTTGGCTGCTGTCGTTCTATACGCCGCTGGGAATAAATGGTGTGGCGGTCGGCACGCTGGTTGCCCAGTGGACGGGGCTGCTGCTGGCACTGCTGCTGATGCGCTCGCGCTACCGCAAGCTGATGCAGGGGACGACCATCCTGCACAGCATGAAATGGAAGTATTTCAAGCGTTTCTTCTCCATCAACATCCAGCTCTTCGTGCGCTCGCTGATGCTGGTGGTAGTCTATGAGGGCTTCACCATCATGGCCGCCCGTTTCGGCGACGTGGAACTGGCCGTCAGTTCGGTGATGATGCACCTGTTCATGCTCTTCTCCTACTTCATAGACGGTTTCGCCTATGCCGGCGAAGCCATGACGGGACGTTTCATCGGTGAAGAGAATCCGTCTTCGCTCCGGCAGACCGTCAAATATACGTTCCTCTGGGGTGCGCTCATCGGGGCGCTCTTTACGATCCTGTATGCGGTGTTCCCCCGAGCCATCATCGGCCTGCTGACCGACAACGCCGAGGTCATCGCGGCCAGCGGCCGCTATCTTTTCTGGCTGCTGCTGATGCCGCTGTTCAGCTGTACGGCCTTCATCTGGGACGGCATTTTCATCGGCGCCACGGAGGCGCGGTCGCTGATGCTGTGCATGATCTGGGCCGCCGTCCTGTTCCTGGCCGCCTTTTTCCTCTGCGAACCGTATTTCGGGCCGCAGGCCCTGTATATCGCCTATTTCGTCAATCAGGCCGTCCGCTCACTTTATCTCACATTTTCGTGGCGAAAGATTCGTTTTCTTGCGAAATAATTCGCAAATTTGCCATTCGGAATGACATTTATCACAAAACACCATGAATATCACCCCCAATGCTCAGAAGTACATCGATCTGGAAGATCGGTACGGTGCTCATAACTACCATCCGCTGCCCGTAGTGCTGGCCAAAGGCAAGGGCGCTTTCGTCTGGGATGTCGACGGCAAACGCTATTTCGACTTCCTCTCGGCCTATTCCGCCGTGAACCAGGGACACTGCCACCCGAAGATCGTCAAGGCCCTCACCGACCAGGCACAGGAACTCTGCCTGACCTCGCGCGCCTTCTACAACGACTGCCTCGGTCCCTATGAGAAATTCGCCACGGAATTCTTCGGTTACGACAAGCTCCTCCCGATGAACTCGGGCGCCGAAGCGGTCGAGACCGCCCTCAAGCTGGCCCGTCGCTGGGGCTATGTGATCAAGGGCATCCCCGAGAACGAAGCGCTGATCATCGTCTGCGACGGCAACTTCCACGGCCGCACCATCACGATCGTCACCATGTCGAACGACCCGGACAGCTACTACAACTACGGACCGTTCACCCCGGGCTTCATCAAGATCCCGTACAACGACACCGAAGCGCTGCGCAAGGTGCTCGACGAGAAGGGCGACAAGGTCTGCGCCATGATCGTGGAACCCATCCAGGGCGAAGCCGGCGTCTATGTGCCGGAAGACGGCTACATCAAGAAGTGCTACGACCTGTGCCACGCGCACAACGTGCTCTTCGTCGCCGACGAAGTCCAGACGGGTATCGCCCGTACCGGCAAGATGTTCGCCTGCGACCACGAAGGCGTCCGTCCCGACATGATCACCATCGGCAAGGCCCTCTCGGGCGGTGTGCTTCCCGTCTCCGCCGTGCTGGCAGACGACGAGATCATGCTGACCATCAAGCCGGGTGAACACGGATCCACGTTCGGCGGCTTCCCGCTCGCCGCCAAGGTCGCCGTCGCCGCCCTCGAGGTCATCCGCGACGAACACCTCACCGAAAAGGCCGCTTATCTGGGCAATATCTTCCGCGAGGAAATCGCCAAGATCAAGTCGCCGTACTTCAAGTCGGTCCGCGGCAAGGGTCTGCTCAACGCCGTGATCACCGAGCCTCAGAACGGCATTGAAGCCTGGGACATCTGCCTGAAGATGGCTGAAAAGGGCCTGCTCGCCAAGCCGACCCACCGCCACATCATCCGCTTCGCCCCGCCGCTAGTCATCACGGAAGACCAGCTCCGCGAAGCCATCGGCATCATCAAGGAAGTCTTCGAGACGATCCAAGCGAACTGAACAAAAAAAAAAGAGCTGCTCAACCGGGCAGCTCTTTTCTTTTACTTGGTAAGCTCTTTCTTGACCTTTTTGCTTTGCCTCAGGTCGTCCTTGGCGGACTTGACCTGGAGCCTGGCCGCTTTGATTTCGTTGCGGTTGTCCTGGATGTCGGACTTGTGCTTCTTGATCTCGTCGCGGGCCTTCTTGATGTCCTTGTCGTAGTCCTTGACTTTGTTCTGGTCTTTGCGGATATCCCGTTCCAGTTCCCTGAGATCGTTTTTCCGCTGTTTGAGCTGCTCTTTTTCGACGTTGTCCACGCCGTCGGCCTTCATCTGTTTCTCGAGTTCCTTATAGGTGGCTTTGGCGCTCTTGAGCTCTTCCTTGCGGAGCTTGAGGGCTTCGGAAGCCGTTTTCTTGGCAGCCTTGGCATCGTCGATCCGCTCTTCGGCCCGCTTGATGGCCTTCTGGCTTTGGTCGATGTTGTGTTCGCAGCGGCGGATGACTTCCTTCCGGCTCTCTTCGGCGTTCTTGAGCGCCTCCTCGTTGCGGGAAATCTCCTGGTTGACCTGTTCGACCGGCGTCTGCGCGAAGGCAGGGGCGCTCAGGAAGAGCGCCGCTGCCAGTGCAGTAAAGTAGAAGAAGCGTTTCATGGTTTAGTCACCCAAGGTTGCAACCATGACGGCTTTGATCGTGTGCATGCGGTTCTCGGCTTCGTCGAATACGATGCTGTTTTCGCTTTCGAAGACATCTTCGGTCACTTCGATGCCGTCGAGACCGAATTTCTCATAGACGTCGCGGCCGGCCTTGGTCTCCAGGTTGTGGTAGGAGGGGAGACAGTGCATGAACTTGCACTTCGGATTGCCGGTGCGTTCCATCATCTTGGCGTTGACCTGGTAGGGCATCAGCAGTTTGATGCGCTCTTTCCAGACTTCGTCGGGCTCGCCCATCGAGACCCAGATGTCGGTGTAGAGGAAGTCGCAGCCCTTGACGCCGGCGTCCACGTCGTCCGTCAGGGTGAGGGTCGCGCCGGTTTCGGCCGCAATCTTGCGGCAGGTTTCCACGAGTTCCGGGTTCGGCCAGAGCGACTTGGGGGCCACGATGCGCACGTCCATGCCCATCTTGCAGCCACCGACCATCAGGGAGTTGCCCATATTGAAGCGGGCGTCGCCCAGATAGGCGTAAGACACTTTGCTGAGCGGTTTGTCCACGTGTTCGCTCATGGTCAGGAAGTCGGCCAGGATCTGGGTGGGGTGGAATTCGTTGGTCAGGCCGTTCCACACGGGTACACCCGAATATTCGGCCAGCTGCTCGACCGTGGTCTGGGCGAAGCCGCGGTATTCGATGCCGTCGAACATGCGGCCCAGCACGCGGGCGGTGTCTTTCATCGATTCCTTGATGCCGATCTGCGAGCCGGAAGGGCCGAGATACGTGACGTGGGCACCCTGGTCATAGGCGGCTACTTCGAAGGAGCAGCGGGTGCGGGTCGAGGTTTTCTCGAAGATCAGGGCGATGTTCTTACCTTTGAGACGCGGCTGTTCGGTGCCGGCGTATTTGGCGCGCTTCAGGTCGCGGGCCAGGTCGAGGAGATACTGGATCTCTTTCGGGGTGAAGTCGAGGAGTTTGAGGAAACTCCGGTTTCTGAGGTTGTAAGCCATTTTTAGTTGTATAGGATGAATTGTTATTGTCTGACGATGCGCGTGCCGCAGGACGGGTTGTCGAGCTGGCCCGCTTCGGTGATGACGCACTCCGTGCCGCCGTTTTCCACAAAGAAGATGCCGGCGCGCACTTTCGGCGCCATAGAGCCTTCGGTGAAATGGCCTTCGGCCAGGTAGCGCTTGGCTTCCTCGACCGTGATCACGTCGAGTGCACGTTCACCGGGTTTGCGGAAATTGACATAGACTTTCGGCACGTCGGTGAGGATGAACAGCGCGTCGGCGCGGATCTGCGAGGCGCAGAGGGCAGAGGCGAGGTCTTTGTCGATAACGGCCTCGACGCCGGAGAGGATGCCGCCGTTGTCGATGACTGGGATACCGCCGCCACCTACCGTGATGACGATGTTGCCCACTTCCACGAGCTGGCGGATGATCTCGAGATTGTTGATTCGGACGGGTTTCGGTGAAGCGACGACCTTGCGCCAGCCGTTTCCCTTGGGATCTTCGCGATAGACGGCGCCGGTCTCGGCCTGGAAGCGTTCCGCTTGTTCCCGGGTGTAGTAGGGGCCCACGGGCTTGGTGGGGTTGCGGAACATCGGGTCGTCCTTGTCGACGACCACTTGCGTGACCAGCGAGACGACGCGGCGCCGGTTGCCATGGCGCACCAGCACGCGGTTCATGCCCTGCTCGATGAGGTAGGCGATGGCGCCCTGGGTCTGGGCGCCGCAGTAGTCCATCGGCATCGCTTCCAGATTGAAGAGCTGACGGCCTGCCTCCTGCTGCAGCATGACGGTTCCGACCTGGGGTCCGTTTCCGTGTCCGATGACGAGGAAATAACCCTGGTCCAAAAGATTATAGAGCTGCTCGCAGGTCTGTTCGACATTGGCCAGCTGCTCCTGGTAAGTTCCTTTCTGGCCGCTTCGCAAAAGAGCGTTTCCGCCGAAGGCGACCATAGCGATTTTCTTCATATATAGGTTTTTTTATTACATTTGTGTCGGTCTGTCCGATGATTCTATGCAAAGATAGGATTAAATTGTAATTATAACGAGACTGATTGCAGCAAAACAGCATTTTTTTACATCATTTCTGTATGAAACATTATCTGGAAGCCGCCATTGTCCTTACACTCCTGCTCCCTGCCGGAGGCATGGCCCAGAATGATGCAACCCGGTACATGGATGCCGCGCAAGGGTCGGCGTTGCTCTACCGGGGACATAAGGCCTTCACATACACGCAAGCGTTCAACGGTACGTATTTCTGGTCGGACCCTGCCTTTGAGACCGGTGAAGTGGTTTACAACGGGAAGCGCTACAGCGGAGTGCTCCTCAATGTGGACGCCGCCCGGCAGGACCTCCTGGTCAAGACGCCTACGGGAGAACTGTATAAGGTGCTCGCTTCGGCCTACGTGGACCGATTCAGCATGGGCGGGCGGCAGTTCTTCAACTTGAAGAAACGCTTTGGCGGGAGTGCCCCCGACGGTTACTGGGAATTGCTCCATGACGGACGCGCGAAGGCCTTCAAGCAGGTGAGGCGCACCCTGCAGCAAGATCTCGACGGCCACCTGCGTACCGGAATGGGATACGAAGGAGGGAACTACAATCCCAAGATACACAATATCTTCCTATACAGCGTCTCCTACTGCTATGTTTCAGAGGAGGGCCGCATCGTCCCCATAAGACGGAGAGGGCAGCTCCTGAATCAATACAAGGACAAGAAGCGGGAGATCAAAAGGCATCTGGCAGCGCTCGAGAGGAATCGATCGCTCAATTTCGAGCAGTTCTGCAAGGAGGTGCTCTCTTACGCTGAATCGCTATGAGACAGTTACGCATCCTTTTCCCGCTGCTTCTGCTGCTGGGCTTCCTCCCGCTCAAGGCACAGACTCCATCCGACTCCCTCGACGTGACCAAGGCAGAGGTCCAGGACCTGATCGCATTCCTCAGGAGGGAGGTCGAACCCGATATATTCTTCCTCCGGGATTCGTCGGACATGAGGAACTACACCGTCCGCGCTCCGAGGGGGGAATTCCTCGACAAGGCGTTCTCGGCCCTGCGTGAGAGCGGCTACACGGTGACCCGCTACGACGGCCACTGGTTCGTGATGAAAGGGCGCGACCTGGCCACCGACCTCCCCGCCGGCTATTTCAGGGTGCAGCCTGCTGCGGATGCGGCTTCACTGCTCGACCATCTCGACACGCAGGGGGCTGTGATGACCTTCCAGAACAAGATCTATGAGATAGGCGACCCTGAATCCGGCCGTAAGGACGGAACCGCCACCCTGCGGGGCTATGTGCGCGACGTGGCCAACGGCGAGCCGCTTCCGGGCGTCTCGGTCTATGTGCCGGGCACCCGGTCCTACGCCACTACCGACAGCTACGGTTTCTACAAGATGGTGCTTCCGCTGGGTGAGATGAAGTTGAGCTTCAGCGGCTACTCGATGGAAGACGTCAGCCTCGACCTGATGGTCTTCGGCGACGGCTCCCTCGACGTCACCATGAAGGAGAAGGTCTATACCCTGAAAGGCGCCACGGTCACTTCCGAGAGTGCATCACACCACCGCACGCCCCAGATGGGCATCGAGAAGGTGCGGGTCAATGTCATCAAGAACGTACCGGTGGTCTTCGGCGAGGCCGACGCCCTCAAGGTGGTGATGACCCTTCCCGGCGTGAAGACAGTGGGCGAGGCCGCCAGCGGCTTCAACGTGCGCGGCGGTTCTACCGACCAGAACCTGATCCTGTTCAATGACGGCACGATCTACAATCCCAACCACATGTTCGGCATCCTCTCGTCGTTCAACACCGATGTGATCAGCGACGTCGAACTCTACAAGAGTTCGATTCCCGCCTCGTACGGCGGGCGCATTTCCTCGGTGCTCGAGGTCAAGAGCCGGGAGGGGAACAGCAAGAAGATTCAGGGGTCGCTCGGTCTGGGACTGCTCACCAGCCGCCTGCACCTGGAAGGTCCCATCGTGAAGGACCGCACCACTTTCATCCTGGGCGGCCGCACCACCTATTCCAACTGGCTCTTCAAGCTGCTTCCGGAAAACAGCGATTACACCGGAGGAAAGGCCTCGTTCCAGGACGTGAACCTTGGCCTGAACCACAAGATCAACGCCAACAACTCGATACACGCCTACGGGTACTGGTCGCGCGACAAGTTCAGTTTCAGCAACGACACCACGTTCCGCTACCGCAACGTCAACGGATCCCTCAAGTGGCACAGCCTGTTCAACGAAAATCACTCCATGACGCTGACCGTCGGATACGACAGTTACCACTACAGCCTGGAGGACAGCTACAGTCCCTATACGTCCTACTTGCTCTCAACTGCAGTTGACCAGGCGTTCGCCAAACTCCATTTCAGGTCGTCCGTCCAGGGTTCCCATACGTTGGATTATGGCGTGAACGCCACGCGCTACGACCTCAATCCGGGCAGTCTCACCGCCACCGGCGACTCTTCGACCGTCAGTTCCAGGGCGCTCGACAGGGAAAGGGCCGTCGAAGCGGCCGTCTTCGTGAGCGACACATGGCGCATTTCGGATAATCTTTCCGCCGACCTGGGGCTGCGCTGGTCGCAGTTCTTCCAGGCAGCAGGGGAAAAGAGCTACGGAGGTCCCGAATTCAGGATATCCGGGAAATATTCGTTCAACGATCTTACCAGCGTCAAGGCCGGCTTCAACACCATGCGGCAGTACATCCACATGATCTCGAACAGCATCAACGTCTCGCCGACCGACAGCTGGCGCCTGAGCAGTGACAGGATACGCCCGCAGACGGGCTGGCAGGCCGCTGCCGGATTCTACCGCACCTTGCTCGACAATACGGTTGACATTTCCCTGGAAGCCTACTACAAGCGGGTGCAGCACTACATCGACTACAAGAGCGGCGCCGTGCTGGTGATGAACCCCAACCTGGCGGACGACCTGATCGAGACGGAAAACCGCTCCTACGGCGTCGAGCTGATGGTCAAGAAGACCCTGGGCAAACTCAACGGCTGGGTCTCCTACACCTGGTCGCGCTCCCAGCTGCGCGAGATGGAAGACCGCGGCGTGCTGACCGTCAACGGCGGCAGGTGGTACAATGCCGCATACGACAAGCCGCACGACGTGAAGTTCGTGGGCAACTACAGATTCACCCACCGTTACAGCCTCTCGGTGAACCTCGACTATTCCACGGGCCGGCCCGTCACGGTGCCGATAGGCGTCTATGAGTACGGCAACGGGACGAGACTGGTGTACTCCGAGCGCAACAGCTACCGCATACCCGACTACTTCCGGCTTGACCTTGCATTCATCATCGAGCCGGGACACTATCTCAAGCAGCTGACCCACATGTCGCTGACCTTCGGCTGCTACAACGTCACCGGCCGCAAGAATCCCTACTCCATCTACTACACACCGTATGGCAATGGCGTCAAAGGCCACATGCTCAGCGTTTTCGCTGTTCCGGTGCCTTATGTCAACTTCAATCTGAAATTCTGATGAGAAAGCTTGGAAACATTCTTTTGCTGATGACGGCGCTGCTTGCAGCGGTTTCGTGCATCTACGATTTCAACCCCGACCTGCAGGGTCGCGGGGGCGTGCTGGTGGTTGAGGGCGACATACTGATCGGGGACTTCACGGTCGTCAGGATCAGCCGTTCGATGGACCTGACGACAGACGTGACGGCTGGAAGGCACTTTGAACATGTGTCGGCATCCTGCTTCGTGGAAGCCTCCGACGGCACGGTTTACGGCAATGGCAGCAGCAGGATCGACACCCGTCCGGCCGACCCTTCATTGGAGTACAGGCTGGTCGTCAGGACCGAAACGGGAGAGTATGTTTCGGAGTGGGCCCGTCCGCTCAGGGCCTCCGCCATCGACAGCCTTTCCTATTCGATAAGCCCCGACGCGACGACGATGTGGGTGGAAGTCTCCGCCCATGGCGAGCGTGACAACATCTACTATCGCTGGATCGGAGAGGAGACCTGGGAATACCACGCTCCCTTCCATGCCACGCATTATTTCGTTCCCAGGGGCACTATCCACAAGGGAGAAGTCATGCCGCGTGACACCGTGGTCGCCTATGAACACGGGGAAGACGCCTATTTCTGCTGGCGCTCCGGCATGGTAAACAGTGTGCTTGTGGCCTCCACGGGCGACCTTTCCGAGAACAGGCTTGTCAGGCACAGGCTCTATTCCATGGACAGGTACGACCAGAAGATTTCATACCTGTATTCGGTTGATTTGACGCAGGAGGCCCTTTCGGAGGCCGCCTACAAGTACTGGACCCTGCTCGAAAAGAACTCCAACGACGTGGGCGGGCTGTTCTCTCCCGAACCCATGGAGATGAGGGGCAACATCGTCAATGTCAACGATCCTGAAGAGATGGTGCTGGGCTATGTCAGCGTTACGGTTCCTGCCAGGACAAGGTATTTCATCGTCTCCCACGATACCTCTTTCCCGAGGAGCCGGCGGAGCGACTACGATTACGAGCCGGTATATGTGCTCAAGAAAGACTGGCGGAGATACTATAGCAACAATTACGACGTCTATATGGAGCACAATGCCGATGACCCCGGGCGCGACCAGCAGGCCAACGACGAATTCGACTGGCTTCCGGCGCGATGCGTCAAATGCTGGCTCTGGAGTTCCGGCACCAAGAACAAGCCTTCCTACTGGCCCAACGACGACAAATAGAACGGATTTACCATGAAGAGACTTTTTTTCCTGCTTGCCCTGCTTGCCCTGCCGATGCTGCTTCCGGCCCAGGAGCGTGTGGCGGAGCGCACCTATATTTCGACCGACAAGGACGTTTTCGTCGCCGGTGACCGTATTTGGTGTTCGGCCTTCTGCGTTGACGGACAAGGGCGGCTCTCTGCCGTGAGCAGCGTGGCATACCTCGAGCTGCACAACGCATCGACGATGGTTGCCAATGCCAGGATTGCGCTCGTGGCCGGCAGAGGAGCCGGCTGGATGGAGATTCCGCCCACCCTTCCGACGGGCAATTACCGTCTGATCGCTTACACCGCCCAGAACATTGCCGAAGAGGGCTATGACTACGAGGGCCTCTCGTCGAAGACCCTGTCCGTGTACAATGTGCTCACGAACGAACGTGTGGACGGCGGAGTCGAAGTCGTAACGCCCGAAGCATATGCAGGCCTTCCTTCGGGCATGGGACCCGATCACGACAGCGGCGTGACGCTGCACTGGGAGAACGGTCGCCTGCTGCTGGAAAACAGGAGCGGGGAGCCTGTGACGCTGAGCCTTTCGGTGTTTCACGAGGACGGGATCCGGCACAATGCCAATCCCGGCATCGCCGACTTCCTGGGAAGCGTCAAGGCGTCACATCCCGGAAAAGTCTCGGGCTCGAGGATTCCCGACTACGAGGGAGAGGTCATCCGCGGACGTATCGTGGGCTTCAGCGAAGAGATGATTCCCCATCTGATCGGGAAATACGCTTTCATCTCCTCGCCTTCCGACAAGTCGGACGTCTATGCGGCTCCCATCATGGAGGACGGTTCGCTGACCTTCTTCACCGGAGGCATATTCGGAAACAAGGAGTGCATCTGCGAGATCGAAGGCATCGACCCGAAACTCAGCTGCCACATCGAGTTGTTCTCGCCCTACGTCAATCCCCGGGTGGCCCCGGCCCCGGTCCTGAAGATCAGCGAGTCGCTCGGCGACGCGCTCAAGGCCAGAAGCGTCGCCATGCAGATAGAGCGCCGTTTCGAGGCGGACACACTGTACGAGTACCTGCCCCGCCGCACCGACGGTCTTTTCGACGAGAACGTCTGCGTACGCTATATCCTGGACGACTACACCCGCTTCACGACCATGGAGGAGGTCTTCACGGAGTTCGTGTCCGAAATACGCCCCCGGCGCAGGAGCGACGGCAGCCTCGACATCAAGATCCGCCTGGCGGATATCGGCGGCAATGCCGCGTATTCGTCCGAGCAGACCATGATGATGCTCGATGGCGTACCGGTGTTCAACCAGCAGAAGATCCTGGATTACGACCCGCTGCTGGTCGAATCGATAGACATCTACCCCTATACGCATTTCATCGGGAACAGGATTTTCGAGGGTGTGGCCAATTTCGTGACTTACAAGCGCAATCTTCCGGCCTTCCGGTTCGACAGCAACGCCCGGGTCATCGACTACCAGGGCCTCTGCATCCCCATGGCCGTGACCGCTGCTCCGGTGGAAGGTAACAGCAACTATCCTGACTACCGCCAGACGTTGCTCTGGCAGCCCCTGCTGGAGATAGAAGCCGGCGGGAGCCTCACCGTGGATTGTGCCGTTCCTCTCTACACAGGCGATTTCAACGCCGTGGCGGAGGGCATGACCGCCTCGGGAAATCCCGTGTCAGGCAGTATTACGTTTGACTTGCGTTAATTTTGTTCAAAACTTGTTGGCAGTTAGGAATTTTTGTCCTATCTTTGCAACCCCGCAAAAAGCGGGGTAATAAAACATAAATAATAGATTTACAACTATTTATGCCTACTATTCAACAATTAGTTCGCAAAGGACGCGAGGTTATCGTCGAAAAGAGCAAATCTCGCGCGCTGGATGCTTGCCCTCAGCGGCGTGGTGTCTGCGTCCGTGTTTATACCACGACGCCGAAAAAGCCGAACTCTGCCATGCGTAAAGTGGCCCGTGTTCGTCTCACCAACCAGAAAGAGGTCAATGCATACATCCCGGGCGAGGGTCACAACCTCCAGGAACACAGCATCGTGCTGGTTCGTGGCGGCCGTGTGAAGGACCTCCCTGGTGTACGTTACCACATCCTTAGGGGCGCATTGGACACCGCAGGCGTGGAGGGTCGTACGCAGAGCCGTTCCCTCTATGGCGCCAAGCGGCCGAAAGCTGCCAAGAAAGCCGCTAAGAAGTAATTCACCTATTTAAATTCTTACACAAATGAGAAAAACGAAGCCTAAAAAGAGGATTCTACTTCCTGATCCTAAGTATCACGATGTACAGGTTACCCGTTTCGTGAACAATCT
>DETK01000035.1:121006-121415 GCA_002361615.1 Bacteroidales bacterium UBA3290
AGGGGAAGAAGAGTATCGCGTATTCTATTTTTTACGATGCCATCGATATCATCGGCGAGAAGATGAAAGATTCTGAACAGGCTCCTATCGATATTTGGAAGAAGGCGCTCGAAAACGTCACCCCGCAGGTCGAGGTGAAGAGCCGTCGTGTCGGCGGTGCCAACTTCCAGGTCCCTATGGAGGTGCGTCCGGAAAGAAAGGTCTCCCTTTCGATGAAGAATATGATCCTTTTCGCCCGCAAGCGTTCCGGTCACTCCATGGCGGAGAAACTGGCTGCAGAAATCATGGCTGCCTACAACAACGAAGGTGCAGCCTTCAAGAGAAAAGAGGATATGCACAGAATGGCAGAGGCCAACAGGGCATTTGCCCACTTCCGTTTCTAATCACACAGCTAGATGGCAAACAGAGA
>DETK01000013.1 GCA_002361615.1 Bacteroidales bacterium UBA3290
GGAATTTCAGGTAGCTTTTCATATCTATTCTTTCTTCAGTTCCGTCGCCGGGTTGGTCCGGGCGGCCTTCAATGTCTGCCAGAGGACGGACCCGAAAGCCATGGCAAATGTCAAGATAACGGCCAGGACAAAAATCCACCCATAGTTTTCGAGCCGATAAATATAGCTCTCCAGGTATTTCTGAGCCGCCCACACAGCGATAGGGATGCCGATGATGCAGGCTATGCCAACAAGAATCATATACTCCCGTACACTGTGCCAAAGTTCGCCGTCCACCGTGCTGCCGAAAACCTTGCGCACGGCGATGTCCTTGGAGCGCTCGCCGGCGAAGTAGGTGCTCATGGCCAGCAGGCCCAGCAGGGATATCAATACCGCCAGGATCGCGAAGAGTTCTACAAGACGCAGCGTTCTCTTGACGGGAGCCAGCATCTTCTTGTTGATGTCACGCACAAAGCCATATCGCCAAGCCGGTTCTTCCACGCCGGCCGTTTCCAGACGATATTCCCGGTAAGCCTGCCGGATGGCTTTTTCGTAAGATTCGTCCTCTCCTGTAGTGCCGATGAGCATGCAGTTGGAATACCTGAGTTCTTCGGCCCGGGTCACGATGACGCCGCCATTCGGATTCTGACTGCTCTCGGAGGCTGGCCGGGTGGGAAAATCCGTCACCACGCCGCCAATGAACTCCGGCTGGGCGCCGTTCATGCTGATTCTCCGGGGGAATACGGTGGAGGTGTCTGATACCCCTGCCGCATTGAAAGCGCTCCGGCTCATCCAGAGCGAATGCGTAAGCGGATGACCGAAATCTTCCTCCACCTCCAGCCCCAGCAGTTTGAAGTAGGTGGAATCACAGAGGATGATGGGCATATCCACGTGATGTTCCTCGTCCACCTTGACCCCCATCGTCATATTGATGAGCCCCGGAATTCCGCGCCCCACGCCTGCATCAGTCACGAAGGGCAATGCCTCTACCTTGTCCTTGAAGATCTTCATCATATCGTAGTCACGGGCCGAGTACTCGATGTAATAGAGATTCTCCGTGGCGGCGTGCATCGGCCGGGTGAGCATGTGGCGCATCTGCACCTCCATCACCAGCGCCAGGGCAATCAGGAATACCGACAGGACGTTCTGCACCACGATGAAGACCTTGCTCAGTACCATCTTGTTACGGCGCCGGAGCGTGCCCTTGATCACATCGATGGGTTCGTAGCGCGAGGCGACGATGGCCGGAAGAAGACCGCAGAGGGTGCCCAGCAGCAGGATGCCGGCGATGTACGCCAGGATATACCCCGGTGTCATCATGAAGGACAGCCTTACGCTGGTGTCTCCGATGCCCAGCATCAACTCGTCCGGGTCGCTGGTGGAAACCAGACTGTTCATCATCGGGACCAGGAGATCGGCCAGCAGCAGCGCCGCGCCGAAGCAGACAGCGGTGAAAGCTACGGATTCGCCGATGTACTTCCACAGGATGCCGGTTTTGCCGGCTCCCAGCAGGCGCCGGGTAGCCATTTCCTTGGACCGTTTGCCAGTCAGTGCCAGGCTCAAGTTTATATAGTTGAAGATGGCTGAGAGGAGCAGCAGCAGGACGACGACAGTCAGGAGCCGGAGCATCTGGGCGTTGCCTTGGCGGGTGAGCCCGTTGCTGTTCCCTGTGATAAAGAAGGCCTCGTCCATGCGGTAAGCTTTCCACGCGTCCACCCTCTCTTGCGTCCAAATGGCGTCGTAGTTCTTGTGCAGCAGCGCTTTCACTTTGGCCCGCACCTCGGCGGGATCCGCATCTTCGCGTACACGGAACCAGGTAGTGTAGTTGCCGATGCTGCCGAAGTTCCGTTCCCCCTCTGCAGCCCAGGTTCCCGAAATGTGCGTCATGATGTCGTAGGGCATGAAGAAAGTGCCGTCAAAATCGGCAAAGATGCCTTTGATGGTCCGGTCCGATTCGTCGACCTTGATGACGCTTCCGATGAGACTCCCGGTCAAGCCGGGAGTGACGGAGGAGTCATTGCCGACTTGATCGGCAATCTTTCTCGCCAGGGATTCGCTGATGAGGATGTCGTCCTTGCCTACGAAGTCCTTCAGGTCTCCTTCCACCAGATGATACTCAGGAAACACCTTGAAGAAGTCGGCATCGGCCTCCACTCCGGAGCACTGGAGCAATTGGTCACCCTGCCGGATGAGCGGCTGCCACAGCAGGGCAACATGGGTCGCTGCCTGGACCTCCGGGATATTCATCTCCAGCTCCTCTTTATCCCAATAGGTCAGGCCCAGGTACTCACTGGTCCCCAGGACAAACGTGCGCTTCCACTGCGGTGACTCATGCGCCACCTCGTACTGCTGTACCACATAGGAGCCGATAAGGATGACAAAGGCCAGGCTCACGGCGAGCCCCACCGCCTCGATAGCGGTGTACAACTTGTTGCGTGAAAGGAATTTCAGGTAGCTTTTCATATTTATTTTCCTTATTCGCCGCCCCCTCTTTCCGCTGCTCCGGCCCCCTCTTTCCGCTGCTCCGGCCCCCTCTTTCCGCTGCAATGTACGCACTTGTAAATCAGATTCTTACGGAAGTTGATCCCCTTGGTTTTCAGGGGGATCAACTTTCACAATTCGTTGATAATCATGTGCGTACATTGCAGCGGAAGAAATGGTGGGGAGGGGGAGAGTTCTCTTACAGTTCGTTTTTTACGTCGGAGACAATCTGGCCGTCGAAGAGGTCAATCGTGCGCTGGGCTCGGTGGTCTCAATCTCTTCCGTGCGGATGCTCTTGGAAAGGTCGGTGACTTCGATCATAATGGAAAAATCACGAGCATCATTCGTGCCAAACTTCTTAACACATTGGATATGAAATATTTAGTCTATCATTTAAAACAAAGAAGGTGTAAAGCTTTACATTACACTTTACACCCTCTTTACAATCTTTTACACGGAGTGCCGAAGGATTTACTTCCCCCTCACAAAGTGCCGGTAATCGGATCCCCAGGTCCCCTGAGAATAGGTAGTGCCCTCCTTCTGCCATTCCATTTCCTTGGATGTCAGCTTCACCAGCTTATAGGTGACGCTACTGTAATCCGACATCTGCGGATCGAAGGTGATGGTACCCTTGTTAACAAGGTCTAGAGCATACGTGCCGGTGTAGTCGTGTGATTCGCCGCTCAAGGCATCATACACGTGGAGCTGATAACGGCCGTTCCCATCAAAGGTGTACTCTACAGAGCCATCCATCGCAAAAACCGCCGGATCATACTGCTCGGTCCAGGTGCCTTCCAACTTGTTCACATCGATCTTCTCACAAGCGCACAGCCCTGCCACCAGCAGCGCCGCGCAAATCATTGTCTTCAATATCTTCATTGCCTTCGTTTTCTTATAAAACGCACAAAAGTGCGAAATCTTGCATGCAGAAGTTCATTATTTCTCCTTCCGCCGGACGGACCCTGAGCAGCCTTGTTTATTCTTTCTTCAACTCTTTTGCCGGATTCGTCTTCGCCGCCTTCAATGTCTGCCAAAGAACAGACCCGAAAGCCATGGCAAACGTAAGCGCAACAGCCAGGGCGAAGATCCACCAATAGTTCTCAAGCCTATAAATATAGCTTTCCAGGTATTTCTGAGTCGCCCAAACGGCGATAGGAATGCCGATGATGCAGGCTATGCCTACAAGAATCATGTACTCTCGTACGCTATGCCAAAGCTCGCCATCCACCGTGCTGCCGAAGACCTTGCGCACAGCGATATCTTTTGAGCGCTGGCCGGCAAAGTATGTGCTCATGGCCAGCAGGCCCAGCAGGGAAATCAAGACAGAGAGCAGCATAAACAGTTCCAGCAGGCGCATATTGTTGCGGGCAGGGCGGAGTGCCTCGCGGTAGTTTTCCGTGAGAAAATCGTTATCCGACACGCTGGCAATGTTGGTCCGGCTCCAGTTCTCATACACCTCCCTGATGGCCTTCCTTGCTTCATTCCGGTCTCCGGCGGTCTCGATGACCCAGCCTCCCCAATTCAGGTCTTCGCGCTTCATGACTGACACAAAGAGATAGTCTTCTTCTCCGACGTTGGACAGATTCACCGGGAAATCCTTGATCACTCCGGCCACGTACTCACACCCCATCGTCCTTTGGGAGAGTTGCGTTTGGCCGATGTCATGATACGCATCGTCGAATCCGGTGGCGGCAAAAGCAGCCTCGCCAAACCATACGGCATTGAACTTGGGCGCCTGGTAATCCTTCAACTTCTCGAAACGGAAGATATCAAAGGCAACGCTGTCCATCTTGAAGGTCCGGTACATAATCTCACTTCCGTCGCGGGTGAGCGCGAACTGCCCTCCCGTCCGGGCGCCTGGAGCCCCTTGGCTGAATCCGATCCTTTTCACGCAGTGCAATGCCGCCAGCGCATCGGCCAGCGGTCCCTGGTCGGAACGGCTCTGGACACGGAGGTAATAGACGTCCTCGATATTAGCGTGGAGCGGTCGGTTCATCGACAGACGATACTGCGCCTCCATGACGAGGGCCATGGCCAGCAGGAACACCGCCAGCGCACTTTGCAGCACGATGAATACCTTGCTGAAGGTCATCTTCGCCTGACGGCGGAATGTGCCGCGCACCACATCGATGGGCGAAAAGCGGCTTGACAGCAGTGCGGGGAGGATCCCGGCCACCGTGCCGGTCAGGACAATAAGAAGCAGATATGCTATCACATAACCCGGCCGCATCAAGATTTGAACCGGGACATCCGGGTCATTGATCAGGCTGTTGAACATCGGCACAAAGGCATACGCCAGCAGCAGGCCGATGCCGAAACAAACTGCCGTAAACAGAATGGATTCAACGATTTGCCGGAGTACGATGCTGCGTTTCTCTTCTCCCAGCAGCCGCCGGGTGGCCATCTCCCTGGCCCGTTTGCCTGTCAGCGCGAAACTCAGGTTGATGTAATTGAAAATGGCCGAAACAAGCAGCAGTAATCCCACCAGCAGCAAGATTCTGAGCGTTCCGATGTCGCCATGACGATAGGCCTGCTGGTTGCCAGTGTATTTTTTGAAAAACACTTCATCAAGGCGCTCCACGGACAAGGTTTCAAAGAAGAACGTCCCGAACATTCCCGGGTAGATCTCCTTGCAGAGTGCTTCCGCCTTGGTTTGAAGCGTCGTCCGGTCTGTCCCGGGAACCACCCGGGCGAAGGTCACAGTACTCCCATAGCGATCGAAGGGCTCTTCCCCGGCCCCGGCGTTCAGCCAGCTGTCCGGATGGGCGATAATATCGACTGAAGGGAAGAGTGTCTGGCGGAAATCCTCCACGATGCCGGTTACCCGGAAATCCCAGTCCCGCGTATGAAGGACGTCTCCAGTTTTGAAGCCATACGCCCGCGCGAAGGATTCACTGAGAAGCACATCCTCCTTGGTGGCAAGGCTTTCCGGAGTCCCCTCCAGGAATCCGTAATACGGAAACAGCCTGAAAAAGGACGAATCGACGGCAATGACACGCGCTTCT
>DETK01000046.1 GCA_002361615.1 Bacteroidales bacterium UBA3290
TCTAACCAGCTGAGCTATCCCGCCGGATGCCGCTAGGTTGTTGAGGTAGACGGATTCGAACCGCCACTAAGAGGACCAGAATCTCTTGTGCTGCCATTACACCATACCTCAATGACTGGGGCTCTGCCCCAAACCCTGCCGCGACTCACTTCGCGGTTTGGGACTGCAAAGGTAGAAAAAGTATTCGGGTTTGCAACAAAAAAAGTGAATTTTTCAAAAAACACTATTTTACGAGACTGAATGGATTGCTGGCTTTCTTGTTGTTGAGTTTCCAGTAGCGCTGACAATCGATGTCCCAGGATCCGTCTTTTTGCTTTTCGATTTTATGGTCGGAACAGTGATAGTGGAACGTGTCCTGCTTGCCGTTCGGCCAGGTGATGACCAGATCCTCATCCATGTCTGCCGCTCCGTCGATCTGGCCGAAGACCAGGAAATAACAGGTCCTGATCTCGGTCTCGCTGAAGTAGAGTTGGTCGTGGACCAGCCGCAGCCCTTTCATTTTCGCAAAGTATGCCTTGGTGGGCGCCTTGGCCCAGTACTCGCCGGCCTCGAGCAGGCGGGCGTCGTAGGTCGTTCCCTTGAAACTGATTGTCGTTCCTTCGAAATAGTTTCCGCTCCGCGCCGGATCGAGCAGGTCATTTCCCTGCTTGTCCTGGACGGTGACCATCAGGTTGACGGGATACCAGTCCACAATAGGGTAGTCTCTGTAGTCGGTTTCGGGCTCCTGGTCAATCGTGCTGCATCCGCTTATCAGCAGGATGAAAAGGGCTAAGGAGAAAGAAAGTCTTTGCATGGTATGTTACATCTATTGATCCATATAATGAATGCTGATTGGTCGAAAAAGTTGCGTCCCGGACAGATGATTTTCATCTTTCTCGTTCGCAGTGTCATTCGGCCGACTGACGGGTTTTCTTGTAGATGTCTTCGATGACCAGGCCGGCGAGGGTCATGCCGAAGAGGGCGGTGATGTGGGCGGTGGTGCCGTTGATCTGGGCTTTGCGGCCGTCCCATTCGCTGTTGGAGGCGTCGGCGGCGAGGGCCTGGCCGCGGTTGGGGAGGACTTCTTCGTCGTACACGCAGCGGAATTTGTGCCCCGGATAGGTGTGGTTTTGCTTGAATTTCTTGCGGATAGCGGCACCGAGCGGGCAGCCGCGCACGTTCCAGAACTCGGCAACCCGGACGCCTTGCGGGTTGACTTTGAGCGCAGCACCCATCGAGGAGAAGAACACGGCCGGGGTGCGGGTGCCCCGCAGGATCAGGTCGGATTTTTCTTTGAGGGAGTCGATGGCGTCGAGGATGTAGTCGTAGCGTTCCAATTCGAACGAAGCAGCCGTTTCCGCGGAGTAGGCGCGCTGGATGGCCGTGATTTCGGCGTTCGGGTTGATTTCCAGCAGCCGCGCTTTCAGCGCTTCGACCTTGATCTGTCCCACGGTACGGGTTGTGGCCATCAGCTGACGGTTGATGTTACTTGTGCTTACGCAGTCGGAGTCGACAAGAGTCAGATGCGTGATGCCGCTGCGGACAAGCCCTTCGGCGCACCAGCTGCCCACGCCACCCACACCGAAGATGATGACGCGGACCTGGCCGAGGCGTTCCATGACATCCGGACCCAGGAGCAGTCCCGTGCGGCTGTAAATCGGATCTTCTGCAGGAGAATACATCTTTTTGGAGAATCTTTGACAAAGATAGCGAATCTGGAGAATTATTTTTGTAACTTGCGATGAAATCCATAAAACGCAGCGCTATGAAATGGCTCCACAAACTGCTGAAAGGCCTCTCGCTGACCGCAGCCCTGTTCGTGTTCCAGGCCTGTTACGGCACGCCGCCGGGCTATCCGGAAGCCTGGGAAGAGCCGGTCGAGGAAGCAAGCCTGACCGAGGCCGAAGAAATCCAGACTCCCGTTCTTGAAGCGGAAGAACCGGAAGTGACAGAATTAAATGTCACTTTCTGACGCAACATTTCGCTCCGGAGTGTATTTTATGGTTGTACGCTAAAACACACATCACATGAAATGGCTCCACAATCTGCTGAAGGGCCTCTCGTTGACGACGGCCCTTTTTGTTTTCCAGGCCTGCTACGGCACGCCGGAATGGCTTCACGACAATGCGCTTCCATTCAAAGTGGTAGATGCCCGCACGGGCGATCCGCTGGAAGGCGTCGGCATCAGCTCCCGGGTCCAGGCTGCTGAGAATCTCGACTGGATTCCCTGTGGCGTAACCAATGCCGAAGGCGAGGCATTCGTCCGGTTCGGCATTATGGAGGGGGCCAACCCCCAATTCCGCATCGAAGCCGCCGGAACGGATTATCTCGTGAAAGATACGGTCCTGACTGACCTGAGTCATCATCTTGTCGAGATCAAACTCTCCAAAGCCGAATAGATGCTCCGCGATACCCTGTTCCGCCTTTTCCGGGCCAACGAAGTGAAGGTCCACGAACTGAATTATCTGTTCTGGGAGTGTACCACGCGTTGCAACCTGCACTGCCGCCACTGCGGCAGTGACTGTATGGCGGCGAGTCAGGACGTGGACATGCCCCTCGAAGACTTCCTGCGGGCGTTCGATACCATTCCGGTAAAAGAGCGCCCGCCCGAGTTCACGGTTGTCCTTACGGGCGGCGAGCCGCTGCTGCGGCCCGACATTGCGGAGGTGGGCCGTGCCATTCGGCAGCGGGGCGTAGGATGGAGCATGGTATCGAACGGCTGGTTCTACGACGAAGCCATGCACCGCAAACTGATGGGTGCTGGCATGGGTGCCCTGACCATCAGCCTCGACGGAATAGGAGAGGATCATGACTGGATGCGTGGCCGCGCGGGTGCTTATGAGCGGACGCTGAGGGCCATCGCCATCGCTGCGAAGGAGCCCCGGCTCAACTTCGACGTGGTGAGCTGCATCAACAAGCGCAGCATCGGCCAGCTTGACGCGTTGCACGACAAGCTGCAGTCGCTCGGCGTCAAGCAGTGGCGCATCTTTACCATCATTCCCATCGGCCGGGCCAAGAACGATCCCGAGATGCATCTTTCCGATGCAGAGTTCGTGCAGCTGATGGATTTCATCCAGGCGCGTCGCGAGGCGGCCCGTGCCGTGAAGGAAGGGCCGCGCCCGATGAACGTGACTTTCAGTTGTGAAGGCTATCTTGGCCGCTATGAGCGGAAAGTCCGCCAGAATCCCTTCTTCTGCCGGGCTGGCGTAACCATCGCCTCGGTATTGATCGACGGGCGAATCTGCGGCTGCCCGAATATCGACCGGGACGTTTTTTCACAAGGCAACATCTATCGGGACAACCTGTGGGACGTGTGGCAAAACCGCTTCGAGCCGTTCCGTCACCGGGAATGGACCCGCAAAGGCCGCTGCGCTGGCTGCCCGGTCTGGCGGGATTGCCAGGGGAACGGAATGCACAACTGGCACGGCGAC
>DETK01000047.1 GCA_002361615.1 Bacteroidales bacterium UBA3290
GTATGCAGGACGAAGGCATCTACGCATGCGGCAAACACTATCCCGGCCACGGCGCCACCACGGTGGATTCCCACTACGAAATGCCGGTCGTCCTCTACAACCGCGCCCGGCTCGACAGCGTAGAACTCGCTCCTTTCCAGCGGCTTATCGACGAAGGCGTTGCGATGATCATGGTAGCCCACATGAGTATTCCCGCCATCGACTCCACCGGTATTCCCATGTCGATTTCGGCTCCCTGTATGAAAGAACTGCTGCGTAAGGAACAGGGCTTCCGGGGTCTGGTGATCACCGACGCCGTCGGGATGCAGGGCGTGGCCGCCGGCCGTACGCCGCTGGAGGTCAACACCGCCGTCTATCGCGCCGGCTCCGACATGATCCTGATGCCCGACGACATCAAGCTGACGATCGACGCCATCGCCGACTCCGTCGCCTGCGGCATCTGGCCGGTGGAAGAACTCGATGCGAAAGTCCGCCGCGTCCTGACCCTCAAGGCCAACGCCGGCTTTTTCGACGAAGGCTACTCCCCCATCGTCCGCGACCTCGATCAGAAAATCGCCGACGCCCGCCAGCGCGACTCTCTGCTGCAGGTCCGTATCGACCGGGCCCTGTCCCGCTCTTCCAAGCCCTACATCGAGCCCGTCGGCGGCGACAAGACCCTGGTACTGGACAAGGCCGGGAAATAAACCAGTTTCGGAAGGAAAAACCTGGCTGAAACACAGAGAGATACAAAACAATGAACATCCTGGTCATCGTCGGCAGTCCGAAAGGGAAGGACTCCATCACTTTGCACACCTGCCTCTATCTGGAAAAGCAGTTCCCGGAACTGCATTTTGACTATATCTATCCCGGGCAGCGTATCAAAGCGCTGGAAAAAGACTTCTCCCCAGCCCTGGATGCCATCCGGAAAGCGGACGTGCTGCTCTTCTGCTACCCCGTCTATACTTTCCTGGTCCCTTATCAACTGCACCGGTTCATCGAGCTGATGAAAGCTTCCGGTGAGGACTTTTCCGGAAAGACAGCGACCCAGGTCACCACATCCAAGCATTTCTATGACATTACGGCGCATCGCTTCGTCCGGGACAACTGCGCCGACATGGGATTGTGTTTCCTGGACGGCCTTTCCGCAGATATGGACGATATCCTCAAAGACTCCGGCCGGAAGCAGGCCAGGGACTGGATGAACTTCGTCCGCTGGCAGATGGGCAACGGTGGATCGCCGGAGCGGTCGAACGACAGGAAGGCGGTCGTCGTCGCCGACCTGGAACCGGGTGATGCACGGCTGAAAGAAATGGTGGACCTATTCGTGGCCGTATTCCCCTATCCGTGCGATGTCATCAATATCCGCGAATTCCCTTTTCAAGGCGGCTGCCTGAGCTGCTTCAGCTGCGCCGCCACGGGAAAGTGCGTCTACAAGGACGGATTCGACGATTTCCTCCGCAATACGATCCACAAGCACGACGCCATCATCTACGCATTCCGCATCCAGGACCACTCGATGGGTTCCCGCTTCAAACTGTACGACGACCGCCAGTTCTGCAACGGACACCGTACCGTGACGATGGGGACACCCTTCGGCTATCTGGTGGAAGGCGCCTATTCAAAAGAAGAGAATCTCCGGCTGCTCCTGGAAGCACGCGCCCAGGTGGGCGGCAATTTTCTGGCGGGAGTCGCCACCGATGAAGGAGACCTGGAAACAGCCATCAACCAGCTCAGCGCCACACTCGCCTATGCCATGGAGACCCAGTACACCCCGCCACAGAACTTCCTCGGAGTGGGCGGCATGAAGATCTTCCGGGACCTCATCTACATGATGCGGGGCCTGATGCGGGCCGATCACCGTTTCTTCCAATCGCACGGCCAGTACGATTTCCCGCAAAAACAGTGGAAGACCTCCTGGAAGATGTATCTGGTAGGTTGGCTCATGCGCAACAAGAAACTCAAGGCCAAAGCCGGCAGCAAATTCACGGAAGGCATGGTAGGGCCGTACAGGAAAGCCATCGAGGAGTAATTCCTTCTTTCCGGGCAAATAATTCCCGACAAGCCACGGGAAACTGAACCCAATAATCGTTTGGAACAGCCTCCTTTGACTGACAGCCTTCTCTCACGATATCTCGTTCCTTCCGCGCCGTTTTTGGCTCGGTTGGAACGGGACCTGACGCTATGAGGTCTCTGTATGGTCATACCGTACCAGCCAATAATTGGGTTGAGCGGTTTTGCATGGAAAGTATCCTCAGGTCTTGACTTCGGCCGTGTGATGTATTATCTTTGCATCTGAGCAGCCACTAGCGGCGGCAGATTTGAAGATGGAGATTTCCCAGGAACTGCTCAGGCAGATTGTATCCGATCTGGGGCTGGACGTCCCTTTCGCCAAAAACCAGAGAATCCAAATAAAGAATTGTTGGCATTTCAGCACGGATGGCAATGCCGTAGATGTGATGTTCTACGACACGCAGGATTTCATCGACGGTATGAACCGGATCTATGTGACGCTGCCGGGGTATAAGGTAATCATCCTGGCTTTCTCCCTGATGGACACCCATATCCATTTCGTTCTCTATGGGGAATTTGACGAATGTAACCGGTTCATGCACGATTATGTGCGACGGACATCCTGCCACATTGCCTTCAGGCACGGCGACAACAACAAAATGGACGGAGTCCCTATTAACTTTCAAGTGATCGATACTGATTTCTACCTGAAAGTGGTCATCTGCTACACCATTAAAAATGCGCCCGTCGGCGGGATTCCGTACAATGCCATCGACTATCCCTGGTCCAGCGGTCCATTGTATTTCAGACGGGCCGGAAACTGGTGTTCGCCGGCTTGGTTGATCGGGAATCCAGACGGAAAGCCGCAAAAAACAGAAATAGGTGTACGACAGCTGAAGAAACTTCTGAAATCACACGTCCGGCCGGAATCATCCGTCCGGATGATGGGTCCGCTCGTTTTCCCCGGTACCTACGTTGCTTATGAAATCGTTGAGAAAATATACAAGACTTGCAAGAGCTTCCATTTCTTTTTATGCATCTCCCGAGAAGAAGATGTCGACTCCCGCGGTGGAACGATTTCGCACCTGAGCATCCCGATGCAGGAGATGCGCCAGCATAAAAAAGAAGTCTGCAAGGAATTGTTCGGAACAACCGAAATCAAAAAACTGGACACCCGGCAACGCATCCACCTGGCCCGCACACTCTGGGCCCGCTTCAACAGTTCCAAAAAGCAAATCATCCGCCTCTGCGGCCTGGTCTATGAAGAGGCCAAAGATTTGATCTGACAAAGAGCGGAGCTCCCGCCGACTTCAGCGAGGCGCTCATCGCCCCTAACCCCACTACCCGACAATTGGCTGGAACACCCTATTGCCCCCAACTGCGCCGAAAAGCACAAAGTCGTCCCAGCCGAGCCAAAATCATCGCGGCTGGGACGGACGTAGTGCTTTACAATGCTTCTGTAGCAAATGGGAGTTCCCGCCAAATTTCAAGAAGGTGTTTTGACCTTTTTTTGAGCGTTTCTCTTGGCAGTTGCCTATTTTTGGGTTAACTTTGTATCCCGGTTTAATCTAATCGGGATTTCAATGACTACACCTTTAGATGGCTCGAGCCTGCTTCCTGCAGGACGGCCCGGCGATACGAGTCTGTATCGACTGCACGTGCCGCAGCTGCACAACAGATACTATCTGCTGAGCGGTCCCGGCAGCCGCGCCATGGAAGCCTTTCCGGAAATCGTCGGATTTCCTTGCTATACGGCCCTGCTCGATGAAATGGTCGATGCTTTCCACTACCTCCGCGCCAACGGGCTGGGCGAAGAGATCGATATCCTCACCATCTTGCGCGGCGGGCTCAACTATCCGCTCGAAGAGGCGGCGTTCCGCTGCGGGATGCGTGTGCGCAACATGCACTTCGTCTCGTGCGAGCGGGTTGCGGAGAACCACGTCATCCAGGGCCTGAAGATCAAATACGACAAGATCTACACCACGCGCAACCGCGTGCTGGCGGTCGGCGACATCCTGGCGACCGGCGACACGTTCCGGTACTGCTTCGAACACCTGATGCGCAAGTTCCTGCTGGAAGGAGGCAGTATCCGCCGCATCATCTTCTTCACAATCGGCGGTACGCAGGCTTTCCGGCTCATGGAAGACCTTTCCGCGAGACTCAGCGCCATTTTCGCCGGCTTCGAAGGGATCGACTGTTTCTTCTTCGAGGGTGCCTTCACCGTCTATCAGGACAAAGGCGTGAGCGGCATCAACCATCCGGACATCGACTTCGGCTGGAAGGACGGCGTCGTGACACCGGAATTCCGCCGCTACATCGTGCAGCACAACCCCGAAGCGCTGCTGGAAAAATGCATCATCTACGACGGCGGCGCCCGCCGCTACCAGCTCCCCGTCCATTTCGACGAAGTGCTGGAATACTGGGAAGGCATCCGTGAGCGGGCATCCCGCATCGACGTCCGCGCGCTGCTGGAAGAAAAACTCGGCTACGCCGGTCCGGTGGAATTCGAAGACTGGCTGGACATTACGCATCTGCGGGGCATCAAGGACCTTGGACCGCTCTGGGCCGACGAGCAGTCACTCCTCCAGCGCAACATCGACCTGAAGGAACTGGCCGGCCGCCGCATCGCATCGATCAATAAACTGAAGCAAGAATATGAAAAAGACTGACGTTGACTACACCGACCGCGCGGTGGACCGTGCCGGACGGAAATCGAACCTGAGTATGTTCATGGTGATGCTGGGCTTCACCTTCTTCTCCGCCAGCATGTGGGTCGGCCAGCAACTGGCTGCCGGTCTCGACTGGTGGGGATTCGTGTGGGCTCTCCTCCTGGGTGGTCTGATCCTGGCCGCCTACACCGGCGCCCTGGGCTTCATCGGCGCGGAGAGCGGTCTCTCGCTCGACATGCTGGCCCGCCGCAGCTTCGGCACCAAGGGCAGCTGGCTCCCCAGCGCGATGATCAGCTTCACGCAGATCGGCTGGTTCGGCGTCGGTCTGGCCATGTTCGCCATTCCTGTGGCCAAGGAACTGATGGGCCTCGACGTGACGCCCGACCATATGCCCTGGCAAGGCTATGTGCTCGTAGCCATCGCCGGCGTACTGATGACCGCCAGCGCCTACTACGGCATCAAGAGCCTGACCATCATCAGCTACATTGCCGTTCCGGCTGTAGCCATCCTCGGTACGGTTGCCATGATCATGGCTGTCCGCCGCGGCGACATGGGTCTGATCGAACAGTTCGCACAAGGAACCAAAGACCTGGGCATCATCGCGGGCGCCGGTCTGGTGGTAGGAAGTTTCGTCTCAGGCGGTACGGCGACACCCAACTTCACGCGATTCGCCAAGAGCGGTCGCGTGGGCCTTTGGACGACCGTCGTCGCCTTCTTCATCGGCAACTCGCTGATGTTCCTCTTCGGCGCAGTTTCCAGCATCTATGTCGGAGGCAACGATATCTTCGAAGTGATGCTCAACCTGAACCTGTTCTACCTGGCCGTCCTGGTGCTCGGCCTCAACATCTGGACCACCAACGACAACGCCCTCTATTCGGCCGGTCTGGGCCTGAGCAATATCGCCGGTCTGACGAAGAAGAAGATGGTCATCTTTTCCGGCATCCTGGGTACGGTTGCCGCCGTCTGGCTCTACTGGAACTTCTGCGGCTGGCTCAACGTGCTCAACTGCACGCTCCCGCCGGTGGGCATCATCCTGATCCTCCACTACTTCATGAACCGCAAGGCCTACGCCGCCGGAACCGTCGCTGAAAAGACGGTCGACTGGTGGGCTGTCGCGGGCGTCGTCCTGGGCGCCGTGGTGGCCAACCTCGTGAAGTGGGGCTTCCCCGCCATCAACGGCATGGTCATCGCCGCCATCTGCTACCTCATCGGGCAGACAGTCAGCAAGAAGAAATAATACCGTTTATCGGTTTTCGCGAAGAAGGCACGTGGCGTAGGCTGCGATGCCTTCTTCGCGTCCTGTAAAGCCGAGGCGCTCGGTGGTTGTGGCCTTGACGGAGACGCGGTCGGGAGTGATGCCCATCACTTCGGCCAGGGTCTGGCGCATCTGCAGGATGTAGGGCGCGATTTTCGGCTTCTGGGCGAGAAGGGTGTTGTCCACGTTGACGATTTCCCAGCCGCGGTCGCGGATCATCGCCACGACGCGGGAGAGCAGGATCTTGCTGTCGATGCCGGCGTATTCGTCGGAGGTGTCGGGGAAGTGGTGGCCGATATCGCCGAGGGCCAGGGCGCCCAGGAGGGCGTCGCAGAGCGCGTGGATGAGCACGTCGCCGTCGGAATGGGCCACGCAGCCTTTCGTGTGGGGGATCGCTACCCCGCCCAGTACCAGCGGCAGTCCTTCGGCCAGCTGATGTACGTCGTATCCGTTTCCTACTCTGAAATCCATCTGGAATAATGCCTTTGTTTCCGCAAAGATAAAAAATGATTACCTTTGTCACAACAACCTAAACGTGTATACCCGTTTTTAAACGTTTTCGACCATGGCTTTCGGATTCAAATTCTGGCACATCCCCGAGCACCGCGTGTTCCACTATGAGCCGCGCTACTACGACGAGCGCAAGGAGCGGCTCGAGGAAATCTACAAGAAATACGGCAAGACCATGCCCGGCAGTGAGATCGAGGCCATGGCCAGGAAAGAGGGCCTGATCGAGGAGGATACTGGGCGCCGGTATATCCCCGGCATGCACATCCGCGGGTCCTTCCGCCAGACTTACGAGGAGAAGCGACTCTCCAAGGAAAAGGACACCTCGCCGATAAGCATTACCAAGAAGGTTATCCTCGCCCTGACGATGATCGCCATCGCCGCGGCTGCCTACTATCTTTCGAAAGGATTCATCCTCCTGCTTGTCCAATAGATGCTCCAGGTACTTCCGCAGAACATATCGAACCTGATCGCCGCCGGCGAAGTGGTGACGCGGCCCGCCTCCGTCGTGAAGGAGCTGGTCGAGAACGCCGTGGACGCCGGTGCCCGCAGCGTCATCGTCTCGGTGCTCGATGCTGGTAAAACGCTGATCCAGGTCATCGACGACGGCTGCGGCATGACGCCGGAAGAAGCGGTGCTCTGCTTCGAGCGCCACGCCACCAGCAAGATCGCCACGGCCGAAGACCTGCAGCGCATCCTCACCTATGGCTTCCGCGGCGAGGCGCTCGCCTCGATCGCCGCGGTATCGGAGGTGACGCTGCGCACCCGCCGCGAAGATGACGAGGTGGGCGTGCAGGTCGAGATCTCCGAATCGAAACCGCCCCGCACGCAGCCCGTCGCCGCCCCGAAAGGCAGCAACTTCGCCGTCCGCAACCTCTTTTTCAACGTACCGGCGCGACGCAAGTTCCTCAAGTCCGACAATGCGGAACTGCGGGCCATCATCCAGGAATTCCAGCGGGTTGCCCTCATCCGTCCGGAAGTGGCTTTCAAGCTGACATCCAACGGCAAGGAGATCCACAACCTGAAACCTGCCACCACCCTGAAGAAGCGCATCCTCGATATCTTCGGGATGAATCTGGCCAAAGAACTGGTGGAGGTCAAGGTCGATACGAGCCTGGTCCGCATCAGCGGCTATATCGGCAACCCCGAAGATGCCCGCAAGAGCAGCGGCAGCCAGTTTTTCTTCGTCAACGGACGCTATTTCCGCTCGCCTTTCTTCCACAAGGCCGTTTGCAAGCCCTATGAGAAGCTGGTGCCCGACGACTATACCCCGGCCTACTTCCTCTTCCTGGAAACGGAGCCGGAGCGCGTGGACGTAAACATCCACCCCGCCAAGACGGAAGTCAAATTCGAAGACGAAGGGATGCTGTTCGAGATCCTCACGGCCGCTGTCCGTGAGGCGCTGGGTAAGAACGACTTCACCCCGAGCATCGACTTCGATATGAAAGGTGCGCCGGACATCCCCGTCTTCGGTCCGCGCGAAAACGGGAGCGGCGGCGGAGCCGAATGGCACCGCCCGCCCCGCATCGACTACAGCCCGCTGTTCAACCCCTTTGACGAGGTCCCGGGCTTTACGCCCGGCACCCCTGTCAGTCCGCAAAGCAGCCCAGCACCCGTCTATCCTGCCGGCCCTGCCGACGACGGCCGCCTTTTCGAAGACGAACCCGTCGCCCCGCAGAACAACCTGATCGTCCTGCAACGCCGCTACATCGTCACGCCCGTCAAGTCGGGTATGATGGTGGTCGATGTACGCCGCGCCCGCGAACGGATCTTCTACGAGCGCTATCTCGAGAAAATCGCTGAAAAACAGCCGGTTCGGCAGCAGACCCTCTTCCCCGTGACAGTCCGGCTGAGCGCGGAAGACTATCTCGCCGTCCTGGAGCAGCCAGACCTGACAGCCCGCCTGGGCTTCGACATCCAGGATTTCGGGGGCAACACCGTGGTGGTTAATGCGCTGCCGGAAGGCTACCCGGTCGATGAGGAGCAGGTCCGATCCTGCGTCGATTCACTTGTGGCCGCCCTCAAGGACGACAGTTCGCTCGAAGACCAGAACCACCTGCTGGCGGCAAGGATGGCAGCTTCGGCAGCTGCAAGCGGCGGCGGGAGCCTCCGCGCGGACGAGGCACAATTATTGGTGGACCAACTCTTCGCCTGCCGGGAGCCCAATCTCACGCCCGACGGACGCAGGTGCATGACCATCCTCACAACCGAAGAACTGGAGAAGAAACTATGTTGAGAAATCTACCCCCGGCAGTCAAGAATCTGCTCATTATCAATATCATCATCTTCCTGGGAACCGAGCTGATCGGCAACCCCATGTATGAATGGTTCGCCCTGTTCCCCGTGGGCTCGCCCTTCTTCCACTGGTGGCAGCTGGTGACCCACATGTTCATGCACGGCGGCTTCGGCCACATCTTCTTCAACATGTGGTCGCTCATCGTCTTCGGACCGGTGCTCGAAAGGATGTGGGGCAGCAAGAAGTTCCTCATCTACTATTTCGTCTGCGGTCTGGGCGCCGCCATCTGCCATGAGGCGGTGCTTCACTTCTTCGTACCCGGAATGCTCAACGTGCCGACTGTCGGTGCCTCCGGCGCCATCTACGGCCTGCTGTTGGGCTTCGGCATGCTCTATCCCAACTACACGCTGACGCTGCTCTTCCCGCCTGTCTCGCTGCAGGCCAAGTGGTTCGTCATCATCTTCGCGGCCATCGAGTTGCTCACTGGGATCCTTGGCACGAGCGACGGCGTGGCCCATTTCGCCCATCTGGGCGGCATGCTCTTCGGCCTAATCCTGATCCTGATCTGGAAAAAGCAGGGCAAGATGTATTCGGAATGGCACTGAAACGCCGGAAGACCCTGGGTGCAGGTCTGTTCCTGCTGCTGGCCATCGCCGCTGCCGCGGCGCTGCTGGTCTCGTATCTTGCACCCTTCCTCCATCCCGTCCGCCATCCGGTCGTGATGTTCTTCGGGCTGTATTACGTGCCGCTGGTGCTGCTCAATCTCTTCCTGCTGCTGATCGCCGTTTTCAAGTACCGCCGGATCCTGCTCATTCCGGTCATCGCGCTGCTGCCCACGCTGCTGCTGGCCGACCGGTTCGTGAAATTCGGGCATGAGGAAACCACGGCGGAAGGCCCCTCGCTCCGCGTGCTGACCTACAATGTCGGGCGCTACAACGCCGGCAATCGCAAAGTCACGATGAACGAATCGGTGTCGGGCATCCGGCAGTTCCTCGCGGAGCAACGTGCCGACATCGTCTGCCTGCAGGAATTCGCCGTGGCCGACTCGTCGGCGCTGGCCCCGTACCTGCCGGAATATCCCTTCAAGGCCAAGCGCTTCTTCAAGGGCAACCGTTATTTCGGCAACGTGACGCTGAGCAAGTATCCCATCCGGCACGTCGAGTCGCTCACTTTCCCGGAAAGCCGCAATATGTGCCTGATCACGGACATAGATGTGGACGGTCATACCCTCCGCGTGTACAACTGCCATCTGGAGAGTTCCAGCATCTCCTTCCCGGTCGTGCTCAAGCGGCTCTTCCGGAAGAATCATTTCAAGGAGGAGGTGGCGCAGGTGCACGGAAGGGTGCGCGAAGCGACGCGGCGACGCACCGAGCAGGTGTCCGCGCTGCTGGAGAGCGAAGCGCAGAGCGCCTGGCCCTCGCTGGTCTGCGGCGACTTCAACGACACACCCCTGTCCTACACCTACCACAAGCTGATCCGGACCAAGAAAGACAGTTTCGTGGAGGCGGGCAAGGGATTCAGCAGCACGTACGCGGTGCTCTGGCCGATGCTGCGTATCGACTATGTCCTGCTCCCTCAGGAATTCTCGGCCACCCGGCACGAAATCACCCGCGTCCCCTGGTCGGACCACTATCCGGTTACGACGGACATCCATCCGGCATTCTGAACAGAATCTTAAAAAACACATACCCATGGAACAGGAAATCGATCTTGAAGAAGTGAAAGCAGCCGTGGAAACGCTCAAGGCGGGCGGCATCATCCTCTACCCGACCGACACGGTCTGGGGCATCGGATGCGATGCTACCAACGAGGAAGCCGTGGCGAAGGTATTCGCCCTCAAGCAGCGCTCCGACAACAAGAGCCTCATTACGCTGGTCGCCGATGCCGACATGCTCGGCAAATACGTGAAAGTGATTCCCGAAGTGGCCATCAACCTGCTCGAAGTCAACGACAAACCGATGACCATCATCTATCCCGGCGCCATGGGTCTGGCGCCCAACGTCGTGGCAGAAGACGGCAGCGCCGGCATCCGTATTCCGATGAACGATTTCTGCGTGGAAATGATCCGCCGCTTCCGTAAACCGATCGTCTCGACCTCGGCCAACATCTCCGGCGAACCGGCGCCCGCCTTCTACGAGGACATCCCTCTCGAGATCATCGACGCCGTCGACTGGGTCGCCGACCCCTACCTCGAGGAAGGCGCCACCGGCGAACCCTCCCAGATCATCGCCGTCGGCCTCCACGGCGAGATCAAAGTCATCCGGGAATAAAACGCAAGCCAGAGAGAACTACTGTCACTTGGATTCCGCCTGAAGCAGGTCCACAAGCTCGGCCGTGGAGTTGATGCCGAGTTTGCGGAAGATATTGTTCTTGTGGGTCTCGACCGTACGCAGCGAGAGCGCGAGACGGTCTGCTATCTCCTTGTTTACAAGTCCTTTGCTGCATAAAAGGGCGATTTCCCGCTCTCGGGCCGTGAGCACGGAAAGCGGGCTGGATCCCGATTCGGAGAGTTTCTTGAGCAGCTGCGATACTTCTTCCGCATCTTTCGGGCTGGCAGATCCGCCGCCCAGCACAATGAGCTTGTCTTTGATATCGGAGGCCTGCTGCAACAGTTTCTTGTCGCGCTTGTGGATGAAGATCAGCCGCATCATCACCAGTGCCAGCGCCAGGAGCAGCACCAGCAGACCGATGAGGATCCAGATCTGCTTGCGGCGCATGTTCAGCGTTTCCTCCTGCAAGGCAATCGTATGCTCCTTGAGTGCCAGATCATTCTGGATGGCCAGTTCCGCCATCTGGCGTGTCATTTCCTGATGGAAGAGCGTGTCGGAAAGCACCAGGACCTCCTGCATATAACTGACAGCTTCCCTGGGATCGGCATCCTTAAGCATGACGGCCAGGTCGCGGGTGATGTTTCGCTGCAGCAGGAGTTCTCCGGTCTGCCGGCTCAGGGTCAGGCCTTCCCGCAGATAATTCGCCGCCTGCCGGAAATTACCGCGCTTGGCAGCGATCATGCCTTGCTGATGACGGCAAACGGTCAGGGAATGAAGGTCTTGTACGGCTTCGAAAGTCCGTGCCGCCTCGTCGATGAGCCGGGCCGCTTCGGATAATTTCCCCACTTCAAGATAGGCTGCTGCCAGCTGCGACTTCCTGACGGCGACCTTGATGGGCCTTCCGGCCGCCTGGTCTATTTCCAGCGCCCGGGAAGCATAGTCGATGGCTTCATCTACCTTGTTCTGTTTGAGAAGGATATCGGACGCCATACCATAACGGACGGCCAGGCCCTCTGTCTGCCCAAGCGATTCCTCATAAGAGATGGCCTCCTTGATGAGCCTTTCTCCCTCGTCGTAGTTTTCCATGGCCAGGCAGATGCCCGCCAGGGTATTGAGCGAGGAACTGATATTACCGGCATCGCCGCTGGCAAGGTCCAGCTGATAGCACTCGTACTGGGCATCCCAGGCGGGAGCGAATGCCCCGATACGGAAATACGCGATGGAAAGCATGCTCAGACATTCCGCGAGCGTCTCTTCGTCTCCGGACTGGCGAAGTTCCGGCAAAGACTCGTTGATGACCTCGATGGTCTGGTGCCAATGCTGCCCGTCGAACAGTTCCCCGGCCTTGTCCAGCAATTCCGAAGGCGGGAGCACCCATAACAGCAGAAACAGGATCATTCGGCTCATAAGCATCTGGTTTGTGCACAAATATACGTGAATCAGGCGATTTACGCAACGTTTCTACGTATTTTCTACGTACTACGTACATTATACGTATGTGCACATGTATGAGCCATCCCGGAGTTCATTTACTTTGCAAAAGCAAATCACGCCATGGAAAAGTGCGGAAAATTTGCTAATTTTAAGCAATATTAGGTTGATTATGCGACGTTTTCTCCCCCTCCTGTCCTTGTTTGGCTTGGTCCTGTTGCTGGCCGGCTGCCACGAAGATCCCTATTTGACGGTCAATCCGTCGAGTCTCTCCTTCCCCGAGGAAGGCGGGTCGCAGACCATCCAGGTCTCGGCCAACTATGCATGGACTGCGAGTGTAAGCGGTTCGGGGTTCAAGATCTCCCCCGCTTCGGGCGAAGGCGTCGGTACAGTAACGGTCACCGCTTCGGCCGCCAGTTCCTCCGATGAGACAACGGGCAGCGTCTCGTTCCAAAGCGAAGGACTGACGGCCAGCGTGGCCCTGAAGCAGTCGGCCAAATCGACCATCCAGGTCGGAAGCGTGTCGAAGATTGCGGCCGAAGGCGGCACGGTCACGGTGGACATCCAGTACAACACGGAATTTGCGGTTGAGATCGAATCCGCCGCCCAGTCCTGGATCTCGTTCGTCGGCACCAAGTCGCTCAGCAGCGGCAAGCTGACTTTCGACGTCAAGGCCAACGACAAGACGGAACCGCGCACGGGCAAAGTGACAGTCAAGGACAAGAGCGGCAAAGCCCAGCCGCAGACGCTCACCTTTGAGCAGGAGAAAAAGAAAGTGATCGCGGTGGAATCCGTGACGCTCGACAAGGCCACGGCCACACTGGAAGTCGGCGGTACGCTGACCCTGACCGCCACGGTCAAGCCCGACGATGCTACCGACAAGACCGTGTCCTGGTCGTCTTCCAACGAAAAGGTGGCGACCGTCAAGGATGGTGTGGTCAAGGCGGTTTCCGAGGGCAAGGCGGAGATCAAGGCTTCGGCCGGCGGCAAATCTGCGACTTGTGCGATAACCGTAAACCCGGATGAAGAAAGCCGTATCAAGACGGCCTTGATGAAGATCTACGATGCGATGGACGGTGCGCACTGGAACCTCCGGGACAAGTGGGATACGCAAAAGAGTCTCAATTCCTGGCAAGGTGTGAATTGGAATGGCGAAACCCACGAACTGAAACTGGATTTCAACGGAGAATTCAAGATGAAGGGGTCGTTCCCCGACTGTTTTGACGAGTTGACCGCCTGCGTCCACTTCTGGATTCAGAACCAGCCCGGCGTTACCGGCACGCTTCCCAAGAGCTTCAACAGCCTTAAACATCTGAAGGTGCTTGTCATAGAGTCTACCTCCATGACAAGCCTCGCGGATGTGTTTGCCGGCATGCCGCTGGGTTATGTTTCTGTCAGCAACAACCTCTCGATGACCGGCCCGCTGCCGGTAACGCTGGGAGAAAGCGATAGTCTGATGGCAGATGCAATGGTAGAAGGCACCTACGAAACGGGGCTGACCATCGCGAATAACGGTTTCACGGGATCGTTCCCCGAATCCTGGCTCCGGCTTGGTTCCAAAATGACCCTTTACTCCCACAAGCTGGACGGCCAGATTCCGGACTATTTCTATTCAGCCGCCGATCCCGGATACTGGATCAACATGTACATCAACCATGGTCAAGTGCTCGAAGAGGACGAATACAGGGCCGTGAATCCATTCTCCGTCAAGGATTGCGACATTCCGGGTTACTGGCCCGGACACGGACTGAACGATGTGATGACCGGAAAGCCGATTCCTTATCAGGAGATCGTTTCCAAGAACAAGGCGACCGTGGTTTTCCGCTGGGCCTCCTGGTGCAACTATTCCGCCCAGCTGCTGCCGCTGGTCAAACGCATGCACGAAAAGTATCACGCTTCCGGCCTGGAGGTGATTGCCTATCCGGCCTGGGGTGACTCGGATGGGAACAAGACCCAGAAGGATTTCCTGAAGAAAAACGGTTATGACCGATGGTATAATTTCTCTTCGGACGAACTGACCTTTACCGAAGAAGCCGCCATCGGCTCGGGAAGTACACCTTTCGTCAACGTCATCGACAGCAAGGGCAATATCATCTTCAGTTGCTCCAAGAATGTCAGCGACCCGTCCCGGGGCCGGTTCGGCCACGTGGCCTTCTTCGACCTGATACCTTTCCTCGAGGATATCTTCGGGCCGCTTGAAGACGATGAATACGCTTCCACGGATTATTCGAAGGACGGCACCGTCGTCACGCTCCAGACCGCCACGGTCGGTAAGGGCATCAACCTGATCTTCATGGGAGATGCCTACACTGACAGGGATATCGCCAGCAACCTCTACGGAAGTACTATGCAACAGGCCATGGAGGCGTTCTTCGCCATCGAGCCGTACAAGACCTTCCGAAACCGTTTCAACGTGTATATGGTCAATGTGGTCTCGAAGAACGGACGGACTGGCGGCAAGAATTCAACAGCACTTGGCGCGGTGATCACCAATGGCATCACCACCTCCGGATCGACGGACAAGTGCTATGACTATGCGCTGAAGGTTCCCGGCATCAAGGACAAGAAGAACCTTCTGGTCTGCGTAATGGTGAATTCCATCTATCATGGCGGTATCACCGACATGAGCGAGTCGCTCCAGTCCGGCGTAGCCTTCTGTTCATCCTACGGCAACGACGGCTCGCTCTTCGGGCCGACGCTGCGCCACGAGGCGGGCGGCCACGGCTTCGCCTTCCTGGCCGACGAATATGCGACGCAGAATGTGAAAGTGTCCCAGGATTATATCACCGAATCCAACCGGCTTTACAAGGCGTACGGCTGGCACGCCAACATCGACTTCACGAGCGACCCGAAGAAAGTGAAATGGAGCGCCTTCATTTCTGACGGACGTTACAAGGATGAAATCGGCGTCTATGAGGGAGCCGCCAATTGCACCACGGGCGCATACAGGCCTTCCCCCAACAGCATGATGAACCAGAACGTGGAATACTTCAACGCTACTTCCCGCTGGGCCATCTACCAGCGTATCCTGAAACTGAGCGGCGAAACCCCGAGCTTCGACAAGTTCCTCGAATATGACGCCGTGAACCGTAAATAAGATAACCCATCAAATCGATAACCATGAAACGCTTCTTTGCCTTTTTGTGTTGCGTATCGATCCTGCTGCTGGCAGGCTGCCACGAAGATCCCTACCTGACGGTCAGCCCGTCGAATCTCGCCTTCGGCCAGGAAGGCGGATCGCAGACCATCCAGGTCTCGGCCAACTATGCCTGGACCGCCTCCGTCAGCGGCTCCGGTTTCAAGATTTCGCCCTCCTCGGGCGAGGGCGCCGGCACCGTGACCGTCACGGCTTCCGCCGCCAACTCTTCCGACGAAGTCAGCGGCAGCATCTCCTTCCAGAGCGAGGGCCTGAGCGCGAGCGTCGCCCTCAGGCAGGAGGCCAGATCGACCATTACCGTCGGCAATGTCTCGAAGGTGCCCGCCGAAGGCGGCACGGTCACGGTGGACATCCAATACAACACGGAATTTGCGGTTGAGATCGAATCCGCCGCCCAGTCCTGGATCTCCTATGCCGGCACCAAGTCGCTCTCGAGCGGCAAGCTGACATTCGATGTCAAGGCCAACGACAGTCCGGATTCCCGTACGGGCAAGGTAACGGTCAAAGACAAGAGTGGCAAAGTGTCTCCGATCACCCTGACCTTCGAACAGGAAGAAAAGAAGGTCATCACGGTCGGTGAAACCACGACCATCCCCGCTGCAGGCGGCACCTATTCGGTCGATGTACAGTATAACACGGACTTCTCCGTCGAAGTCGAGAAGTCTGCCGAGTCCTGGATCACTTTCATCCAGACCAAGGCCCTCAAGAGTGGAAAGCTCGAGTTCTCCGTCAAAGCCAATGAAACTTACGACAAGCGGACAGGCAAAGTGACGGTCAAGGACAAGAGCGGCAAACTGTCGCCGATCACGCTCACCTTCGAGCAGGAAGAGAATAAAGGCGTCAAAGTCGGGCAGGCGAACACCATTCCCGCCGAGGGAGGAACCTTTACTGTAGATGTGCAGTACAACACCGATTTCACCGTCGAGGTCGAGAAATCCGCCCAGTCCTGGATTACTTTCGTCCAGACCAAGGCCCTCAAGAGCGGCAAGCTCGAGTTCTCCATCAAGGCCAACGACGGCAGGCAGCGAAGCGGCAAAGTCTCCCTCAAGGACAAGACAAGCAAGGCTGCCCTGGTTGAGTTCACGCTCGTTCAGGACGGGATCAGCGTCCTGCGCAAGGCTCAGATCATTCTGGATGATTTCTACGACAAACTGGATGGAAAAAACTGGAAAGACCCCTGGATTGCCGGAAAGCACTATCCCGGTTTGGAATATGACGACATCAAAGGAAAGGTATCCCTTTACTTCAACATGGAGGGAATGAAGGGACGTATCCCTGAAAGTATCGGCGAGCTGGGTGAGCTGATCTATAATTTCCAGATCTACAACGAGCCGGGGTTGACCGGTCCGCTGCCCGATTCTTTCCGGAAGTTGACCGCGCTGGAGAGTATTTCGCTTGTGGGCACGGGGATGACCTCCCTGCCGGACCTGTTCTCAGACATGAAATCGCTGAAACAGGTTGTCATCGTGAACAACGACGACATGAAAGGAACCCTGCCATACAGTATCCAGTCCCCCGCACTCACCTATCTTGAAATCTCAGGAACCCGGCTGACCGGCAGCCTTCCTGCCTACTGGGCCGGACTGGGCACCGGGCACTATTCGTTCTTCAACAACTGCCTGAGCGGAACGATACCGAAAGAATATCTCGAGATCGGCGATGCACAGATCAATCTGCAGAACATGCTCTGGCAGAAAGAAGGCTATGGCTTCGACATCAGCAACATCGATATCAAGGGCTATGCCGGCTGGCCCACGGCGGCCATTGAGAACAAGCCCATCGAAGATCTGGACGGCAATCTTTTCACTTACATGGATGTTATCCGGAACAATCGCTATACGGTATTTGTATCCTGGGCTCCCTGGTGTCCCTTCTCAAAGGAACTGATGCCACAGCTGAAAGATTATTACGACCTCTACCAGCAGGATGGTCTGGAGGTTATCGCCACGGTGATGCTTACCAGCACAGGCGGCGTATGGAACGACCGGGAAGGACAGGTAAAAGAAATTGCGGCAAAAGGCTATGGCAAATGGTACAATTTCTACTGGCAAGCTGCCGAGCAGTATATGTACATACCCAAGACGCCAGCGGTGGAAGTCTATGATTCTGAAGGATATATCCTTTTCAGCAACATTGCGCAATACCCCGATCCGGTAAGAAAACGTTTCGGCAGGAATGCGACCACGGAACTGATTCCATTCCTGGAGACGCTGTTCGGTCCGGCAGAGGTGGAAGACCTGTATGCTTCCAAAGACTACAGCAAGGACGGAGAAGTGATGACGCTGCAGAAAGCGACGGTCGGAAAGGGTATCGACATCGTCTTCATGGGTGATGGCTACACCGACAAGGACATGGGCAAGGGCGGCCTCTACGAGACGCTGATGAATCAGTCCATGGAGGAATTCTTCGCCATCGAGCCATACAAGAGCTTCCGCAACCGCTTCAATGTCTATGCTGTGAAGGTCGTCTCGAAGAACGGGCGGATCGGCGAAGGCTATGAGACTGCCCTCGCCACGCAATTCGGCAACGGCTCTGAAGTGTATGGCGACTATGAGAGATGTGTCAGCTATGCCAAGAAGGTTCCGTCCATCACCGGCAGGGACAATCTGGCCATTGCCGTACTGGTCAACACGCGCCGGCACGCCGGCATGGCATCGCTCGATCCGTCAACCCAGTCGGGTATCGCATTCCTGTCCACCAACGGGAACGATCCCGAACTGTTCGGCAGCACCTTGCGCCACGAATTGGGCGGCCACGGGATCGCCTTCCTGGCCGACGAGTACGTCTCTAACAACAATGCGGCACCGGCTGAACTTGTCACGCAGTTCAATGAATTGTATGAGAAATACGGCTGGTATGCGAACGTCGATTTCACCAAGGATCCGAAGAAGGTCCGCTGGAGCGCCTTCCTCTCTGACGACCGCTACAAAGGGGAAGTGGGCATCTACGAGGGTGCAGCCGAATTTGCGAAAGGCGTCTATCGTCCTTCTGAAAACAGTATGATGAACCAGAACTTCGAGTATTTCAACGCTCCTTCCCGCTGGGCCATCTACCAGCAGATCTTCAAGCGAAGCGGCGAGACGCCTTCCTTCGACAAGTTCCTCGAATACGATGCGGTGAACCGGTCGGCCGCCAAGAAAGCCTCCGAGTCAGCTCGTCCTCCCTACAGGGAGGCCGGCCGCGGACACTTCGTTCCCACGGCGCCACCGGTCATTTCCGATGCGCCCCGAAGGGTTGACAAATAAAGTGAGTAAGCCGCTCAACGGCTGAAATGAAGATAGACGGCGGCTGTGGCGACCACGGCCGCCGTTTCTATGCGCAACCGGCTGTCGCCCAGCGACACCGGCTGCCACCCGCGCTCCAGCGCCAATGCCACCTCAGCCCGCGAGAAGTCCCCTTCAGGACCAATCATGATTGTTATACTGGGGCGCTGCCCCAAACCCCGCCGCTCCGACCTGCCATCACACAAGCCTACACTACGGTCTCCGCTATCGCCTGATGGCGATTCTTCACCGCTTTCAAAGGCGGGCTGGGAAAGGCCTGCCGCAAGCGCCTCCTTGATATCGATTTTGCCGGTGGCCTCGTCACAGTAGCAAATGAGTTTCAGGCCTTCGTGGTCCTGCTGGAGGAACTCCGTGACGGTCAGGGCTTCGTCGAGCTCGGGGATGGCGCCCTTGTGCGACTGTTTGGCGGCGGCTACGATCAGGCGCTCGATGCGCTCTCTTTTGAAGACGCGGCGCTCGGAGTAGTCGCCGAAGAGGGGCGTGATGCGGTCGACCCCGATTTCCGTGGCCTTCTCGGCGAACCATTCGAAACGGTCGATGTTCTTGGGCGGGCAGACCGCCATATGGAGCCGGTAGTCGTGGCTGCCGTAGTTCTCGACCCATTCGTCCACGTCGAAAAGCACGCCGCGCGGGTCATCGTCCACAATCGTGCAGCGGTAGAGCATACCGTGACCGTCCACTACGTTGATCTGATCGCCGCGCCGATGGCGCAGCACACGCACGCAATGCGCCGACTCGTCGGGATCGAGCACCCGTCCGCCGCTGGATATGTTTTTTGAATAGAATAGTTCCATGCCTCGACAAAGATACGGTTTTTTTGTCTTATCTTTGTATGTTATGACGCAAACCAAAACCCAACGATACGTCGCCCTCGACGTCCTGCGAGGCATGACGGTGGCCGGGATGATCCTGGTCAACAACCCCGGCTCCTGGAGCCACATCTTCCCTCCTTTGAAACATGCAGCCTGGATCGGCTGCACGCCGACCGACCTGGTGTTCCCCTTCTTCCTTTTCTGCGTGGGCGTAGCCATGGCCTTCTCTTTCGCCAAATATGGCGACGCGCTCAACAAGAAGAGCGCCTGGAAGCTCGTCAAGCGCGGCATCCTCATCTTCCTGGTGGGCCTGGGCCTCAACATGTTCCCCTTCTACCCCACCTCGCCGCACGATGCCGGCTGGACCTTCGGGCAGAACTGGGTGTACTGGCTCCAGCACGTGCGTATCTTCGGCGTGCTGCAGCGCATCGCGATGTGCTACGTCCTGGGCGGCTTCCTGGCCCTGATCCTCAAAAAGCCCAAGCGCATCCTCTGGGGCATTGCGGGCGTAACCTTCCTCCACTGGCTAATCCTCTACGTGTTCGGATCGGATCCTGGCTGGTCCACGCTCGAAGGCAATATCTCCGGCAAGATCGACATCGCGCTGCTGGGCGAGAATCACGTCTATCACGGCTACGGCATCCCCTTCGATCCGGAGGGATTGCTCGGAGCGATTTCCGGCGCGGGTACGGTGCTCCTGGGCTACTTCATCGGACAGATGATCCGGCACACGGACAACAAGACCGAAGCCGTGGCCAAACTCTACACCACGGCTGCCATCTGCCTGGCGCTGGGCTGCGTATGGAGCATCTGGCTGCCCATCAGCAAACCGCTCTGGACGGGTTCCTACGTGCTTTACGCGGGTGGCTGGGCCATCCTCTGCCTGGCTTTCTTCGTCTGGTTCATCGACGTCAAGGGAAAGGAAAAAGTGTTCCTGCCGTTCAAGGCCATGGGTATGAACCCGCTCTTCGCTTTCGTAATGGCGGGACTCACCGTCAAGATCTTCGGCCGTATGATCCACTGGACGGCTGCCGACGGCAGCAACGTCACGCCCCTGGGCTGGTTCTACAAGCACTGCTGCGTGTCCATCTTCGGCAACAACGAGTACGCCTCCCTTATGTATGCGATCTGCTACGTCGCCCTCTTCCTGCTGATGGCCCTGTGGCTCTACCGTAAGAAGATCATCATCAAGCTCTAGCGCAGATATGGCATATATCGGCCTGATTTCCGATACGCACGGGTATTTCGACGAGAAGGTCCGCAAGTTCCTCGAACCGGTCGATGTGGTATGGCATGCCGGCGACTTCGGAAACGAAGCCACCCTGTCGGAAATCGCCACGTTCAAACCCCTGGTCTGCGTCCACGGCAACTGCGACGGCTACGACGTCCGCGACTTCGCCCGCGCAAGCCAGTTCTTCGAGCAGGACGGAATGACCGTGCTGATGACCCACATCGGCGGCTACCCGGACCACTATGACTACCGCGCCCTGCGCCTGATCGAGGCCTACCGGCCCCAGGTCTTCGTCTGCGGCCACTCCCATATCCTGAAAGTGGTCCACGACAAGCACTACGACATGATGGTCCTCAACCCCGGCGCCTGCGGCCTCCAGGGCTTCCACCTCGTCAGGACCGCCCTTCGCTTCCGCATCGAAGACGGCAAGCTGAAAGACATGGAAGTCGGCGAATGGCCGAAAACCCTCTCCCAGCCCTGAGATTTGTTCCATTGAAATCATCTAATAATTACTGATATGAAAAAACTGATCTTTTTCTCGCTGACGCTGCTGTTGCTTTGCGGCGCGGCTTCGGCCCAGGAGCCGAACTATGCCCTGGCCGACCAGTTTTCCGCCAAGAAGGTGAACAACATGGTCTTCAGCACCGCGATCCGTCCCAACTGGTTCAAGAACTCCGACAAGTTCTGGTACGAGTGGAAGACGTCCGAAGGCACGGAATACTACATCGTCGATCCCGTGGCCAAGACCCAGGTCAAGGCCTTCGATATGGAGCGCCTCGCCATGGAGGTTTCCGCCATCGTCAAGGATCCGTTCGATGCCAAGCACCTGCCGCTCCGCAAACTTGAGTTGAAGGACGACAACAAGTTCGCCTTCGAGGTCCAGAGCACCGAGATGGTGGAGAAGAAGGAAAAGAAGAAGAACGACGCCGATACCACGAAGGCCAAGCCCAAGGGCAAGCCTCAGAAAGAAAAGAAGATGTACCGTTTCGAGTATATCCTCGCCACGGGCAAGCTCGTGGATGTGACCGAGAATGAGGAGGAGAAGGATTATCCGATGTGGGCCTGCATCTCCCCCGACGGGAAGAAAGCCGTCTATTCCAAGGGCTATGACCTTTACTGGATGGACATCGACGACGTGAAGAAGCTGATGGAGGACGAGAAGGACTCCACCGTGGTGGACCACCGCCTGACCTGCGACGGCACCAAGGATTTCTACTGGGGCGGCAGCAACTATCGCGGCGCAGAGGTCAAGGATACGACCCGGCGCACGCCCAACTACGTGATGTGGTCGCCCGACTCGAAGCACTTCGCCGTCACGAAATACGACATGTCCAAGGTGAAGGATCTCTGGGTCATCAACTCCGTGGCCCAGCCGCGTCCGACCCTGCAGACCTACAAGTATCAGATGCCCGGTGAGCCCGGCCCCGTGGACCATCTCTTCCTCTTCGACATGACGGACGAGAGCTGCCGCGAGATCGACATCACCGCCTACAAGGACCAGGACACCGATGTCCTGCGCCGCACCGGCAAGAATGTCGACCGTTATGACGACTGGCGCAAGAGCATCTGGATGGGTGACAACGACGGCTTCTATATGATCCGCCGCAGCCGCGACCTCAAGCGCACCGACCTGGTCCGCATCGACGTGAAGGCAGACACGGCCCGTACCATCATCCACGAGACCCTCAACACTTATGTGGAAACCCGCACGCCCCGTTTCATCAATGGCGGCAAGGAAGTCATCTGGTGGAGCGAGCGCAACGGCTGGGCCCAGTTGTATCTCTATGGCGCAGACGGCACGCTGAAGCACCCGATTACCAACGGTGCCTTCCACGTGGAAGACGTGCTGGCCGTCGATGAGGCCACCCGCACCGTTTACTTCCAGGCCATGGGCGTGAACAAGGACGAGAATCCCTACAACGGACACGTGTTCCGCATCGGTCTCGACGGAAGCGGCATGAAACAGCTCGACGACGCGAACTACAACTCCAACTCCGTGAGCTTCAGCGACGATGCCAAGTTCTTCGTGAGCAACTTCTCACGCGTGGATTCTACGCCGCAGAGCGCCCTCTACGATGCTACGGGCCGCAAGACCCCGCTGCAGGAAGCTGATCTCTCGCTGCTCTTCGCAGCCGGCTACAAGTTCCCCACCCCGTTCAAGGTGAAGGCTGCCGACGGCGTCACCGACCTCTACGGTTATATGTACAAGCCGTTCGACTTCGATTCCACGAAGACCTACCCGATCATCGACTACGTGTACCCGGGCCCGCAGGTCGAAGGCAACTCCGAAGCCTGGTCGAAGGGCTTCACCCGCACCGACCGTCTTGCCCAGATCGGCTTCATCGTCATCACCGTGGGCAACCGCGGAGGTCACCCGAACCGTTCGAAGTGGTACCACAACTTCGGCTACGGCAACCTGCGCGACTACGGCCTGGAAGACCAGAAATACGCCATCCAGCAGCTGGCTTCGCGTTATAAGTTCATCGATATCAACCGGGTGGGCATCCACGGCCACAGCGGCGGCGGCTTCATGTCGACGGCGGCCATCCTCAAGTACCCCGACTTCTTCAAGGCAGCCGTCTCCTGCGCCGGCAACCACGACAACAGCATCTACAACCGCTGGTGGAGCGAGCAGCACCACGGCATCCTCGAAGAGATCACGGCGGCTGGCGACACCACCTTCAAGTACTCCATCGACAAGAACCAGGACATCGCCGGCAACCTCAAGGGACACCTGATGCTGGTGACGGGCGACATCGACGACAACGTGAGCCCGAGCAACACCATCCGCGTGGTCAACGCCCTGATCCGGGCCAACAAGCGCTTCGAGATGCTCGTCCTGCCGGGCCAGCGCCACGGCTTCGGCGATATGAACGAGTACTTCTTCTGGCGGATGGCCGACTGGTACAGCGAATGGCTCCTCGGCACTTCGCACCGCGACCAGGTGGATATCCGCGAGTTGAACAACGACTGACAGCACAGAGCCCCGGCCTGAAGCCGGGGCTCTGGCTTCTTTTTTGCAAAACAGTTTTTTCGTCATCGTCAAAAACCGAAGAACCATGAAAAAGATTGCTTTGCTTTCCCTCTTGACTGCCGTCGGCCTTTCGGCACAGCCCCTCCAGCTCACGCCGGAGCAGAAGGCGCTGGCCAGCGCCGGCAACGATTTCTCCTTCCGCTTCCTGCAGCAGATCGACAAGAACGCGGAGAGCGACTGGTTTGTCTCGCCGACGAGCCTCCAAATGCTTCTCAACGTCATCCTCAACGGCGCTCAGGGCGCCACGGCTGAGGAAATCTCCCGCACCCTCGGGTTCGACGTGTCACAACTGGACGACCTCAACAAGTTGAGCTGCACGCTGCTCGAGAAGCTTCCCAAACTCGACCCGGCCACGAAGCTGACCATTGGCAATGCCGTGTTCGTCAACAAGATATACCCCATCAACAAGGATTACAAGCATCTGGTCGAACGCTACTACGACGCCGAAGTCGAGAATCTCGATTTCAAGAACGAGAAGGGCACGCTGCGCTCCATCAACGGCTGGGCCTCCAAGCAGACCAACGGAATGATTCCCCAGGTTCTCGAAAGCGTCGAGGCCGAGATGTTCGCATATCTGCTCAACGCCCTGTATTTCAAGGGAACCTGGACATCGCCCTTCAACAAGAAATGGTCGAAGGAGCGTCCTTTCCGTCTGGAATCGGGAAAGGAAAAGCAGGTCTGGATGATGGAAAAGGAGCAGAAATATGCGTATGGTGAGAATCAAATCGCCCAGCGGATCCGTATCCCTTACGGCAAGGGCAACTACGCGATGTACGTGTTCCTGCCGAAAAAGGGCCATACGGTAGAAGAGGTCATCGCCTCGCTTGACGGTGCCTCCTGGAATGATCTTCGCAGCCACATGTATTCCGAAGACAAGGTCAATCTCTGGCTGCCGCGCTTCGAGACGAAGTACCACGTCAAGCTCAACGATATCCTCTGCGATATGGGTATGCCGGGCTCTTTCAGGACGGGTGCGGATTTCAAGGCCATGTCGCCCAACGCGGCATACCTCGACTTCGTGCAGCAGGACGCCATCATCAAGGTAGATGAGGAAGGCTCCGAAGCCGCCGCCGTCACCATCGGCGGGATGATGGGGGCCACGGCCGTACCGACTCCGCCGAAGATTATCGATTTCCACTGCGACCACCCGTTCCTCTATATGATCACGGAGGCCAGCACAGGAGCGGTTCTCTTCGCCGGAAAGTACACCGGAAAAGAATAATGCTTCGGGGACGCAAGGATTTGCGTCCCCGTGCATTTGGCTGGCAAAGCATCTTTTTTTATTATGAAAAAATTACACGTCTGGGCCGTCGTCGCCCTTTTCCCGCTGCTGCTCATCTCCTGCAACAACCTGGAACAAGACGATAGGAATAAGGATGACGGGGACAATCCGTTTACACGCATCAGCCTCTCCACGAAACAAACCGGTTACGTCCAGGCAGGCAATGCTTTTGCCGGCCGCTTCATCCAGAAAATCGACGAGAATGCCCTTGCAAATAAAGAGAACGACTGGATCGTCTCGCCGCTGAGCCTGCAGATCGCACTCGGCATGCTGCTCAACGGCGCACAGGGTGAGACGGCCACCGAGATCTGCCAGACCCTGGGCTACGGAGAAGGCGAGACCGCCGAAGTCAACGCGTGGTGCAAGCTCATGCTCGAACAGTTGCCGAAACTCGACAAGAAGACGGATCTGTCCCTGGCCGACGCCATCTTCTACAACAAGACCATGACGATGAAGGCGCCGTACAAGGATGTCGTCGGCACCAACTACAAAGCCACGTTCGAAGCGCTGGACTTCACCAAGAAGAAGGCCTCCGCCGACGTCATCAACAAATGGTGCGACAAACAGACGAAAGGCCTGATCCCCCACGTACTCGACGAGGTGGATCCTTCCTATCTGGCCTATCTGGTCAACGCCCTGTACTTCAAGAGCCAGTGGCAGAAAAAATTCGCAAAGAACGGCTCGGACAACGAGACTTTCTACCAGGAAAACGGCAGCAAGGGCACGGTCAAGATGATGAAGCAGGCCGGCAACAAATTCCAGTATGGCGAGACGGAAGTCTGGCAGGCCATCCGGCTTCCCTACGGAAACGGGAACTTCGCCATGACCGTCGTGCTTCCCAAGGAAGGCCACACTGTGCGCGACATTACCGCAGCCTTGGGTAAGGGAGAGCAAATCGGTACCTACTGGACGGTCGAAGCCGACCTGTGGCTACCGCGTTTCGAGACCAAGTACCACATCGGACTCAACAATATCCTGATGGATATGGGCATGCCTCGCTCCTTCTCCCCAAAGGCGGATTTCAAGGCCATGAGCGATTTTGCCGATTTTGTGGGATTCGTCCAGCAGGACGCCGTCATCAAAGTTGACGAGGAAGGTACGGAAGCAGCAGCCGTGACAATGATCGGCGTGTATGCCACTTCGGCGAAACCCGAGCCGCCCCAGAAAGTGGTCTTCCACGCCGACCATCCGTTCCTCTACCTGATTACCGAATCGAGCACCGGAACCATCTTGTTTGCCGGAAAGTATGCCGGGAAATAAATAACTGGGTCGGATGATTCCCGCCACTGCAGAGAAGGAAAAAGAGTTGATTGAAGCGCTTCGCAGGGGCAAGTCTTCTGCGAAGCGGGCTTTCTACGAGCAGTTCTACCGCTACCTGGCTGCCGTATGCGCCCGCTACGTCCCTACCGACGAGGACGTGAAAGACCTTCTGCAGGACGTATTCCTCAAGATCTTCAACCGCTTCGGCAGTTTCGAGCACCGGGGACCCGGTTCGCTGCAAGCCTGGAGCCGGAAGATCGCCGTCAACGAGGCGCTGCAGTTCCTGCGCGCCGCCAAACGGATGCCCACCACACCCATCGAGGCCACGGGCGACCTGCCGGAGCCGGACCCCACGCCCGATGTGTCAGACATTCCGCAGCGCGTGCTGCTCGAGATGGTCCGCCGCCTGCCCCAGCGATACCGGGCCGTCTTCAACCTCTACATCTTCGAGGAAAAGAGTCACCAGGAAATTGCACAGCTGCTGCAGATCCAGCCCGGCACCTCCGCCTCGAATCTCCACCGGGCCAAAGCCCTGCTCTGCCAGTGGATCCACGAATACCGAAAAAAGCAAGAATCATGAAAGACAACTGGATCAAACCCTTCCAAGAACGTCTCGGCGACTATGAGATGGATGTCGCGGTGCCCGCCGCGATGCCCGGACGCCGCAAGGTCCTGCCCTGGCTGCTGCCCGCAGCCGCGGCCGCCGCTCTCGCCTTGTTCCTGCTGCTGCCCGGACGCCGGACGGCCGGCAATCCTCTGTCCGCTACCCAGTCCATCGCAGAGGCGCTGCCCCAGGTGCAGGTACCTCAGCCTGATCTGTCCGCTTCCCGCTTGCTTCCCCTCCGCTCCCTGCATCCATCCAGCGTAATCCCCGCCCTTCCCGTCACGCCCGCCCAGAATAATACCGAAAGAAACGAACCAACGACAGAGACAGCTCCCGTAATCGATTCTCCTTCTGAGAATACGCCTGCATCCGATCCAGTCTCACCGGGAGCCGACAAGCCAGTCACCGGAGCAACCGAAATCTGGCCCGACCCGTGGCCCGAAGAACCTGTAAAAGCCCGGAGCGGCGGTTTTTCCGCCAAACTCTACGCCGGCAATTTCTCCACGGGAGAGGCACAGTTCCAATCCACGCCCGATATAACGTCGATGAAAAATGCAATGGCTGAATTTGCCATGATGGATTCCAGCAATGACGGACTGTTCGGCAATTCCATCAAAGAAGTCAAACACGCGGTCAATGTCTCGGAGATGCCCAACCAGGAAACCGTCTGTGACCTGCCGCTCAAAGCCGGTATTTCCTTCCGATACGACTTCTCCCCCCACGTGGGCATCGAAAGCGGCCTGACGTATGGCTACCATCATGCCAAGCAATCCTATAGCGGAAACCTGTCCGGCAGTTACTATCGTGACTACCGGATGCACTACATCGGCATCCCGCTCAAAGCCAACTTCACGTTGACACGCTGGGATAGAGCAGCCTTATATCTGAATCTCGGAGGCGAAGCCGAACTTCTGGCCGGCGGGAGCATTGTGGCCATCGACGGCGTGACACGCAACAGCACAGCCATCCGCGAGCATCCGTTCCAACTGGCCGTAATCGGCGGCGCCGGCGCCGAATTCTTCTTCACCCGCCACTTCGGCCTCTACGCCGAACCCGGCCTCGCCTGGCACCCGGAACCCTCCAGCTCCCTCCCCAGCTACTACCGCGACCACCCCTGGTCCTTCGACCTGCGTGTCGGCTTGCGGTTCCGGTTGGATTAGACCCTGTTCTTTACCTAATCTCCTTTGTAACAACCGGCAAACAGGATGGCTTCGGTGCTAAACTCTCTTATTATAAATAAGAACGGGTGATCAGCGTGGAAGGTGGAAAAACGTGGAGGTCCCGGATTTCCATACAGGCCGGAAAGAGTGACCGCGGAAGCTTCAGCGCCGCTTTCATCTACAATGATCCTGCATTTCTGCTTGACGATATCGAAAGAAGAAACGCCATCAGCGAATGCGGAGAAATCACCATTACTGAAAATCTTGTCCATCCCCATTCGAGAAAGCACCTGATTCTGGACCATGTCGCACTCAATTTCGAATTTTGGGAGCCATAAATCAACCTTCATCGAAAGGCTATTAGCGTGTATGCCTTTCAACTCTTGATAATCCAATTTCGCCAGGACATCGCTCAAGCGAAAGCCCTCTTTCGGCAGAATGATATCCATGGCAAACATTCCTATTCCTCTATTATCGCCATAGACCAGACTCACTACCTGGCAATACTCATTCTCCCCGCACAAAAAGAACTTGTCAGACAGTTTCATCATCTTGACTGTTGTCTGCTTGCCCGATTCCAGATAGAATGTCTCTGAAGCCGTATCCTTTTTCGGGAATTTTTCCGCCCAAGTACTTTTGAAATAGAGTGCATTCAGCAAGACCGCCATCATATCGGAATTGGGCTTCTCTTCGTAGATTTTGGGAATAAGCCCCTGCGTATGCTTGTTACACCAATTATTTATTTGCCTGAATGCTGAGGCCTTAGAAAAATCAAGATTGCCCACATTGGCCAGATAGTAATTGCTTACATCCTTTTCATAATTACGCTTGATCGGGAATCCATCCTGCACAAAGACTGCATTTGCAATAGCGACATCTGTCTCCGAGTCAACTTCTGGCAACTGTTGTATCAAAGCCAGAAAGAATTCATTGATCTCCTCAATATCCTGCGTCCCGAGATCGAGTGCCTTATATATCTGGCCGGCTGTTTCCCCTTGTGCTCCATTCAGCAACATGCCCAACATGATCTGCATACTAAGGGGAGAAACCAGCCAACTCTTCGATTCAGATGCGGCCACCTCCTGAATGAAATTAAAATCGAAAGAATGACCCGCACTTACATACCCCGTCTGTTTGGTTGTAAGTGTCACGCCTTTAAAACTCCTTTCTTTCTCCGTCGTATCAAGATTGCTGCATGACACAAACGCGAGCAATACAATTATTAAGATTCCCGCCTTATTCATTTCAATTATTTTATCTATGTTCCACAAAGTACGCCTAAATCAGCAAGTTACAAAGGTTATACACATTTTCGTACACAGTTTTGTTCCCTAAAAAGCAAACATACCTAATTCTTAATTTTAGGATTATTACTTGCTCTATAAAGGTTAGACTTCATTATTTGGGACGATAAAAAATGGTACTTCAGTATTAGATACTGCTTTATCATAGCATATTCCCTATCGCCAACGGTTGGTCCTATTGTAACAGTCTTAATCAAGCGCAAAACATCGGGTATGTCAATGGTTATTCCTTCTGCAGCAGATTTCTTGTTTTTAACAATAATAGCTCTGAACTCCGATTCATACTTGAAGGCCTTTCTTTTTAAGAGAAGCAATCGAGCCTTGAACAACTTTGTGCGAATCCCCAGTCTTGCTCCATCAGTAAATGATATCTTACTTAACGGCCTCTCAATATCTTTGGTTTGCTGATAATCCATTTGGCCTACAAACACATCCATGACACCAGGCTGTGATACGGCATTCGCTAGAATATCAGCATACTCGTTTCTGTCAAATTCAAGCTTTACAGCGAAATCCTTATCCGAATAAGCTTTCCAAGATGCTTCACTTGTTGCGACATTTGTGACGCACATACAATATACTCGACCATGCCAAGTAAACTTCTTATTACCAGGATAAATGCCATCAACGAAACGGCGTTCGAATGGATCAGGCCATTTTGCTGGATTAGAGAACCACAACTTCTTAGTATCCAACAATTGAAGAGCTCGCTCTAATGGTAAAAACTTTTGTACACATTTAGGAGCTCGGAAATCTATTTCCGATATATTCAAATATTTGACTGGCATAAATCTATATTATCACTAATGTCCCGGTAAGGGATGCTTAAACGTTTATAACTATATTATTTTTAACTATATACACGGTTTTCAGGGTGTACACGATTAATCGATACATTTGCGGCAATCACCAGAGTTATTGCCGCCATACGCATAGGCATAGGTCTGTGTGATGCCGGCGACGTGAGTCCATGTGGGGCTACTGATGTTGCCCGCGTATTGGGGAGTCGCCCCCCGTCTCGTAGGTATATGAGATGCCGAACTTGTCGGAACCCAGTGACGAGGGGTCATTGATACCCGTCAGGCGATCGCGGATGTCCCAGGCATAGTTGACCGTCTGCGTTCCCGTCCCCAGGACCTTCATGGCCTGCCGGCCGACACCATCCCAGGTGTCCGTCTCCAGCAGCGGTACTGATTCACTTCATTCGAATTCATTGGTAATCAATTATATAAGACCAACGGGATAATTATGTATTCTGGCACTGGATTATCCATTTGTATTGTACTCAGAGCATCCTTAACCTCTTGCAAGTATTTGGAACACTCATCCGGGATCGGACTGTCGGGAGATGGGATGCGTGAAACAACTTCCAGAGAATGAAGCCGTGCATTGTATAACACGATTGCCCTGACAGGGCGTTCCGTTTGAACCAGTATCTTGTCCAGCACACTTTTTCCATTTGCTACAACATAACCCGTATCCGTTGCTAATGAACCGTGTTCCTTTTGTACGGCGACAATACAGGCGTCTATCGCACCATAATCAAATTGGTTTCGAAACAGATATCTGCCAGCTTTGTTAAATGCCGCCGTACGGAAACCCTCCCAGAAACCTGGCTCATCCAAAAGGTAATTCTCATAATGCTCAAAACGGTAGAATTGACTGCCTCTGACAATGCTGCCAGTAGGATGACCGAAATCCTGCACGAGGATGAAAGCAGAATCTTTATAAAACAGGGACTCTATTTTATTCGGAGCAAATTTTTTCAAGATGTCAGTACCCGTGAAGAATTCCAGTTCAGAAAACTCCTCTGGTACATTCTGTTTATAATCCTCCAAAAAGGAATAGAACTCCGCATAATCATCAGGTAGTGAGTAGTGGGTTTGGCGATAAAAATCCAAAAGCCCCGTCAGCAATGTATTAATTTCGCTGTTTCTAACCTTGTCTTCAAAACGGCCCGGTTGGGTGTGACAACAAGAAGTCGCCACAAGCAAGGTCAGTATTATACACCTTAAAAATACTTTCATTTTATTTCTTAAATAAATTATCCCATGCCGTTCTAACTCTCTTTGCGTTTTCTCCTTCATAATTAATCACAACAACATCCCAACGATTGTCGTTAAACAACACTAGAAGATGACCTTTAATTTTTCCTCCTAAAGTACCATATAGAACTTCCTCGTAGTCTTTTGGTGTCATCCCTATATAAAGATTACTATTTTCTTCTACTTCTATACTGCGGAAGACAGTTTTTCTTCTATCACTTGCGAAATCACGACCATCATAATTAAACTTTCTATATGCAAATTTTAAATTTTTGAAATAGAAACTATTATGAGGGATAGGACGTACCTCTTGAGATAATAATTGATTATCTTCTGAATAAGTAGAGTATTCTATTATTAAATCATCAATTCTTTTATACAATTCATATTCTAATGATCTATTATTATTAAATAAAGAATTTACAATTTTTCCAAATAGACTATAATACAGCCCTGTTTCAATATCAAAATACGTGTAACCTAATTCAGTATAACCTTTTTCTATTCGTTCTTCTTCAGATAAATGACCTTCATAATACTCATACCGCTTAATACCAAATTCGTCATAATAGCTATACCAATTAGTCCCTAATGGATCGATAAAAAACAAAGGATTATCAGAGCAGTAATTATATATAGTCAGCCCATAATACTTCTCCGCCATCGGATCCGGAATCGTCCATCGTCCGATTCTCGGGTCATAGTGCCGTGCTCCGTAGTCGAGCGTACCGAGATACGAGCTGCCGATGGTGTAGTTTTCCAGTTCCTTACCGTTGTAAAGGTAGCGATTATTCGTGATATTCGCATCACTGAATGCCAGGCCGAAGGGATAATAATCAGTGGATTGCAGGACTGTACCGCTGCTGTTGACCACTGACCTAACGTTGCCGAGATGGTCGGTGATGTTGTACTGAGCAGTATAGGTGCCTGTACTTGGATTGCGTGTCATCTGGCCGTTGGGGGTCAGGATGTAGTCGACGGCCAGGCTGGCGTTGTAGATGAAGTCGCCGCAGTAGATGTTTTTTACTGTGCCGCCCTGACTTACCGACAGCTTGTTACCTTCTGCGTCGTAGATGTACGTTACGGTACTCGTGGTGTTGCCTACTGTTTTCGGCAACTTGAGCGCATTATAGGTGACCGTCAGGCCGCGGAGGCCGTCGGTGGACATCGTGCCGTCGGCATTATAGGCGTAGGTCTTGTTCGTGCCGTTGCTCTTGAGTGTCCCCAGTTTGTTCGTTCCGCTGGTATAGGTATAGACCAGTGTTTCCGCTCGGGTGCCGGTCCTCGTCAATGACGTCAGGTTGCCGTTCGCGTCGTAAGCGGCCGTCTCGCTGTTGCCGCCGCCGTGGGTGCCCGAGGTGAGCCGGCCGTTGGTGTCATACGCATAGGCATAGGTCTGTGTGCTGCCGCCGGCGTGAGCCCATGTGGCGCTGCTGATGTTGCCCGCGTATTGGGGAGTCGTGCTCGACTCGTAGGTGTACGTGATGCCGAACTTGTCGGTGCCCAGAGATGAGGGATTATTGATGCCCGTCAGGCGGTCGCGGATGTCCCACGCATAGTTGACCGTCTGAGTCCCTGTACCCATTACCTTCGTGGCCTGCCTGCCGACGCCGTCCCAGGTGTCGGTCTCCAGCAGTGTCAGCGTCCCGCCATTGAGACTCTGTTCTGTCTTCGTCAGACGGCCGGCGTTGTCGTAGCTGTACTTGCGCAGGACGGTCGTGGTCGTGAATCCCACGGTCTGCGATTCCTTCGTCGCCGATACCTCGCCCTGGTGACGGTACTGGGTACTCCGGCGGAACGTACCTGCCGTGCCGCCCGTGTAGATGTCGCCCACCTCCTGGATCATGTCTCCGGCGGCATTATAGTAGAGGCTCGTCGTGAGCATCGTGCCCATTGCCGTAAGCTCGTTGCCGTCGAGGACCTTTGCCTTCCGGCCTGTCACCAGACCCTTGACAGCGGATGACTGTACAGACGATGAGGACTGTCCGACATCGGAGCCGGCAGCGCTGAAGGCTTTCACGCCGTTGAAGCCGTAGCTGTCGTAGTACGTGACCGTCAGTACGTCCTTGTATGCTGCAGGTAGCACCGTGTCATTGAACGTGTAACTGATCAGCGAGCCGGAGGTGACGCGCGTCTCGTGGAACGCCTCGGTCGAATATGAGGCCCTGAGGATAGTGGCCGTTGTCGTGCTTGACACAAGGCCGGTGTACACCTCGCGGCCCATGCGGTCGTAGCGGTAGATGTGCCACTTTTCGGCGGCAAGTTCTGCCGGATCTCGCGAAGCCACGAGGCGGTCGTTGGCATCGTACACGAATTCCGTCTTCCCCTTGTCCGGAACGTAACTCTCGATGAGGCGGTTCTTCGAATCGTAGATGTAACGGTAGTACATCGTGGAGGTAAGGCTCGTGCTGCTCGGCTGGGCCTTTGGCGGGATGACCGCCACCAGCAGTCCGGCGTCGTTGTAAACGTAGCTGGTGCGCAGGTTCCCGGAACGTGTCTCCACGACATTGCCGTCGCGGTCGGTGAACGTCGTGACCGTCCTTCCGTCGGGGTCCGTGACCACCTCCTTGCTGAGCGTTCCGGCTGAATAGGCGCTGCCGCGCGTGACCACACTCGTGGAAGCCGTGATGGTCCAGCGGTAGACCGCGTCATTGCTGACGTTTGCACCGTAGTCATGCGTCACGGGATGTGTCAAGTAAACACCGGCGCCAGGGAGGTATTCTTTAAGAACTCGTCCCATCGGTGAACTCTCATACTCCTTTCTTTGCCGGGCATAGGCCGCATCCGTGGATCCGTAACGGTCCGTGTAGTATTTGTTCTGTTCAGCGACATAGCCGGTGCGGTATGCGCCGGCAGTGGAGGTGGTGTCATAGGGCAGCCATTGGTCCGTGACGCGGCCCCAGGCATCGTAGGTATTGTACGGGAGCACGAGATCCCTTCCGCTGCCGGAGCCATAGGCCTGCACCGCCTGTTTCTCGCGGTACTGACCGTCGTAGTAACGGGCCACGGTGCGCCTTCTTGCCGCTGCCACCGAGCTGATGGAGGACAGGGCCGTATCCGGCGTACTGACCTTCACGTAGCTGTTCGCGACACCAGTAGCATCCTTGTATTCAACATACAGTTTAACCTTCGTCGCATTGTCATAAGCCGTCGTCAGCCGTTGGAACTTGTCATAGGTATAGGTCTGCTTGCGGCCTGAAGGGTCGTATTCGCCGCTCACGCCGTAGAGCGCCTTGTGCGTCCGGCCGTCTGTCAGGGCGTTCGCCATGTTGCGCAACGTAGAGAGCGCGCTGGTAACCGTGGCATCCGCTGGCGTCACCGCGCCCTCGAGGCCGGAGAGCGTCGTGCTGCCGAGCGCCGAATACACCTCGCCCCAGGCCGGACCCGTCACCTTCGCCACAGGCGTCGTATGGCTGTAGCTCCAGATATAGTTCTCCGTATCGTCCTTCCCATAGACGATGCTGCGGGGGTTGCCCCACGCGTCGTACGAGGCATAGGTGATGCGGGTGTCCAGCAGGGATCCCGTGCCCTTGACATATTTCAACTCCGAAGGACGGAATAAATACCCCGCAGGAGCGTTCGTCCCAACATATCGGGCATACACGACAAGGATGGAGTCTATCTTCGTGGTACCAACCCAGCGTGTCTGCGACAGGGGTCTTCCCACCGCATGGCGTCCCACCAGGGAATCCTTCATCGCGCCGTAACCGGACGGGGCGCAGAACGGATAGGTGAACGACATCTTGCTCACGCGGCCGTCGCTGCGCGTCGTGGAGACAGCGACGGGATAGTGCCAGGACTTGTTCAGTGTATATCCCACTGACCTGTCGACAGTGAAGGCTGTCGTCGAGACCGTGCCTCCACTGGTGATGCCGAAAGTCTCCACGGTCTCGCCAGCCGGGTAGCGATAACCACGCGAGGAAGTATAGAGGTAATAGTACAGCGGTGCCATGCCGTCCGGGCCGTTGTTTGCATACAGTCTCCGGATGGCCCAGTAATCTGGAATGAGCCCGCTGTCGTAATTGGCGCTTGCCTCAGGATAATTGTAGTATACTCCATGATAGAAGCCCAGATTCGTCAGCACGGCAGTCGAGTCTTGGATATATTTGTAAGTAGTGCGACGTACGAGTTTGTCCGTGCCCTTGTATTCCTCTTTCTTAATGATGTACGACGAGTTGTAACAGAGCGACTCTCCCTGCAGGTGCCACTCCTCAAACGGGAACTGCGCATCCGAAGCGTTCAGGAAGCCAGTCGTGCCCAGCGTAAAGTTCTGCGGCACGACGAATGTGCTTATCGTTTTTCCTACGGCTGTCGAACCGTCGTACACCGTCTCGGTAACCGTGTCGTAGTCAACTGCCTCACCACCGCCACTTACGCGGCCCACATACTTGGGAGACACCGTACGCGTACGGTCCAGCGTAATAAAGACTATATAGGAGGTCTCGCTTACCGTCAGTTGGTGCGACTGGTCCGTCGTATATTTTGAAGCGGGAAGCACGCTGACGTCGCCTCCTGTGTAAGTGTAACCGAGTTTACGCAACACCGTATTGTCCTTGTCCCTGTACTGGATGGTCTTGATGCGAAGGCCGGGGCCCTTGCCTGCCGTAACTGTCTCGCCACGCTCTTTCGTGTAGGTGTTCGGCTCGAAAGTGAACTCGGTCTTGCCTCCTCCAGGGTACGTGATCGTCTTGAGGATGTTGTGAAGGATGTACGTGGAGTCCGGCTCACGATGACCGCCGTTGCCAAGCAGGAACGACGTGCTGAAGTTGTGGCCCTTGGCAGAGAATGAGCGGGAAGGCAGGAAACAGTTCTGGCTAGACGTCGTACCGTTGAAATAACCCCACCAGTCACAGGATGGAGCATTTACCGTGCCGCTCACCACACTGTTGTAAGCCAACGAATAAGTCTGTACCGCCGTACTGTCCGAGTTACGGACCACGACCGATGAGAGCAGGCGGGAGCTCGTGTTGATGTTGTTGACAGCCGTGCCGAAGCTGATGCTGCGCACCAGCGCACCGCTCGCATCATGGATGCTCAAACCACTGATAAGGTTGTTGGACGTGAAGAAGATCACCTTTCCCTGCGGCCACTCGATCGTCGAAGGGTATACGTTCCGGAAGGCCGTCAGCGAGTAAGGGCTCTCCGCGTTCTCGCCCGTTGGGTAATAGCGGTTCAGGTATTCATTCGCAGCCTCCATGTCAGTTGACGATCCTGCCGTCCAGAACAGCATGACGGAATCCTGAAGGCGGTACCACTGGTCTTGTCCCGAACTGTAGGTGTAGTTGCCGCTCCGCGTGTACGTGAACGTCACCTTGTTGCCAGCATCATCTTCCGCCTCTCTCAGCTGCCAGCCCGTGGCGTAGGTAGTGCCGCCAAGCGGGTCGTAGGTGCAGTATTCGATATACGAGGCGTCCGACGAGGTGGGCGTCGTGGAAGCCGAGCCGCTGCCGAAGCGGTAGCGTGTGCCCTCGCCGTCGAGGATCTCCAGACCCGTGAACATCGCCGCCACGCCGCTGCCGTTGTATTTCGTCGTCCTGTCTACCTTCCAGTTTACCGAAGGAGAGAAATGTCCCGTGTACGTCCCGGAACTCTCCGTCAGGTAGAACGACGCCGCGCCCGACGGCGTGCTCATCGTGAACTCGTCCTTCTCCGTGTCGTAGTAATGACTTCCGTGCCAGCCATAGATGCTCGAGATCGTATACTGGTCGCTGCTGTTGCGCAACTGGTCGAAATACGTGTCCTCGTCGGCCTGGTACCACTCCGACGCCTCGTCAGGCTTTCCCTTAATCACCCGGTTGACGCTGCCACCCACGTCCAGCACCCACCCGAAACCCACGTTCGGCGCCACGCTCTTGTCCACCTTCGCATTCGTCGTCGAATACCGCAGCACGATCGGAATCGTAATCTTCCCGTACTGGATCGTATACAGCGGTATCGAGATGTCCGGCACACCCTTGTTCCCCTCCACCGGATAGTTCACTGCATCGTGCAGCGCCGCTGCCTCTGGAGACAGAGCGATGTAGTTCACCTTGTCCAATGAGATCGGGTCCTGGGCATGGAGTGACGGAGATAAGAATAGTAGAACCGTCAATAGTGAAATCAGGATTGCTATTTTCTGATATATGAGTTTTGATTCCATGGCGAAAGAGTGGTCGAGTCATTCTTTAAATGCTTTCGTATCCCAATCTTGCGTTCTATCTTTAAACAATCTGACGAGAGGAATGATTGTGATCGTTTCAACAATAATTCTACGCAAGGTTTGTGACTCACGGCATTTATTATTATTTAATTACTAGACCTATGAAATATAACACCATTGTCATTCTATTGTTAATAATACTAATAAGTCTTATTGACGCTTGCGAAATCATCCCCGAGGGTGACTCGTATTTCACGAACGATGTCTGCTTGACAAAAGCAATTAGTCCCTGTCACCTTGACGACGACTCTATTCAGCCAACAGGAGTCATCCCAGAGAGACTTATCAAGTTGTACGTGAAATACTACATATATCCACAAGAAATTAGCAACATTTCTCCTTATGTATTTGAGGATGACACTTTGTTCTATATTCTTAATTTACATAAAGGCGGTTGGAAAATTATCTCCGGTAATTCCAAGACATCACCAATCCTGGCAGAATGTGGGAACGGCGCAATTGATCTTGACAATCCCGACATTCCTGTCCAGATTATGCTAAATGATGCGAAAAACACCATGCTTTCGCTCAGTTCCTCAAAAAAAACGAAAGATTTAGAGACCTCGAGAATATGGAATATCCTGCAATCAATTGATACTCGTATGTTTTCGAAAAGGAACCTAGATAGATCTACAGACGATCATTGGATTCAAGTTCTTGTATCAACATCCAGTTCGACTGTTGACTACGAGAATGTGTATCATCTGATTTCAACAACGTGGGATCAGGATTCTATCTGGAATATCAAGGCCCCTATCTCCAGTGGATGTCATTGTTTGGCAGGGTGTGTATCTGTGGCATTAGCGCAATTATTCTATTATTATCATCACGAATACGGTTATCCTAACCGTTTATATCATAGTGTTTCCGTTAATAATAATCCCAATATATACCCTTTAAGAGATCAGATTATTCTTTTAGATTCCGTGCAATTATCAACACGATGGAATTATATGAGGTTAACTAGAAACTCCAGTGGCAACTACGAATATGTGGCAGATTTGCTCGCGTATATTGGGAAAACGATTTCTACGGATTACGGATTGAGCCTTAGTTCTGCGAATTTTGATGTTCAATTTCTTCATGACTTTGATCTAACCTGCAATAAATATGAGGCGAATTCCTGCGACTTTTCAACTACCGTTCTTGATTCTGTTTTCAATTACTTAAGAGCGAGTAAACCCCTGATGGTCACAAATCGGGCAACACAAGTCGATCAGGTTGGCCATGCTTGGATAATTGATGGATTCTCGATAAAGCAAGAAACCGTAAGTACTACTTATCAATTCTATTATGTTGATGATCCTTATGCATTGAATGGTACTTATAATGGATATTCAATTGTTGGAATCTATTCCGATGATGAAATGGCATCTTTATACCCTAACTATATGAATGGGTTCCAGACAATTGATAATAACGTTCTTTATCACAAATTCTTTAGAATGAACTGGGGATTGAATAATGGGAATTATGACAACATTCTTCAAGACCTTCAAAACTGGTACTACGGCGACACTTGTTACTCGAACGGGATTAAATCGATATATTACAATATTCGACGGAACAATTAACTTGTGGAAATTGTATCTTTGATGAATGATTCCTGCCACTGCTGAACAGGAAAGGGCATTGATTGGCGCGCTACGCGAGGGGAAAGAAGATGCGAAGCGTGTCTTTTACGAGCAGTTCTACTTATATCTTGCTGCCGTATGTATGCGTTATGTCCAGCGGGACGAAGATGTCAAAGATCTATTGCAAGACATTTTCTTAAAGATATTTACATGTTTTAATCGGTTCGCATACCGCGGATCAGGGTCTCTTCAAGCCTGGAGTCACCAGATTGCAGTCAATGAATCCCTGATGTACCTCCGGAAACGGAGAAGACATCCCACTGTGCCAATCGAATGGCACGATAAACAGTACGAAGACGATGATGATTATACCGAAGATCCCTCAATTGAAGACATTCCGCCTCAAGTGCTTCTTGAGATGATCCGCCGCCTGCCTGACCGATATCGGACTGTATTCAACCTATTTATTTTTGAAAACAAAAGCCATCGGGAAATAGCCGCCCTGCTTCATATCAAGGAAGACAGTTCCGCTTCAAATCTTCACAGAGCTAAAGTTCTTCTATCCAAATGGATAAAGGATTATTTGAATCATAATACCCATGGAAGATAAATGGAAACAGAAATTCAGGGACAAGTTTGACGGGTTTCAGCCGGAAGCCGTCATTCCTGAATTTGTCCCTGTAATCCACAATAAAAACAATTTGATATGGTTGCCAATTGCCACTATTGCCGCGGCAATCGTAACTATCATCATCTGTCTCCAAGTATATCACGGACAAAACTTAATGGTCGGTCCTATTGTTAATCGCATGATCGTCGAACCGACAGCCGTCCTTCAGGAGCAACCATTAACTCTTCCCGTCAGGCCAATATCTTCACCAATCAGCAAGAAAGCATTGGCATCTACTCCTTTGACTGAACCAATCATCCCCTCCACAATAGTCCTAAACGAAGATCATACGGAAACAATAGGACACGATTATCAGCAAGATACCACTCAGCAAACAAAGCAGATTGAGAGCCCTATTCCCTTTGAATTTAATGAAACTGTCTCTGCTAAATCAGGTACGCGCGTTACGCTACAGCTAAAGGGAGCACCTTTCATAGGAAAGACGAATGACGTGCATCCTTTTGGTAAATTTGCAGGAGTCGGAAAGGCTGATACGACATATACTTATCATTTACCTTTGAAAGCAAGCCTTTCCTTGTGCATTCCTCTTACCCCTTCCCTCTCCTTGGAAAGCGGCATCAGTTACCGATACCATTCCGCAACATGGATCTTTCGAGTCGACAATTCCATTGAGGAACAAGCAGTCTTTCGCCAACATTACGTGGGAATACCCTTAAAATTCAATTACTGTTTATTTAAACAGAAAAAGACGACTGTTTATACCGCTATCGGGGAAGAAACGTTCTTCAGAATTCATGGGATAGAAGACCATTATCACTATTCTAATCATTGGTTCACTCGTCAACTAGAAGGACATCCCCTTACTTGTTCTCTCATTGCGGCCGTCGGGTTGGATTTTCGATTAACTCCTCATATCAGCCTTTATACAGAACCCGGCTTCTATTGGCAATTCTTGAATACATGGGATGCTCCGGATTATTATCAGAATCATCCAGTCTCATTAGACCTTAACATCGGCATGAGATTACGTCTATAGGATTGCTGCCATCCACAAATCAAGCAGCTTACGCTGCTGTTCTTCAGTCAACGGGCTTTTCTTTGTCTGCAGCATTGACTCGTACTGGTATTCCTGGATGCAGGCGTCGAGGCGTTTGGAAACCAAAGCCACGAAAAGATAATGTTTACGCTAATGACCATAAGCTATTTATGTATCTGACGCAAGATTGCAAATGGGTGGCATTTATTGTTTGTATTTAAAGGTAATGGCGATGGCTTCTATTTAACACCGCAATATAATATTTCGCACATATATGCCTATGACCGAACTGATATGATCATTCGCAAAAAAACTAGACCCCAACGCAACCTTTTGCTTAATAATTACATCTATTTAATATACTATCAACTACTCAAGCATTATGAAAAGCATACATCCATTAAGAGATGTACTAACCCTGAACCTACTTTGCTTTTTGTTAATCCCGGTTGGATGCAGTGACTTGACGACCGACGATGGTCTGGAGAACAATGCACAGATGCCTATCGTGCTGACTAAAAGCCAGCAGGAGATAGCTGCTGCGGAAAATGACTTCGCGTTCGACTTAGTGAGAGAAGTGTATCGTGAAAAGCCGGATGAGACACTTTTCCTCTCTCCGATGGGAGTATCGATTGTCTCTTGTATGCTGGCCAACGGTGCGGAAGGGAAGACCTATAATGAAATTGTACAGGCGATTGGATTGAAGGATTATCCTCTTCAACAGGTTAACGACTACTATTCGATGATGGTCAAGGCGCTTGAAGGGGCGGACAAAAACGTTTCATTCTCCCTTGCCAATTCTTTGTGGTTAGCCAAAGACTTGTCTTTGAAGAAAGACTTCCGCACGAATATCGGCAGAATCTACGAAGCTGATTCATTCTCGGTAAACTTCGGCAACGCCGGTACGCTTAATCAAGTCAACAAATGGTGCAGCGAAAAGACTTCCGGTCTGATCCCAAAAATGTTTGATTATTTGAGTCCTCAAACTCGCTTGATGCTTGTCAATGCGCTATATTTCCAAGGATCATGGGCAGCCCCTTTCCCTCAAGATCAAACGCAGGAAGATGTGTTCTATACCCTTTCAGGCCAGAAGAAATCAGTTCCATTCATGAAAGTATCCTCCAATCTGTATGGCTACAAGGACGACGAGGTTTCCGTTGTCAAGATACCCTACGGAAACGGATCGTTTTTGATGGAGGCCATTATTCCCTCCAACGATTTCAAATTATTCTTAGGCGGTCTATCCAACGAACAGCTAAAAAAATGGGACTTGTCAAATTGTGAAAAGATATCACTCAAGTTCCCTAAATTCACGACCGAATATGACACGAAAGAAATGTTGAAAGTGGTATTGACACAGCTAGGCATGGCTACTGCCTTTATGCCAGATGCGGATTTTTCCATGATTTCAGACGAACCACTCCATATCGATGAATTCCGGCAAAAAACCTACCTTGCCGTCGATGAGAAAGGAACGGAAGCTGCCGCTGTCACTGTCGCCAGATTTCAAAAGGGTGAATTCGTTGGTGCTAATCCCGAATACGTCAACATGTCCTTCGACCACCCCTTTATATTCTTGATCCGTGAAGCCAGCACAGGAGTTATATTATTTGCTGGTTGTTTTACGGGCAATTAATATCTGGAGCGTAAAGCACTGAACATCAACAATACGCTGAAAACAGCCCCTGTCTTCGAACGGGGGGCTGTTTGTTGTAACCATTTGTGAATCAGCCTGCTGCCATCCACAAATCAAGCAGCTTACGCTGCTGTTCTTCCGTCAACGGGCTTTTCATTGTCTGCAGCATTGACTCGTACTGCGGATTCTTCTTCGTGAATACCTTTCGCTTTTCCTGGCCGTATATTTTTGCATAGAGGTGAATGTTGCCGGAGTCCGTCACTTCAAACCGGACCAGATCTGAAGCCGTATCCGACCTGTCGAAAACGTCAGGCAACAGTTCTGCAAGACGAGACTGAATGATATCCCTGAATAGTGGCGCTACACCGTTTTCCGCTGCCAAAGACCTGAAATTTCTGAGCGAATCCTTCACCTGGTCGATGTATTTCGCCGGATTCTTGATATCGTTCTGGGCGGCGAAGGACAGCAAGTCAGCAGAAGTAATGTCTTCATGCTTGCCACGGATGGAGAATTCGTGCCGTTTCTCCGGAATTACCGCCGTTTTCAGGATGAAACACAGATCGTATGCGGGCGCAATATGCCACGAGCCATCCTTTTCCATGATGAAAGAGAAGTTCTTGGCGTGGTCATCCGTGTTGTTGGAGAAGACATTGAACACCATCCGCAGGTAGAGTTCGTTCAGTTCTTCCTGTGGAATGGAAAGCTGCCTGCAGGTTGAAAACAGATCTTCGTAGCAATACGCTGCAGGATTGACTGCTGCGAGCGTTTGTGTAAAGACTTTCTCTCCGTCACGCCTGTCGAAACGCTCTGTCAGGAAATGGCTGATACCCTCCACCTCTATCAACCGGGAAGGCATCATCGTGATTCCGGCACGAAGGGCCAGGTCGTACCAGGTTTTCTCAAGCTCGGAAAGACAAAACTCCGGCGTGTTGAACTTGAGGATGTAATACTTCCGGTCTCTCCGGGACGATGTCTGACCGGAGAAGATATTCCCCCTGGCGTCTATCGAGATAATGGCTTTCTTGAAACGGCCGCCGGCTGAGGTGCCTACAGCCATCAAAGCCTTCTGCGTGAGCGTTTCCTCCGGAGAAATGATGGCATGCGCACGTTCCTGCTCGATCTTCTTTGCAAGCTCGTACAGTCTTGGAATCATCAGCTTCTCATTGGCATCGAAGGCTTCCTCGCTGCAAGGGACGAATTCGAGGGCTCCCATCGCGCGGTTACCTACGAAGGAGAGTTTTGCCAAAGGTGTCTTGTCTTTCTCGTGATAATGATGCTCGGCAAACCACTGGTCAAAGAGGGTATTGCCCCAGTCATCCGGAAGCGAGTCGGCGATGAAAGGCGGAAGTTTTTGATATTTAGCCAATTCGGTATTTCCATAGATAGCGAAACGGGCCGCAGGACTCTTTGATGAGGCCACCAGCGGAGCGATATCCAGCCCAGATTCAAGATAATCCCTGGAAAAGAAAAAATACGAATTGTTGTTTGCCGGGTCCCAACAGAGCTGTCCGATCTCCCGTCCCCAAAGATTCACGCTCAATCGACCCGTTTCAAAGTTCCTAGCCATTGTTCTTCCTCCTCACTCTCTGTTGCTGATGCTGCGAGACCTTCAAGTAGGGATTCGCAGGCTGCTCCGGAATCAGTTCGTCGAAACGGTCCAAAAGCCCGACCTGTCTGAGCAGTGCCATAAGATTCGTGACATTCATGTTCGAAATCGTTCCGGTTTCAAACTTATGGATGGTTGACACAGAAACACCTGCCATCCTGGCCAGATCATCTTGGGAAAGATTGACCAGCAACCTGTAATCCTTGAACCGCAAGCCCAGCATTTGCAAGATCTGGGTATTCGAGTATTTCTTCAGGTCCATATCGCATCTATATTTCTCGATGCAAATATAATTAATTAAAGGTTAATATTAAAAATTATAATTAAACTTTATTTAATTACAATATAGTGACGGATACGGCCGCAAGAGCGGCCGTATCCGTCACTACGATAGAAAACGGGCCGTCTAGACCCCCGCGACGCGGCGGCGGTATTCCTGGATGCAGGCGTCGAGGCGTTCGTGAGCGGTGGTGTCGCCCGGAACGTTGTGGGACGGGTGGATGTAGAGCTTGACGCCGCGCTGCTCGAGGATTTCGGCGACGGTGCCGAGGGTCATCCAGACTGTCGTGACGAAGGCCACGGTCGAGAGCGGACCGATCTTGTCGAACTCTTTCTCCATCTTGACAGAGGCATCCTGGAGCGGGCAGCAGGAATCCACCACGTAGTCGGCAATCTGGAAGAGGTTCTTGCCGCAGGAGTGGCGCGGCACCTTGGCACCCGTCTCGGAGGCGGAACCGAAAGCGATGACCTTCATGCCGAGACGCTTGGCTTCCAGCGCGACGTCGATGTTGACGGCGTTGATGCCGGTGTGCGAGAAGATCCAGATGCAATCCTGCTTGTCGAAGTTCCAGCTGCTCATGATGCTCTTGCCGTAACCTTCTGCCCGTTCGAGCCAGAGGAACTGGTTGATGCCCATTTCCCCGACGATGTGCGTGAAGAAGGTGAGCGGAATCTCACAGAGCGGATGGAAACCCACGAAGCCGCCGATGCGGGGATACATCTCCTCGATCGGAAGGTTGGCGTGTCCGCAACCGAAAGTGTGCACCCAGCGGCCGGCCTGGATGGTATCGGCCATCACCTCGGCTACCTTGCGGATGTTCTCCATCTGCGTTGCTTCAATCTTGTCCATCACGCCGAAGGCGTTCTTCTTCCACTCTTTTGCGTAGTTCTGTGTAATCATGGTCTTTATTGTTTTTTAGTTGTATTCTTGGTAAAGCGCAGGGCAATCGGGACGATGATCATCATCGCCACGACGGCCGTGAACAGGAGGGCCGGCAGGGTCGCATAGCGGCCGATAGCGAAAGCATTGCCTGTGAGCCGGTTGAAGGTAAACTGGCCCAGCAGGGCGATGAAGATGGCGATCGACATGGCCGTACCGGACTGGTCGCGGAAAGCGCCGCCGATATAGTTGAGCACGACCGGGAAGGTGGCACCTACGCCGAAGCCGATCAGCGCCATGGCGATGTAGGCGCCCAAGGGACCGTTGCAGAGCGTAAAGAGCACCACGCCGGCAAGGGCGACGCCCAGATAGGTATAGAGCGTCCCGAGCGCCTTGAGACGGTGCTGGATGGCGCCCAGCGGGAACCGGCCGGCCATCATACCGACGGTGAACCAGGTCATGGCCAGGGTGGCAGCCTTGGTACCCATCGGAGTGGTCTGGTTGAAGAACTCCACGGTATAGCTGCCGCTGCAGCCTTCGAAACCGCTCTCGAAGAAGAGCACGACCGCGAAGAGCAGCAGGGCCGGATACTTGAGCAGGCCGAGCGACTTGCTGACCGAAACGCTGCCGGAAGGCTTGGCTTTCGGGAAAGCGGTCACGCAGAAGAAGACGATGAAAAGGGCCATCACCACCGAAATGGCATTCAAGGGAATGTTGTAGTCGGCGATGAAATAGTTGAGCAGCGTCCAGAGCAGGGCGCCGATGCAATAGAAGGCACCCAGCACGCCAAGCCGGCCGCCGCGCTTGTCATCATCGTAGATGTCGGAGACCACGGCATTGGTCAATCCGTTAAGAATACCGCCGCCCAGTCCGAGGCAGAACATCGAGCCGTGCAGGAGCGGGAGATGTGTGAAATGCGCCAGTCCCTGGATGCCGGCCAGCGCCAGGATCGAGCTGGCGATCAGCAGGCCTTTGTAGCCGAACCGGTCCACTACGGGACCGAAGAGCACCGTACCCAGGATAATGCCTATCGACATGGTCGAAGGCAGCGAAAGCGCCCCCTCGCCTACCAAAGCGTTGAGCTTGCCCAGAATGGGGGCGAGCGAGAGCATCGTCACCCCGAAGAAAGCCATCCCCGCGCAGGCCGCGACGAAGACGGATGTGGTGTTGTATTGTTTTGCTGCCATAGTTCGAATCATTTACGGCTGGTTTCGAGGATGCCCAGATAGGCGGCGCCCAGCAGCGCAGCGTCGCCGCCCACTGCGGAAGCGCAGAATTTCACATCGCGCATGGAGATCGGCTGGCCCCATTTGCGCGCCTCGCCGCGGATGCGGTCGATGAACTCGATGGCAGGACCGAAAACGCCGCCGCCGAAAATCACCTTCTGCGGATTGAAGAGGCTCACGAGGTTGGCCGTGCCCATACCCCACATCTGGATGGCCTTGTCGAGGATCCGCGTTGCAATCGGATCTTTTCCGTAGTTCGCGAAGACGTCGTAGCTCGTCTTGCTCTGGTCGCCATAGAGAAGCTTTGCTTGATTGCCGATGCCGGTTCCGGAAGCGTAGTATTCGAAGCAGCCCATCGGTATGAACTCCTCCTTATAGGGCGGTTCCAGCGCCATCCAGCCCGTGGCACCCACGATGTCGTTCGCGCCGTGGATGATGCGCCCGTCGAGCAGGATGCCGGCGCCGATGCCCGTGCCGACAGCCAGATAGATGGCGTCGGTACAACCTTGCGCCGCACCTTTCCAGACCTCGCCCAGGATGTAGCAGGTGCGGTCGCTCTCGATCGCGATGCGGATCGAGCGGTCGTTCAGCACAGCCTTCAGGTCGCTCTTCAGCGGGTAATTGTCCCAGCCCGGGATGTTGGGTGCCCAGACAGTTCCCTTTTTCGAGTAAACGATGCCGGGCACGCAGATGCCCACCGCTTCTACCGGAAGGTCGGGGCGCTTGGCCCGAAGCGCGAGGATCGCTTCGGCCACCGCCACGCCGACCGCAGAGCCGGTAGCGCCGCCCAGCAGTCTGTAATCTTTTTCAATCACTTCCCCGTTCTTGGAGAACAGTGCCGCGGAAATCTTCGTTCCGCCCAGGTCGATGCCTATGATTGCCATATCTGTTTTGTATCTATTGCATGACGGCGTTCCAGACAGCCTTGCGGAGCGTGCCCTTCGCGTCGTCCTGATCGTATTCCCAATACATGAGGCCCAGCATACCCTTCTCGCGGACCCACGCGCCCTTCAGGCCGATGCTGCGCGGATTGTCATAGCCGCAGTAGAACGCACCGCCCATCGTGGCCACAAACGGGCAGCTGGCCTTGTCGTCCCACTGGTTGCGGCGATACTGGTAGCGGTCGAGTTGCAGGATCTTCTTGTAGCTGATGGCCGTGGGAGAAGTACTGAACGAGTGCCGCCCATAGAACGGAAGCCCGAGTACCAGCTTGTCGGGCGAGACACCCGCCGTCAGATAAGCGTTCACCGCACGGTTGCAGTCCTTATAGGCCCGGGTGTCATTGAGTGCCGAGTGGTGGTGCGGCGCCTCGTCCAGGTCGTAGGCCATAATGTTCACATAGTCCACATACGGATCCATCCCCTTGATATCGACGTAGCGGTAGCCGCCCGACACGCTTGTCTTGTCGGAACAATAGCCCGCATAGGAGATGGTGTAGGAAGTGCCGAGCGTCTCGCGCAACTGTTTGACCAGCAGTACATAATTATCGGTATCGCAAGAGGGGTCGCAGGCCGCGCCGCTCCACGACAGGCCGGGAAACTCCCAGTCGAGGTCGACACCGTCCAGATTATACTTTTTGAGAAAAGCCAGGCAGTCCTCGGCAAAGGCCCTGCGTCCCGCCTCGCTCTTGCACATAGCCGAAAAACCGCCATCCTGCTTGTTGTCAGAATTTGCGACGGTATGCGAGAAGCTCAGGCAGATCTTCAGGTCCGGGTTCTTTTTCTTGAGCGCGGCAATCTGCTCGAAGCGGGACAGATTGCCCTGTACCTTGAAACCCTGGTACACGCCGTCGCGCACATAGAGTTCAGCGAAGGCATAGTTGATGTGGGTCATCACTTCGGGATCGGGGGTCAGGGAGCCATAGTACGTTACATACGCAGTGGCGTGACGCCCCTCGATCCGGGGATTCAGCGCCACGTCGGGCTCCACGATTTCCGGGTCGATCTCCGGCTCCGGCTCGGGTTCCGGTTCGATCCGCTCGCAGGCAGCCGGCACGAACAGGGCCAGCAACACCAGGAGCGCCTGCAGGAAACAGCTATTCTTCATACAGCAGATACGGTTTGCGCTGCGCCTTGAAGGAAGCCACGTCATCCGCCCACATCGCCTTGATCTCTTCGGCCGATGCGCCTTCCTTGATCATCTTGCGCACATAGTCGCGGCCGATGAGCAGCTCGAAGAACGAGCGGAAGAAGTGGTCGCCCATGTGGAGGTTCCGGTACGCGTCAATCACGTATTCGAGGTTGATACCGGCTGCATTGACCGCCTCATCGGAAGGCTCGGTGCGCAGGTCCACGCCGAAGCACTCCTGATCGAGCTGGGGCGGGTTCTTCGCCCCTTCCACGCTGCGCGGCGTGAAGGAGAAGGAGTAACCCTTCATGTTCGGATGGCCGTACATCTGGAAAGCCTGCGCCGTGCCGCGTCCCAGGCTTACCGGCGTCGCTTCGAAATAGCAGAGCGAGGGATACAGGTAGATCGAGCGCATGTCGGGCAGGTTCGGCGACGGCTTGACCGGTAGCACGTAGCGCGACTGGTGGGTATAATTCCGGCACTTGACCACCGTCAGGTCGCATTTCGCACCATCGGGCAGCCAGCCTTCGCCGTTGATCATCAGCGCCAGTTCGCCCAGCGTCATGCCGTGGCACACCGGAATCGGGTACCAGCCCACACCGGATTTGTATTTCATATCGAGGATCGGGCCGTCCACATAGAAGCCGATGGGATTGGGCCGGTCGAGCACGATCATCTTCTTGCCGTGCGTCGCGCAGACAGCCATCATCTTGCCCATGGTCACGTTGTAGGTGTAGAAGCGGCAGCCCACGTCCTGCAGGTCGAACAGCAGCACGTCGAACTCCGACATCGCCTCCTCCGAAGGGACGCCGCCCTTTCCGTCGTAGAGCGAACGGATGGGGACGCCGGTCGGCTCGTCGACCGAACTGCTGACCAGTTCTCCGGCATCGGCCGTACCGCGGAAGCCATGTTCCGGCGAGAAGATGGAAACCACGTTCACGCCCAGCGAAAGCAGCGTGTCGAGCACGTGGCGGTCCTGCGTTATCATCCCGGTCTGGTTGGAGAGGATCGAGACCCGCTGCCCTTCCAGGAGCGGCAGATATTCATCAAGGGCCGTGGCACCCGGCAGGATATCGGGCGTGGGGGCATAGGTTCGCGGCTGCGGCGCCTTTCCGCACGCGAGGAGCGCGGGGAGCAGGACCGTCAGCAGGAGGAATCGTTTCATATCGTTCAGAATAATAAGGTTCGCGTTTCTGCGTCTTCCACCAGGATCTGCACTTTGAGCGCATCTTCCGGCAGCAACTCCTCAATCATCTCGGGCCATTCCACCAGGCACAGCGCGCCGGAATCGAAGTACTCGTAGAGCCCGATGTCCAGCGCTTCAGAAAGCCGGTTGATCCTATAGAAATCAAAGTGGTACACAGGCTCACCCGCCCCGTCGCGGTATTCGTTGACGATGGTGAAAGTGGGACTGGTGACGACATCTTGCACGCCCAGTGCCTGGCAGACCGCCGTGATGAAGGTGGTCTTGCCCGCTCCCATCGAACCGTAGAAAGCGATGACGCTGTGCGGCCCGATGTGCTGCAGGAACACCCGCGCCGCCCGCGGGAGGTCGTCCGTTCCGTTGATGATGATCTCGGTCATAGATGACAAAGATAACGAAAAAAACGGCCCGTTGGCTACTTCCATTTTTCAGCAGATGATTATTCCGCCAAGTAGCCGCAATGGAATCCCTGCCCCAAGAACTTATGGGTTTGGTATGTTTGCGCCAAGGGCTGATTTGATGTGCCCCCCAAAAGTTG
>DETK01000036.1:0-1677 GCA_002361615.1 Bacteroidales bacterium UBA3290
TAGCGCAGCAAAAAACGCCTTATGCGGAGCCAGTATGGACGGATACGGGTCATTCGTGATGATAAGGTTCTCCCTTGATGATGGTCAGCGCCCGGTACAACTGCTCGAGGAAGACGACCCGCACCAGCTGGTGGGAATAGGTCATCCGGGAAAGCGAGAGGTGCTCGTCGGCTCTTTCGTGGACCGCCTGTGAAAAACCATACGGGCCGCCGATGACAAAGACCAGATCCTTCAGGAGACGCGTCGCCTTGAGCTCCAAATTCCGTGCCCAATCGAGGGACGAGAACTCCTTCCCGTGCTCGTCGAGCAGCACCAGATGGTCGCTGCCGCGCAGGGATTTGAGTATCAGTTCGCCCTCCCGCTCCTTGACCTGCTCCTGGGAAAGCGAGGCTGTCTGCCTCAGATCAGGGATTTCCGTCAGGGAGAACGACACGTAGTGGCCGATGCGGTCGGCATACTGGGAGATCCCCTGCCGGATCCAGGCTTCCGTGGTCTTGCCCGTGAACAACACTCTGACTTTCATGGCGTGATTTTTGAATATTCAGATCCTTGTCAAAAAAAACGTAGCGATGAAGAAAGTTTTTTGGCTCGCATCCCTGCTGTTCGCCCTGTTTATCGCCGGGCCGTCGTCTGCACAGCCCCAGGAGAACGGTCCAGATGTCTTCACCCCCATCGGAAAATACCTCCAGTCAGGAGATTACGACAAACTCTCCGCCTGGTTTGCCGACAATCTCGAACTCGACATGCTCGGCGCCGTGAACAACTGTACCCGCAACCAGGCCAAACTCATCATGAAGAATTTCTTCGCCCACTATACCCCCAAGAAATTCACCATCCTCCACAAGAGCGGAAAGGCACCGATGAAATACGCGGTCGGCTCCCTGAGTGCCGGCGGCGAACGTTTCCGGGTTATCCTTTACGTCAAGACCACCGATTCGGAGAGCCATATCGAACAACTCAAGGTCGAACGCGAGTAATTTCCCAGGTTCCTACCACAATCCCCTGCCCGCCGCACTGCGAGATGGGCACCACGCGGCCGTCCAGGTCTTTCACCTCACGGAGCTCCTTGAGGTAGGTGTGGCTGTGCCCGCCGATCACCAGGTCGAGGTTGCGGGAATTCTCCACCATCATCACATCGGAAGGCCGTTCCAGCGACCCGCCTTCGTAGCCGAAATGCGACAACAAGATCACAAGGTCGCAATGCTTCCGGTTCTTCAGATAGTCCGCCCACTTGTTCACTTCCTCGATGGCGTTGAGCCGCACCATTCCGTCGAGATGGGATTTGAGCACCACGCCTTCCAGGTAAGAGGTCGTGCCGATGATGCCGATCTTCATACCGCCCCGCCGGACGATCACGTACGGTTTGACCAGTTTCTTGAGCGGAGTGTTCGAAAAGTCATAATTGCAGGTGACGGTCTTGTGGCGGCACATCTTGAGCCGGCGGGCCAGGTCTTCCTGGCCGTTGTCGAATTCGTGGTTGCCGAGTGTGAACACGTCGTACTGCATCAGGTTGACCAGTTCCACTTCCAGGTCGCCGTGCGCAACGGTATAATAGGGAGTTCCCTGGTTGAAGTCGCCCGCGTCGAGCAGCAGCACCTTCTTCTTTCCGTATTTGGCGCGGACGCTGTCGATATACTGGAGCCGGCGTTCCACGCCGCCCAAGCCCTTGTTGTAGCC
>DETK01000036.1:1787-4766 GCA_002361615.1 Bacteroidales bacterium UBA3290
GGCCACGAAGAGCAGGGCGGCCACGGCGGTCATAAGCAGTCGTTTCATCGTCTTCTTTCCTCCCAGTCCGTATATTTGATCCGTCCGTCGGGCTTGAGGGCGATCGTCTCGCCCTTTTCCATCTTTTCCCGGAGGTATTCCACGATGGCATCGCGGATCCAAATGCCCGTATCCTTGCGGTTGAACGCCACGTCGGAGAGCACGACGCCGTCGCCGCCGTCCATCAGGAAGTTGATGGTGGCGAACTTGTAGACGCGGTTGTCGTCGAGGGGCGCGCCCGCCACGTCGAGTTTGTCGGCCTTGTTGCCGGTGATGACGATTTCGACGCCGCTGAGCGCCTCAACCCGCCGGCGCGAAATCATCTGGTCGAGGAAACGCCGCAGGTCGGAGCCCTTGATGTCGAAGGTCACCAGATAGTTGTCGAACGGGAAGATCGAGAAGATGTCGTACACCCGCACGGCGCCCTTGGGCAGGCTGGTGCGGATTCCGCCGAAATTGGTCAGGGCGATGTCGACGGTTTCGCCGGTCTTCTTTTCGGCGATCGCCCGGATGACATCGGCCGCGAAGTTCGACAGGCCGCTTTCGGGACGGCCTTTGTCGTACTCATCTTCCGAATACCCGATGATCTCCTGGAGCGGAGCTACTTGCGCGCTGTACTTCTCGATGACCTTCGTGGCCCGGAAGTCTTTCATCGCGTCCCAGGTGGAGTCCATCGGGACCGGGGTCCATTTGTACGTAAACTGTGCTGCCGCATCGCCCAGGGAGGCGAGCAGCAGCACGGCAATCAGCAGGATTCTTTTCATGTATGCAGGATCAGTCTTTGAGTTTCATCCATTTGAGCAGGTCCTTGAACGTGGACTTCTTTCCATAAGTCAGGATGCCGATCCGGTAGATCTTGGCCGAGAGCCAGGCCGTAGCCAGGAAGGTCACCAGCAACAGGACGATGGAAAGGATCAGCTGCCAGGAAGGCACCACGCCGAAGGGGATGCGGGCCAGCATCACCATCGGGGATGTCCACGGGATGATGGACGTCCACACGGAAAGGGCGCTGTTGGGATGCTCGAAGGTATGGAGCATGATGAACAGGCCGATGATCAGCGGGATGGTAATCGGCAGCTGCAGCTGGTTCGTATCGGCTTCGTTGTCAACGGCCGCGCCGATGGCGGCGAACATCGAAGCATAGAGCAGGTAGCCCAGCAGGAAGTAGATCAGGAAGCAGCCGATGATGTAGCCCCAGTCGAGATCCTTGATCTGGCCCAGTATCTTGACAAAGCCCGAGGCGTCGGGGTCGGAGCCGGCGGCCTCTAGGATCGACGTCATGTCGTTCGGGCCGATGTTGCCGTCTTCGCCGGCCGTAGCCAGGACGGTTTCCATACCGCCCATGTCCTGCAGGAGCTTCGGCCCGGCAATCGTATTGACAACCGTCACGATGACCAGCGTCAGGGCAATCCAGATGAAGAACTGCGTAAGGGCCACCAGCGCCACACCGATGATTTTGCCCATCATCAGTTCCACGCTCTTGACCGAGGAGACGATGACCTCGACCACGCGGCTGCTCTTCTCGTCGATGACGCTGCGCATGACCATCGTGCCGAACATGAAGACGAACATATAGATCAGGAAGCTCATCAGGTAGGAGAGCACCATATAGACCTCCACGCTGTCTTCCTTGGCGTCACCGTCGTTGGTCAGGGTCATCGAGTTGAGCTTGATGTCGGTCTTGACGTCAGCCAGGATCGCGTCGAGGTTCTGGATATCATACTGCATCAGCTTGCGGTTCTCGACGGCTTTGTTGACCGCCCGGTTGATGGAGGTCTTGAGGTCCATATTGAGCGGTTCCTTCGAGTAGGAGACCACCGAGACTTCACCCTTGTCGTCGAGCGGGGAGATACCGACGATGGCGTAGTAGTCGAGTTCGTCGAAACGGTCCTTGAGTGCATCGGCGGTCTCGCCCGCCTCGCCCATCACATAGGTGGTATGCTCGCTGTTCTCGAGATAAGGAGCGACGATGCCCGATTCGTCGATCACCTTGACCTTCTGGTTCTCCTTGCCGGAGAAGAGCATGATCAGGGCGGGAACGCAGATGAGCAACGCCATGCCGATCGGCGTGAGCAAGGTCGTCAGGATGAAAGATTTCTTGCGGACACGGGTCGAATATTCGTGACCGATGACAATGCCTACTTTTTTCCAGTTCATAGCGCTTCCCTCCTATTTTCCGGTTACCAGTTTGATGAAGATGTCGTTCATACGCGGAATCAGCTCCCGGTACGAAACCACGTCGACCGAGCGGATGAGTTCGCCCAGGACCTGGCGGGAGGAGTTGCCCTCCGTCACGTCGAGCACGGCCCGGCGGGTCCCTTTGAGTTCGTCGTCCGAGCTGATGGAGAATGCTTCGCCCTGTGCGAGGGGCTCGCCGCTGCGGTAGAGCACTTCCACCTGGTTGGAGCCGTATTCGCGGCGGATGGCGTCGGTACCGCCCGTCACGACAAGATGCGACTTGTTGATCAGGGCGATGTTGTCGCAAAGTTCCTCGACCGATTCCATATTATGGGTCGACAGGATGATGGTGGCGCCTTCGTCCCGCAGACGGAGGATCTCGTCGCGGATTATCTGGGCGTTGACTGGGTCGAATCCGGAGAAGGGCTCGTCGAGGATCAGCAGCTGCGGCTTGTGGAGGACCGTCGTGATGAACTGAACCTTCTGGGCCATACCCTTCGACAGTTCTTCCACCTTCTTGTCCCACCAGCTCTGGATGCCGAAGCGGATAAACCATTTCTTGAGTTCGGCGGTGGCAGCGGCCGTGCTCATACCTTTGAGGCGGGCCAGATAGAGCGACTGCTCCCCCACCTTCATTTTCTTGAAAAGACCGCGTTCCTCCGGCAGGTAGCCGATGGCGCGGACGTCTTCGTCGTCTACGTGTTTTCCATTGAGGATCACCTCGCCCGCCGTCGGGATGGTAATCCGGTTGATGATGCGGAT
>DETK01000010.1:0-98098 GCA_002361615.1 Bacteroidales bacterium UBA3290
GCAAAAGACAGCAGCACCCCAGGGATGAAAAACAGCTGCGCCAGCAAAACCGGTCGGCATCGGCCGTTGCGAAGAAGAGCAACGACAGAACAAATGGTCCGGAGGTTAGAAGGCTTCGCGTTTTTTGGAGAGCAGGACCAGGCCGAGGGCGATGGCGAGGCAGGCGATGGCGCCGAAGAGGAATTCTTTGCCGTTTTGCAGGGATTCTACTGCTTTCAAGAAGAGGGATTGATCCGGCTCGAGGGGCTGGATGGGATAAAGCAGCACCACCAGCGTTACCAGGCATCCGAGAACCAGGCCTGTCACCAGTGCGATGATCAGCGCGACCCGCCCGCGGCGGCGTTCGCTGTCCACGGTCTGCTTGATGCCTTCGACGGCGTTCAGCCGGGCGTTCGTTTCTATCATGAACTGGCCCTCGTCCGGGGTCTCCGGAGCGTTTTCGCGTAAGAACTGTTCGATGTCTTTCATAAGCGGATGAGCTGTTTGAGGTGGTCCCGGCCCACCGAGAGATGGTATTTGACCGTTCCGGCAGGGATCTGCATGATGGATGCGATCTCCTTGACCGACAGGTCTTCGAAATAATGGAGGGCGATGGCGGTCCGTTCCTTTTCCGGAATCCGCGCCAGCGCCCGAGTCAAGGCTTCGTGCCGGAAAGCATCGTCTGAAGCAGACGCATCGGCCACGTGCTGCACTTCGTATGAATCGAAGGATACGGAGGAGGCCGGTACTCTCCGCAGATTGTCGATGAAGCAATTGTAAGCAATCCGGAAGAGCCAGGCCTTGAAGTTCCCGATGAAGCGGCCCGAGTTGACATAAGCGCGCACGAGTGCTTCCTGGGCAAGGTCGTCGGCCAGGGCGGCATCACCGCACAGCGATGTCAGGAACCGCCGCAGCCGTCCCTGACATGCCCTCACTTCGGAGATGAACCGCTCCCGGGTCATGGGTCGCAAGGGTTATTTCTGTTCGGAGAGATTCTTCTCTTCGAGTTCGATCTCCTTGGCGAGCATCTTCTTGCCTACGAAATAGGAGACAAACAGTCCGATACCCACAGCGATCATGACAACCGCTCCCAAGACCAGGAAATCGCCCTGGAAACCGATCTTGATACCGGTCAGCTTGAGGATTAGGAAGCCCAGGCCCATCAGGCTGGTGATGCAGGCTCCGTTGAATTTTTCCAGAAGGTCCTTTTTGACGGACTTTTTCTTGTTGTTGTTGAAAACCGTCGGGTCGACGGGCGTACCCGCCTCGATGGCTTTGATCATGATTTCCGCCTTCCGGTCGGTCTCGTTCTTGCGGACGCGGGTAACCAGCCACACGATCAGGACGGGCAATACGACACAAACGCCCAGGGGGACCAAAATGTTCATCAGATGCATAGTAACAGTCTTTTAAGGGTTCGACGATGGCCCCTTTGCGGGGCGTTTACATAGCTATAACGCAAAACCCGCCCGAAAGGTTGGAAAAATTTTAGTTTTCCGCTGCAATCACGTCGTTGAAGGTCCTGAAGCCGTATCCGCGGGCCTTCAGGGTATCGATGATTTCGCCAAGATGATTGTAGGGACGCTCGTAATCCTGCTTCTCCGGGTAATTCATGGCGTGGATCAGCAGGATCAGGCCATTGAGGCCCTCTGTCTCTTCCAACTCCCACAAACGGGCCAGCATCTGGTCGATGGTCTTGTAAGAGTCCATATCCGGCGTCGTCCAGTCGAAACCGAAGATCGGTCCTTCCGAAGGATTGAGCAGTTTATAGCCCAAGGCCTCGATGTTCTCCCGCGACTCGGTGTTGCAGGTCTCGTAGGGCGGAATCATCCAGTAATACTGCTTCTTCTCCAGGCCGTAACGCGCGAGCTGGGCCTCCATCAAGGCGAAGTCGCGAGCGAGGGAATCAGCGCTGACCAGGGTCTCGCCATTTTCACAAAGCACGAGATGGGCATAGGAATGGGCGGACAGATAATGTCCTTCGTCGATGATCCGACGGATCGGTTCCTCATACCGTGCTTGTGCGAAGCACACGCCCGTCGGGAAGAAGGAGCCTTTCACACCCTTCTCTTTCAGGGTATTGAGCACCGGAACGATCCCGTCGAAATTCTCGAAATAGCCATTGTCGTTCTCGCTGTAATGCGCCGTAAAGACCAAATAGACATTCTTCTCGGCCGGATTCACCCGACGGACGATGCCACTGTCGTCTTTCACGAAAACCGGAGCCTTGTGCCCGGACGGACGGCCGCAGCCTGTCAAAATCAGAAGCGCGGCGAAAACGGCCGCAACCCATGTCAAATGATTGTTTTTCATAGCAAAAGGAATATTCAGGATTAATCAATAGTCGTCTATGTTCTCCCGGGAAAGAATGTCCATATGCATGTAATTGTCCCGCCGTTCCGGTTCCTTGTTCAAAATGAGATAATCGACCATGGAATTGATGGCAAGCCGGGTCTGCTCGTCGGTATGCTGTGTGATGAGATAGCGGATCGCCCCCCGGCGCAGCGCAGCCAGGTTGTCGTCGAGATTGTCGAAACCGATGGCGCGGATCTTGTTTTCCTGGCGCAGCGATTCGAGCGCCGGTGCGATGAGGTGGACCCTGGAATTGAACATCGCGATGTGCGTGATGCCGGGATTGGCGGAACAGAATGCCGACAGCGTATCGATGATGCCCCGGGGATCGTGGGGATCGATATAGACGCTGAGGATTTCCACTTCCGGGTAATGTTCCCGCATATAATCGATGAATCCGGCCCTGCGGATCGCAGTCGGGTCGCTCTTGCGGTTCCGGTCGTGCTCGATCCGGACGATGGCCACTTTCATCTCCTCAGCTGCCTCGGGAACGGAGGAGATGGAGTCGAACAGAAGGTCGGCGCACAGATAGCCGCTCTTGTACATCGGCATGCCGTAAAAAGTGAGGTACCCGTCTTCCTCCAGTTTGGTGTCCACATAAGAATAAGGTATCCCCCGCTCCCGCAACGTCGCTGTCAGAACCGCCGTCTCATTCCGGAAGATGGGAGGGAGTACGACGGCCGAAGGCGAGAGTTCCAGCATCTGCGCACAGGCGGCGCGGAAAGATTCGATGTCGTACTGGTCGTAGAGGAAGGTTTCTATGCTCACATTGAAGGTCCGCGCATAGGCCTGCGCCAGGGAGGCACCCCGGCCGGCCATTTCCCAATACTCTCCGGGACGGTAGCTGGGCAGTAGAAGCGCAATGCTCCGACTCTTGTCATGAGCGAGGATTGAAGCATAGATATTGGGCTCATAGCCAATATCTTTGATGACCCGCATGACATCGTCATGACGCTGTCGGGACACATCACCCCTGTTATGGATGACGCGGTCGACAGTTCCACGGGAGACGCCGGCCATTCTGGCCACATCCTTGATCGTAATTTTTCCTTTGTTCTTTTCCACACACAAATATAGTCTTTTTTCGCCGAAAAATAACATGCACTGTGCACGCGCACGGCTTTCCGTGCACGCGCACAGTGCTAAAAATCAATTATTTATAGAAAAAATGGGTTTTGAAAACCCAATCTTTCTACCTACCTTTGCACAGATAGAGAGCCTTTATGGAAAACCAACTCATTCATATCAATCAAGTATTCTCAACAACACTCATGACACAAAGCAATTCCTTCCGAAAGAGAATCGCGCCAGCAGCGCGTCTCTTTCTCGTTGCGGCCGTGCTGCTGCTTGCTGGTTTCCAGCCGGCATCCGCACAGACGCTCGAAGTGAAAGGCACCGTGGTCTCCGCGACCGACGGCCTGCCTGTCATCGGCGCTTCTGTCGTTGAGAAAGGCACATCCAACGGCACCGTCGTCTCGAACGACGGCGCCTACCAGATCCGCGTCCGTCGCGGTGCCGTGCTGGTCGTTTCGGCCCTCGGCTATGCGACGCAGGAAGTAGAAGTCCGGACGGGGGTCGTGGATGTCATTCTCACAGAAGACGATTTGTGGCTCAACGATGCCGTAGTCATCGGCTACGGTGTCCAGAAGAAGAAACTCGTCACCGGTTCGACCGTCCAGGTCAAGGGTGACGATGTTGCCAAACTGAACACCGTCGACGTGCTCGGCGCCCTGCAGAGCCAGTCCCCGGGTGTCAACATCACCCAGAACAGCGGCTTCCTCGGAGCCGGCTTCAAAGTCAACATCCGCGGCTTGGGTACGACCGGCGATTCTTCCCCGCTCTACGTAGTCGACGGTGTGGCCAACGGCAGCATCTCCGCCCTCAACCCGTCTGACATCGAGTCGGTCGATGTCCTCAAGGATGCTGCTTCGGCAGCCATCTACGGTGCCCGTGCGGCGAACGGCGTCATCCTGGTTACGACCAAGAAAGGCCGCGCCGGCCAGTCCAACATCACGTACGACGGCTACTACGGACTCCAGAACCTCTACAAGATCCCGACCATCCTCAATGCCTCCGAGTATATGGCAATCCAGGACGAATCGCGCGTCATGGATGGTCTGGAACCTTACAACTGGCCCAACTACATCCCGGCAGCCACACTCAACTCCATCGCGAACGGCTCCTGGAACGGTACCAACTGGCTCAAGGAAATCATCAACCACAACGCCCCGGTGACCAGCCACGCAGTGAATGTTACCGGCGGTACGGACCGGGCCGTTTACTCCCTCGGTCTGGGTTACATGCGGCAGGATGCCACGATGGGCGTCCCGTCCGCCATCCCGCAGCTGCGCCGCTACAACCTCCGTATCAATAACGAGTACACCGTGTTCAAGAAGAACAACCTCGACATCCTCAAGGTGGGTGAGACCCTGAACTACCGGTACTCTGAGACGGACGGCTCCTTCGCCACGGGCGGCATCTACTGGAACGGCGTCCACAACATGCTCGTAATGAGCCCGCTCCAGTACGCCTACAACGAAGACGGCACCTATCATGTGCGCAAGGACGGCGACGGCTACAACTGGGATACCGCCAACGGCGCTTCCAAGAACCCGATCGCCTACATGGATTACAATGCCAACCAGAACCGCAGCAAGTCGCACTATCTGCAGGCAAGCGTCTACGCCGACCTGCAACCGATCTGCAACCTCCACCTCCGCAGCCAGTTCGGCTACCTGATGGGGGCAAGCAGCTACCGTTCCTACATCCCGGAATACGACCTCGACATCACCGCCCAGCGGACGCAGGACGGCGTATCGCAGTCGATGTCGCTCTACAACCGCTGGAGCTGGGAAAACACGGCAAGCTACGCGCTCGAACTGGTGGATCACCGCATCGACTTCCTCGTCGGTTCCTCCCTGGAAAAATGGGGTTTCGGCGAATCGCTGAGCGCTTCGAACGTGAACTCGAACTTCAACGACCTGGAGCACGCCTATCTGACCAACGTTTCGACCACGCCGGGTCCCGCCGCTTCCATCAGCGGTTCTCCTTCCAGCCAGGGCGCCCTCGCTTCTTTCTTCGCCCGTGCGAACTGGAACTGGAAAGAGACCTACATGGCATCCGCTACCCTGCGCGCCGATGGTTCCTCGACATTCGCCCGCGGCAATCGCTGGGGTATCTTCCCTTCCGCATCGGTCGGCTGGGTGGTGTCGAACGAACCTTTCATGGAATCCCTCCGCGGCGGAATCGATTTCTTCAAGATCCGCGCTTCCTGGGGCCAGAACGGTAACTGCAACGTGGCCGGCTTCCAGTATCTCTCGCTGGTGACGTCCAACAACGGTTACGGCGGATACGTATTCGGCGATACCCTGACCGACCGTGCCACCGGTACCTATGCTTATATGATCACCAACCCCGACCTGAAGTGGGAAACCTCGGAACAGCTCGACCTCGGTTTTGACGCACGCTTCATCGGCAACCGTCTCGGCGTCGAATTCGACTGGTACCGCAAGATGACGAAAGACTGGCTCGTGACGGCGCCGGTCCTTTACTCCTACGGTGCGAACGCCCCGTACATCAACGGTGGTAACGTCCTCAACACCGGTGTGGAACTGGCCCTCCACTGGAACGACCATATCGGTGACTTCTTCTATGGCCTCAACGTCAACGGCACGTACAACCAGAACCGCGTCACCAAGATCGCCAATGCCGACGGCATCATCCACGGTGACGGCAGCATTCCGTGGGAAGGCGCCGAAGAGGTGTTCCGCGCAGAAGTGGGCTACCCCATCGGCTTCTTCTATGGCTACCGGACCGCAGGTATCTTCCAGAACCAGGCCCAGATCGACGCCTACACCGGCGCGAAGATCAACGGCAGCAACACCGTTCCCGGCGACGTGATCTTCGTCGATACCAACGAAGACGGCGTCATCGACGCCAACGACCGTACGATGATCGGCGACCCGCACCCGGACTTCACGCTCGGTGCCTCCCTCAACTTCGAGTTCAGGGGCTTCGACCTTTCAGTCACGGGCTTCGGCGCTTTCGGCCAGCAGATCTTCAAGTGCTACCGCGACTTCTCGGCCTCGCCGCTGGCCAACTTCACGACCGATATCTTCAAGAGATGGACCGGCGAAGGCTCGTCCAACTTCTACCCGCGCCTGTCGAGTTCCTCCAGCTACAACTGGAACAAAATCTCCACGCTGTATATCGAAAACGGCGACTATTTCAAGATCCAGAACATCACGCTCGGATACAACCTCGCCAAGGCCTTCCGGAAATTCCCGCTCCAGACGCTCCGGGTCTACGTGACCGCACAGAACCTGTTCACCTTCACGAAGTACTCCGGCATGGATCCTGAAATCGGTTACGGCGGTGACTCCTACGGATGGGCACAGGGCATCGACCTGGGCTACTATCCCAGCTCTCGCAACTTCCTCGTAGGTCTCAGTCTTAAATTCTAATGGAGGGCATTATCATGAAAAAGATCACTTCTATCATCCTTACATTGGCGACCGTCCTGCTTCTGGCAAGCTGCGAGGACTTCCTGGACAGCCAGAACCTCACGCAACGGACCACGGAGACCTTCCCCGAGACCGAGCTGGATGCGCAGCAGATGGTAACGGCCATCTACGCCCACCTTCTCTATGAATCACCCGAGAGTTCGGCCTTCATGTACATTGCCCAGCTCGCCGGTGACGACTGCCTCGGCGGCAACCTTTCGTACTCCGGCAACTGCGCCACCAACTTCCTCCTCTACAAGGACAACCTGAACTCCTTCCTGGGCCTGTGGGATCGCGATTACACGCTGATCAACCGGGCCAACAGCGCCTTGGCCAACATGGACAACGTGAAGAGCTGGTCGAGTGAGAGCGAGAAGAACCGTCTCCTTGGCGAGACCTACTTCCTCCGCGCCTTCGCCTACTACGAACTCGCCCAGACCTTCGGCGGCGTGCCCTTGCGGACGACCACCGATGCCGTCAACATCCCGCGCGCCAGCGTGGACGAAGTCTACCAGCTCATCGGCGAAGACCTGGCGAAAGCCATCGAGCTGATGCCGAACCGCATCTACACCTTCGGCTCCAACATGACCGGCCACGCCACGAAGGCTGCCGCCGAAGCCATGCAGGCCCGTGTGTTCCTGTTCTACACCGGACGCTACGGCAAGACCGAACTCCCGAACGGAACCACCAAGGCGAAGGTCATCTCCGACCTGGAAGACTGCATCCGGAATTCGGGCCACGACCTGGTGGAAGACCAGCGCGAACTCTGGGGCTACACGAACGACTACACCAACAAGAACGTTGCAGGATACCGCTACGGCTACACCGTGGCCCACGACCTGCACTGGGTAGGCAACAGCTCCATCGAGACCGTGTTTGCCAACAAGCACAACCTGACCTCCAACTGGACCTACACCTGGTTCTCCAACACCTTCTCGATGTTCTGCTCGCCTTCGAACGACAACCGTGACATGGCCCAGAGCTATCCGTTCAGCTTCGGCTGGGGCTGCGGCCCTGTCTCTCCCGCCATCATCGAAGACTGGAAAGCCTGGGACAAGCAGCAGGTCCACACCGACGGCTATACGGAAGACCCTCGTCTGAGCGGCTCGGTCTGGTCGTACAACGCATACGACCCCAACGAAGCCGGCCACATCCTGATCGGCGACCGCAAGCTCGACCCGAGCGAACCGGACTACACCGTTTCCTACCGTTACTACGAGCAGACGGGTTACTTCCAGAAGAAGTACATCAACGTCGGTGCCTGGAGTGATGAAAAGAACCAGTACTTCCACTCGTTCGCCAAGGCTGAGTATCCCGACGTGACGGCACAGACCTCCGCACAGCTGCTCCAGACCCCCGACCTGATCCACATCCGCTTCGCCGATGTGCTGCTGATGCACTCCGAGCTGACGGAAACGGCCGACGGCATGAACCGCGTCAGGGCCCGCAGCCACCTCGGCCCGATCCCCTACTCGCTGGAGGCACTCAAGAACGAGCGCCGCTTCGAGCTGGCCTTCGAAGCCATCCGCTGGCCGGACATCCTGCGCTGGGCAGGCCCTTCGCTGCAGTCCGCCGGTGAACTCCTCAACAAGCAGACCGGCTTCACCGTCATCAACGAAGGTGTCGTCACCCCGATGGTCCGCTACGACTATGCCGCCCGCCTTCAGGAAACCCAGGGTTACTGGCCCATCCCGCAGACCGAGATCGACATCGCCGGCAAGGACGAGAACGGAAACGACATCCTCGAACAGAATCCGGGCTGGGGCTCTGCCGCTCAATTCAACGACTGGAACAACTTTAAATAGCAGACGATCATGAAAAAACTGAAACTGTTCATTGCAGCAGCCGCTCTTGTGAGTTTCATGGCCTGCAACCCCATCGAGGACCTCTCGCTGCGCGAGCAATACGTGGTCAAGGCCGGCACGCCGATCACTTCGGCCGAACTGACCTCCGCCCTGACCGTTGCGCAGGAGGGTGCTACCAACGACATCGTGACCCTCAAGAACAACCGGACCGATGTCGGCGGCGCCTGGCACATAGGTACGGCCATGGGTGAAACCATCGTCAAGAACGACCAGTACACCTATGTATACGAATCCAACGGCAATTTCGAGATCTACTATGTCGGCATGTCCGAGGGCAAGATCGTCGAATCGGCACACTTCCCCATCACCGTCACTGACGTCTATGATCCCTGGGCCGGTATGCTGACCGGTGCCAAGAGCAACACGGACAAGGGTGCGAAGAAGACCTGGTCCTGGCGGGAAGTCTCCTGGGGCTCGATCTGCAACATGGGCGCCCACGGCGGCTGGAAGTATGCTTCCGCCGGCTATACACCCGAGTCCAACTTCGCCTGGTGGGCCAACTTCACCCTGGCTGACGTCGACGTCACCAAGGAGAAGATGGTCTTCGAATACGACGGCAGCAAGATGACCACCTACGGCCCCGACGGCAGCGTTGCCGCCCAGGGTACGTTCGGATTCATCAAGACCTCGCCTGAAGAAGCCGTGCTCGGTACCTGGGTGACGACCGCCCCGCTGATCGGCGCACGCTTCGACGACTGCGGCCAGGGTTCGAACAACCAGTTCTACCTGCTTACCTTCACCGACAAGTTCATCACCATCTACCACAACGGATGGGACGGCTCCGCCGACTGGGATGACTGCGGCTGGTACGCCTACTTCGAAGCACAGTAACACCTGTTTATGAAAAGGCTCCTCCCTTTCATCGCGGTCCTGCTTACCGCCTTGTCCTGCCAGCCGGACGGCCCCGTTCTCGAAATACGGGGACGCATCGACAGCGCGCTCGACGGACAGAAGGTCTATTTCTGCCCGCAGCCCAAGCCGACGGCCGACATCGTGGACTCGACCGTGGTGAAAGGGGGAACTTTTTTCTTCCGGATTCCCGCCGATTCGCTCTACATCGCCGACATCACGCTCTCCAAGCGGGCACCCGGCTATGCGGAACGGATCCTGATCGCAGTGGAACCCGGTATCCTCGAGCTCTCCCTGGGAATGCCCAGCAGTGCGCGGGGAACACCCCTCAACGATACCCTCCAGCACTGGAAGGAACAGCTGCAGGGGGCGACCTCTCCCGAAGCAGCCAAAAGCTGCACCTATGAAACCGCCCTGCACAATCCCAACATCGTCGGCGGTTACCTGTACATGCTCTTTCAGAGAGGATTCGACCCGGAGCAGAACAGGGTACTCGATTCACTTGGTTACGGAAAACTGATTCCGGATGTCACTACGCGCAGACAGAAATAGAAGCATCCTCCCCGTCACCCTCTGTTTCGTGGCGCTGTGGGCGTTTTTCCAATTCGCCTTCCCGTACCACCTTGCACTCAAGGAACGGTACGTGCTCTTCCTGTCCGATGCGACCTGGCTGTCCACCTACTTCCAGAAGCCAGCCCCGCTTTCCTATATCACGGGAGACTGGCTGACGCAATTCTTCCTGATCCCGGGCGCAGCCGCCTTGCTCGTGACGGCACTCCTCTTCCTGTTTTGGGATGGGATTCGTCTCATCCTCAAGCCGTTGGGGAGCAAGCACCCGGCCCTTTGGGCACTGTTTCCCACTGCGGTCCTGGCGTTCCTCATCCTCTTCCCTGAGGTTCCGCTGGCCGTCCTCACCGGCGCGTGTTTCTTCGCCTGGCTCTTCGCAGCTGCAGTCCGTATCCGGAGCCGGGCGCTCCGCCTCGGCACGTTCCTGCTGCTGCTCGCGCTCCTGATTCCCACAGCGCGCAGTCTGACACCCACGGCCCGGCTTTCCCGGATCAGTCTCGAACGGGAATACGACTACCGCATCTATTTCAACGCGTGCGCCGGCCATTGGGACCGCGTGGAGAAGATGGGGTTGCGGAATCCGCACGAAAGCGTCGTGACCGCCTACTACTACAATCTCTCACAAGCACGCGCGGACCGTCTTCCGGACGGGCTGCTCAAGGCCTACCAGCCCACCTGGCACGGGCTGTTCATCCCGGTTCGGGAAGGCGTCGAATGCTTCCGGCTGATGGCCAGCGCCGATGCACTCATCCTCTCCGGCGATTATGCCCAGGCCCAGCATTCCGCCATGCTGGGGATGACTTTCTCCCCGCGGCAGCGCTCCGCGGCGATGCTCCGCACGATGTCGGATATCGCCTTTGCCAACGGCGACTATGACACGGCCCGGCGCTATTTGAAAATGCTCTCGCATACAGCGCTTTACAAACGATGGGCACAGGAAGGGCTCCGGCTCCTCGACACGGAGGCCGGCAACCTGACCCTCAAGAATGACTGCCGCGACATCCTCGTCCAGCACAACGACTACCGTACGTCACTGGCCAATATCGCGGCAACGGCTTCCCAGGGAAAGACGGCGACAGATTATCTGCTCTGTCTGGACCTGCTGGACAAGAATCTCGGGAATTTCCGGGAGGATTACGACACCCTGTACAAAGGAAGATACGACCGGCAGACGGTCCCTGTCCTTTACCAGGAAGCCCTGTTGATGACGTTCGACGAGAACACCTCTCCTGCGGATCAACTGACGGAATACCGCATCGCACGCCAGACGCTCGACAACATCACCGAATTCCTGAAGGGGAATGAAGGGCTTTTCCGGAAAAGTTATTGGTTTTACTATAAATACGCTCAGCCTGCACGATGAGACACTCATGGGTTTTAATCGGTGTTGCACTCTTGCTTACATCCTGCGGGCTGAGCTTTTTTGATACAGTCGCAGAACAGGAGCCAACGCTATTCCCCGACTACACGGACATCACCCTCCCCGTGAACATCGCTCCGCTGAACTTCAGCGTCGAGGGAGCCGACGCGCTGCGACTTGAGATCGAAGGGAGGGCGTCCCATCTCTTCAAGGCAAACGGCTCCGAGATGCGTTTCCCGATGAAAAGATGGAAGCAGCTGATGGCCGCGGAAGCCGGCGATACGCTTCGCCTCAGCCTGTCCGCCCGCTTCGGAAAAGAAACGGTCCGCTATGCGCCCTTCCACTGGGTCGTATCGGCCGACAGCATCGACCGCTATATGAGCTACCGCCTGATCGAGCCCGCCTACGAAGTGTGGAACGTGCTGAGCGTCGAAGAGCGCGACCTGGAATCTTTCCGGACCCGTCTCCTGGCCGACAATACCCGCACAGAAGGGTCCTGCATCAACTGCCATACGGCCAACCGGGGCGGTCAATCCCAGGTTTCTTTCATGCACGTACGCGGAAAGAAAGGCGGAACGCTCTACAGCAGCGACGGCAAGATGCGGAAGCTCAATACGGCCACCGACAGCACCGCCGGTGCAGCCGTGTACGGGGAAATCTCGGCAGACGGCCGCTACGGCATCTTCACGACTGCCGACATCCGGCCCATCCTCCACAGCGGCCGGCACGATAAACTCGAGGTCTTCGACGCATCCAGCGACCTGATCCTCCTCGACTTTGAGGCGGGAACCGTCACCGACTCACCCCTTACCAAAGGAGCCGCCTTTCAGGAGACCTTCCCCTGCTGGTCCGCCGACGGGAAAACCATCTATTTCTGCCGCGCCAGTGCGCGCCCCCAACCGGAAGAGACTTTCGACATGCACTACGACCTCTGCGCCGTCGGCTTCGACCCTGAAACCGGACGCATGGGCGACAGCCTCACGACCGTCGTGAATGCCGCTGCCATCGGCAAGTCCATCAGCTTCCCCAAGTGCTCTCCCGACGGAAAATACATCCTGATGACGGTCTCCGACTACGGAACGTTCCCGATCTGGCACAGCGAAACCGATCTGTGGCTCTATGAAATCGCCACGGGCAAGATCTCCACGCTTGAAACCGTCAACGGGAAGTATTCCGACTCCTACCACAGCTGGAACAGCGACGGCCGCTGGATCTGCTGGGCCTCCAAACGCGACGACAGGCTGTACGGCAGACCCTATTTCGCACACGTCAGTCCCGACGGAACCGTCTCCAAGCCTTTCGTCCTGCCCCAGAAAGACCCGGATCACTATCTGATGACGCTCAAATCATTCAACATACCGGAACTATACCGATTCCCGGAATCCTACGACGCCTCCTTTGTCCGTGACTTTTACCGCGACATGAAGGCGGAACAAATGACCTATCGCCCATGAAAAAGAATCTGAACAGAATCCTTTCCTGCCTGGCTGTCCTCCTGATCGGAGCCTGTGCCCTCTCCTGCGTTGAAGACCCGTATGAGGCGGGGCCGAATGGGAGCAGCATCTCCGGAAACGAAAAGGTAACGCATCCCCAGCGGAAAGAGGGCCGCATCGTCCTGGGATACTGCACTTACTACGGGTCCAAGACGCCGGATGCAGAAGTGCTGACCCATATCAACTACGCATTTGCGGAACTCTATGTACGTGATGGACAATATGTTACGTTCAAGCTGCAGGGTGACGAGAAACGCTTCCAGCAAATCGTCAACGTCAAGCAGCAGCATCCGGAACTCAAGATCTGCCTCTCCTTCTCGCATACCGTCACCAATCCGGACAACTTCCAGGCGGGCGGCTTTTCCGTAATGGCCAGCACGGAGGAAGGCCGGAAAGCGTTCGCCAACGACTGTCTGTCTTTCCTGCGCAAATGGAACATCGACGGCATCGATATCGACTGGGAGTTTCCCGGCCTCTCCTGGAGCGGCCATGCCTGTGATCCTGCCCACGACGTCGAGAACTTCACGCTGCTGATGAAACAGCTGCGCGAGACCCTCGGCAATCAATACCTGCTCACCTACGCCGGCTACGTGATGAACGTCCAGGGAAGCGGGGACAACCGCCGGTTCATCGATATCGCCGCCGTGGACCCGTACGTGGACTTTGTCAACCTTATGACCTACGACATCGCCGCCGGATCGGAAGGGCAGCACCAGTCCGCGTGGGACAGACCCGACTACTATTGGGACTGTGTACGCGCCATCAACGCCTATACCTCAGCCGGTGTCTCCCCTTCCAAACTTGTGCTGGGCATCCCCTTCTACGCCCGCCACGCCTGGGACGACAGCGATGGTTTCAAAGGATGTGTGGACTATAACAAGTTCGCCACCGAATACCCTGCCAGCAAAGGATTCACCACCGAGAACTGGGATGAGCGGGGACAGGTTCCCTACGTTGCCCGCAACGGGAAGATCTGGGCCGGCTACGACAATCCCAAAAGTATCGGACTCAAGGCCGAAAAGGTTCTTGCCAAGGGGATGAAAGGACTGATGTACTGGGATTACGACGCGGACGACGCGGCGGGTACGCTCCGCAACGCGGTCTGGGATTCCGTCATGAAATAACGAAAAACACAATCATATACTATTTAACACCCAACAACAATGTACGCTAACGAATGGAAAAAGAACGCCTTTGGCGTCATGGACAAGATTGAGGCGACTCAAATGCAGAACATCAAAGAAGTGGCAACCCTGATGGCGGATTGCATCCAGTCGGGACATATGGTCCACACTTTCGGCTGTGGCCACGCCAACCTTCCGATCGAGGAGATGTATCCCCGCATCGGCGGTTTCGTGGGTTTCCACCCGATCTGCGAACTTCCCCTGACTTTCTTCACCCACATCGTAGGTGAGATGGGCATCAACCAGTTCCTCTGGCTCGAACGGGCCGAAGGCTATGGCAAGGCCATCATGAGCAGCTGGAATTTCAACGAGAACGACATCATGTGGATCTTCTCGCATACCGGCATCAACGCCGTCAACATCGACGTGGCCCTCGAGGCGAAGAAACGCGGCATGAAAGTCGTCGTCTTCGGCTCCGCCGCTGAGACCGGTGCCAAGGTGCCGCGCCACTCCTGCGGCAAGAACCTCTTCCAGATCGCCGACTACGTGGTCGACTCCTGCTGCCCGCTGCAGGATGCTTCGGTCAAGATGAAGAAGGAATTCGACAAGATCGGTCCCCTCTCCACCATGGCTTTCGTCACAATGGTATGGATGACCATCTGCACCGTGGCCGAGATTCTCGAGGAACGCGGCGTAAAACTCTACATCCACCCGTCCCACAACGTCCCGGGCGACACGACGGCAGCCGAGCGGCTGGACGCCTGCATCCAGAAGTACAAGGCACTCGTAGCGGGCGTTTAAGACGGCTCGCTACAGGCAATGGAAGACCGTTGGGGGATTAATCCTCCAACGGTTTTTTTGAACGGTTGAAGAAGCCGGCCACAGCCAGACCGGAAATGATGTGCCAGACACCCCACCAGGCCGTGATGACCAGCATGCCGCCGTGCGGCGGGAGGCCGGCGAAGATCTGCGTTCCCAGCAGCAGGACCAGACCGAGCCCCGAGTTCTGGATGCCGGTCTCAATGGTCAGGGTGCGACGGTCGCGGCGTGGGAGCTTGAAGATCGAGGCGGTGTTGAAACCGATGGTCAGCGCCAGCAAGTTGTGGATGAGCACGATCAGGAAGATATACTTGATGCACTTGACGAAAGCGTCCAGATTGCCCATAAAGGAGAGGACGACCATCGCCAGGAAGAATACGATACTGGCGTACTGGAACGGCTTCTTCATCTTTTCCGCCAATTTGGGCAGGTATCGCGACGTCAGGATACCCAGCGTCAAAGGAACGCCCAGCAGGATGAAGATCGTCTTGAATACATCCCACAGCGGAATTACCAGATGCGGCACCTCGCCGTGTACGGCTGCAAACTTCAGGAAGAGGTTTCCGTAAAGCCAGAAATTGAACGGGGTCATCAGGACGGCCAGGGCCGTGCTGATGGCTGTCAGACAGACCGAAAGCTCGATGTTCGCCTTGGAAAGGGAACTGATGAAATTGGAAATGTTGCCACCCGGACAGGATGCCACCAGAATCATACCCAACGCCATCGACCAGGAAATCCAGCCAACGGAATCCATCAGCAGCGCCAGCAGGAACGTGAAAAGCGGCAGCAGGACCAGCTGGCAGCAGACGCCCACGACCACGGATTTGGGCTTTTGGAATACTTCGACGAAAGAATGAGGCTTGATGCCGAGTGCCACGCCATACATCACGAAGGCGAGGACGATGTTGATGGTGTTCATGCCTCCTGCATTCATCGTGACATTGATGCTGTCGATGGCGGCTTCGATTTCGGGTTTCATGGTTCAGGTTCGGATAATCGTTCGCTAGTATATCGGGAATCTATTATTGGGCGATGAAACGGTACAGGATCCAGCCGGGCTGCGATTTTTCCGCATCAGCAGATGCGGAAAAACGCGAGCGTTTGGCTGCGTCAATGGCAAAGGAATGAAGGGAGGCATCGGCCGAAGATCCTTCGGGCCGGACACGGGCGGCCGTCACGCGACCGGCCTGGTTGACTTCGATGTCGACCAGCACGTCCCCTGCCCCATAGCCTTTATAGGCCGGAACGGGCAGGCTGAGCGCCTTACGGTCCTCCAATTCATAGGAGATGACGGACGGCCCCTTGTAAGCCGGGGCAGGTTCCTGCGACTCCTGGCCTTGCTGTTGCTGATTGAGGTCCACAGCCTCTTCTTTCGCCTGCTGTGCAAGCGCGTCGCGCTTGGAAGCATCGAGTTTACGCTGCAGTTCCCGGGCCTCGTCATAGACTTCAGAAGGGTTCTTGAAACGGTCGTCCTTGAGCCGGCTGCCGGCATCGACCGCCACATTGCGGATACGCTGCTGCTGCCGCTGGGCAATCTGGTCTTCGAGATTGCGGGCCACCTGCTCCTTGAGTTCGATCTCCTTCTGCAGCTTTTCCAGTTCCTCCTGCTTGGTAAAATCGAGCACGAACGTGTTCTCGGGGGAAGCCACGCGCCCGATCGAGACGATCAGCAGAATGATCAGGACGGCCAAATGAAAGACCAGGGTCGTGTAGAAACCGACCCGGTCCTCCTTGTTCCGACCGCCCCACCATTTCATGCCTCGCCTTCCTTTTCACGGGCCATCTTCCGGATACCGGAAAGGAGAACGTTGATGGCCACCTTATTATGCCCGCCCTGCGGCACGATGATATCGGCATAGCGCTTGCTCGGGGCGATGAACTGCAGATACATCGGCTTGACGGTCTTGGTGTAGCGGTCGATGACCCACTCCACGTTCTTGCCGCGCTCGACGATGTCGCGCGTGATGACCCGCATCAGCCGGTCGTCGTCGTCGGCATCGACGAACACCTTGATGTCCAGTTCATCCATCAGCTCCTTGCAGGTGAAGATCAGGATACCTTCGACGATGATGATGTCGGAAGGCTCCACGTGGACGGTCTCCTCCTGCCGGGTGCAGGTGATGTAGGAATAGGTGGGCTGGTCGATGGCCTTTCCCGCCTTCAGGTCCCGGAGCTGCCGCACGAGCAGTTCCCAGTCGATGGAATCCGGATGGTCGAAGTTCAGAGCCTGGCGCTCCTCCATCGAGAGATGGCCCTGGTCCTTGTAATAGGAGTCCTGCGGAATGACCGTCACGTGCTCGTGGGGAGACATCCTGCGGACGATCTCCCTGACAACAGTCGTCTTACCGGAGCCTGAGCCCCCTGCGATGCCGATGATTAGCATAGTTCAGTCTGCGTTTATGGAAGTTTAGAATTCAGCCGTCTTGGGCGTTCTGGGGAACGGGATCACGTCGCGGATGTTGGCCATGCCGGTAACGAAGAGCAGCAGGCGCTCGAAGCCCAGGCCGAATCCGCTGTGCGGGCAGGTACCGAAGCGACGGGTGTCGAGGTACCACCAGAGGTTGGTCGTGTCCATCTTCAGCTCCTCGATGCGACGGTTGAGCTTTTCGAGCGAAGCTTCACGCTCGGAACCGCCGATGATCTCGCCGATCTTCGGGAAGAGGACGTCCGTGCCGCGGACCGTCTTTCCGTCGTCGTTCTGCTTCATGTAGAAAGCCTTGATGTCTTTCGGATAGTCGGTCAGGATGACAGGTTTGCCGAAATGTTTCTCCACCAGGTAACGCTCGTGCTCGCTCTGCAGGTCCACGCCCCAGGCCACCGGGAACTCGAATTTCTGGCCGCTGGCCTCGAGGATGCGGATGCCTTCGGTATAGGTCAGGCGCACGAATTCGGTCGAGACGACGCTCTTGAGCCGGGCAATCAGCTCGGGATCGATCATCTTGTTGAGGAACGCCAGATCATCCTGGCAGTTGTCGAGGGCATACTGCACCAGATACTTGATGAACTCTTCTTCGAGATCCATCAGGTCGTTCACATCATAGAAGGCCATCTCCGGCTCGATCATCCAGAATTCGGCCAGGTGACGCGGCGTATTGGAATTTTCGGCGCGGAAGGTCGGGCCGAAGGTATAGATGCTGCCCAGCGCGGTGGCACCCAGCTCACCTTCAAGCTGTCCGCTCACGGTCAGCGAGGTCTGACGGCCGAAGAAGTCCTGGGAATAGTCGATCTTCCCCTCTTCAGTGCGCGGAAGGTTGTCCAGATCGAGGGTCGTGACCTGGAACATCTCACCGGCGCCTTCGCAGTCACTGGCAGTGATAAGCGGTGTATGGAGATAGAAGAAACCCTTGTCGTTGAAGAACTTATGGATAGCGAAAGCCATCGCGTGACGGATGCGGAGCACCGCGCCGAAAGTATTGGTGCGGGGACGCAGGTGTGCGATCTCGCGCAGGAATTCCATGCTGTGGCCTTTCTTCTGAAGCGGATAGGTTTCCGGATCGGCGGTGCCGTAGACCTCGATGTTGCGGGCCTGGACCTCCACGGCCTGTCCGCTGCCCAGCGACGGGACGAGGTCGCCCTGCACGCAGAGGCAGGCACCGGTCGTGATCTGCTTCATCAGCGCTTCGTCGAAGTGCTGCAGGTCACAGACGACTTGGATATTGTTGATCGTAGAACCGTCATTGAGGGCGATGAAGGCCACGTTCTTGTTGCCACGTTTGGTGCGGACCCAGCCTTTCACCACCACGTCTTTCTCGGGCTGGCCGCTCAGATAGTCTTTGATTCTTTTCATATTTTCAGTTTACCATTTGATTGCTTTCGAAGGTTTGCTCTCGTTCCAGCAGCGGTCGACGACCGTCACCACATACTTGTACTTGCCGTTGCGTTTTCCGGAAGGCACATACTTGTTCTGGCGGGTGATCTTCACGATATGGCGGCTCTCCGTCAGATCCACCTTCTCTTTCGCGCCGAAGCGGTACACCACATAGAAATGCGGCTGCTGCAGCACGTCGTCCGTCTTCTCAGGCTGCCAGGCGATAGCATGGCCGGAAACACGGATCGAGGCGACAGGCTCGGGAACCACGGCATCGAGATCCGTGTAGGCAGGAATCAGCGCAGGATACTTCTGATACACGACCCTGAGCGAATCCTGCAGCTTGAAATCGCTGCGTCCGCCCCGGCGCGGGCCGGAATAGCCCGGCTGCGCCTCAGGCGCCAGCGACCAGCCCGGCCACCACACATTGCCGTCCACGTTCGGAAGGTCGCGGACCAGGGACATCTTGCGCCCGGTCTGCGAGATTGCCGGATTGTCGAGATCCGGTTCACCGAAGGTGGAGATGCTCTGGCCGATGTAGAGCTGTCCTTTGTAATCCTTGTCGTTCCACCAGTTGATCAGCACTTCGTAGTCTGCGGCAGGATAGCCGATGCGCCAATAGAGCTGCGGCACGATGTAGTCGATGTAGCCTTTCTCAGCCCAACCCGGCACGTCGGCGAATAGCTGGTCGTAGTTCGACAGTCCGTTGGTTTCACTCCCCTCCGGATCATCTTTCTTGTTGCGATGGATGCCGAAAGGCGAGATACCGAAACGCACCCAGGGTTTGATGGCCTTGATCGTGTCGTTGACAGCGTGGATGAGCGTCTCCACGTTATTGCGCCGCCAGTCATTCTTCTGCCAGTATTCGAAACCCTGCGCCGCGCCGTAACGGGCGAAGGAGGTATCGTCGTGGAACTCCTCGAATTTCTCGGGATAGGGATAGAAATAGTCGTCGAAATGGATGGCATCCACGTCGTAGCGCGTCACGATGTCGGCAATTACATTCACGGTATGGGCCACCGCTTCCGGCTCGCCCGGATCGAAATAGAGCTGCTTCCCATAGCGCTTGAAGATCTCGGGCTTGCGGAAATACAGATGGTCCGGATGGAGCTGCTCCTTGTCGTTGGATGTCACCCGGTAAGGATTGAGCCAGGCGTGGAGTTCCATGCCCCGGGCATGGCATTGCTCGATCATGAACTGCAGCGGATCCCAGAGCGGATCGGGCGCAACTCCCTGCTCACCGGTCATAAAGCGGGTCCAGGGCTCGAGTTCCGACACATAGAAAGCGTCGGCCTGCGGGCGGACCTGGAAGATCACGGCATTGCAGCCCTGCGCCTGCAGCGCGTCGAGCGTAGCGGTGAACCATTGCTGGATCTGCTCGCGCGAAAGGTTCTTGATTTGCTGGTTGCCTACGATGTGGAGCCAGGCACCGCGGAATTCGCGCTTGGGCGGTTCCTGCGCGAAGGCAGGGGCAAAAGCCAGAAGGAGCGCAAGCAGGAAGGGAAGCGTTCTTTTCATCAGTGGGAATTAAAACTGGACGCCCATGGCGGCACAGATCTTCTTGGGAATGTCGGTGTTGTCTTGACGTGCAGCGAACAATTCACTGCCCACGCCTTTGGCCCAGACCGGGACCGGACCGCCGCAATGCGAGGTCGTGGTCCAGCCGATGCGGGCTTCCTCGTTGACGCTGTCGATCGATTTGGGATCGTTCATATACTGCTCCACATCAGTGGATGCCGAAGCGTTCTTGATCTTGTCGATGACCGTCAGGTCGAAGTTGTAGCCTTTGCGGCCCAGGGCGATTCCGCCGGTCTCATGGTCGGCGGTCACGACGATCAGCGTCTCCTTGGGGTGACGCTCATAGAAGGCGTTCGCCACAGCGATGGCCTGGTCGAAATCGAGAATCTCGAAGATGGTGCCTGCCAGGTCCTGGCTGTGCGCCGTCCAGTCGATCAGACCGCCTTCGGCCATCATGAAAAAGCCTTTCGGATTGCGCTCCAGCACGCTGATGGCTGCCTCCACGATCTGGGGGAGCGTCAACGCACCTTCAGGACGGCCCAGGGCATAGGGGCAGATCTCTTCCGAGTCTTCCGCCTGTACCAGGACGATGCGGTCAGCCTCTTTCTTGGCCTTGAAATCCTCATAGCCGTATGCCAGCGTATAGCCGCCTTCGGCAATCATATCGTAGAGAGACACGGGCTGATCCTTGTCCTTTCCTTTGGGATGGTAGAGTCCGCCGCCGGCGAAGAACTCGAAGCCGGTGGAAGGAATCTCTTTGCCGATCTCATAATAGTTGCCGCGTTTGATGTTGTGGCCGAAGAAAGCGGCCGGGGTGGCGTGGTTGATCGGCGTGGTTGATGTTACACCCACGCTGTAACCCGCCTCATGTATCTTGTATGCAATACTTTTCAAAAGGGTGGTCGAATCCGGGGCGATGCAGAGCATGCCGTTCTTGGTCTTCTCGCCCGTAGAGAGGGCGGTGCCGGCCGCCGAGGAGTCGGTAATGATACTGTTGGCCGAAAAACTGGTCGCTTCACCCATGACGGGGAATTGCGTGAAACACAGCGGATCCATGCCGATCACGCCGCGTTCCTGGGCCAGATAGGCCTCGGCAGCCGCCACATGGGTCGATCCCATGCCGTCGCCGATGAAATAGAACACGTATTTCGCCTTTGGAGCATCCTGCCGTCCGCAGGAGACCGCCATCAGGAGCAGGGCGGCCGCTGCCGTAATACGTAAAATCTTCTTCATAAATCAAACAGATAAAAGAAAGGGTGACACGAAGCCACCCTTTCTTTACGTCAAGCATTCGCTATTTCTGGACGCCGCCTTTGCGGGCGCCATACATGATCTTCAAGGCTGAGCACCGGCGAAGCTCCTGCTTCACATCGGTGATGATACCCATACGGGTATCCTGGTCGGCCTTGATGTTGACCTGCATGAACGGACGGTCGACCTCGGAGATCTTTTCACGTTCCGCGGCGATAAAGTCGCGGATCGGGCTCAGGTCGCTGTTGTCCTTGCAGATGACGTCGTTCAGCTGAATACGGGAATCTGTACCATACTCCTTCTGATACTGCTGCGAGGGAGTACCGATATAGATATAGGTAGCAAGATCCTTACGGTCGAGTTTCGCGATCTCGGACGCCTGGGGCGTACGGACGCGCACTTTCGTCTCATTCTGACGCATGGAGGTACACACCATGAAGAACATCAGGATGATGAACACGATGTCCGGGAGGGACGAGGTATTCATCTGCGGAAGTTCGCCTTTGTTTTCTTTGATGAATTTAGCCATACTGAATCCTCCTATCTCTTTTTGACATCCTTAGGCTCGGCTTCGGAAATACGCTGAGGGACTGCTTCGCGGACAGCGTCCTGCTGTTCCTCGTCGAGTTTCGCGTACTTTTTGCCGAAGGTCCTCATCGAGAAGTCGTCGCGGAGCTCATTGATGGCCTTCACCAGTTCGTTCTGGACGGTGATGTAGGCCTGGTATGTGGTACCGCGGTCATTCTGCAGCGAGATGACGCCTTTGGAAACAGGAACCGGTCCGATGCCCTTGACTTCCTTGACTTCTTTCTCAGGGAGGTTGGGGTCATCGTTGGGGTTGGTCATGAATTCTTTGATCTTATCTTTCAGCTGGCTGACATCCATCGGTACACCTCCGGCCAGAAGGCGGTCGTTCGAGTTGATCTTAACCTGGATGATGTTACGACGGTTGACTTGCTGGTCTTCCACCTTCTGATCCTCAGGGGGAATCGGCGGGAGCTGGCGGGCAATACCCTCCTCCTTGTCCATCGTGGTCACCATCAGGAAGAAAATCAGCGCAATGAACGCGATATCCGCCATAGATGAGCCGTTAATTTCGGGAACCTTTTTCTTAGCCATAGCCAATACTATTTTTTAACTGCGTTACGGATGGCGCTCCAGATCAGTGCCACGATGGCACCGCCCACAGCGAGATACGTGACAAAGAGCACTGCATCGGCAATCTTGAAGTCGCGCGGCGTGGTCGGCGTGTTGACGTCGATCGCGTTACCGGGCGCGAGCAAGAAGGCGCCGCCGACAATGACGACGATCGCCACAATGAGGAGAATCAGACGCAGAAGCTTCTTCTTGTTCTTGAACGCGGCAAAGAGCGGGAACAGCAAGGTCACGCAGATTGCAAGAACAACCAGGGCATAGATCCAGTAAAGGAACGGGTTGAGCGAGGGCGCGTCGGTCGTCTGCGGATTGGCCGCGAAAACGATGCCGAAGAGCACGAGCGAAACCACGAAGAGGATCAATTCCAGAATCTTCCAGGGTCTTGTCTCTCTTTTTTCGTTAGCTTCTTTCATAACAAAATCAAATGACAAGTGTTGTTTTTGTTATTTATTTGCTGTACTTGACAAGCATGTCGACGAGCGAGATGGAGGAGTCTTCCATATCCACGACGATCGTGTCGATCTTGGAGATGATGTAGTTGTAGAACAGCTGCAGGATGATAGCGACGACCAGACCGCCGACGGTGGTGATCAGAGCGACTTTCATACCGCCAGCAACCAGTGCCGGGCTGATATCGCCGGCGACCTCGATGGCGTCGAATGCCTGGATCAGACCGAGCACCGTACCCATGAAGCCCAACTGCGGAGCGATACCGATAAACAGACCGATCCAGGAGAGGCCTTTTTCAAGTTTACCCATTTCAACGGAGCCGTACTCGATGACCGACTTCTCAGCTTTCTCGATGCCCTGGCCGTCCTTGACGCGGAGCAGACCCTGGGTGAAGATACGGGCCACCGGGCCGGGGGTGTTCTTGCAGAGCTCGTAAGCTTTGTCGACACCGTCGTTCTTCAGGCAGTCTTCGATCTTGTTGAGGAGTTTGGTGTTGTTGTTCTGTGCGATACTCAGTGTAATGATCTTCGCAATGGCGATGGCCAGACCGAGGATAAGGCACAACAGCACGAGGGCCATGAACGTAGCACCACCTTCGATGAACAGCTTCTTGAGCTGCTGGTGGATCGGCTGGTCATTCGGCGCGGCTGCGAACGGGTCGACGACCTCATCATTGGCTTGTGCGACAGCTTCAGTCTGCTCGGCAGCCTGATTGTCCTGTGCAAAAGTCTTCTGGTACTCAGCAGAAATGGTCAGAAGGCCAATCACTGCCAAAAACATGAAAATTTTTTTCATAGGTTTTTTGATTAATTATTAAACACTGTATTTAAATAGTTATAGTTTTCGGTCATTCTCGGCGCGGTCTCCGCCAAAAATTCTTTGCAATTTAACAATTTTTTCGGAAAGTATCACTATTTCTCAGAAATTTCTCCACTTATGCTAATTTCCAGTTTTTTACTAACTTCCTTATTATCAGAGTACTGACCCAAAAGAACAAATAATTTTGTCACGGCGGATTCGGTCGTCATGTCCCTTCCGCAGCAAACGCCGGCCTGGCGGAGGATGTCGCCGTTGGCATAGGCGCCCATATCGACGGCGCCTGCCTGGCACTGGGTGATGTTGACTACGATGCCGCCCCGGGCCGTGAAACCGGACAGCGCGTCGAGGAACCAGGGGTCCGAAAGCGAATTGCCCGAACCATAGGTCTCCAGCACCACGGCCCGCAGCCCCTCCGCAGAGAGGACGGCCCGCACAAAAGCCTCCGTGATGCCCGGAAAGATCTTCAGCACGGCTACCCGCGTATCGAGCTTCGTATGGATTTTAAGCGGCTTGCCCCATTTGCGCGGACGGTAGAGCGCCGTCGTATCGTATTTCACGTGGATACCCACTTCCGCCAGCACGGGATAATTGGCGGAGCGGAAGGCGCTGAAAGTCTCGGCGCTGTACTTGGTGGTGCGGTTGCCGCGGAACAGCTCGGTTTCGAAATAGATGCAGACCTCGCTTACATACGGGTGCCCCTGCGCGTCGCAGGCGGCGGCCAGTTCGAGCGAGTCGATGAGGTTCTCCTTGCCGTCGGTGCGCAGCATCCCGATCGGCAGCTGGCTCCCCGTGAAGATGACAGGCTTCTCGAGATTCTCGAGCATGAAGCTCAGCGCCGAGGCGGAATAGGCCATGGTATCGGTCCCGTGCAGGACGACGAATCCAAAGTAGTCCTCGTAGTGGTCGCGGATGATGCCGGCCAGCTCCACCCAGAATTCCGGCCTGGCATCGGACGAGTCGATGACCGGATCGAACGAGAGGGTGTCGATGTGGAAGTCGAACTTCCTGAGCTCGGGCACCTCCTCCAGAATCTGGGAGAAATTGAAGGGCTTCAGCAGCAGGGTTTCCGGGTCCTGCTTCATGCCGATGGTACCGCCGGTATAGATGAGGAGTATCTTTCTGTCCATCCTGTTATAGTTTGAAGAGTATTTTCGCGTTGGCGGAAGTCACGCCGGAGACGGTTTCCAACGGGAGATCCTTGATCAGGGCGACTTTTTCGGCGACGAGCCGCACATAGGAAGGTTCGTTGCGTTTTCCGCGGTAAGGAACGGGCGTCAGCCAGGGGCAGTCTGTCTCGAGAATCACATCCTCGAGCGACATCCGCTCCAAAGCGACGGCGACGCCGGCGTTCTTGTAGGTGACGACCCCACCGATGCCGAACTTGAAGTCGGCCAGGCCCAGCAGCCGCTTGTAGGACTCATAGCTCCCCGACCAGGCGTGCATCACGCCCCGGAAATCCACCCCTCGCAGGTCGTCGAGCACCCGGAAGAAGTCGTCGGTGGCTTCTCGCAGATGGATGATCACGGGCAGCCCGGCCTCGGCGGCCAGAGAGATCTGTTCTTCCAGCACCCGGATCTGCTCCTTCACGAAGTCCTTCGACCAGTATTCGTCCAGACCGATTTCGCCGATGGCGTACCAGCGGCGGTCGGAAAGATGCTGTTTGACGAAATCGAGTTCCTCCTGCCAGTTCTCCCCCACCGAGGTGGGATGCAGGCCGATGCAAGGATAGGCGAAGTCCGGCAACGCGTCGGCCACGGCCAGCAGGGCGTCGTGGCAGGAGCGGTCGATGCCGGGCATCACGCAAGCCTCCAGACCGGCTTCGCGGGCACGCGAAAGCACCGCCTCGAAATCGTCGCGGAAAGCTTCGTCATAGAGGTGGCAATGGGTATCGATCAGCATCGGCGGAAGAGTTTCCTACAAAGATAGCAAAAATTTGCTCCCATCGGCCACCACACGGCCCTCCAATTCGAGTTTCAGGAGCAGGATATTCGCCTCCCGGGCATCTACCCGCATCAGGGCTGCAAGCTCGTCGGCAGAGAGTGCCGTGCGGCTTTCCAGCAGTTTGAGCGCCTCCCGCCGCATAGGCGGGTCGTCGGGGCGCAGCAGCGAGGGACGGCGGGCGCGCGTGAGCGGCGCCGCCCAGCCCATCGCCGCGGGCAAGGTCCGCTCGTCAGCCACGAGCGTAGCCTCCTGCCGGGCGATCGCCCGGTTGCAGCCTTCGAACGATGCGTCCGTCGTCCGGCCGGGCACAGCGAAAGTCTCCCGGTTGTAGGAAGCGGCCAGCGACAGGGTGATCAGTCCCCCGCCCCGCAGGAATGACTCCGCCAGCAAAGTCGCGTCGGCCATCCCGGCGATGATGCGGTTGCGGCGAAGGAAAGTGAACGCCACCGGCGCCGTTCCCCGCGGGAAATCGGTCACCAGTGCACCCCGCTCCAGAATCTGCCGGGCCATCTCGCGGTGCTGTCGCGGATAAATCTCATCCAACCCACACGGCAACACCCCCACCGTCGGCAAATCCGAAGCAAGTGCCGCCTCATGTGCACAGCCGTCGATCCCCAGCGCAAGGCCGCTGACAATCAAGGGTTTTTCATCCAGTTCAGCCAGACTCTCCACCAGCCTGCGACAGGTTTCCCGGCCATACCATGTGGCCTTGCGCGTACCCACGACCGCCACGGCACGCGGCGCATTCAAATCGGCCGGCCCCTTGCAGTAGAGCATCAGGGGCGCGTCCTCACACTCGGCCAAGCGGCGCGGATAATCCGTCTCCCCCAAGCCCAGCAAGCGGATGCCATACCGATGCGCCCACGCTACTTCTCCGGCAGCCCACTCCAGCAACGCCGGATCACAAAGTTTGTCGACATACTCGCTTCCGCCTCGCAGCACATCAGAAAGGGCATCCCTCCCCGCTGCAAACACCCCTTCCGGACCCTCGAAAGCCGCCATCAACTGCCTCCCGACAGCACACTTGTACGCAAAGACCCGGCTCAACGCACAATAATAAACAGAAACACCGGACTCCATATCTTTTTTGGACGCAAGATACAGACTCCGGCCTCAACCCACCCGGCAAAAAAGCAATATCCTCCCGGAAGAAAAATCTAAAAAAAGCTTTTGCCTCCAGGCTCGCAACTTTTGATTCAAAAACCTTCGCTTCTAAGCGGCATCAGCCGCTAGCGGAGGCCGTTGTGTGGGCCTTGTGCGATAGCAGGCCGGAGCGGCAGGGTTTGGGGCAGCGCCCCAGTAGACACAGATGTCTATGGGTTTTTGACTCAAAAGTTGTCTCGCCTTCCTGCAAAAGCAAATCCAACGATTAATAGCAGTAGCTAATTCTAGGCAGCGCCCTGGTAGACACAAGTCCGCATCAGCGGACCGCCGGAGGCCGGTACTTTGCTAAACCCAGCTCATGAACGCACGACTCCCAGCATTAGCAAAGTACTAAGGCCGGGAGGCGCGGGGTTCGGGGCAGCGCCCCGGTATTTAGATAATCAACATGGCATCGCCATAGGTACCGAACTGGTATTTTTCGTCGACGGCGACTTTGTAGGCGTTCATGATGTTGTGGTAGCCGCCGAAGGCGGCGGCGGTCATCAGCATCGTGCTGTAGGGCAGATGGAAATTGGTGACCATCGCGTCCGGAATCGAGAACTGGTAGGGCGGGAAGATGAACTTGTTGGTCCAGCCGTCGAAGGCGCGGATCTCACGCTTGGTGGTCACATACGTCTCCAGTGCGCGGACGACCGTGACGCCGACTGCGAACACTTTGTTGCCGCGGGCGCGGGCCCCGTTGACGGCCTGGGCCGTTTCCTCGGAGATCGAGTACTGCTCGGAGTCCATCTTGTGCTTGGAGAGGTCTTCCACGTCCACGTTGTGGAAATGCGCGTTGCCCATATAGAGCGTCAGGAAGGTGCGGTCGATGTCGTGGATCTCCATCTTCTTGAAGAGGATCTTGCTGAAATGCAGGCCGGCGGCCGGGCAGGCCACGGCGCCTTCCTTGCTGGCGAAGATGGTCTGGAAACGCTCCTTGTCGATTTCCTCGGCGTGCGGACGGATCCACTTGGGAACCGGCAGCGAGCCCATCTGGTAGAGCGTCTGGCGGAACTCTTCGTAGGAACCGTCAAACAGGAAACGGAGCGTGCGGCCGCGGGAGGTCGTGTTGTCGATGACCTCGGCGACCAGGGAGTCGTTCTCGCCGAAATAGAGCTTGTTGCCGATGCGGATCTTGCGTGCGGGATCGACCAGCACGTCCCACAGGCGCTGGTCGCGGTTGAGCTCGCGAAGCAGGAAGACGTCGATCTCGGCGCCGGTCTTTTCCTTGTTGCCGCTCATCCGGGCGGGGAATACCTTGGCGTCGTTGAAAACGAACAGGTCGTGCGGGGCAGCGTATTCGATGATATCCTTGAAAATCCGGTGCTCGATCTCGCCGGTGTCCTTGTGGACCACCATCAGACGGCACTCGTCGCGTTCTTCAGAAGGATATTTGGCAATCAGCTCATGGGGAAAATCAAATCCGAACTGTGATAATTTCATATTTTTTAGATTTTATGCGAGAAAACAACAATTATACGCAGCAAATCTAAAAAAGTTTCAAATTATCGGTCTTTCATCGCCGCTTCGAGCACATTGTCGATGGTCAGGTAGATGGGATAGAAAGCGTCGTCGTTGAGCGGCGTATTGCGCCCGATCAGGGCGCGCAGCTGCACCAGGATCGTCTCGCCGGAGACGGCCCACTCCTCCTCGGTGGGCTTGACGCCCTCGGCCGTGGTGAAAGCGATGAAGTCGGATTTGAGATTCTGTCCGTCGAGGAAACGGTAGAGCGAAGGCAGGTCGCGGATCTCGCGCAGGCGGCTTCGGTTGCGGTCGGCCACCTGATTGGCGAACTTCACCTGGAGGCTCTTGCGGTTGCACTGGCCCAGGTACTCGGTGTAATGCGTCGTATCGATCGGCACGAATACGTCGGGAATGATACCTCCGCCGCCGTAAACCGTGCGGCCACCCCGCGTAGTGAACTTCAGCGAGTCGTTGACGCGGATGCTGTCGACGCTCATCATCTCGCCGTGGAGATAGCGTTCATAGATGTCGTAGCCGTAGTCGTCGCCATAGGGCTTCTGGATGCAGCGGCCGGAAGGCGTATGGTAGCGGGCCACCGTCAGACGGATGCCCGAACCGTCGCTGAAGAAGACCGGTTCCTGCACCAGTCCCTTACCGAAGGAACGCAGGCCATAGAGCGTCGCCCGGTCGTTGTCCTGCATCGCCCCGGCGAAGATCTCGCTCGAAGAAGCGGAGCCTTCGTTGATCAGGACGGCCAGTTCGATGTCCCGGCAGCTGCCCTTGCCATCGGCAAATACATCGTTACGCGGACGGTTGCGGCCTTCCATATAGACGATCAGGTCGCCTTTTTCCAGGAACTCGTTGCAAAGCATCAGGGCCTGGTCGAGATAGCCGCCCGTGTTGTCGCGCAAGTCGAAGATCAGGCGCTTCATGCCCTTTTCGCGCAGGCTGAGCGCCGCTTTGAGGAACTCAAGGTAGGTGCTGCGGGCAAACTTCGAGAGCTTGATGAAGCCGGTCGTATCGTCGACCATATAGGCCACGTCCACGCTGTTGACCGGAATCATGCCGCGTGTGATATTGAACTGGATGGGTTCGCGCACCCCCTCGCGTTGCACATAGATGCGGACTTTCGTGCCGCGCTGCCCCTTCATGAGCCGGACCATCGTGTCCTGCGGCGTGCTGTTGCCCGCAATCACGCGGTCGTCCACCTTGACGATGCGGTCGCCCGAGAGAAGGCCCGCCTTTTCGGAAGGCCCGCCCGCAATCACGTGCGTGACCACGGCCGTGTCGTTGGGCACATTGAACTGGATGCCGATGCCGTCGAACCCGCCCTGCAGGTCCTGTTCGGCCGCCTCCAGCTCGACGGGCGGAAGGTAGACCGAATGCGGATCGAGTTTCGAGAGGATGTCGGGCAGGATCTTTTCGGTCACCGCACACTGGTCGATGGGATCCACGTAGTCGCGGTCCACGCTCTGGAGCACCAGCATCAGTTTGGACCAGTCCGACGCGGGAATCCGGACTTCATTCCGTCTGTCGCGCTGCCACATGCGGCCCACGATGACCAGCAGGAGCGCCAGGACCACGCACCATCCGATGGTGATCAGGCGGTTTTGTATCTTGGGATCCATCTATACCTCGATTTTATCGACCTGGATGCCGGCACGGCGCAGCAGGTCCGCCCCGTCGGTGATCCGGTATTCACGGGCATAGACCACCCGCTTGATTCCGGCCTGGATAATCAGTTTGGCGCACTCCATACAGGGGGAATCCGTAATATACAGGGTAGCGCCCTCGCTGCTGTTGCTGCTCTTGGCCACCTTGGTGATGGCATTGGCCTCGGCATGGAGCACGTAGGGCTTGGTCACGCCGTCTTCCTCGCACACGTTCTCGAAACCCGAGGGGGTGCCGTTATAGCCGTCCGAGATGATCATCCGGTCCTTGACCAGGATGGCACCGACCTGCCGGCGGATGCAGTATGAATTCTTCGCCCACACCGCCGCCATCTCCAGATAGCTTCTGTCAAATTTGTTTTCCTTGTCCATGTCAGTGCGTATCGACGCCTCGTTGATACAGGTAACGCTTGATGCTTCGCTTCGGGGTCTTTTCGAATTCCTGGTCCACCATCTCCACGTTGTGGATCTTGCAGTACTGGTCGAGCTCCAGGTTGGCCAGCTGTACGCCTTCCTTGAGCTTTTCCAGCAGCTGCTCGCGGTCCAGGCCGTCTTCCGTTGCCTGCTCGAAGTCGGGGTACACGAGGGCGACGAGCTTGAAGTCGTCCTCCACCACCAGCGACTCCACCACATAGGGCATGTTGTTGAGGATGCTCTCGATCTCCTCGGGATAGATGTTCTGGCCGGAAGGTCCCAGGATCATGCTCTTGCAACGGCCTTTCAGATAAAGGTAACCGTCGCCGTCGATGACACCCATGTCCCCCGTGCGGAACCAGCCGTCCACAAAGGCGTCCTTGGTCGCCATCTCGTTCTTATAGTAGCCCAGGAACACGTTTTCGCCCTTGACCAGCACCTCGCCCGGAATCTTCTTGGGATCGTCGGAATCGATCTTGATCTTCATCCGGGGCGCCGCCTTGCCGCAGGAATAGAGCTTGGTCTTGTCCCAGTGGACGTACGTGATGATCGGCGCGCATTCGGTCATGCCGTAGCCGATGGTGAAGGGAAAGTTGATGCGCTTGAAGAAGGCTTCCGCCTCGCGGTTGAACGGGGCGCCGCCGATGATCACTTCGCCAAACTTGCCGCCGAAAGCCTGGACGAGGTTGTCGCGAAACTTGTTCTTGACCATCTTGTCGAGCACGGGCAGGTTGAGCATCAGTTTGATGCGCTTCTTGCTGATGAACGGGACCAGCGTGTTCTTGTAGATCTTCTCTATGACCAGCGGGACGGCGATGATGGTGTCGGGCTTGACCGACCCCATCGCCTCGAGGATGATTTTCGGGCTGGGGAGACGCGTCAGGAAGAACACGTGGGCACCGATCGTCATTTCGAACAGGAACTCGAAGATCATACCGTACATGTGGGCGGTCGGCAGCATCGAGACCATGCGGGAGTTGCAGTCCATCTGCGGCTCGGCCTCATGGGCGAACTGTACATTGGACAGGAGGGCCCGGTACGGGATCATAACGCCTTTCGAGAAGCCAGAAGTGCCTGAGGTATAGCTGATCAGCGCCAATTCTTCCGGCGAGTCGATGTAGTAGTTAAGGTTCTCAGGCGCGTATCCGCCGGGGAAACGTTCGGCCATCTTGGCATCGAGTCCCTCCATCGCGGCGGTGGCCAGCGGATTGATGGACCGGACCACCGTAAAGTCGTTCATCGTGACGATCACCTCGACGCCGGGCAGGTCCAGTTCGGAAAGGCCCCGCCAGATAATGTCGCCCACGAAGAGGATGCGGGCATCGGAATGGGCCACCAGATGCCGGAGGTTCGCCGGCTGGAACTCGTGGAGGATCGGGACCACCACGGCGCCGTAAGTCATGGCGGCCAGATAGGAGATGGCCCAGTTGACCTGGTTGCGTCCACAGACGGCCACCTTATCGCCCTGCTTGAGGCCGCAGGCCTCGAAGAAAAGGTGCAGGCGGGCTATTTCACGCGCCACATCCTTATAATAAAGGGTATTCTGATTGTAGTTCGATAAGGCGGGCCGGTTCCAGTTCTTCTTGAAACTGTTCTCAAAAAGGACGTTCAGCGACTTTTTCCGGGAAGGTTTCTTAGCCATAGCGTAGTTTTATGTAAAATCCTGCAAATTGCAAAGATGCGAATAAAGACCGTTTTTTGCAACCAAATCTTCATGATTTCCGTGTTCGACGATACGACCGTCCTGCACGACATAGATTTCATCGGCGTGCCGGATGGTGGAAAGCCGGTGCGCGATCACGAGCGAGGTACGGCTCTCCATCAGGCGGGAAAGCGCGTCCTGTACGAGCCTCTCGCTCTCGGTGTCAAGCGCGGAGGTAGCCTCGTCGAGGATCAGGATGGGCGGATTCTTGAGCACGGCACGGGCGATGGCGATGCGTTGCCGCTGGCCTCCCGAGAGCTTTGCGCCCCGGTCTCCGATGTTGGTGTCATAACCTTGCGGCAGGGCACGGATGAACCCGTCGGCATTCGCCACGCGGGCGGCCGCCTCAACGGCTTCCCGGCTGACCCCTTCCTGCCCGAAGGCGATGTTGCCGTAAACCGTATCGTTGAACAGGAATGTCTCCTGGGTCACGATGCCCATCAGCGAATTGAGGCTCTCCAGCGAGAGGCTGCGGATATCCTTGCCGTCGATCCGGATAGCGCCCTCTTCCACATCGTAGAAGCGCGGCAGCAGGTCGGCCATCGTGGACTTCCCCGCCCCGGACGGACCGACTACCGCAATCATCTTTCCCTTGGGAATCGTCAGACAGACGTCGCGCAGCACGGGTTCTCCGTCATAGGAGAAGGTCACGTGGTCGAAAGTCACCGCTTCGCGGAATTCCGTCAGGTTCTCCGTGCCGTCCGGAATACCTGCCGGCTCGTCGAGGATGGCGAAGATCCGTTCGGCCGACACGAGTCCTTTCTGGACGAGGGCATACTGCTTGGCGATCGTCTTGGCCGGCTCGAGCGCCTTCCAGTAGAACATGATATAGACGATGAACTGCTGCCAGGTCATGCCCAGGCTGCCGTGATAGTTGAGCCAGCCGCCATAGAACAGGACGCCCGCAGCGATCGTAATGCCCAGGAACTCCGACAAGGGAGAAGCCAGTTCCTGCCGGTTGCGTACCTGCCGGAGCGTTTCGCGATGCTTGCGGTTGACCTCGTCGAACGAATGCACTGCGTAGCGGCGGGCACCGAACGCCTTGATGATCCGCGATCCGGAGATGGCCTCCTCGAAATGACTCAGGATACGCCCCATCAGCCGCTGCGTCTCGACGCTGCCGGAACGCAGCTTGCGGGTAATGCGCGTCACAATGAAAGCCGACACGGGAAGGGCAACGAGCGACACCAGCGTCAGTTGCGGCGACATATAGATCAGCATCGCCAGGAAACCGATCACCAGCAGGGGCTCACGCAGGAACACATGGAAACTCCCCGCAACGGAACCCTGCACCTCTGCCACGTCATTCGAGATGCTCGAAAGCACGTCGCCTTTGCGGCGGGCGGTAAACCAGCCAACCGGCAGCGAAAGGATCTTGGAAAAGAGTGCACCCCGGATATTCTGCATCAGCCGCGTCTCCACGCCCACAATGATGCGCTGCGACAGGTAGCGGCACACGTTGGCAAGCAGACACGCCCCCACGATGGCCCCGCATACCAGCAGAAGGCCCCGGACAACCCCACCGTCGCGGATGACCGACGACAGCAGCCAGCGGAACCACTCCGTCACGAAATCTACGGTCGGCGCGAAGTCGGGTTTGGCCACGGCGGCGGCCGCTTCCTGGTTGTCGAAGAGCACCGTCAGCAGCGGACCCAGCAGCGCATAATTGACCACGCCAAAGACCACCGACAGCACCGACAGCAGCAGGTAGCCGGGAATCTTCCGGCCGTACGGCCGGGCAAAAGACAAGACACGTTGAAAGGTTTCCATGACAGGCACTCACCGCAAAGATACGAAAAAACGCCCGCGCAGCAACTTCCCCGTTTCTGATTATCTGTCCCAGTCGGTATCTTCGAGTTCGAAGAGTTGTTCAACAGAGAGATTGAAGATGTTGGCAATCTTCAAAGCACGTACGGTGGAAGGATTGAACCTCCTCTGTTCAATGGCGGCGATGGTCTGCCGGATGACTCCGGTCTTCTCGGCCAACTCCTGCTGCGACATACGGACCCGCGCCCGCTCTACCCCGATGTTATTCTTCATCGCCCTGTCGTTTATGTCCAGCCATAAAAATTTTCCGATGCAAATGCAAACAATAATTAACATTTAGCCAATAAAAAATATACTTTTTAAGGCCGACAGCTCGGAGTTGCCTGTTTCCAATGCCATTTCTCGTCAGCGACGCAGACGAATAACTGCGATTCCGGCCTAACGACCAACAAAAAGAAATGGGAATGCAGCGATTGATTCTTTCAATCTATTTCGCAGAGAAGCAATACTGGAACCAGCGGCCATCCAATGTCAGGCCTTCAAGGCGGAGATAATAATTGTCGGGAAGTTCCGGAAGGATGATATCAGCACAGCCTTGCACATCGGTGCGGATACAAGGGTTCCAGTAGAGGGTTCCCTGGCGATCAGGATTTAGGGCGGGCGCGGCGTCGAAGGCCTTTGGCTGTTGCCAGCCGAGCGGGAGGAGGGCGATGGTGGTCTTGCGCTCGTTCTTCTTCTCTTCCAGCATCTTTTCATCGAAATGACGGAGTTCGAGCAGCACCACGGCGGCAGCGCTATAGAGCGCAGCCTCGGTTCCGCGCAGGACATAGAGGTTCTGCACTTCACGGACCGTCATGATGGCCGCGCGCTCCCAGTCGGGCTCTTTCATGCCGTCAATATAAAGTGCGACAGGCCGGTAGCCTGCTTTATTGTTGTATTTTGCTTGTCCGTGGCTGACCGTCACACGCGAGGAGATGAAACCATCGCGTGTAGTGTACATCGTGCGTCCGATACGCAGACCCGCTTGCCCATAGGTTGTAACCAGACCGGCAAAATGTGCGGAAATGTAGGCCATCAGGTCCATGTCGTCCCATTTCTGCAGTTCTTCGCGCAGCTTGACCTGACGCCATTCGAAGACATTGGAGTAAGGTCCGACCAGCCGTGAGGGTTTGTAGAAGGCGGGCTTTCTTTCAGCGGTAATCCGGCTGGCAGAGATCGTATCGTCGGCCGGAAGTGGAGCAACGGTGCCGACGAAGCGCTCGCGGATGACGGCCGTGTCGCGGATTATTTCGCGCACAGGATACGTCGGACCATAGTCGAAGGGGGCGGCAAAGGCGGCCTCGTCATTTTCCATTGCCGGATAGAGGAACTTCGAACCTGTGACATTGACCGAAAAGAGCGTCTCTTCGGGATAGTCGAGGTCGGGTATGCGGAAAGACTGGCCAACTTCACCCTTGACCGAGCGGTCGCCGGGCACGTCGGTCGAATAGTAATAGCCTATATCCTGCGACATGATGGCCACATGATACTGGTCCGGCAGGCGGTTCCGGACACTCTTCACACGGAAGTCAAGTTCCTGGGTGTATTCGCGGGTGCCCTCCGGAAGGTCAGCGACTGCCTCTGCCAGCACCGTCGGTGTGAATTGGAAATCGAAATCTGCGTAGCTGCCTTTCGTCACCGAGAGCGCGAAGTTGCCGATGACCGGATTGCCTTCCTTGTCGGTCAGCGTCACGGATAGATGTCCATCTTCAACCGCAGACAGTTTGACCTTTACGTCAGCGGCCGGCGCTTCGAGATTCTCGCCAGCTTTCTTCTGCCCGGCGTAAAGTGCCGGCACCGCACCCACGCCCCGAATCAGCAGCCGCGTATGGAACAACGCTTCCGCCGGCCAGTCTTTTTGTGCCCGCGTATAGGCCCGCAATGTATACCATCCGCCTTCAAGGTCTTCCGGCAATTCCATCTGTCCGAAAAACATCCCGCTCCGCTCCTTCAGCTTCAGGCGTCGCTCCACTCCGCCTACCCCGTCACGCAGCAGCTCGACATAGAGGAACCTGCTCGTGGGCATTTCCCCCACTACGCCTGCAGGAAAACCCGCCTCCGTCACCCAGCCCCGCAGCCAGATCGTCTCGCCCGCGGCATAGAGGGAACGGTCGCAGCTCATCCGTACACGCTCCGTAGCCAGTGCGGAACCGGCGCTGAGCATTCCGAGGAAAACAAACAGAAAGATGCCGACCCGATTCATTGCCTTAGCTAATAAAGATTTGTAAAGATAATGTTTATCAGGCATTTCTCCAAACCGCCGAAACGCACGCTGCCGCATTTATCCCATACCCCTGCAGCGACGCAGACGAATCATCCATTTCGTTTGCGTCGCTGAAGGAAAACCGCGATTCCGAGCCGAAACCTGCGGGCGACGCAAACCAAGCGGCGCCTTCATCTGCGTCGCTCGCAAGGGAGCGGCGCAAGGCGCTTGCGGACATAATGATTCAGTTGTTATTATTTAGCGTGTACTGCTTTAAGCATTTCCTCAATCTCTTCAACCGTGGGGTCGATGGCCAGGATAATGCCGTCGCGGTCGAGCAGGAAAACCTTGGCGTGGTTACAGCGGATGCCGGGATTATCTTCGAGCTCGATCAGGTTGATCCAGGGATATCCGTCCCGCTTGAGGGCGGTACGCCACTTGGCATCATCATCATATTCATTGGCTACGCCCACAATCGTAAAGTCATCGCCGGCATATTTTTCATAGATAGGCTTGAGCGCTTTGCTGCGGATGCGGCAGGAGCCGCACCAGGAAGCCCAGAAATCGACGACGGCCATCTTCCCCGCCACGAGTTCGGACAACTTATGAGAGACCCCGCCGGCATCCGGCAACGTGAAGTCGCGGATCTTCTCGCCAACATTATTCCCTGTAAGACTGGCTATCTCTGTGTGGTAAGGATGTCCGGGGAATCGCCCGGCAAAACAGGTATCATACAGGTCCATCCAAGGCTGGATGTCTTTTTCCTGTTGACGGGCGTATTCGATTCCTTGCCAGACCCGATAGAACGAACTCAACAGTGCGGGATGCTGTACAAGATAGTCCCGATTCAAGCTGTCTCCCCAAGCTTGGAATGCGTCCATTTCCCGCTTGGCGGCAAGACCCTCTACCGAGTAGCTCGCATCGAGTTTCTGCATTTTATTGAACTGGCTCCACAATTCATTTGCCCTTTCCCGGGATGCCGTATCGGCCTCGGCAATCAGGGCATACACTTCCTCGTTGTAAAGATTCCGATCTTTCTGCAGCTGACTTAACTTTCGGTATATAGGGGCCGAAACGGGCTCAAGGTTCCGGCCAATCTCTTCATAAGCCATGAGATTGGCATTTTCCGGTGAAGAAGATTGCAGAAGGATTTCTTCATACATATCTTCCGGACAGAAAACGCTGACCCCTGTCTGTGTAGGAACAAACGGCCTGACAATGGCCATCCCAGAGCCCGGAACCGTGAACATGAATTCATATACCAGCGTTGTGTCAAGAAGTACGACATCCTTGAAGCGGCCTTCCTTTACAGGGAATGTCGCCAAGGGATCTTCTTGTACCCAAGACTGGCCGGCCCGAAATAGATAGACCTCCTTGAATTCCTTGTTGTCCACCGTCCCGGAGACAGGACATTCAGCCATACACTCCTCACGCGTTACCGGGAGTTGGTCGGAGGCATTGTTATCGGAAGGACGGCATGCAAAAAGCATGGCGAATCCGAGTAAGCACGCTGAAACAGTTCGCGTTTTCATTTTACAATTCATTATCATTCGATAGCTAATATATGGTGAATTCTAATTAGAAGTGCAACACACTTCAAAAGTCAAAATTAAATAATTGTTTACAATATTCCAACGGTGCCCTGTAACCTAGCGACTTACGGGGCCTGTGGTTCAGTTTCCATTCTATCTCGGCAAGCATCTCATCCGTCAGCTCGCTGAAATCCGTACCTTTCGGGATGTACTGGCCGTAGATGATGAACCTTCGCACGGTTCGTTTCCTCTCGTCGGTGAACTTCAGGTAGTGTCGCCTGGTCTTCATCCTCCTTTCATATTTTTTCTGAGCCAGCTGCCATCGGTACCGATGGTATCCTCTCATGTCGCAGTTCCTACGGATCTCACGGCTCACTGTACCTGTGCTGACCCCAATTACTTCTCCAATCTCCCTTAGGCTCATTGGTCTCTGCAGCAACCTCTCTATCGTAAATCGTTGCTCCCTTGTCAAATGCTTATATCCCATCCTCTGTCGCTTTTCTGGTTATGGCAGTAAAGTTATACTGTCACGCTTCAAAGCGTTGCACTTCAGAGTAGAATCCAGCTCAATTTTTTCAATAATAAACGCCCTCCCTCTGCAACGAGGAAGCCTAACGCGACGCAGACGAATCATCCATCTCGTTTGCGTCGCTGAAGGAAAACCGCGATTCCGAGCCGAAACCCGCGGGCGACGCAAACCAAGCGGCGCCTTCATCTGCGTCGCTCGCTACTGGACGGCGCATGGTTGTCTCCTCGTCATTTTTCGTATCTTTGCTTTGCATTTCGACTGTGGCGGAGATACGCGGCGGTAGAAAATGTGCGAACGGATTGTGTAACGAAGAAATCGGAATGCGATGCAAAAGCTCTATCACATCTCTCTGTCTTCTACGGAAGACGAACTCCTGTTCAGAAGCGAATCCGACCTGGTTCGCGGTTTCAACTATCTGGCTGCGGCCATCCTCGAAATGGAGGCCCGGCTTCTGGCAGACGGTATCCTGACCACACATCTTCACTGTCTGGCACTGACCGACAGTCCCAAAGAACTGATTACCCGGACACGCTATTCCCTGGCCCGCTTCTTCAATGCGAAGTACGCCCGCAAGGGAATGTGGGGCGAGCGGAATCCGTTCATACTGGAAGTCGACGGCTTTCATCATACGATTGCCGCCCTCAACTATGTCAACCGGCAGGCCCTGCACCATGGCCTTTCAGCTACGCCCTATGGCTATCGTCATTGTTCGGCAAATGCACTTTTCCGGAAACAGTTGGGGAAAGAACATGGGTTGCTGCTTCCTTCTGACCAGCGATACAGATACCTACCAAGCAGGGTTTCTCTGCCCGAACGATACCGGATGGACGATTCCGGCCTCCTTCTACGGGAAGACATTCTGGAAACGGCACACGTCGAATCCCTATACGGGACCCCGCGAAACTTCCTTTACCAGATGAACAAGATCGGTGACGAAAAGGGGCAGCAGGACCAGCGGGAAGAAAAATCTTCCAGCCCGATCATCACGCTGGAATTGATGGAAAAAGGCGTTCCTGAAAACGACATCAGTACCCTACTTCGCAACCAAAGCGGGAAACACAATCCGAACCGGATTCTGGATCTGGAACTATGCTCGTTGATTGACACGACTTTCGTTCCGCAATTGTCAAAGAGCAAAGAGCATCCTTCCATCTACCAAATCCCCTATGTCCGCCGTGTCGACCTATTCAATCATCTCCGTCAAAACCTCTGGCAGGACCAGAAGAAGTTCGCCACGGAAGATCAACTCAAGCGCTGCCTCGGTCTTGGCTACAAGCAGTCTTAGCCAAACGTCATACACGGCATCTTCATCCCATTTTCCTGCAGCGACGCAGACGAATCATCCATCTCGTTTGCGTCGCTGACAGAAAAGGGCGATTCCGAGCCAAAACCCGCAGGCGACGCAAACCAAGCGGCATCCTCATCTGCGTCGCTGACGAATAACCGGGAATGCAGCATCTTGCGCTCGCTATTCAGGCTGGGTTTCTTCCTTTTTGTTGAGATTCCGGGTGAAGTACATGACGACGGCCAGGACGACGAAGAGGATCAGCGAACCGGAGAGGAGGGCGTAGGTCTCCATCTGGACCAGGACGTAGCTGACGATGTAGGCCAGGGCAACAAGCGCCACGAGCAGATAGGCGGTCTTGTCCTTGAGGATGCCCCGGAAGTATCCCAGCAGCGCGAGGGTCGTCATTGTCGCGGCCAGAGCGTAGGCGAGGCCGAAAGACATGAATTCGGAGAAGGAAAGCACCAGGGCATAGAACAGCACAAGCGAGAGTCCGATGACCAGGTACTGGATGATGCTGATTTCCCGCTTGCCCACAAGTTCCACGATGAGACCGGCGATGAAGACCAGCACGATGATAAGGATGCCGTACTTCAGTGTGCGGGTCGCCTGCTGATACTGCGTGACCTTCTGGAGCAGGTCGACAAGGAAGACAGATTCCTCCGGTCCGCCCCGGTTGATCTGCGATACGACCCATTTGGCCGAGAATCCATCGTCACGGATTTCTCGTTCCGTGGGGAGGAAATCGCCCTTGAAGGACGGCGTCGGGCAGTCGCCGCGCACCGTCACTTCCGTGATCCCACCTACCGGCCTGAAGGACATGGATTCAGATCCTTTCAAGCGCAGGTTCATCTCAAAGGGGACGTTGGCTTCCTTCCCTTTCTCGCGAACCAGCTTCAATTCCTTGATCAGCACGGCGCTGCGACTGTCCGTGAAACGGTACGGCTCGCCCGCCACGGTAAAGACGGCTTCGCCTTCGATGCCGCGCAGGTCGGACAGTTCCATCTCCATCCGGACACGTGCATCCTGCGCCGCAAGATCTTCCGGAATCACAAAGTCACCAGAAAGCGCCAGATCGGAGTGATACACCATCACATCATAGATAGACCTGTGCAACAACTGCGTGGCGATGGCGGCGTCCACTTTCAGATGGTCGGGATAAACTTTACGGGTGGTTTTCCGGACTTGCGGTTTTCCGTCCGCATCCTTATCCGTGACCTCGTATTCAAAGACCAGACGCGGTCCCGAAACGGTCTGCGCCTGGCTCCATTCATTGGAAATAGCCTGTGCCGTCCAGTCCGCATTACGCTGCCGTTCGTCGATCAGCCCGGAGATCATCGCCAGCGGAATCAGCATGGCGAGTGCCAGCACACCCACCAGCACGATTTTCAAAATCAGGGAATTGTTGGATTTCATAATAAGAGGGAATAATGTATCCCGCCGCTGCAAGAATCAGACCATGCAACCGCACGGAGAAAGGCTCCTCTCATTTATATTTTTTCGCGCATGTATGGCATTCTTATTATGATTTGTTATCTTTGATGCCATAAAACACATTATGATATCAACCATGAGCACATTCTGCGACTATAACATCAATCCACTGGTGCAGGCCATCGGCAAGGAGCCGGCGGCTTTCACGAAAAAAGACCTGACCGACTACATCGTCAACCACGAGGTCCGCATCGTCAATTTCCGCTACGTGGCGGCCGACGGGCGGCTCAAGACCCTGAACTTCCCGGTCACCAACCGCCAGTACCTCGACACGATCCTCTCCTACGGCGAACGGGTGGACGGCTCCAGCCTCTTCCCCTATATCGCCGCCGACAGCAGCGACCTCTACGTGATCCCGCGCTTCAGCACGGCCTATCTCGATCCGTTCCAGGAGATTCCGACCATCGGTTTCCTCTGCAGCTATTTCACCAAGGACGGCGAACCGCTCGAAAGCGCGCCGGAGTTCACGCTCCGCAAGGCGCACAAAGCCTTCCAGGAGCGCACCGGCTACACCTTCGAAGCCATGGGCGAGCTGGAATTCTACATCGTAGCCGACGATGACGAGCGTTTCCCGGCAGAAGACCAGCACGGCTACCACGAGTCCACGCCTTTCGCCAAGTTCGAAGCCTTCCGTACCGACGCCATCCGCTGCATCGCACAGGTAGGCGGCCAGATCAAATACGGCCACTGCGAGGTGGGCAACTTCACCCTCGACGGCAAGATCTACGAGCAGAACGAGATCGAGTTCCTGGTCAACCCCGTCGAATCGGCCGCCGACCAGCTGATGATGGCCAAGTGGATCCTCCGCTCGCTGGCCTACGAATACGGCCTCGACATCACCTTTGCCCCGAAGATTACCACCGGCAAGGCAGGCAGCGGCCTGCACTTCCACACCCGGATGATGAAGGGCGACCGCTCCGTGATGATCAAGGACGGTTCCCTGTCGGACGACGCCCGCCGCGCCATCGCCGGCTATATGAAGTTCGCCTCGTCACTGACGGCCTTCGGCAACACCAACCCTACCTCCTACTTCCGCCTCGTGCCGCACCAGGAGGCGCCGACCAGCGTCTGCTGGGGCGACCGCAACCGCTCGGTGCTCGTTCGCGTACCGCTGGGCTGGAGCGTCGGCCACAGTATGTGCGCCCTGGCCAATCCGCTGGAAGATCCCGCCGACTTCGTCGTCCCTGACAAGCAGACCGTGGAAATGCGCTCCGGCGACGGCAGCGCCGACATCTACAACATGCTCGCCGGCCTGGTGACCGCCGCCCGCACCGGATTCGAAATGCCCGACGCCCTGGAAGTTGCTGAAAGCACCTACGTGGACGTCAACATCCACGACAAGAAAAACGAAGCGCTCCTCAAATCGCTCGAGCAGCTCCCCGCATCCTGCCACGAATCCGCGCTCTGCCTCGAGAAAAACCGCGCCCTCTACGAGAAGGACGGCATCTTCTCCCCCAGCCTGATCGACGGCACCATCGCCAAACTGAAAGCCTACAAAGACCAGCGCATCCGCCACGAAGCCACCAACGACCCCAAGAAGATGGCCGAACTGGTCCGGAAATACTACTACTGCGGCTAGCCACTTGTCTGCCACCCCTCAACACGATAAACCTTTTCCACCAATTTGCTCTCTTCCTTGGTTTTCGCGTTTCTATGCCACACCTCTATACGAGCCGCATAGTAATCCTCAAAATCGTTTTCACAACTGGTGAAGCTCTGTTTCTTCACCAGTTGTGAAAACGATGAAGTAGAATCGACAGCTATTTTGCCGCTTGATAAGAGCTCATCTTCTGAAAGAGGAACTATATTTATTTCTGTCGGCCAGCCTGATGGATTACGAAGGTGTCGAAGACTGTGGTGCGCTGCTTGTCGGTCAGTTGGAGCGTGAATGTCCGTGATTCGGAAGAGGTATTGGAAGGAATTTCTGCCGCGATAGTGCCAGAATAGACTTCCTGTTCTTTATTGGAATCTTCACGGATATTGATCTGAACGGAATCAGACTGTTCGGACGGGGCGACCCCCACCCTGTAATCAAGCGTGTTGAAAGAAAAAGGGACTGAAACGGCTCCACCATAGTAAGGAACTGTTTCCGATTCTTCGAACATAAACACCGCCATCGGTTCCCGGGGTTCCTGGACTACTTGTATGAAAGACAATCGGGTTTCTTCTCCATTTCCATATTCTATCTCGATGACACCCAGTTTTTTGTAGTTCATGACATTTTTCCAAGCGGAGAGACGGATGATGCCGTCGGCTTGTCCGCAGTCAGGAGAAAGCGAAAAGAAACCGGAGTCGGTCTTCATTTGCGCTGTGGCTTTCCACGTGCAATTGGATTTTACTTGAATGGTAAAACTGCCACCATCCTTATCGATGAGAACAGGCCCCTCAACGTCGGTCATCAACTGCGGTTCCGGCGTTACCGGGTTACAGGCGCAGGCAAGAAAAGCAAGACTGAGCAGGAGAAAAAGATACTGTTTCATATATCAATCCGTTGATGTGTTTCTATTAAGATGCAACAAGGAGGGAAAACGTTGAGTCAGTATTTCTATTTATTAAGACGGGAAATAGAAGACAAGTGACTATTCTCAATTATGGTTTTTTACGATGACGGTCAATCGTGACTACTCACCAAAGAAATAACTTGAAGAATATCTGGTCGGCGCCGTCTCGGAGGGTTTGCATGGCCTTGGTCAACTGGTTGTGGACGGTGTTTTCGGAGATGCCCATCTTTTGGGCGATTTCGGCGTGCGAGAGTCCGTCACGCTTACTCATGAGCAGGATCTGGCGTCTTTTCTCGGGCAGGCTGTCGATGGCCGTCCAGAGGCGTGCCCAGACGAAGGAGCGATCGACGGTCTCTTCATCGGGGACATCTTCCTTCAGATGCTCCAGGTCGATGGTGGCTTCCTGTCCGCCTTTCCGGAGCGCGTCAATGCAGCGGTTGTGGACGATCCGGTAGAGGTAGGGTTTCGGTAACTCCGGCTGCTTCCCGCTTTCCGTCTTCTCCCAATATGTGACGAAAGCGCCCTGGACGATGTCCTCAACGGCGTCAGCATCGTGTAGATACCGTGCCGCATACAAGCACAGCGGCCTGTAATACATCCGGAACAGATTGTCTATTTCTTGCTTTCCCATCACGCCAAAGATGCACAAAGATAGCGAAATGTTGCGTCACTCCATGCAAGCTTCTTCCCGAAGCCTGTGCGTGCCACACGCCGCCGGCGTCATACCGCGCAGCAGCTAGTTCCCGACTTCCGACAGGAACTTGATGCGGACCAGGCGGACTTCTTCTTCGGTGTAGTCGCCGCCGAGCTCTTTCATGGCGTCGGTCACGGAATCGGTGTCGGCTTCTTCCTTGAAGTAGTCGTAGATGTCGTCGAGTTTGTCGTCGTCGACGGTCTGGCGGATGTAGTAGTCGATGTTGAGGCGGGTGCCGGAGGCTACGATCGACTCGATTTCAGTGAGGAGCTCGTCGAGTTCCATGTCCTTGGTGCGGGCGATGTCCTCGAAGGGGAGCCGGCGGTCGATGCTCTGGATGATGAAGACCTTGTTGGCCGAACGGTTGACCACCGATTTGACCACGAAGTCGTCGGGGCGGATGATGTCGTTCTCTTCCACGTATTTGGCAATCAGTTCGACGAACGGTTTGCCGAACTTGCGGGCCTTTCCTTCACCAACGCCCTGGCAGGACTTGAGTTCGTCGATCGTGACGGGATACTGGATCGACATGTCTTCGAGGCTGGGGTCGGAGAAGATCACCCAGGCGGGGAGGCCCTGCTTGCGCGAGAGGTCCTTGCGCACGTCCTTGAGCATCGCCAGCAACTGCTGGTCGCCGCCACCGCCGGCGTTCTGGCTGTGCTTGCCGGCGCCGGGGAGAATCTCGTCGTCATCGTCGTCCTCGCCGTCCACGAATTCGCGGTCTTCCGTAAGCATCAGTTCCGTAGGATTCTCGTAGAACGCGCGGCCCGCCATCGTGACCGATATCAGGCCGTAGCGTTCGATGTCCTTGTCGAGCAGATGGAGCACCAGGCCCTGACGGATGACGGCGTTCCAGAAGCGGACGCCCTTGTCGCGGCCGAAACCGAAGAGTTCGTGGTGATGGTGGTTGTACGACTTGATGATGGAATTGTTCACACCGGAGAGGATGTTGGCCAGGTGGTCGGCCTTGAAGGCCTCCTTGAGCGAAAGGATGAGCTCGATGACGGTGCACATCTCCTCGCGGCCGTCGAACTGCTTCTTGGGGAAGAGGCAGTTGTCGCACATACCGCAGTTGTCCTGCAGGTAGTCTTCGCCGAAGTAGTTGAGGAGGATCTTGCGGCGGCACTGGTTGGATTCGGCGTAGGAGACCGTTTCCATCAGGAGCTGCTTGCCGATCTCCTGCTCGGAGATGGGTTTCCCCTGCATGAATTTTTCCAGCCGCAGGATATCCTTATAGCTGTAGAAGGCGATGCACTGGCCCTCGCGGCCGTCGCGGCCGGCCCGGCCCGTTTCCTGGTAGTAGCCTTCCAGGCTCTTGGGAATGTCGTAGTGGATGACGAAGCGGACGTCGGGCTTGTCGATGCCCATGCCGAAGGCGATGGTGGCCACGATCACGTCGACCTCTTCCATCAGGAACGCGTCCTGGTTGCGGGCGCGGGAGGCGGCGTCCATGCCGGCGTGGTAAGGGAGCGCCTTGATGCCGTTGATGGTCAGCAGTTCGGCGATCTCCTCCACCTTCTTGCGGCTCAGGCAGTAGATGATGCCGCTCTTGCCGGGGTTTTCCTTGATGAACTTGATGATGTCGCGCTTGGGATTCGACTTGTCCCGGATTTCGTAGTAGAGGTTCTCGCGGTTGAACGAGGACTTGAACACCTTGGCGTCCTGCATGCCGAGGTTTTTCTGGATGTCCGACTGGACCTTGGGGGTGGCCGTTGCCGTCAGGGCGATGATCGGGGCCCGGCGGATCTGGCCGATGATCTCCCGGATACGACGGTATTCCGGCCGGAAGTCGTGACCCCATTCGGAGATGCAGTGCGCCTCGTCGATGGCGTAGAACGAGATGGTCAACTGCTTGAGCAACTGGACGTTCTCTTCTTTGGTGAGTGACTCGGGCGCCACGTAGAGGAGTTTGGTCACGCCGGAGAGCAGGTCTGCCTTCACTTCTGCGGCCTGCGCTTTGTTGAGCGACGAATTCAGGAAGTGGGCGATGCCTTCGCGGTTCTGGACGAAGCCGCGGATGGCGTCGACCTGGTTTTTCATCAGGGCGATCAGCGGTGAGATGACGATGGCCGTGCCTGGCAGGCAGAGGGCGGGGAGCTGGTAGCACAGCGATTTGCCGCCGCCGGTGGGCATCAGTACGAAGACGTCATGGCCACCGATCAGGTGCATGATAATATCTTCCTGGTTGCCTTTGAAGGCGTCCCATCCGAAAAAGTCCTTAAGCTTGTCGTGGAGGTCTGCAGAAGTGATGTTCATAGCACTAAATTACAAAAAAATCCGGAAATTCCAGCGATTCGGAACAATTTTTTGAACTTTTGTTATCTTTGCAGCCCGTATTGAGAATAATTATTCCAACGATATGAAAAAGTTTATTGCTATCGCAGTTCTCTGCGCATCCGTCGCAATGATGTTCTCTTCTTGCGACAAGAAGACGTCCGCCGGCTCCCAGCCGGCCGGCATCTCGAAATCCGACATCGACTCGGTCAGCTACATGATCGGCTATTCCACCGGCATGCAGATCAAACAGAACAACATGGGTCCCCTGAGCGCCAACAACATCATCAAGGGCATCCAGGACGCTTGCAAGGGTGTCGAGGTCGACTACGCCACGTTCCAGAACGTGCTGAACGGCTTCATGGAAAAACGCATGGAGTCGATCGCCGACGACAACAAGGCCCGGAGCGAAAAGATGCTTGCTGACAATGCCAAGAAAGAAGGTGTGGTTACCACCGAATCCGGCCTGCAGTACAAGATCGTCCGCGAAGGTGCCGGCGTCAAACCGGGCGAGCGCGACACGGTTGAAGTCAACTATGAGGGCAAGAACCTCGCAGGTGTCGTCTTCGACTCTTCCTACGATCGTGGCGTCACGGCCAAGTTCCCGCTCAACGGCGTGATCAAAGGCTGGACCGAAGGTATGCAGTACATCGGCGAAGGCGGTGAGATCCAGCTCTGGATCCCGGCCGAACTGGCTTACGGCGACCGCAACGTCGGTTCCGACATCGGCCCGAACGAAGCCCTCACCTTCAAGGTGGAACTCATCTCGGTCAAGCCGTTCGTCGAGCAGCCCGCTGAAGAAGTGAAGAAGTAACAGACCCGATACCATAGCTCCCGGTAACCCCGGGAGCACAGAACAAGGCCCACCAGGTATACCCGGTGGGCCTTTTTTGGGGACGATGCTGCCTATTCAACTGTATCAGACGACCACGATTCAATCCTGATATTCTCAAGCCGGCTCATGTGCTTCGTGTTGTCGGATATCAGTGTCAGGTCGTTCTCAATTGCCGTACAGCCGATAAGGAGATCGATATCTTCTATGAGCAGGCCGAGTTTGCGGAGACGGCATTTCTGGCGAGCCGCCTCCATATAGGCGGGAGAAGAAGGAAGTGTACAGATAGCCTTTGACAGATTGCTGATCATTTGAAGGTTAGCCTCACGTTGTTCACTGTTGAAAGCGCCATACAGCAGTTCAAAGATTGTCATATCCGCAATCGCGCATCGATATAGCCCTACTTCCATCAATCGTTTCGACGGCTTGCATTCTTTGTCTCGAATGATATCGACTATCGTATTTGTATCAAGCAGGTATTTGATCATAATTCTACAGGAGATGAAGTGGACTTGTTGCTTTGAATAACGGATTTCAGGTCTTCATCGCTCTCTGAACCGATCCAGGCTCCGCCAAACCGATCCAAGAAAGCCCGGGTTTCTCTCTTGTGGTTTTCCCTTTCCTCTTGTGTTTCGATGTCTTTTGTCGCCAAAGCCAATGTGGCGCAGACATAATCGTTGACACTGGTTCCTGCCGTTTTAGCAGCGATTTTTACTTTTTCAATCAGTGACAGCGGCAGGCGGAATCCTGCCAGTTTCCTGGCCTCCTTGATACCTGTTAACATAATTGCTAGCGTTTTTCACAAAATTACGTTAACTTCATTGAAAAACCAAATACTGGCCACTTGATTTCTTGTCGTGTCTGAGTCGGACATTCATCTTTTCTGTTTTTGCCGCAAGATAGTGCAATAAGAATTGGAAAGGAATAGGCTAAACGTTTATAAACGAATATAAACGTTTATTGAGGATAGTCATTTTTCTCCTTTTTCCCGTTATAGTTAAAAACAAGCAATTCTGACGCAACGTTTCCCCACCTAGTTGCATCTATATATTGAAACTGAGTTAATCAGCAAATCGTGAACACATCCACAGCTTGACCCATGAAACAGCTTATTTTCCTCCTGCTCAGTCTTGCCTTTTTGGCCAGCGCCTGTAACCCGGTGAGCCTGGAACCTCAGTTGCTAACCGACGTTGACGGGCCAATAATCATCAATAAGGATGGAGGCACTTTCAACATTCAAGTAAAAGCAAATTGCACTTGGAAAGCAACAGTACATCTGAACTCCGGCGTCGAATTCTTTTCTCTTACTCCTGACTCCGGTCAGGCTGACGGTACCATTCAGATAGATTCCCGGATGAATGCCATGAACTACGAAAAGCTTGGTACTATTGAGATAGAATACGGAAATAAAGAAGAAACCAGATTGCATTGCATTAAAGTAGTCCAGGAGCCTCGGGAACCGTTTATGGTTTTCTTGTCTGATGAATCATCTGATGCATTACCCGCTTATGGCGGTACCGCCGAGGTCTGGTTCTGTGCCAATACCCCGTACATGAATTGCACGGTGGCGGATACTGAGCAGTCAGACTCCGTGCAAATCCGTATTCGACAGATTCCGTTCATTGAACAAGAAATCATTGAGGGCTTTATCATAGCGAAAATTCCCGTCAACACTACCTATGAAGCGCGGACTTTCACCCTGGAACTGACCGACCTACAGCATACCACAGTCTTCGACACTTACGTCATTCATCAGGCTGGCCGACAGAAATGATACCCTACACCTAAAGAACAATACCATGAAACGCTTAGGAATTGCTTTGTTCGCGGCGACGATGGTTTTGTGCGCTTGCGAAAAGATCTATACGACCGAAGAACTGGGCGCAATCGTGGAATGGACTAGCAGCGGATGGAGCATCGCGCAAAACGATTTGAGTGAAACGGTCACGCTAGTCACCACCTATCGTCCGATGGCTTCTCGTTCAAGAGACACCATTACATCCATCCTCACGCCAGGAGACACGGTGCAACTGCACATGGGGGCATCCGTACCCGGCGTATCCATCGATGAGTGTCTCACGGCAACCATAAAGCGGCGTGACGAGACGGATATCGTGTGTACACGCGGAGCGGACGATCCCTGTTCTAAGCATTTCTTCCAAAACTTCCAGCAACGCAGCACGTATGAAGTGGTGGAATTGCACGGAAAGAAAGTCCGGCATGATATGGCGATTCGTACGTACCACATAGACAAGGCCCTTGTCGATCTCTGGAATGAGGGAATGAAAGGCCAATAACTGACTTCTTGCAATTTTTTTGAGGATCCGAGTAGTCACTTTCAGCGGTTTGTCCGTCATAGGGGTAAACAATGGATGACCGATGACGGATTTTAACGAGACTGATCTTTCTTTTGTAGCCCGTCGCTACAGGGAGGGTCGCTATGATACCCGGAAGGCGATTGCGCGCTTCCACGAAACGAACAAGGTGATGACGACGCACCGCCGCTGGTGGGCCACCGCCGCGGCGGCCGCCGCGTCCATCGTGCTGGTGTTCGCCGCCGGCTACGGCATCCGCACCTGGGTGCGGAACGCACAGGAGCCGTCGCCTGTGGAGCAGCAGCTCACCTTGAATCCCAATGTCGCCGAAACGCACCTGTTCGTGTACGAAAACGCACCGCTCGACCAGGTGCTGGCCGAACTCTCTGCTTACTACGGCTGCACGCTGACCGCCGCGCCGACCGACAAGCGCCTGACCGCCACCTTCCCCGACGACGACATCGAATTGATCATCTCGACCATCGAATCGGCCCTTCACCTCAAAATAACGCTGGAACGATGAAAAGACTGCTTGTTTTGCTTGCCCTCCTGCTGCCGCTGACGGCAGCCGCCCAGAGCCCCTGCACGGTCAAGGAAGAAATGGACCGGATCGGCGAGGCCTTCGGCGTTTATTTCGTGTACGACGCAAGCCTGCCCGTCGATGGGAACACTTATTTCCAAGTCAATCCGCAGAAGAGCCTCCAAAAGAATCTCCGCGAACTTTTCGAAGATTCCGATATCGTCTGGCGGGTGAAGAATCAATATGTCGTACTGGCCCTCAACCCGGTGGAGCTTCGCCTGGCGCCCGTCTGGCCCGATCCGGAGCCCGCGGCGGTAATGGATACCCTGGTCGAAGCGGTCAAGACAGCCCAAAAGCGTTGCGTGGATCTGCCATCCGGCAGTTATCCTGTCGATCCGCTGCACGTCCGCCAAGTCGTGACTCCGACAGGTGAAAGCGATGCCCTGAAGTATGTCCAGACGCTCCCCGGCGTCTCCATGGGCGGAGAAGGGACAAGCGCCCTCTTCGTCCGGGGCGGCAACATGGGATCCAATGCGTTTACGCTCGACGGCGTGCCGATCTACGGCATCAGCCACCTGATGGGCCTGACCTCCGTCTTCCCGGGCGATGTGATCGGCACTTCGGAGTTCCAGGTCGGCGGCTTCAGCGCCGACGCGGGCAATTTCACATCTTCACACATCCGCCTGCAGAGCTACAGCGGAGATTTCGAGCGGGCCAGGGCGCGATTTTCCGTCAATCCCTTCCTCGTGTCTGCATCCGTGAGCACTCCGATGGAAAAGGGGAAGAGTTCCTTCCTCGGTTCGGTGCGCGTCTCCCCTATCGGGCTCGAATACAAGGCTTTCAAAAAGATGGTCGATAGCCGGCAGACCTCTTTTGAGGATTTTGGCGCCTCGATCGGAGATCTTTTCGGCAAGTTCACCTGGCGGCCGGATTCCCGCAACGAAATCGCCCTGTCCTTCTTCGGAACGCTCGACGACAACCGCTTCACCCTCGACGACCGGACCACCGAGACCATGCGCTGGAGCAACGCCGTCGCCCTCCTGAGCTGGAACAAGCAGCGTGCCCTCTGCTTCGACTCGGTCCGCACGTCCGTCTCGCTGAACGACCATGTCTGGGCGCAACTTCGAAACACGCAGAGACCCAGATCTCCAGAATGGTCTGGTCGTGATGAGTTGTCCAACCGACTTGACGAACTGATGCTCCATAGTGCCGGGATGAAAAAGTGGAACCGCTGGTCACTGGAAACAGGCGTTCAATTGCGTGTGGCTCGTTTCGATCTTGGTTTACGGGCCTACTCGATTCGTGATAAAAAATACGGATACAATAAGTCGCTCGATGGTAGTAGTAACCATACTTCTTATGCCCTGGTTCCCACCTTGCACGGGGAACTGGAATATGCGATCCCGGAAAAGTTCTCACTCAAGTTCGCCCTGCGTGGCAATTACTATCTTCAGATAGATCAGGTACAGGGTACCTTCCTACCCGAAGCAGGGATGACGGTCAGGTATCACTTCATTCCACAACTGGGCATGGAAGGGACCTTTGACTACCGTTCGCAATTCTATCACAATCTGGAGGTAATGTCCGTTGGCTGGACACTCGATCCGGTAGTTCCTTCCAGCTCCGACTTCCCGCCCGAACGGGCCCTCCAAGGTTATTTGGGTGTTTTCGGCGGATTTGGGGAACACTCGTTCCGGGTTGGAGGATTCTATAAACAGATGTATAATATCTTGTTTTGCAGGAGTATCACCCGCTTCTACGATCCCAGCGGCTTAAACTGGGAGGGGAATGCCCGCGTTGGTGATGGTTCTTCCTATGGCGCAGAGTTTTTCTATGGAAAAAACGGACGCGACCTATCCTGGCAGATGTCCTATACCTGGTCGAAAAGTGACCGCACATTCCCGGATATAGCCGGTGGTGCGTCTTTCCCCGCCAAATATGACCGGAGGCATCTGCTTCATGCCGATGCGCGCTGGAAGGGGCTGAAGGCCGTTTTTACGATGCAAAGCGGTCATCACGAAACGATTACTGCAGCTCAGTATAATTATTATACGCCTACCGTTGATATCATCGGCCAGGCTACTAAAGAGCCCTACAACTGGCAAGTGCCAGACTTTATTCGCTTTGACTTGGGCTACGAACTCTCGTTTCGAAGCGGAAAAGAGAAGGCTCATCCCGTCAACCATAAACTGACCTTTGGAATCTATAATCTCTTCAACCGTCGCAATGCATCGGTGCTTCTCTTCAATAGCGAAACGAAACAATGGGGCCTGAGATCCTATTTCCCCATTATGCCCAGCATCAATTACAGCCTTGAATTATGAAACAGTCTTTCCATAGCATCATCATTTGCATCATAGCGTTTCTGCTGGCAGCGGGGACGGGATGCACCGAACAGATTGTACCCAGGTCAGCTGAAGTGCATCTATCTATTTCAGGCAAGGTGGTCGGTCCGGATGGAAAACCGATTGCCGGATTGGAGGTAACTCCATACATTAACTCGATCCAGCTCGATATGGCGATCAAGCAAATAGCCTCGCCGGTTATTACTGACCAGAATGGGGATTATCATATAGAAACAAAGACGTGGCCATGCGATTATTTAACTTTTATTGTTCGGGATATTGATGGTCCAGACAATGGTGGCACATTCAGCGATAATACTTATCATTTGATGATCTGGTACGATGATACACGAATGACCGACACTGGCACCACGTGGGACTTCGGAACTGTGGAAGTCGAAGTGCCCAAAATATGGATGAAACCTGAAGAACAACCTGAAGAATAACGTCATAATCCTGTTTAATCTTATGGGCTTGAAGCTCGGATATGAGTTCTACGCCGGCCTTTGGCCTTTTATGATGTGAACCACGCAACATTTTCCCCTCGTTTTGCATCTATTACATAGCACGTCAAACACATCACATCCATGAAGGCACGAAACCATTTTAAGCCTCGCAAGTCCGGTTTCTTTGCGCTCCTTTTCGCCTTGTTGGGTTTAGGGGGATGCGAAGCCGGCGAGGCTGTTGAAGAGTTCGGAATCCAAGAGGTAATGTACGGTTCCCCTTACGCTCATTATTCCGTGAAAGGCACCGTCACCGACGAGAACGGCAGCCCCATCAAGGACCTGGAAGTCCGCCTGTACGGCGTGACCACTTACGAGGGGCAGGAGTATTCGATTCCGAATCACCTTGAGCCCGTAAAGACCGACCAACAGGGGACATACTATCTGGAAATGAGCTCCGGTAGCTACTATGACAAATTGCAAATCAATGTCAAAGACATTGACGGCGCAGCCAACGGCGGCGAATTCGCCAGCGACAGCCTCCGCAGCGGCACCTTAACGTTCGTCAAAGACAATAATGACAAGAACATGTGGTTTGTCGGCAACGCCGACATCTCAATGCCCGACATCAAGCTCAAGAAGCAGCCAGCCGAGTAAAACCACGAAATGGGGGCCAAGATTCATTTCGTGGCCGGAAAAGCTCAGATTTTGCGCAGAGCCGGATTTTCTTGTAAAAAAATTTTGCGCAGAGCATGAATTTCTTGTGTTAAAATTTTGCGCAGTCGATCTATTGTACTATCTTTGTGCAAGATAACCGACAGCATTCTATGGAAGAACGGGTATTCAAAAGAAAATTCTATGAGAAGATGCTCGTGTGGAAGCGGGACAAGGACGGTAGTACGGCCCTTATGATCAAAGGTGCGCGCCGCGTCGGCAAATCCACCATTGCGGAAGCGTTCGCAAAGAACGAGTATGAGTCATATATCTTAGTAGATTTTACCAAAGTAGGGCCGGAGATCCCGGCGCTTTTCGATGACGTCTCCAACTTGGATCGTATTTTTTTGGCGTTGCAGTTTTACTTCAATGTCACATTGATTCCCCGTAAATCAGTTATTATCCTGGATGAAATCCAAGAATGCCCGAAAGCCCGTCAAGCAATTAAAGAACTCGTTGCCGATCACCGCTACGATTATATAGAGACGGGCTCACTGATAAGCGTCAGGCGCAAAACCCGGGGGATTCGTATTCCTAGTGAGGAAACTCGTTTGACGATGTACCCGATGGACTACGAAGAATTCCGTTGGGCATTGGGAGACCAAACGACAGTTCCGCTTCTTCAACAGGCTTTCTCCGCCAGGCAACCGTTGGGCGAAGCCGCTCATCGAAAGATCATGTTCGACCTTCGACTTTATATGCTGGTAGGAGGAATGCCGCAAGCCGTGAAGACTTATCTCGATACGCTGAACCTGTCTCTCGTGGATGCAACAAAGAGAGAAATACTGGAGCTCTATAACGATGACTTTTACAAAATAGACCCCACAGGAAAAGCCGCGACGCTGTTTAAAGCCATTCCTGCCCAGTTATCAGGGAATGTACATCGATACCAGACCACTCCGGTAGTAGGAGACGTAGAGAGAGATTCCCTTTTGGCCCTGCTGCACGAAATGGAGGAGAGCAAGACGGTGAACATCGCCCATCATGTCGATGATCCCAATGTGGGTTTTTCGATGACGGACAATCTGGATACCTTCAAGATGTACGTGGGAGATACTGGTCTTTTCGTTACTTTGGCCTTTGCTGACAAGGAAGTGACAGAGAACATCATCTACCAGAAACTCCTTTCCGACAAGCTCTCTGCAAACATGGGCTATGTTTATGAGAATGTCATCGCTCAGATGCTGACGGCATCGGGTAATAAACTCTTCTATCATTCATTCCCGGACGAGAATCGGCACTACTATGAGATCGACTTCCTTCTTTCCAGGGCACAGAAGATATGCCCCATCGAGGTGAAAGCATCTGGATATAAGACGCACAAATCGTTGGATATGTTTTGTGAAAAATATTCGGACAGAATCAAAGACCGCTATCTGATGTATACCAAGGACACGAGGAAGGATGGGCAGCTTTTGATGGTGCCGGTATATATGGCTCCGTTCTTGTGAAGCACCTCTGGAACAACGTCAGCATTTTATTGATAAACAGGCAGAAACAGGATATATTATGAAACACTTCCTTCCTTTGCTTTTGTTGTTTGCATTCGTGGCCGGCAGTTCCGGATCCGTATCTGCGCAGGAGATTCCGGTTAATCCGAAGTTCGGAGCTGTGTCGGATGCGGAAATCGACATGACTGTCTATCCTCGGGATTCGTCGGCTGCGGCGGTACTATTGTATCGAAGCTACACTGTACAGATCGGTATCTCTGCCGCGGCAAGGCTTAACCGGACGGTCTGGGTCCACGACAGGTGGAAGATCCTAAAGGATGCGGGAAAGGATGCCGCCGATTACGAAATTGTCTATGCAACCAATTACGAGGACAAGGAGGTCGTTTCGGGCATCAAGGCCACGACTTTCAACCGGGGAGCGGACGGCAAGGTGCAGCAGACGAAAATGTCGAAGAAGAGCCAGTTCAACGAGAAATACGCGAACGATCTCAGCAAGATTTCCTTCGCGGCCGAGGATGTCCGGGAGGGTTCTGTCGTCGAAGTCGCCTTTGAAATCCAGTCGCCTACCGTCACGATCCCGGACATCTATCTGCAGCGGTCGGATTATCCGGTCAACAAGATTGACGTGGAGGTCTCCTATGCCGATTATTTCACCTACAACCGGGTGACCCGCGGTTTCCTTTCGGCCGATTTCCGTCAGGAAGTGGTAAACGAGACCGTCACCACGCCTGCGACCGGACTGCTGAGTTTCAGTATGTATCACGACTACTTCACCGCGACCAATGTGCCGGTCATGAAAAGCGAGGCTTACAGTTTTTGCCCCGACCAGTACAAATTATCGGTAATCTACGACCTGCGCAGCATCGCAATCCCTGGCGTCATAACGCAGAATTACAATGCTGGCTGGGTGGATGTGGACCGGCGCTTCGCCGAGACCAATCTTCTGACCCAGGTCAAGCAAAAGTTCCGGGATGCGGATGCGCTTCAGGCTGCCACCAGCGGCAAGGAGATGGCCGACGAGAAGATTGTCGCCGTTTGGCAGTACATCCTAGACCAGGTGAAATGGAACAAGGATATCCATCTGCTTCCCCAGGACAACAAGCAGACCCTCAAGGAGGGAACAGGCAGTTCCGCAGACATGAACGCCCTGATGGCCAGTGCCCTGAATACAATCGGCATGGTTGCGGAGCCTGTGCTGGTGAAGTCACGCGCAGACGGGGCCTTGCTTGATTACCATATCTCTTCTTCGGAATTCACCACGTTCATCCTTCGCGTCCAGGCGCCGGACGGGACCGTCCGTTATCTCGACGCTTCCCGAAGGGACAGCTACCTCGACGTCCTTCCTCCTGCTTATCTGGTGACCCGGGGACGACTCTTGCATCTGGACGGCCATGGGGAATGGGTGGACCTGACGGCGATCCCCGTCACGAACACACTGACGCAGGTGGTAAAACTCTCACCCGTTCCGGCGGAAGGAGTGGCGAAGGGATCGGCCGAAATCTCGGCCGTCAACCAGATTGCCAGTGCGGTCAAGACCAACTACCATAGTTTTGACACGCCCGAAGCATGGATAGAAGACACGGAAAATGACGAAGGCATCGAAGTAATCGAGATGACGCTCGACGAGCCCGACAAACTCGGGAATGTCGCTCACGTGACCTACTCCTTTGAAAAGCCAGTGGAGAACGCCGGAGACTTCCTGTACATCCGGCCTTTCCTGTCCGCCTGGCACGACGCCCAGGCGTTCCGCAACGAGAATCGCAAGCTGCCCGTAGATTTCCCCTACAAGCAGCGCATCAATTACATGTGTCTCGTTGAGATTCCGGATGGCTTTGCCGTGGAACAGCTTCCGGCCACGACGCGGGGCAGTATGCCCGCTGCGGGCGGAAGCGCCTACATCATCCAATGCCAGCAGGCGGGGAACCTTGTCCAGATGTCATTCCGCATGGACCTGAACACCCTGCTGGTGCAGGAGAACGACTATGCTGACTTCCGGGCGTTCTGGGAGCATCTCTGCAAGACCGAAGAATCCGTCATCGTCCTCAAGAAACAATGAAACGGCTGACGATACTGCTGGGGCTGCTCCTGTCGCTGCATGCCGGGGCCCAGGAACATGCCGTCGTGGTCTGCGACGAGGAGACCTTCACCATGCAGTCGGTGGCTGCAGGCACCCTGCAGGTGAAGCGTGTCGTCACCGTGAACGACGAGCACGGACTAGGCGAGGCAACGTTCAGCGTCTTAACGAATCAGTCCGAAGCGCTGTCAGCCTTCAAGGGTACGCTGGATCTACCAGGCGGGAAATCCTTGAAGATCAAGAAGAGCGACCTGCAGACCGTCGCCATCGGAAGCGGCCTGGCCGAGGACGGATACCTGACAGGCTATGTCCCTTCCGGACGCTATCCCTTCACCGTCACATACGAGTATTCCGTGCAGCATCGCAATGGATTCGCCGTTTTCCCGGCCTACTCGCCGGTCCGTACCGAAAAGACGCGGCTGCAGCACGGCTCCTACACCCTCGTAGTTCCAGCCGGAACCCGTGTGAACTATCACGCGACTGGATTTGATGCGCCCCGGACAAACGCGACGACCTTTGTCTGGACGCTCGACGATTATGCCGGTTTCACCGAAGAGCATTTGATGCCCGACGTCCGAGCGGTCGTACCGCATGTACAGGCTTCCCCGGAGGAATTCATGTATGACGGATTTTCGGGCCAGCAGTACAGCTGGGAGGCGCTGGGATACTGGTTGAATGAACTGCTGGCAGGCACGGATGACCTCCCGACCGAGCGAATCGACGAAATAGCTGCCCTGACGGCGGACTGCAAGACCAATCTGGAAAAGGTTAAAATCGTGTATGACTATCTTTGCAACAAGACGCGCTACGTCAGCATCCAGTACGGCATCGGCGGGTTCCGGCCTTTCCCCTGCTCCTCCGTCGACAAGACGGGATACGGCGACTGCAAGGCGTTAGGCAACTATTTCCGCTGCCTGCTCCAGGCCGCCGGCGTGGAGTCCGTGTACACGGTGCTCAACACCCGGCAGGCCCATCCGTATCCGGGCTACTGTTCAATCGGGCAGCACGACCATGTAATGGTCGCCGTCCCCTTGAAAGAGACCGGCGACACACTGCTGGTCGAATGCACCCACCGCCTGCCGCTCGGTTACAGGCCCGGCCATGTCGCCGGCCATGACATCCTGCTGGTCACGCCGCATGGCGGCCGGATGACCGCCGTGCCCGGTTACGCTGATTCATTGCGCCGTACCGACATCCGCGCTGCCGTCCAACTGCGCGAAGACGGGTCGGCGCATGTCACCGTCACCGACGAATATCATCTCGACCTCGTCGAGTCCTGGCTGGAGTTTCGCAACTGGGATGCTGACAAACAGAAGAACCGGCTGACTGCCGGCATCGGCTTCCAACCGCAGGACCTCGCGGTCACGTCGGTCGAAGACAATTTCAATTCCTACGATGGCGAGGCCAGCTGGTGCCCCGTCCTGAAAATCGGCTATGAGATGGACAGCCGTACATTCAGCCGGGTGACGGGAACACGTCTGTTCATTCCGGTGAACCTTTTCGCCAAACGGCTCTACATCCAGCGAAGCGACCGAATCAATCCGCTCCAGAACGAAGAAGGACACTGCAGCCACGACGTGGTCACCTACCAGCTTCCGGCCGGCTACAAGGTCGAAAGTATCCCCCAACCCGTCCGTTTGGACGAAGGCTGGGGGTCCTTCACTTCCGATATCACGATTGGAGACGGCACCGTGACGGTCGACCAGTTCCTGCATCTGAAAGCCTTCGACGCCGACCGCTCCCGCTATCCCGACTACCGCAGCTTCGCCCGCACGCTCAACAAGGCGTTCGATGCCTCCATCGTGCTGGTGGCCGAGTAACGCCCGGCCACCTTCTACTTACAGGTTGCAGACCACTTCGAAGCGGAGTTTGCCGTCGATGATGGTGGGCTTGAAGAGCGTGTCTTCGACCTGGTAGTAGGTCTTGCCACCGAGTTCGACTTCGTCGTAATCTTCGGGGATTTCATCGACAAGGGCGCCGATCGGGGCCTCGATCACGCAGTACTCCCCATTCTTGAGGGTGTAGAACACCCCGTCCTGGTAGTAGTAGTCCTGGCCGGCCTGATTGAGCAGGTTCGTGTTGTAGTAGTCGTCGCTGGTGCGGACCGTGTAGCTGGCGTTCCGGGCGGCGTAGATGCTCGAAAGCTCGGCTGCGGCCCGGGCACGCTCGATTTCGTTGCGGATGGTGTTGATCGCAATGGTCGTCATGGCCACGTCGAAGAGGGTCGCGGCAATGCGTGTTCCCAGCGGCGGACGGCAGACGTAGTAGCCGCCGTCCCAGTACGGCCGATAATAGATGCCGTCGTAATAGTAGTAGTCACGGTAGCCGACCCTGACCAGCGAGTAGCCGATGGGAAGGGTATGGATCCGATGGCCGAAGTAATGGTAGCCACGGTGATAGGACGGCATCGGACGGTGACGGGGCTCCAGATACGGACGGGAATAGATCGGTGCACGATGCGCCGGACGGTGGATGGGCGCGACATGGCTCGGACGGTGGTTGTGCCCTACTGCCGGACCATGGCCCGGACGGGAGTTGCGGGCAATCGCGGAACTGTGGTTTGAACCGGACCGCGGTCGAGGGGCGTTGTTGCGGGTAACGGCGGAGCCGGATCCGCGGGGCGAGCGTGTGACGCTGGGCCGGTCGCTCGGCCGGTTGCTCCGCGCGACGCTGCCGCTGTGGTTGCGGTTGCGGTTGACCTGAGGAGCCTGGCTGCGGTTCACGCGAGGTGCCTGGCTACGGTTGACCTGAGGGGTCTGGCTGCGGCTCACACGGGGTGCCTGGCTACGGTTGACCTGAGGAGCCTGGCTGCGACTCACGCGAGGCGCCTGGTTGCGATTGACCTGCGGGGCCTGGCTACGGCTCACGCGAGGTGCCTGGCTACGGTTGACCTGAGGGCTGGCGCTGCGGCTGACGCTGCCGTGGTTATTGCTGCGGGGCGACGACATCTTCGTAGTCGGCCCGCTGTGCCCCGATGGGGCGCGGTGCTCCGTCCGCGGCGAATGGGAAGAACCACCACCGGAACGACGACTCTGGCCTTGTGCCTCAAACGAGGTGGTACACATCATTACGATGCAAAGCATCAGTACCACTTCTATCAATCTTTTCATCTCAAATAAGGGTGTTTTCGGTAGCTGGTTGAAAGCTTATACCGGGAAAAGAGAAAACCGTGCCAATCATAAGTCGATCCAATGGATCGAGGGATCGCGTGCCCACCAGGTGAGCTGTTTCTTGGCGTAGTGGCGGGTATTGCGCTTGATCAGGCGGACCGCTTCGGCGAGGTCGTAGCGGCCGTCGAAATAATCAAACAATTCCTTGTAGCCCACTGTATTGAGTGCAGGAAGGCTGCGGTGCGGGAGCAGTGCACGCGCTTCCTCAAGCAGGCCTTCCTCCATCATCCGGTCCACGCGGGCGTCGATGCGGGCGTAAAGCTCGGGGCGCGGGCGCTTGAGTCCAGTCTTTACGATGGTGAAGGAACGTTCTTTGGCGGGATGTGTCTTGAACGAGGAATACTTGCGGCCCGTGGCGATGGTCACTTCCAAGGCGCGGACGATGCGCTGGCCATTGGCCGGATCGATGGTCGCATAGGTTTCCGGGTCCAGGACGCGGAGATCGGCCCGCAGCGCGGCGACACCCTCTGTGCGAAGGCGCTCGGAAAGTTGCGCCCGCAGCTCCGGGTCCGCATCGGGGAAATCGTCCAGCCCGTTGCACAGGGCGTCGATGTAGAGACCGGAGCCGCCGGCCATGACCACGGTTTCGTGGTCACGGAACAGCTTCTCCAGCAGTTGCAGCGCCTCCAGCTCATAGGCTCCGGCCGAACAGGGTTCCGAAATGCTGCGGTCGGCGATGAAGTAATGTGGCACAGCGGCGAGCTGCGCGTCGTCGGGACGCGCCACGCCGATGCGCAGCTCGCGGTAGAGCTGGCGCGAGTCGCAAGAGACGACCGGCGAGCCGACGCGGAGCGCCTCGGCGATCGCATAGTCCGTCTTTCCGACCGCGGTCGGTCCCAATATGATTTGCAGGGTGGGCATCCGGGGTTGCTATTCCTTCCCTTCGCTCTCGTCGTAGAGTTCCTCTCCTTCACCGTCGTCGAAGATCCGGTCTTCGGCGTCATCGTCTTCCTCTTCGTCGTCGAGATCGTCCAGTTCGTCATCCAAGCTGGGGAAGTTGTCCGCCACGCGGGAAGGATGAAGCTTGGGAACAGCGGGCTCCTCTTCGAAGCGGACGTGGAACTGGTCGGGATTCTGGCCTTTCTCTTCCACGAGGGCCGGATAGGCTCGCATAGGCAGGTACGGCACCTGCCCTTCATACACAAGTTTGATGTAGCGGTCGTTGCGGAGGTCGAACACGAAGTGGAGTTCCGTCTCGCCACGCTCGAGTACCTTGTCGAAGGTGACGGTGTCCATGGCGCCGTCGCCCATGTCGAAGAGTCCGTACTCGCTGCAGAGCTTGCCCTTCTCGTCGAAACCTTCGAAGATGACCATCTGGTCGGGAGAGAACGCCAGGTTGTCGGTGATGAAACTGTTGAAGCGGAACAGCGTCATCTCGCCCTTAATCTCATATACCCGGTAAAAGACCTTGCTTTCGGGTATCGTTGCTCTGAATTGATGTACCATAACACAAATATACCAAATTTTTGCGTACTTTTACCACATGAATGCAATTTCCGACACCTACCGCTCGATTGCCGCGCCCGCCAAGGGTATCTACAAAGAGCTGGGCAGTAAGTTTTTGGCTTTTGCCCACCCGGTCGAGACGGAAGATCAGGCCAAAGAGATTCTCGCAGCCGTACGCAAGGAATACTTTGACGCGCGGCACCATTGCTTCGCCTGGCGCCTCGGGCTGACGGGCGAGCCGTACCGGCTGAGCGACGACGGGGAGCCTTCCTCCACGGCCGGCCGGCCCATCCACGGGCAGTTGCTGAGCCAGGAGCTGAGCGACATCCTCGTGGTAGTGGTACGCTATTTCGGCGGCGTGAAGCTCGGCGTCCCGGGGCTCATCCGCGCCTACCGCACCGCCACGCAGGATGCGCTCGCGAACGCCCGCATCGTGGAAAAAGTGGCCGGCGAGCACTTCACCCTGAAGTTTGGTTATCTGCAGATGAACGACGTGATGAAAGTCCTCAAAGACATGGGAATCACCCCCCTGCGACAGTCCTTCGACCTCGACTGCAGCCTCGAAGTGCGGGTGCGTCTCTCACAGATCGAAGACTTTCGGAAGCAATTGGCATTTTGTCAAATAATTGTCAAATAATTTGATTACTTTTGCAGATTACGTAAACAATTTTTCAAAAACACTTTAATACAACCATAATTTTATGAAAAAAGCTTACAATTTCAACGCAGGTCCCTGCGTTCTGCCCCAGCAGGCCATCGACGCAGCGATCGCAGCATTGCAAGACTTCAAAGGTACCGGGATGCCGGTCATATCTGTTTCTCACCGTTCGAAGGAATGGGAGGAGACGATGAACGAGTGCCGCGCACTCTGGAAAGAACTCCTCAACATCCCCGACAACTACGAAGTGGTCTTCCTCGGCGGCGGCGCTTCGCTCCAGTTCCTCTATGTGGCGATGAACCTCCTCGAGAACAAGGCCGGCTACCTGGAGACGGGCGTCTGGGCCAAGAAGGCGCTCAAGGAAGCCAAGGGCATCGGCAACGCCATCTGCATCGCCTCCTCGGCCGACAAGACCTACAGCTACATCCCGAAGGGCTACGAGATCCCGACCGACCTCGACTACTTCCACATCACCACCAACAACACGATCTACGGCACGGAGATCAAGTACGACATGGACTGCCCGGTCAACCTCGTGGCTGACATGTCTTCCGACATCATGAGCCGTCCGGTCGACGTGAGCAAGTACGCCCTCATCTACGGCGGCGCGCAGAAGAACGTCGGCCCTGCCGGCGTGATCTTCGCCATCATCCGCAAGGACATCCTGGGCAAGGTCTCCCGCTACCTCCCTACGATGCTCGACTACCGCACTCACATCGAGAAAGAGTCGATGTTCAACACCCCGCCGGTGTTCCCGATCTTCGTCATGACCGAGACCCTGAAGTGGCTCAAGGGCATCGGCGGCGTCGAGGCCATCCACAAGATCAACGTCGAGAAAGCCCAGTTGCTCTACGACGAGATCGACCGCAACCCGCTCTTCGTGGGCACCGCCGCCAAGGAGGACCGTTCGATCATGAACGTCTGCTTCGTCATGGCTCCGGGTTATGAGAACCTCCAGGACGAGTTCCTCGCCTTCGCCAAGGAACGCGGCATGGTCGGCATCAAGGGCCACCGCAGCGTCGGCGGCTTCCGCGCCTCCCTCTACAACGCCTGCCCGAAAGAGGCCGTCCAGGCCCTCGTCGCCTGCATGCAGGATTTCGAGAAACTTCACAGATAGGACTGCCATGAAGATCTTAGTCGCTACGCAGAAACCCTTTGCGAAGGCCGCCGTGGACGGCATCCGCAAGATTGCCGAGGAAAACGGACATACCCTCGCCCTGCTTGAAAAATATCCGGGTGAAGCCGAACTGATCGCTGCCGTCGCCGATGCCGACGCCCTGATCGTCCGCTCCGACAAAGTGACCGCCGCCGTGGTGGAGGCCGCTAAAAAACTGAAGATCGTCGTGCGCGCCGGCGCCGGTTTCGACAACCTCGACCTGGCCGCCTGCACCGCCCATAACGTGGTCGCGATGAACACCCCGGGCCAAAACTCCAACGCCGTGGCGGAACTCGCCATCGGCCTGATGATCTATATGAACCGCAACCAGTTCACGCCGGGTACCGGCAGTGAGCTGAAGGGCAAGACCCTCGGTATCCAGGCCTACGGCAACGTCGGCCGCCTCGTGGGCAAGCTCGCCATGGGTTTTGGCATGAACGTCATCGCTTTCGACCCGTATCTCCCCAACGAGAAGATCGAAGCCACCGGTGCCAAGGTCGCCCCGTCCCTGGAAGCGCTCTACGAAAACTCCGACTTCGTGTCGCTGCACATTCCGGCCACGCCGGAGACCAAAGGCTCCATCGGCCGCAATCTCGTGGGCCGCATGCCCAAGGGTGCCTGCCTGATCAACACCGCCCGCAAGGAAGTCATCAACGAGGCTGAACTCTTCGACCTGATGAGCGAGCGCGAAGACCTCCGCTACGTCGCCGACGTCGCGCCCGAGCGCGCTGCCGAGTTCGCCGAGAAGTTTGGCAAACGCTATTTCGGAACGCCCAAGAAGATGGGTGCCGAGACCGCCGAAGCCAACATCAACGCAGGCCTTGCCGCTGCGAACCAGATCTGCAAGTTCTTCGCTACGGGTGACCGTACCTTCCAACTCAACAAATAAGACGCTATGGTAAAGGTTAAACCGTTCGCCGCCATCCGCCCGCCGAAGGCCATCGCCAAAGAAGTCTCCGCCCGCCCCTACGACGTGATGAACTCCGTCGAGGCCAAGGCCGAGGCCGGTGAGAAATCCCTGCTCCACATCACCAAGCCCGAGATCGATTTCGATCCGATCGCCGGCGAGCACGAGCAGCGCACCTACGACAAGGCCGTCGAGAACTTCAAGAAATGGCAGGAGCGCGGCTGGCTGAAGCAGGATGACCGTGAGTACTACTACGTGTACGCCCAGACGATGGAAGGACGCACCCAGTACGGCATCATCCTCTGCGCCAACACCGACGACTACGCCACTGGCGCCATCAAGAAGCACGAGCTCACCCGCAAGGAGAAGGAAGACGACCGCATGGTCCACGTCCAGATCCAGAGCGCGAACATCGAGCCGGTGTTCTTCGCCTACCCCGACAACGCCGAGCTCGACGCCATCATGTTCCGCTACATCGCCCGCGTGCCCGAATACGACTTCATCGCCGATGAAGACGGTTTCGGCCACAAACTCTGGGTGATCGACGACCAGAAGGACATCGACCGCATCACCGAAATCTTCGCCTCGATTCCGGCCTTCTACGTGGCCGACGGCCACCACCGCACCGCGGCAGCCGCCCGCGTGGGCGCCGAACGCCGCGCAAAGAACCCGAACCACACCGGCAACGAAGAGTACAACTACTTCATGGCCGTGTGCTTCCCCGACAACCAGCTGAAGATCATCGACTACAATCGCGTGGTCAAAGACCTCAACGGCCTGACGGGCAAGCAGTTCTTCGAAGCCCTGCAGAAAGACTTCATCGTGGAGTGCAAGTGCGACTGCACGAAGGACGGCGGCAAGTGCGAATGCGAGTTCCCGTGCCACTGCACGTGCAGCGAGACCTACAAGCCTGCAGGTCTGCACAACTTCTCGATGTACTTCGAAGGCGTGTGGTATTCGCTCACCGCGAAACCCGGCACGTACAACGACAACGACCCGATCGGTGTTCTCGACGTGACGATCCTCTCGAACCTCGTGTTCGACAAGATCCTCAACCTCGGCGACCTGCGCACCTCCAACCGCATCGACTTCGTCGGCGGCATCCGCGGCCTGGGCGAGCTGAAGCGTCGCGTCGACAGCGGCGAGATGAAAGTCGCTTTCGCGCTCTACCCGGTCTCGATGAAGCAGTTGATCGACATTGCCGACACCGGCAACATTATGCCCCCGAAGACCACCTGGTTCGAGCCGAAGCTCCGCAGCGGCCTGGCGATTCATAAGTTTTAACGGGGCGCTGCCCCGAACCCCGCGCCTCCCGGCCTTAGTGCTTTGCTAATGCCGGGAGTTGTGCGTTAATGAGCAGCTGTAGCAAAGCACCGGCCTCCGGCGGTCGCCTGATGGCGACTTATTTAACGGGGCGCTGCCCCGAAAAGAAAAGGATATGAAAACCGGGAGTCACAAGGACTCCCGGTTTTTAATTATTCTGTGACGGGACGGACATTGAGCCCGGCATAACGGTCGGCGGTTAACCCCCTGGAACCTGAATCTAATACCTCCACGCCCATGGCGAACAAAGCTGTATCAAGAGAAGAGGACCAATAAAACCCCTGGGAACCCCCATAGAGCCATTGGGACTCGAACCAGCGCCCAGCGGCGGGAAGGAATATGCTGTTTCCGGCGCAAGGGCCGGTTCCTTCCTTGCGGGTCACAAGCATGCCATTCTTGCCGGAACCGTTGTAATTGGTTTCCCACTTCCAGGTGTAGAGCTTCTCGTCGCGTAGCGCCGCCCATTCTCCTTCCGTCGGCATACGCCAGGGATCCTTCCAAAGGCTCGTCGCAGCATCGTCTTCAGGAAACAACGTCTTATACGAGTCTTCTTCGGAATACTTCTTCACCCCACTATTATAATCAGAAGGGTCTTTGGCAAAGATGTAGTTGGTCCAAGCATAACTCTCCTTCGTGGCCGTCTCGCCCCAGGCGTAGTAGTCGCCGTAGTCCCACGGATTCTCCGCGCCGATGTTGCAGGTGGCCCATTTGAGGTTCTTTTTCAATTGATTAGCTCCATCAACGATCGTCACTTCGCCCATGTCCACGTAGGCGTGGCCGTTGATCTTGCCCGGATCATCGATGGCCGTCTTGATGGCGTCGAGAATCTCACTGTAGTCCTTCATTCCCTGGATCGCATTGAAGATCTCCGTCAGTTTTTGGGACAGGTCCCCCGTCAGCGCCGTCGAGACCTTACCGACCGCTTCTGTCACTTCGTCGATCTTGCCCTTCAGGTCTGTGTCCACGCCGTCTATGCTGTCTTTCAGCGTGCCCAGCGCCTGTTGGACCAGGTCGAGGGCTTTACCTTCGTCCACGAAACCGTCTTCCACCGCCTTCGCGATGGCACCCAGCTTCGTCTCCAGCCCGCTTGTCTGGCTCGTCATCGCACGCTCAAGGGCATCCAGTTTATCCTTCACGTCACCGTCCAGCGTACCAAGGGCCTGTGAGATCAGATCCAACTCCTTCTTCTCGTCAGCCAATCCGTTCTTCACCGCCGTCTCGATCAGGCCCAGTTTCGCCGACAGCGAAGTCGTCTGACTGCCGATGGCTTGCTCGATCGCCGCAATCTTCTCGCCCAGAGAGGTGCCTGCTCCGTCGATCGCCTGGCGGATCAGGTCCTGTGCCTGCTTGACGTCTGTCACGCCGCTGCTGACAGCGGCTTCGATCAGGTCGAGTTTCGTCTCCAGGCTCTTCGTCTGGTCCGACACCGCCTTCTCGATCGCAGACAGCTTCGACGACAGGTTGCCGTTCATCGATTCAATCGCCTTGCGGATCAGCTCCAGCGTTTCATCACCGGCAACGTTGCTTCCCTCCACGGCTTCCGCCACCGCATCCAGCTTCGTCTCCAGACTGACCGTCTGGCTTTCCATGGCCGCCTCCAGGGCTGCCAGTTTATCTTCCACGCTGCCCGTCAGCGAATCCAGCGCCGTCCTGATCAGCTCCTGAGAGGCCGCCTGGCCGGCGAACCCCTGCTCAACCGCCGCTTCAATCAGCGCCAGCTTCGCCGCCAGACTCGTCGTCTGGCTGCCAACCGCTTTCTCGATGGCCGCTATCTTCTCTCCAAGCGTTTCGCCCAGCGAGTCAATCGCTTCCTGCAGCAGCTCCTGCGCAGTGGTCACGTCGGCAAATCCGCTCTGCACCGCCCCTTCGATCAGGCCCAGTTTCGCCATCAGCGAAGTCGTCTGGCTGCCGATGGCTTCTTCGATTGCTGAGAGTTTATCCTCCATAGAACCGCCCAGCGATTCAAGGGCCGTACGCAAAAGGTCCTGCTGGGCCTGGCCGTCCGCAAACCCTGCCGCAACCGCCGCCTCGATCAGCGACAGTTTCGTCTCCAGGCTTGTCGTCTGCGCGCTCAACGCCGCCTCGATGGCAGCGAGTTTCTCCGACATCGAGCCATTGAGCGAGGACACGGCCGTCTCAATCAACTTCATCGCAGCCTCGTTGTCTGCCATTCCGTCACGCACCGACGCCTCGATCAGCGCCAGCTTGTCCGCCAGCGACTGGTTCGACTGCCGGATAGCCGCAATGACTTCGCTGTAATCCGTTTCCAGCGTGAGGGTGATCTCAGGATGCGGGTTCTCACAGGCTGAAAACAGCAGAAGTGTCAAAAACAAAACGACTCTTTTCATATTTAATATCCGGTGATATTAATTTCCGGTTATTTCCACCGTCAAGTCGAAGCGGAACTTCATTTGAACAGGGCTGAAAGCGATAGACCGCTCGTCGGGTTCGACACAGACGCTAATTGTCCCGATCAAACCGAAACGGTCACCTGCCTTAAAATCGTCGGTAAACGTCACCTCCAACGCAGTTTCCTCCGGCTTGAAAACGCAAGAAACAAATTTTTCAGATCCGAGCTTCGCGTACTCTTGCTGTATCCTGTACCGGCAACCCTTCAACTTATCATAGTCGAAGCCGAGGACCCTGGAAAACTCATCCAACACGATGGTCACTTTGTCGTAGTTGATCTGGCTGATGGACACTTTCTTACGCCAGGAAAAACCCGAGGCGTTGAACCAACTGATCTTGAACAGTTTTTCCCCACGCGGAGTCACCATGTTGGAAATCGTGTCCTTCGTCTTCCAACGGTCAGTCACGATCAGGTGACCTGACACACCTTCATACTTAAACCCGGAGGAATCCTGAAAACTGCGCCAAACCCGGCTTCCGCTCGTATCGGGATGGAAACGGATGAAATGCTTGTCCTTTTCAAAAGTAACTTGAATCGGTGCGATAGAGTCATTCAAAGGCAGGAACTCAACGGTCTCGATGTTTTCGGCCGTATAGGAACTGTCCTGCGACGCATCGAGCGCGCAATAGATATCGCTGACCAGCACGGACTTTGACAGATCGAGGTCAAAGGTCGCATTGGGATAACACCAGACTTTAAGGTCTTTCGGGGAGCCTTGGGGATCCAATTTTCCCAAAGCCTTCAAGATCTCCTCGAGAATCGCACTGTAGTCCTTCATTCCCTGGATCGCATTGAAGATCTCCGTCAGTTTCTGGGAAAGGTCCCCCGTCAGCGCCGTCGAGATTTTGCCGACCGCTTCTGTCACTTTGTCGATCTTGCCCTTCAGGTCTGTGTTCACGCCGTCCACGCTGTCTTTCAGCGTGCCCAGCGCCTGTTGGACCAGGGCGAGGGCTTTACCTTCGTCCACGAAACCGTCTTCCACCGCCTTCGCGATGGCACCCAGCTTCGTCTCCAGCCCGCTTGTCTGGCTCGTCATCGCACGCTCAAGGGCATCCAGTTTATCCTTCACGTCACCGTCCAGCGTACCAAGGGCCTGCGAAATCAGATCCAGCTCCTTCTTCTCGTCCGCCAGGCCGTTCTTCACCGCCGTCTCAATCAGGCCCAGTTTCGCCGACAGACTCGTCGTCTGACTGCCGATGGCCTGCTCGATCGCCGCAATCTTCTCGCCCAGAGAGGTTCCTGCTCCGTCGATCGCCTGGCGGATCAGGTCCTGTGCCTGCTTGATGTCTGTCACGCCGCTGCTGACAGCGGCTTCGATCAGGTCGAGCTTCGTCTCCAGGCTCTTCGTCTGGTCCGATACCGCCTTCTCGATCGCAGACAGCTTCGACGACAGGTTGCCGTTCATCGATTCGATCGCCTTGCGGATCAGATCCAACGTTTCATCACCGGCAACGTTGCTTCCCTCCACGGCTTCCGCCACCGCATCCAGCTTCGTCTCCAGACTGACCGTCTGGCTTTCCATGGCCGCCTCCAGGGCTGCCAGTTTATCTTCCACGCTGCCCGTCAGCGAATCCAGCGCCGTCCGGATCAGTTCCTGAGAGGCCGCCTGGCCGGCGAACCCCTGCTCGACCGCCGCTTCAATCAGCGCCAGCTTCGCCGCCAGACTCGTCGTCTGGCTGCCGACCGCTTTCTCAATGGCCGCTATCTTCTCCCCAAGCGTCTCGCCCAACGAGTCAATCACTTCCTGCAGCAGTTCCTGCGCAGTGGCCACGTCGGCGAATCCGCTCTGCACCGCCCCTTCGATCAGGCTAAGTTTCGCCGTCAGCGAAGTCGTCTGGCTTCCGATAGCCGCCTCGATCGCCGCGAGTTTCTCTTCCAGCGAACCGCCCATCGACTCGAGGGCCGTACGCAACAGGTCCTGCTGCGAACTGCTGTCCGCAAACCCTGCCGCAACCGCCGCCTCGATCAGCGACAGTTTCGTCTCCAGGCTTGTCGTCTGCGCGTTCAGCGCCGCCTCGATGGCAGCGAGTTTCTCCGACATCGAGCCATTGAGCGAGGACACGGCCGTTTCAATCAGCTTCATCGCAGCCTCGTTGTCCGCCATTCCGTCGCGCACCGACGCCTCGATCAGCGCCAGCTTGTCCGCCAGCGACTGGTTCGACTGCCGGATAGCCGCAATGACTTCGCTGAAATCCGATTCCAGCGTGATGGTAATCTCAGGTTGCGGGGGTTCACAGGCCGCAAACAGCAGGAGCGCCAAAAACAAAACGACTCTTTTCATGGGTGTATCCTTTATGCTTTATTTTGAAAGATTGAAACGAAGGCCCAGCGTAGCATACGCCTGGCCTTTCGGTGCGTATCCGTTCCCCCGGGCCATGATGAAGCGATAGCCTCCGCCGAAGCTGAGCGCCACCTGCGGGAGGAAGGCGTATTCCAGCGACAGTGTCGCCGGAATGCAGGGTGCGACATAGCGGTGCCCTTCATTATGGCCCGTGATACTGATCGTATTGCCCGTTCCATCAGCCTTGACCTCATTCTTCACCCTGATCGTGTACGCATGGCCAGAAGCGGACAGAAAGCCTGCACCGGCACCGACATACAGCGAAAGACGGTTGCCGACGGAGCCCAGCACATTGTACTCAGCCAGCACTGTCGCCCCGTGGAAGTTCATCTTCAGGTCGCGGAAGGCCTCGCTCTCCACGCCGCCTCCCGGCAGCGGCTTCAGGGTGCTGTCGAACTGTTCGCGCAGCATCCGCGTGTAACTGTAATCCAGTCCAAGACGGAAAGACGGGCTGAAATTGAAGAACAGGCCCACGCCGCCCTGTGGCTGGACCACCGACGCCGGACTAATCCGCTCATTGGCAAAGACACGACCTTGCGACCACGAAACACCGCCATCCAGCCGGATGCCGAGCGTGCCTGTCCGCGATGTCAGATAAGATTGCTGGGACTGTGCGGAAGCCGGCAGCAGGAGCAGCAAGACCAGCAATATGACAGTACCGAATTGTTTAGTTCCCATAATTCCCCAATTTGTCGCTAAGTTACTGAATTCTCCGTAACTTTCACGCTTTACTCTTTTATTTTTTTTCACTAAATTTGCATCGTGCCTCCATATTACAACAGCAGCGACCGGGAGATTCTCCGCCTTTTTTCCGAAGCCATCAAGGCTTCGGACACCGAAGCGTACGAAGTGCTGTTCCGGGCAGAATATGAAAATGTAAAGTATTTCATCCGTCACTACGTGCACGACGGGCCCGAATCCGAAGACCTCGCCCAGGAGACTTTCGCTTCCCTCTGGACCAACCGTGACCGGATCGACCCGCAGCGCAACATCCGTTCGTTCCTCTTCACGATTGCCCGCAACCGGGCGCTCAACCACCTGACGATGCTCCGGACCCGGCTCACCGATCCGCTGGAAAAGAGCAGCGTCAACCTCGCTATCGAAAGCTTGGACAGCGAGGCCATCATCTCGCGCATCGACGCCCTCGACATGAAACGGATCATCGACATGGTGTATGAAAAGATGCCCGAATTGACGCGCAGGATCTTCATCATGAACCGCGACGAAAACATGACCTACGAGGAAATCGCCCAATCGACCGGATTGACGGTGAAAAAGGTTGAGTACAACATGGTCAAGGCACTGAAACAGTTCCGCAGCAAACTCTCTGTTTTCAAATCGTTATTATTTTGAGGGAGGGACACGGGATAACGGTATAATTAGAACAAATGACGAACGATATCTTACATAGGTACTTCACAGACACCGCTACGGACGACGAGCGGCGGCAGGTCCTCGCATGGGTTGCCGAGTCTTCCGCCCACAAAGCGGAGTTCCAGCAGCGCGAAGCCGACTTCCTGTTCGGCAACCTGCCCGACAGCGAACCTTCCCAGGCGGCCCGGGCCCAGATCATGCACGTGGTCGAGCCCAAGCGCAAGCGCCTGCGCATCCTCAGTGCCGTGGCCAGCGCCGCCGCCATCTTTGTCGTCGGCGCCTTTATCTGGGTCCTGCACGACAACAACCGCCTCAACGACCAGGTTGCCAGTCTGACGGCCCAGAACGAAAAGCTCATTGCCATCCCCGAACTCGTCCAGGGCGAATCTGTCCTCAGCTACAAGGTCAATCCCGGCGTCAAAGGCACGATCGTCCTTCCCGACGGAAGCGAGGTCATCCTCAACAGCGCCAGCACGCTCCGCACACCCGCCCGCTTCGAGAACGGCAAGCGCGTGGTGGAACTGGAAGGCGAAGGCTATTTCAAGGTCGAATCGAATCCCGACTGGCCGATGTACGTCCGCACGAGCCGGGGCGTCACGGTCAAGGTCACCGGTACGGAATTCAATCTCTCCACGTATAGCGATGATGCCGCCCTCAAGCTGACGCTGGTTCGCGGCAAGGTCTCGCTGCTCGATGAAAAGTCCGAGACAGAAGTCGTTGTCCGGGAGAAGGAAGAAGTGGTCGTCGGCGCCAGGGCCCAGCTGGAGAAACCCACCCGCAAGACAGCCGACATGAAGCTCAACACCTCCTGGAAAGACGGCTATCTGGTGTTCGACAACACGCCCATCCGCGAGGTCATCAAGAAAATGGAACGCTGGTACGGCGTCGATATCACCGTGGCCGACGCCCGCGTGATGAACAACACCTTCACCGCCAGTTTCCGCAGCGAATCCCTCCAGCAGGTCCTCACCCTCCTCGACATCACCTGCAGCATCAAGTCAAAAATAAAGAGCCCCACCGAGGTGGAGCTCCGTTAATTCCGGTTTCGGCATCAACCCTTACGGCAGCAGCTCGGCCAGTTTGGCCTTGAGCTCGTCGCCGCTAAGGTTGCGGGCGAGGATGGTTCCGTCGGGGCCGAGGAGTACGGTGTGCGGAATGGCATTCACCGCATAGGCGGAAGATCCTTCACTGCCCCAGCCTTTGAGGTCCGACATATGGTGCCAGGGCATACCCCATTCGGGGATGGCCTTCAGCCAGTTCTCTTTCTTGCTGTCGAACGAGACGCTGACGATGTCGAAGCCTTTGTCCTTGTACTGGTTGTACAATTCCACGACGTGAGGCATCTCTGCCTTGCAGGGGCCGCACCAGGATGCCCAGAAGTCGACGAGGATATACTTGCCCTTGCCGGCATAATCCGACAGATGCATCAGATTTCCGTCGGGATCTTCCATCGCCAGGTCCGTGAACGGCTGGCCAACGGCCGTGCGCTCCAGAACCGCGATACGGTCGACGATGCTCTGATAGTCCGCAAGTTCCTTCGTGCGGCCTTCCGCACCGGCAATCAGGTCTTTCAGTTTCGCGACGGCATCTTCATCCATTGCCGTCATCACACCGACGTTATACAACTTGAACCAGGCGGCCGGATTGTTGATGTTTTCCTTGACGAACTGATAATCGGCCTCCTGCTTCTGTGCACGGATTTCATCCGCCTGCTTTTCCAGACGGGCGGATTCTTCGGCATCAGCCTCCCCGGAGCGAAGACGGTCATAGATAGCCATGATCTGATCGCCCAGTCGTTCTTCTTGTTCGGCATTCTGCTGGACCAGGTCGTTTGCCGGCGTACCCGCTACGCGGGTCTTATGGTCCGCATCGGTAATGACGCTGATCCTGGCGCCGGGTTCGATGACGACCGTCGCGTGGCCGGCAAGATTGCCGCCGGTCAGGTCACCGACATAGATCGTACAGTAATCGGGGTCGGACACCTTGCCCGAGAACGTGTATTTTCCTTCCTGAACCAAGGTCGAATCCATCGGCATGGACTGCGTCGGATCCGCGACCAAGTCGGAGATGTTGAAGCTGGCTACCTTATAAACTTTCGCCCCTTCCAGGGAAGGGTCTTCCACGACGCCTTCAATCGTGTAACTGTTCCCGCCGCATGCGGAAACAAGCAGGGCGGCCCCCAGGGCCGCCGCTGCGAGTAAGAGATTTCTCATATAGAAGATTTTGATTAGTCAAGTAATTCCGCGAGTTTGGCTTCCAGTTCCTCGTGTTCCATCTTGCCGATGACCTTGCCTTCCTTGTCGAGCAGGAAGTAGGACGGGATGTAATGGACTCCATAGAGCAAACCGACCCGTGCGGGTCTGTTTTCAATCGGGAATTCGTCGACCACGTGGATCCAGGGGGTCTGATCCTGTTCGATGGCCTGCTTCCAGGCATTGTGGTCGGTATCGTCGGAAACGCCGATGATCTCGAGGCCCTTGGAATGATACTTCTTGTAGAGTTCCTTCATCGCAGGCATACCGGCGCGGCAGGGCTTGCACCAGGAGGCCCAGAAGTCCACGATGACATACTGGCCGCGGAGCGACGACAGCGTCACAGGCTTGCCGTCCGGATCGTTCAGCGTGAAATCCGGAGCCTGAGCGCCTGGCTGCGTCGCTTTGCGGGCGGCATATTCTTCGCGCATATCCGAGGCGAGGAAACTGTTACGCACTTTCTCGGAGAAACGGTTGTACGCGGCCTCGTATCTATCCGTATCGAAGGAACCGGCATAGCGGCTGAACATATAGGCGGCCGCCTCGACATCCGGGTTCTCGTCGATGCAACGCATATTCTCTTCCTCAACGGCGTCGTAGAAGGAGCGCATCTGGTCGGCATACTTGCTGCTGACTTCGGCCTGCTTCTGCTGATAGGCGGCCATATCGGCGTAGCCCATCGACTCCACTTCTTCCAGTGCGGCTGCGAGTTCCTGGAATTCAGGACGCTGGCCGACGACCTTGCGGACATTCTGGAACTTGTCCGAGAATTCGTTGTTCGGGCCGCCGGTGGTCGTGACGTCCGACAGGAGTTTCCCGCCGTACTGCGCATAGTCGATCACCTTGTCCAGGTTGACATTCATCGTCAACGGGCAGTTTTCGACATAGACATTGGCGCGCAGGGGGTCCTCACCGGCCGGAAGCAGGGAGACGGAGCCGATCACCACATCGGGCACCGAGCCCTTGAAGGTGAACTTGCCATTGTTCATCGTCGCCGTATCGCAGACAGGCGTTCCGTCAGGCAGGTTATAAGCAAGGACAGCCTTACCGTCAAGGTCGCCGGCCTGGCCCTTGATGACATAGCCGGGTTGCTTCGTGCAGGCGATGAGAGCGGCCAGACCGAGGATCAATACAAATATCTTTTTCATCATTTACAATTTTACGGTAAATGTTTTGGTTTCGGGGACCAGACAGGTGTTGTTGTTGCAACACTGGTAGGTCACCGTGACGATAGCTTCGCCTTCGCCTTCACCCTTGACGGCCTGACGGAACTCGCCGGTACCGCGATACACGGTCGTACCGGAAGCATCCAGCAGCTGGGCTTCGGGGACGTAGAGCGGACCGACCTTCTCATAGCCGGCGGGCAGCTCGATCTCGACGGTCGTCACCACGAAAACCTCGTCGGCCGGCACCACGGCGTAGGTATGGTAGCCCGGATGGATCTTCTGGAAGACTACGATGTCCTTGCCTTTGTCGGTATTGACAGCCCTGGCCTGGAGATACACAGGGTTGCGGTCATCGGTCAGTGAGGCCGGCGCATCATTTCCGCGACGGGGGGAATCCTTGCCCAGCATATAGGCCTCTTCTTCCTCGGCAAGACGGACACGGTAATCGTTGCCCGGCACATTCTCGAAGGTGTTGACCAACCACAGGTAACCACCGTTTTCCGTGAAGAAGAGTTTGTCATGGTAACGGTTGTACCAGTCGCGCCATTCCTTCGCAGTCTCGAAGCGGCAGAGCGTGTAACGCTTCAGGACGGTCTCGGCAATGTCTTTTTCCGGATCGTTCTTTTCGAGCATCGAGATGCACTTGTCGAGGATGCGGATATCGTTGTTCGGAATGCCCAGATAGCGGACCTCATCGTCGATGGCCAGCTCATAGGAGCCTTCCGGGCACCAGAACCAGCCGTAATTCTTGTCGTAGTAGTCCTGATACGCCTTCTCGTCGGTACCGAACACGGCATAGAGGCCTTTGCCACGGTCCTGCTGCAGCAGGAATTCCCGGTAGGTCACCATTTTCTGCGCGGGGAAATTCTCATAGATGGCGATGTTGGAGTCAACCTTCTCGCCCCGCGCCTTCTGGTCTTTGATAACAGTCTTCAGACTATCGACCAACTGGTTGAACTGGCGGTTCTGCTCGTTGTAGGCTTCCCACATCGAGCGGCTCATCCGGTTGCGTTCCATCCCGATATGGTCGCGGGTGGAAACACCGTCGTTGAATTTCCGGGCGATCGGATGCTGTCCGGCAAATTGTTTCATATAGACCACAGCGTTGACAAAGAGCGCCTTGGCGGTCTCAGTCATATAAGCCGGCGATGCGGCGAAGCCCCAGGTCAGCCAGTTGGCGTGACGACCGATAGCCACGGCATCGATACTCTTGGCACACTTGCCGCCCGTGATGACTTCCGTTTCCGGAGAATCCAGATAGCCGCCGGGACGGGAAACCATACCGACACGATACGTGTAATTATCTTTCACCTTATCGGTATAGTTGATGGTCTGCATCAGGAACATCTCGGTCTCGGCAGGCAGGGACTCACCCATCATTTCCGCGATTTCAGCAGCTGCGGGGGGCGTGGGTTGCATCGAGGTTTCGAGGGTGACTTTCACCGGGCCCTGGAAAATGGGATGCGAGGCATTCCAGCCGAGGGCCATGTCTTCGAGGCAGAGGCAGTACCAGTCGTTCTTCGTGCCGATGCGGCGGCCCATTTCTTCACCGGCCTCGGCAATGGTGATCACGGGACGGCTGAAGTCGAGCGGGAAGTATTGCGGACGCGCATAACGGACCATCCGGCCGTGTTCGTCGACGTCGCGGATCCCCGGCGCGATGGGCGCCGGCGTACCGTCGAGGATGGTCACGTCGTAGTAGTCGGACATCGAATAGTGATAGTCCTTGGCGTCGACGACCTTGACGGTTTTGAAATTCTTTTTGAGGAATTTCTCAAACGCCGCGGTGCGCTCCGCCGCACTCTTGGCGACGACGGCCGGGTCGGGTTTCTCCGCCAGGCCCACGGTCTCGATTTCAGGCGATCCGCCCACATAGAGCACGCTCACCGCCTGCTTTTTCTGGGCGTTGAGGCCCAGAAAACAGCAGAACAGCAGGGAAAGGGTAAGAAATAACCTTTTCATTTCAATAGCTTAAAGATTGTTCGGAACGATGTTGGGGTTGTTGCTGATGGCATTCTTCGGGAACGGGAAGATCCACATCTTGGAATCCGGCGCCAGCGTATAGGTCTTGCCCACGAGTTCGCGGGTGAAGGTCTCCTTCATATCGTCGAGCTGATTCCAGCGCTTGCGGATGATGAAGTTGTACGGCGTGTAAACGAATTCGCCGTGAGACACCTGCTTCAGGTGGGCGATCGCATCAGCCTTCGTGGAAACGTTGCCCTGCAGCGGGGCATACATCGCGGGCTCGACGCGTTTCACGCGGACGGCGTCGAGATACTTCATGGCTTCGTCGAAATTGCCTTTGCGGATTTCGCACTCGGCAATGGTCAGGTACATATGCGGTGTCTTCAGGCCGTACGTGTTCCAGCTGGAGTTCAGGTCGAAAGTCATGAAGCAAGGTACACCTGTCATGGCTTCGCCGCCCATGAAGTAGTCGTACATCATATCCATGCTGGACATACGGGAATACGTTGCGTAGCCCGGCTCGAAGCGGGCGACGCCTTCCTGGCTGACGGCTTCGTAGAAAATGATGTCATAGGTGTGGAAATAGTCTTCCTCCTGCTCGAGTTTGGCCAAGTACAGGGAAGGATACTGTCCGCCAATCATATAGCCGGTGGTGATGGTCGTATGCGCGGCATCCAGGTAATCGGAAACGGTGCTGTTGATGTCAAGCGCCTGCTTGGCGACGGACTCCGCCTCGTCGAATTTCTGCATGGCCATCAGCGCCAGTGCTTTGACAGCATACGGGCAAGCCTTGCTCATGCGCATCCGGTTGACATTGTTCAGCGGAAGGGCGTTCAGGGCGATGGCGGCGTCGCAGTCGGCGATGATCTGGTCGTACACCTCGGCGACCGTCCAGACTTCGGTAGGCTCGGAAATGTCCCAGTCTTCCAGCAGGATGGGGATACCCGGCGTGTTGGCGGCGGTAGAAGGATTGTAAGCGGCCGCAAACTTGTTGACCAGGATATACTGGGCCCAGGCGCGGAGGGTATAAGCCTCAGCCTTGAGCTGGTTCTTCTTGGCTTCGTCACCTGTGGCATCGGCCACGCGGCTCAGAATCGGGTTGGCAACCCGGCCGATGAAGCCGTACATGGAAGTATAATCGCCGTCGCTGGCCGTCAGGTCATTGAAAGTCTCGATTTTCGACTCGTCCCAGGTCAGCATGATGGTATAGCGCGACGGCGTCGGCGAAGCCAGTTCGTTGGGAATGTTGGCATAGCTGATCATATCGCCGCACATCCGTTTCATATCCGAAGTAGGGCCTTCAAACTCGGCGTTGAGCAGGAGTTCCAGCTCATCGACGGTGGAAAGCAGGTTCATGCCTTTGGGCTGCAGTTCGGTGAACTCGGCGCAGGAGGCCAGCAGCAGGCAGGTGGTCAGGATAACAAATATCTTTTTCATGGCGCGGATGTCTTAGAAGTTGATGTGAAGACCGAAGATATAGGAACTGCGCTGCGGGATGCCGAGTGTCTCGGGATCGAAGCGGACGCCCTTTTCATAATACGGGATGTCGCGACCCGGGTTGAAAGCCGTCCAGAGGGCCGGCAGATTGTCGACCTGGAACTGCAGGTTCACGCGGGAAGCACCGATCTTGCGGGCCCAGTTTTCGGGCAGTTCATAACCCAGCACGATGTTGCGGATCTTCAGGAAAGCTGCGTTGCGGACGGAGATGTCGCTGTAGCGGCACTCGGGGCCGATGGAGTTCGAGGAATACCGGCCGATACCCGGGGTGTCGGTCTTGTGTTCAGGCGTCCAGGCATTGAGGAAATAACTGGGGACAGCCTGACCCGAAGCCACACCGAATGTTTCATTCTCATTCAGCGCGCGCATCACGTGGCCGCCGTAGTAAGCCATCAGGATGCTCAGGCTCAAACCATTCCAAGTGAAACGGTTGTCGAGGCCGGCGATAACCACCGGTTCAGCCTGTCCGGAATACGCCATCGTTTCGACGCTGCCGCTTTGGGCGCTGTGCGTCTTGCGGTCGTTGTCGGAATACCAGAGGGTCTGGCCTTTTTCGCCATCGGCCTCGCTGATGCCGGCGAACTGCCAGCTCCAGAGGGCACTGGTCGGATAACCCACGACATACGGATTGGAAATCAGTTCATAGGCCCGGGTGGAAGCGTTCTCCACATTGGTGATCTTGTTCTTGTTGACGGCGAAGGTCAAGGTGCTGCTCCAGCCGAAATCACTGCGGCGACGTTCACGGATCCAGTCGCCCGTGAAGGTGAGTTCCACACCGTTGTTGACCATATCGGCCACGTTCATGAACATCGAGGTGAAACCGGTGGTCGGGTCGAGGGTCTTGTAGGAGAAGAGGTCCTTGCCGACTTTGCGGTAGTAGTCGAGGGAACCGCGGAAACGGTTTTCAACGAACGAGAAATCGAGACCCACATTGGTCGTCAGCGTCCGCTCCCACTTGAGGTTCGGGTTGGCCGGGCTCTGGATGGTACCGAACGGCTCGTTGGTATAGTAGTTCAGGTCCGTGCTGGTAGCCGTCATATAGCTGGTGGCGCCCTGGTAGATGTTACCGGTGACACCGTAGCTCAGACGAAGCTTAAGGGCGTTGATCCAGCCGACCGGCTTGAGGAATTCCTCGTTGTTGATGTTCCAGGCCACACCGGCCGACCAGAGCGGACGGCCGCGGAGTTTGACATTCAGGCCGTACACGTCAGCATAGTCCTTACGGAAGGAACCGAAGAGGTTGTACTTCTCGTCATAGGTATAGGTAAAGTTTGCGTAACCGGAAGCGTAGCGGTGATGCTGCTCGACCACAGGGTCCATATTGCTGCGGATATACGGGTCGTAGGCGAACTGTCCGGCCGGGAAGCCACCGCCAAGCGCCATATAGTTGCTGCTGTAGCGCATCTGGCTGATGGTAGCAAAGTCGATCGTGGCCGTCGAAGCGTTCTGTAACTGGTCGTCATAGCCGAGCATCAGGGCGCTGGTGCCGGAATAGAGCGTTTCACGGAATTCCAGACCGGCCAGGGCCACGATTTCGTGCTTGCCGAAGGTGCCTGCATAGTTGAGCTGGCCACGAGCCGTCCAATAACGGCCGTCCACATTCTGGGCCGCACGGAAACCTCCGGAAGCGGGGGTAAGGTGCGTAACGTTTCCGTAAGGGTCGACTTCCGTATAGGCATTGTAGATCGTCTTGGCAGCCTGGCTTTCCTGCGTAGCGTACCAGTCGGCCGTGCGGTGGTCGGTTTCATAAACGAACTGCGCATTGGCCGTCAGGCCTTTGACAATCTTGAAAAGAAGGTCGCCGTGATAGCGCATATACTGGCGCTTGGTATTGATCACGTTGTTGTAGTACTCGTCCACCAGGTTGATGCCGGTTTCCTTGAAATAGCCGCCTTCCGTATTGTCGCGGTACTGATTGCCGTTGAACCAGGTATAGAGCAGTTTGTCGGTTCCATCCGTATTGTAGAGGCTCTCATAGGCAGGCGCCATCCAGGGGCTGTCGAAACCGTTGTACGTATAACCCTTCGCACGCTGGTTGCCGTAGATGCCGTTGACGGCCACCGTGGCGGTCAGCCACTTGGTGACGTCGTAGGAACCTTTGTAGCTGATCTGCATCTGCCGGTCGAAAGTATTGATGACGCCGGCGTTGTCGTTGCGCCAGTTCACGACGAAGTTGCTCTGGAAACGGTCGGAGCGGCTGCGCAGGGCCAGGTTGTACTGCTGCATCAGCTGACGGCGGTAGACCGCATCGGCATACTGCTGGGCGAAATTGTTCTTTGAGAGCTGGTTGCAAAGCTGGTCGATCTCAGCCTGGGTGCCTTCGCCGATGAACATCCGGTAGTAGGCGTAATCGATGGGCGAAACGTAGCCGGTTCCGGCCAGCAGGTTCTGTTCCATCGTCTGGGCCGGATTGGTAACCTCGCCTTCATTGTGGAAATAATAGTAGTCGTAGTAGTTTTTCTCCAGCGCAATCTGCTGCTCGGCATTCATATAGAAGTTGTGCGCATAGTCCATGTCGGGCTTGGAGAAGACCGTGACGTTGGAGGAGAAGTCCACGTCGATCTTGCCCTTTTCGCGGGCGCTCTTGGTCGTGATGACGATGATACCGTTGGAAGCGCGGGCACCGTAGATAGCCGCGGCGGCCGCGTCTTTCAGAACGTTGATGCTCTCGATGTCGTAGGGGTTCAGGTCGTCGATGGAACCTTCCATCGGCAGACCGTCCACCACGAGCAGCGGGTTGGCCTCGGCGTACATGGAGCTGACACCACGGATGGTGAGCTTGCCGCCGTAGGTCGAAAGACCGGCCACGCGGCCTTCAAGGTTCTGCATCAGGCTCGGTGTGTAACGCTCTTCGATGGTCTTGGAGTTGACCGTGGCGATGGCGCCCGTCACCTTCTTCTGCTGGATTTCCTGATAACCGGTCACCACCGCACCTTCGATGAACATGCGGCTGTAGGTCATCTGCACATCGAAATTGCTGCGGCCGTTGAGCGGCTCGGTAACCGTGTCCATGCCGAGGAAGGTCACCTCGATGGTACTGTTGCGCGGATTCTTGACCGCCAGCGTATAGTTGCCGTTGACATCGGTGATGGCGTAGGTTTTCTCGGTGACGTTCTGGACAGCGGCGCCGGCGACCGGCATGCCGTCCTGGTCGGTGATGCGGCCTTTGAGCACGATGGCGCCCCCGCGGCCGGCCTGGCCCTGCTGCTGGGCCGTCGTAGCGGCCGGTGAGAGGGCGATCTGACGATCGAGAATCTTGTAGTTGATGTTCAGCGGATGGAGCATCTGGTCGAGAACGGCGGTCAGGCCGGCGTTCTGGACGTGGATGGTGACCGGTTTGTCGGCACCGACCTGCTGGTCGTTGTAGACAAACGTGTAGTCCACCTGCTTCTGGATCTCATTCAGGACGGTCTTGAGCGGCGTCCTGTCGAAGTTCAGCGTGATGTTCTGTGCGGAAACTGTCTGGGCAGAGACCAGTACCAGCGCCAGCGCGAGGAACATCCCTTTGAAGAAGTGTTTGACTGACATAGGTTGTAGTTTATTGAGATGAATAGTTTTCTACCCAATACTACAGATTTCCTGCAGTCTCCCCTCAAAAAAAAAACGAGGCCGGCGCATCTCGCGCGGGCCCCGCATTCCCTAATAACCAATTATTTTTTAACTAATCCAAAACACTGTCCAGATAAGTGTAGAAGGCAGGATCTTCACCGAGGATGATCTTGGCGATGTTGCCCTTGGGGTCGACGACGATCTTCGTAGGGAAGCCCTTCACCTGATAGACCTGTACCAGATCGTTGTCAGCGGGGTTCAGCACGCTGATCCACGGAAGCTCATACTTCGCGGTAGCAGCTTTCCACTTTTCTTCCGTATCGCGGCAGGCGATGCCGACGAATTCGACTTTCCCTTTATGCTTGGCATAAGCCGTCTTCATATCGGGGAATCCCTTGATACACCATTTGCACCAGCTGCCCCAGAAATCGATCACTACGTATTTTCCCTGGAGCGAGGAAAGCGTGAAAGTCGTACCATCCACCTTCTTGGCGGAGAAATCGGGGGCCTTGGCACCTTCAGCGATGCCCTGGGCGCTGATTGCCGTCGACATGCCGGCAAGCAAGATACAGGAGAGGATAAACTTTTTCATAACGAGGGTTTTAGCTAACAAAAACTATTCCAGTCCCTTTTCCAGGAAGGCCACATATTCATCCACGTCGAGGTTGTAGCTGCGGGCGGGCACCTTGTTCTTTTCCGTCACCGGATCGAGGATCACGTAATAAGGCTGGGCATTCACGTGGTAGCGTTTCATCATGAAGTAGGAGTTGATCTTGCCCAGGCTCTTGAGGACCTTACCGTCTTCGGTCGTAACCCAGTCCTTCTGGTCGAGCACTTTCTTGTCGTCGCCGTAGAGCGAGCAGACCACATAGTCGTTCTTCATCATCTTCAGGACGCGGGGATCGCTCCAGACGCGTGATTCCATCTCCCGGCAGTTCACGCAGCCGTGGCCCGTAAAGTCGAGCAGCATGGGCTTGCCGACCTTGGCGGCATAGGCGCGGGCTTCTTCATAGTCGAAGAAGGCGGGGATATCGTAAGGCATATGGAGGAAGTCGGCGTATTTGCGATGGGTCGGAATCCCATTCTCATCTTCCTGGGGCTGACCGACCACATAAGTCGTACCTCCTCCTCCGTGCTGCGCCGGGTCAAGCACGAAATCCTGCGTAGTGATGGGCGGAAGATAGCCCGAGAGGGCCTTGAGCGGCGCACCCCACATACCCGGAATCATATAGACCACAAAGGTGAAAACCACGATGACCAATATCAAGCGAAATACGCTCAGGTGCTGCACCGGCGAGTCGTAGGCGAAGCGGATCTTGCCCAGCAGATAGAGGCCGAGCAGGGTGAAGACCACGATCCAGATGGCCAGATAGACCTCGCGGTCGAGCAGGCCCCAGTGATAGGTCTGGTCGGCGACGCTCAGGAACTTGAAGCCGAGCGCTACCTCAACGAAGCCGAGCACCACTTTCACACTGTTGAGCCAGCCGCCGCTCTTCGGGAGTTTGTCCAGGAGCGAGGGGGCGAAGGCCAGGAGCGTGAACGGCAGGGCGAAGGCGACCGAGAAGGCCAGCATCGTGATGATCGGCTCCCAGAACTGTCCCTGCGTACTCTTGATAAGCACCGAGCCTACGATCGGGCCCGTGCAGGAGAACGAAACCAGCACGAGGGTCAGCGCCACGAAGAACACGCCGGCCAGGCCCCCTTTGTTGGACTTGGCGTCCGACTTGTTGAGCCAGGAACTCGGAAGGGTGATTTCGAAAGCGCCGAAGAACGATGCCGCGAAGATCATGAAAATCAGGAAGAAGATGATATTCGGGAGCCAGTGCGTAGCCAGCCAGTTGAAGATGTCGGCCGTCACGGCTTCGCCGCCGGCGAAGTACGTGATCAGGATGATGACGGCGATGGGAATCGTATAGAGCGCTACGATGGAAAGGCCGAAGATGCTCGCGAGCCATTTGCCGCGTCCTTTCTTCTTCTCTTCCCCTTCCACGGCCTGGTTCTGCTTCAGGAAGAAGCTCACCGTCATCGGGATCATCGGGAACACGCAGGGCGTCAGGAGCGCCACGAAGCCCCAGGCGATCGCCTCGAGGATCAGGCCCCAGATGGACTTGCCTTCCCCGGGCGCGGTCGCATTCGGATCGACTTCAGGCTCTGCCGGTGCGAGGACAGGCAGGCCCTCACCGCCTGGCAGGGTCACATTCACCGAAAAATCGTCCGGGGGGATGCAGTTCTCGTCGTTGCAGGCCTGCCATTCCACCGTCACGGGGACAGATACTTCATTGCCTTGCAGCAGTTCCACCTTCTGGCAGATGACCACCGGACTGCCGCACGTGCCGATCTCGATGCCGAACACATCGTCGAAGCCCTTGTGCACTTCCGAGGAAATGTACGGGTCGCCGATGAGTTTGACCTTGTCGCCGGCATCGACCGTGAAGATCGTGCCGTTGGGGCCGCTGGAACCATAATCGGTCAGGTCGTAGATGTGCCAGGCACCGGCAATCGTACCGGTTGCGCGGATTTCATAGGTGTTGCCTTCCACCTGGACGGCTTCGGCCTTCCAGGAGACGGGCTGCATCTGTGCGAATGCAGGTACCGCCAGCAGCAGGGAAAGAAGCAGGAGTCTGAAATATCTCATCTGTTATCGATTTGTTATTGTTTTCAGGAGATTCTGATAAATATACAAAGAATCCGGACGTTCCCCTTATTTATTTTTGCGGATTCCCGGTCTGGTCGATGATGTCGCCAAGGAGTCTGTCAAACTCGATCACGCGGTCGGGTTTCGGAGAGTAGCCCAGCACGACCACTACCAGTTCCTTGGAGGGGATGATGAAAATCATCTGCCCGTCGTGCCCCTGGCAGGAATACATGTCTTCCGGCGCGGAAGGATAGGTCTTGCCGCGGTTCAGCCAGAAACAGGCCCCGTAACCGCCCTTGCTGTCGGAAGCCGGGGTGGTTGTGTATTCCACCCAATGCTCCGGAAGGAGCCGTTCTTCTCCGACACAACCGTCGTGAAGGTACATATGACCCAGACGGGCGAAGTCACGCGCGGTGGCGTACAGATAGGACGAGCCAACCGGCGTTCCGCTCATATCGGGTTCGAAGCAGGGATTGTCGATACCCAGCGGATCGAAGAGACGCTCGTGGATATATTGAAGGAATTCCTCTTCCGAGGCGAATCGGCCGCGAAGATAGCGCATGATGATGTTGGTGCTGCCGCTCGAATAGTACCAGTGAGTGCCGGGCTTGGCCATCAGGGGCTTCGACAGGGCGAACAGGCCCATATCCTCCTCCCGGTGCAGCATGAGGTTCACGTCGGAACGGGTGCCGTAGTTTTCGTTCCATTCCAGGCCGCTCTGCATCTGCATCAGGTCGCTGAGCGTGATCGCGGCCCTGCCGTCACCCTGCCACTCGGGGATGTCCATCGGGGCGTGGATATCCACCAGACCGTCGCCGGCCATGATACCCACCAGTGCATTGGTGAAACTCTTGCCCATGCTCCAGCTCAGGAGCCGGGTATCGGCGGTGATGCCCTCGCGATACCGCTCTGCCACAACGCCATCCTGATGGACGACGATGAACGCGAAAGGGGTACCATTATAGGCTTGGTCGTCGACCAATGCCTTGGCGATGGGCGCCAGCCGGGCCGTAAGCGCCGAATCGCCGGGAAGCAGCGTTTCAGGCCCGGGGATATTGACCACATCCGGATACTTTTGCGCCTGCAGCCTGGCCAGGGCATTCTTCCCGCGGAGCAGCGTCACGCCATAGCCCTCGCGGTAAAGCGCCTGCGACTTGCTCCAGAGGAAACGGCTTGTCACCGTATGGTTCTCAAAATCCACCTTGTTGCGGGTAAACTTGATGAAGGAGAAGTTCAGGTCGAGTGCCTCCACGTCGGCCGGTTCCCGGCCGGAGACGAAAACGTCGGATGCCAGGTTCTTGGCCGCGTACCCCGTGATGATGGGCATCAGGCTGTTCAGATAGACGCAGCCGCCCAGGATGGCGGCCAGCAGGACCGCCAATAAGATGCGAAGGATGGTTTTCTTTTTCATAGTCAAGTCAAAATCAGGCCCGCAGCAGCCGCTGCAGACCGGTTACGATGCGGTCCAGTCCTTCCTGCAGGCGGGCGGAAGGACAGGCCAGATTGATGCGGATGAAGCCGTCGGCGCCGTACATACTGCCGGCATTGATCCAGACCTGCTCACCCTGAAGCAATTCGGTTTCTATCCGCTCCGAGGGAAGCGGCAGGACCGAGGTATCGATCCAGGCCAGATAGGTTGCTTCCAGAGCGGCCACCGGGAACTCCGGCAGCGCACTTCGGAACTGAGCGCGGAGCGTCTCATAGTTGTGCCAGATGACTTCGTCCAGCGCCTCGAGCCAGCAGGCGCCTTCATCCGAGTATGCTGCTTCCGCCGCGACGGGGCCGAAAGGATTGACATCACATATTTCGTTGATATTGATGGCCTTGTCTATTTTCTCCCGCCAATCGGGGCGGTCAGTGATGATGTTGGCGATCTGCAGGCCCGCTGTGTTGAAACTCTTGGAAGGAGAACAAAGCGTCACCGAACCGTGCAGGAAGGATTCGCCCAGCGCCGCGAACGGCACGTAGGCCGTTCCGGGCTGTACGATTTCGCAGTGGATTTCGTCGGAGACCACGACGACGCCGTGACGGAAGGCAATCTCGCCGGCGCGGCGGAGTTCTTCCGCCCGCCAGCGGCGGCCGGCCGGGTTGTGCGGGTTGCACAGCAGCAGGATGCGGTTCGAGGGATCGGCACAGGCCGCTTCCAGTCCTTCATAATCCATCTCATAGGTAAAAGCGCCGTCAGGCAGGTCGCGGCGAAGCAGCGGCGAAGCTACAATCCGGCATTCGTTGTTGCGGATGGAGGAGAAGAAACAATTATAGACGGGTGTCTGGACGATGACGCCCTCGCCGGGCCTGGCCAGCGCTTTGATGACGGCCGACAGCGCCGGCACCACGCCGGTCGTGTACTGAATCCAGTCGCGCTTCAGGGCAAGGCCGTGCCGCTGCCCGAACCAGCGGATGACTGCATCATAATAGGAATCGGGCACGCGCGTGTAGCCGAACACACCGTGCTCTACCCGGCGGCGCAGCGCATCGAGGATACAGGGCGCAGCCTGGAAATCCATGTCCGCCACCCAGAGCGGGATGACGCGTTCGCGCTGCGCCGGCGTCAGAACCACACCTTCCGGGAGATCGGCGTCCCACTTGTAGCTGCCGCTGTCGCGCCGGTTGACGGGCGTTTCGAAGTCGAACCGGGCTTTCATTTGCGAACCTCGATCACGCAGTCTGCGGGCTGGCGGATATTCTCGTCGATCGTCACGCTGCCGATGCTGTCGGCCACGATATGTCCGGACGTCGGATTCTTGATATTCTCCACGTGGCCACGGATATCGGCCTGAACGGTCGAGTATTCGAACATGCGGTCGCAGGCGGCGTCGAACGTACAATTCTCCAAAACGAGGTCCTCCGCATAGCAAAGCAGCTGCTCGCCGCTCAATTTGCAGTTCACCAGCCGCACGTTCTTCGAATGCCAGGCAAGATATTCCCCGTCCAGCTCGGAATCGTAGATGGTCACGTTCTCACACTCCCAGAAAGAATCCTTGGTCGTAATCTTCGCATTGCGGACGACTACATTCTGGCAGTACTGGAACACATACTTGGCGTCGCTCACCAGTCCGTCCACCTCGATATTGCGCGAGAACATAAAGGGATAGGTTCCGCCGTGCAGCTCCACGTCCTTGATTTTCAGGCCGTCGACTTTCCAGAAGGTCTCGTCGGCATCGTTGATCACCACGCGTTCGAGCCGGACATTCCGCATCTCGCGGAAGAATTTGGGTCCGTCGATCGTGCAGTCGCGCATCTCCAGGTCGTTCGTATACCAGATGGCCGAGCGGGAACCCGGTGCAAAGTAGCAGTTCGTAATCAGGCAGCGGTCCACGTGCCACCAGGGATATTTGCCGTAGAAACGGCAGCCGTCGGCCTCGATGTCACTGCAATGCTTGATACCCGATTCGCCATCGACGATGGTGATGTTCTCCAGGCGGGCGCCGTGGACCTCGAACAGGGGTCGCTCGCCGCCGAATTCTTGATTCTTAATCGTTTTCATATATTGAGTCTGTGTTGTTTACCAAATTGTGACCCATCCAGCGCTGTCCGCTGACCCGGATCAGGTAGAAGGCGCCGCGCACGTTCAGCTCGATGCACATGGCAATCCAATAGCCTATCAGGCCCAGGCGTGGCGTAAGTACAAGCGCCAGGCCGATACGGACGATCCAGACGCTGATCAGGTTCATCGCAGCCGGGACTTTCGTGTCGCCGGCGCCGACACAGGCGCCGTTGGCTACGATGGCCGTGGCATAGCCCGCCTCGGCGAAGGCTTCCAGGCGAAGGCAGCGGGCTCCCAGCGCCACGACGTCGGGATCGACGCTCAGCAGGCGCATGATGGGCTCTGCCAGGAAGAACATGGCGATGGCCAGCGCCACCATCATCCCCACGCCCAGGGCCAGCGTCACTCTTGCGAAGCCCCGGGCCAAGTCCTTGCGCCTGGCTCCCAGGCTCTGCCCTACCAGCGTAGTGGCCGCGTCTCCCATACCGTAACCCGGCATATAGCAGAAACTTTCCGCAATGATGGCAAAAGAGTTGGCTGCGATGGAAACGGCACCCAGCGGGGCAACGATGAGCGTACTCATCACGTAAGCACCCCGCATCACGAGGTTCTGCAGCCACATCGGGCCGGTAATGCCGAAAGCCCTTCGCAGGCACTCGCGCGTAGGACGGAAAGACCCGCTCTCATGCACAATCGCCAAATCTTTGTTGCGGACCAGCAGGAAATACAAGATCAGGCAGGCCATGACAGCCTCCGCAAGACCGGTGCCCAGCGCGGCTCCACGTACACCCATCCCGGCGCCCGGCAGGGTCATCGATGCACCCAATACCGAGACCTCCCGGGTCGGGAAGATCAGCAGGAAATTAAAGATGACGTCGAGCACGCACATCCCGATGTTCAGCAGGCTGGGCAGTTTCATCTCGCCGCTGCATTGCAGCATGGTGCTGGCGAAAAAGCCCAACTGCATCATCGGCAGGAAGAGCGCATAGATCCTGAAATAGGCCGATCCGTCCGCCCGGATGGCCTCTTCGCCGCCCAGCCAGTGGGGCAGCGGTCCGGAGATGCCGACGGCAATCAGGGAAAGGCAGACCGAGAACAGTGTGACGACACCCAGCCCCTGGCGGAGCACCTGCCGGGCTCCGGTCATGTCGCCGGCGCCGATGCGGTGGGCGACTTGCACGGAAAAGCCCTGGGCCAGTGCGATACAAAAACCGTTGCAGAGCCAGGTGCTCGTAGAGACCAGTCCGATCGAAGCCGAAGGGCCGGCTCCGAGACTGCCCACCATCGAAGCGTCGATGAACTGCAACAGGACGGAAGCCAGTTGCGCAAGGATAGCCGGACCGCTGAGCAACAGCGTCAGACGGACACGCTGCTCGAGCGACAGCGGCGCTCCGCAGCGGATGTCGTTCAGCAGGCTGTCCTTCGTGACCGGCATCATCAGATATTATCGGGATGGATCATGATACAATCGATCTCCCGCAGTTCCTCGTCAGTGAAGCTGGTGTTTTCCGTCGCTTTGACCGTGTCCTGCAATTGAGCCACGGAACTTGCGCCGATGATGACGGAGGTTACCCTTTCATCATGGAGCAGCCAGGCGAGTGCCATCTGGGCCAGGCTCTGTCCGCGCCGGCGGGCGATGGCATCGAGTCCGCGAAGAGAGGCGAGCAATGCTTCGGTAAGCACCGTAGGTTTAAGCGAGGCCGTTCCCGCCGCCATTCTGGAATCGTCGGGAATGCCGTTCAGGTAGCGGTTGGTGAGAAGACCCTGCTGCAGAGGGGAGAACGAGATGAAGCCCGTTCCGTTTTCCCTGGCCTGGTCGATCAGCCCCGTCTGGTCGGGATTCCTGTCAACCAGATTGTACCGGTCTTGATACAGCAGGCAGGGCACGTCGTGGGCAGCAAGATAGCGGTAGGCTGCGGCGGCCTGCTGAGCCGGATAGCGCGAAAGACCGACATACAAAGCCTTGCCTTGCCGCACGATATCGATCAAGGCCTGCATCGTCTCTTCCAGCGGCGTTTCCGGGTCCCAGCGGTGGGAATAGAAAACGTCGACGTAGTCGAGATTCATCCTTTTGAGACTTTGGTCGAGACTGGCCATCAGATACTTGCGGGAGCCCCAGTTGCCGTAGGGGCCCGGCCACATATCCCAGCCGGCCTTTGTGCTGATGAAAAGTTCATCGCGATAGGGGCGCAGCGAGTCGGCCATCAGGCGGCCAAAGTTCTCTTCTGCCGTGCCATATTCCGGACCGTAGTTGTTGGCCAGGTCGAAATGGCAGATTCCCTTGTCAAAAGCGAAATGCGCCATCGCTTCCGCTTCGCAGAACGGCTTGCGGGAGCCGAAATTTTGCCATAGCCCGAGTGAGAGGGCGGGCAGGAGGACGCCGGAGCGGCCGCAGCGGCGGTACGGCATCTGCTGGTACCTGTCTTTTGCAGCGGAATAAACGGGATCGGTCATACTGTCTGTTTAATCCGCTAAGATACAAAAAACAGATTACAGCAGACCTTTCTGGAGCAGGATTTCAGCAATTTGTACAGCGTTCGTGGCCGCGCCCTTGCGCAGATTGTCAGACACGCACCACAGGTTCAGGCCACTGGGAACGGAAAAGTCGCGGCGGAGGCGGCCGACGAAGACTTCGTCGCGGCCCTCGGCGTAAATCGGCATCGGATAGAGGTTGTGGGCCGGGTCGTCCTGCACGACGACGCCGGGCGTGTTTTCCAGGATACGACGGACATCGGCCAGGTCGAACGGCTTTTCAAACTCGAGATTCACCGATTCGCTGTGGCCGCCGCGCACCGGCACCCGCACGGTGGTGGCACTCACGCCGATGCGGTCATCGCGGAGGATCTTGTGCGTCTCGTTGACCATCTTCATCTCCTCTTTCGTGTAACCATTTTCGAGGAAACTGTCGATGTGCGGCAGGATGTTCCGGTCGATGGGATACGGATAGACGGCGGGGTATTCCCCCCAGGCCTTCCCTTCCCGCTCGGCCGCCATCTGGACCACAGCCTTCTGGCCCGTGCCGGTGATGCTCTGATAGGTCGAAACGACGATACGCCTGATGGTAAAGGCTTGATGCAGCGGTGCCAGCGGCAGCAGCATCTGGATGGTTGAACAGTTGGGATTGGCGATGATCCAGTCGTCGGCCGTCAGTACGTCGGCGTTGATCTCCGGAACCACGAGTTTCTTGTCCGGGTCCATCCGCCAGCAGGAGGAGTTGTCGACGACGCGGCAGCCGGCGGCGGCGAAGCGGGGCGCCAGCTCCCGCGAAGCCGCGGCGCCGGCGGAGAAGATCGCCAGCGACGGCCGGCGGGCGATGGCCTCGTCGGCACTGACGACAGTGTAGGGTTTGCCACGGAAAACGACGGTCTTTCCGACCGACCGCTCTGAAGCGACGGGAATCAGTTCATCAACGGGAAACTGCCTCTCTTCGAGGACTTGGATCATTCGGGTTCCCACCAGTCCGGTGGCTCCCACTACAGCTACTATCATAGGTCAATCATTCATGCCCCGCCCTGCCCCGCCCTACCCTGCCTTCCTCCCTCTTTCGCTGCAACGGACGCATTTGATAATCAGCGACTTCCGCAAGTTGATCCCCCTTCGCAGAGAGGGGATCAACTTGCATAAACGGCTGATTGACTGATGCGTACATTGCAGCGCAAGGGGGCTGAGGCTGGGGTTGGGTTGGGGTTGGGTCTGGGTTGGGGTTAGGGTTGGAGGTTTTGATATCGATTGCAGTTCGTTTGAAAAAGGGCGGCGGTCAGCATGACAGGATGTCGAGCAGAAGACCGGCGGCGGTTTGTCGGGGGCCGGCGCCGGCGCCGCGGATCACCAGCGGCGACGGGTAGTCGGCCGTCGTGATGACGGCGCAGTTGTCGGTACCCTCGAGTGTGTAGAGCGGACTGTCGGGACCGACTGCCTGCAAACCGACGGTAGCACACCAACGGGCAGCCCCACCGGCCTCCTCGGCCGAAGGGGCAGCGTCCGGAGTGACACGGCGGAGGGCGGCGACGTAACGGAGCCGCCGGCCGGAAGCGACGGCCTCGGCGTAGGCAACAGCCAGGGCTCCCTCTTCGGGGAACGGTTCCAGACGGACGTCGGTTTCTTCCAGCGGAATGCCTGCCACGCGGGCCAGGATCAAGGTCTTGCGCATAACGTCGCGGCCGCCCAGGTCGACCGAGGGGTCGGGCTCGGTGTAGCCCTTCTGCCGGGCTTCTTCCACGAGGACCGCAAAATCACGGCCTTCATACTTGTCGCACAGATAATTGAGCGTTCCCGAGAGAACAGCTTCGACGCTGACCAGTTCATCGCCCGAAAGAACCATCCGTTCGAGGGACGAGAGGATGGGCAGTGCGGCCCCGACAGTCGTCTCATGCCGGAGAGCGACCTGTTCGCGGACAGCTGCAGCCTTGAGCGACGCGTAGCGGTCGAAGGAGCCGGCAAACGGGATCTTGTTGCAGGCCACCACATCATAGCCCGCCTTGAACAACTGCGGATAACGAAGTCCCGTCTCTTCACTGGCCGTGCAGTCCACGAAGACAGAGCCTGACAGTGACAGGTCGGCCAAGGCGTTGAAGAACGATCCCGTCGAACCTTCGGCCAACGACGCGGGATTGACACCCGCCGTGTCGAGCAGATAGCGGCGGCTGTTGGCCAGGCCGCAGATCCGGACGTCCTTACCGGTCCGTTCGGCGATGGTATCGTGGTTTTCGAGCAGCATCTTCACCAGGGCCTTCCCTACCTTGCCATAGCCGGCGATGAACAGATTGACCGCTTCGAGCGGCGAGCGGTCGAAGAACTCGCCGTGGATGGCCCGGATGGCCTCGTCGGCCTTGTCGGAAGCGACGATGACCGAGATGTTCCGCTCGGAAGAGCCCTGTGCCGTGGCGCGGACGGGAATGCCGCGGCCGCCCAGTGCTGCGAGCATCCGCCCCGTCGCACCGCTGTGGCCCAGGATGTCGTCGCCCACCAGGCAGACGATCGAATAACCGGTCTCCACCTTGAGCGGCTGGAGTTTGCCCAGCGAGATCTCGTAGGCGAAGCACCCGTCGGCCGCCCGTTTGGCAGCCGGCGCGTCGGCCTCCGCGATGGCGATACACATCGTATGGACCGAAGAGGCCTGCGTGATGAGGATGATGTTGATGCCTGCACGGGTCAACGCGTCGAACAGACGCGAGGAGAAACCGGGGATACCGACCATACCGCTGCCTTCCAGCGAGATAAGGGCAATCTTGTCGGAATTGGCTATGCCCAGCAGCGCCTCCTCCCGCCGCGGCGGATTCTTCTCTACGAGCGTTCCGGGGTCATCCGGGTCGAAGGTGTCCTTAACATAGATCGGGATGCCCTCGTTGATGACCGGCTGGATGGTCGGCGGGAAGATGACCTTCGCACCGAAATGCGATAGCTCCTGCGCCGCACGATAGGAGATGTTACGAATGGTACGGGCCGACGGCACCGTCTTCGGATTGGACGTCATGATGCCCGGCACGTCGGTCCATATTTCTACCAGTCGCGCATGCACGCCGACGGCAAAGAGCGAGGCTGTGTAGTCGGAGCCTCCGCGGCCGAGCGTCGTAACTCTCCCCTGCTGGTCGGAAGCGATAAAACCAGGAACGATGAAAAGCGAGGTATGCGGTTGGCTTTCCACCGCTGCGGCCACATCGGCATAAGTCCGGACGGTATCCACCACCCCGCCGACGGTCGTAATCAGCTTCCGGGCATCGAGCCAGTTGCACGGGATGCCGAGCGAAGTGAACTTGGCGGCAAGGATCTTCGTCGAAAACAATTCGCCATAGCTCTGTACCGCATCCAGGCTCGTGGGGCTGAGTTCTCCCAGCAGGAAGACCCCGTGAAGGATGCCCCGGAGCGAATCGAAGAGACCGTCGATAGTCTCCCGGACAGTGGCTTTCCGGTCGGCGGGCAGCAGTTGCTCGATCATTTCCAAATGCCGTCCGTAAAGGCGGTCGAGTTCGGTCAGATAGCTTTCATCGCGCTCGGAGGCCAGATGGCCCAGCCGGATTAACGCGTCGGTGCAGCCGCTGACAGCCGAACAGACCAGGATCGTACGGTCGCGTTCGATCGAAGTGCGGACGATCTCGATGATTCTTTGGGGAGAGGCGACGGACGAGCCGCCGAATTTCAAAACTTGCATAACAGATCTTCCAATTGCCCCGTCTCCAACAGGAAGCCGTCGTGGCCGAAAGACGAGGTTAAACGTTTATACACGGCTCCGGGAATGTACGGAGCCCAGCTTTCGATCTCCTGGGGCGGGAAAATCCCGTCGGTATCGATCGAAGCAACGACGGTGGTGGCACGGATGCGGCCCAGCGCCGCGGCTACCCCGCCGCGGCCGCGACCCACATTGTGGCTGTCCACGGCATTGCAAAGATAATAATAAGAATACGCATCGAACCCGCGACGGACCAGCTTCTCGCCTTGGTACCGTTCATAGGAAGCAGCCCGGGTTGCAAAAAGCGTATCGTCGTCCGGCTCGGCCTGCCTGAGACCGTAACCGATAAAACTCCGATAGGAAATCAGGGCCTGCGCACGGGCACAGCGCAAGCCGGCCTCGCCTCCCGACAGGCTGGCTGCTTCGCGGAACGACGGATCCGCTTCCAGGGCCATCCGCTGCGTTTCGATGCCGGCCGACAGATAGGGCGACACACGCGGCGAAGTTGCGATGAACGCAGCCCGTTCAAACAGGTCCGGCTCGGTGACCGCCCATTCCACAGCCTGAAAGCCGCCGATGGAACTGCCAACGAGCAGATCGACCCGCTCAATCTCAAGTTCGCGCCGGACCGCAGCCATCGCCGCGACCATATCGCGAACCGTAACAGCCGGGAAATCAAAGTAATATGGCCGACACGTGACAGGATTAACGGAAGCAGGACAAGAAGAGCCATATGGCGAAGCGAGCATATTGACACAGACGATGAAATCGCGCTCCGGATCGAAGAACAGGCCCGGCCCCACCATCTCGGGCCACCAGTCCTCCGGATCGCTGTTGGCCGTCAGGGCGTGGCAGATCCAGATGACACGGCCACGCCGTACCGGTGAAGTATGGTACACGACCTTCACCCGGTCGAGCCGCCCTCCCGCTTCGAAAGCGAAGTCGTCGAGAAAGAGCTCGTGCCGGATCATCCGCGATGGGCAGCCTCCAGCGCCTGTTTCAGGTCCTCGATCAAGTCGTCGGCATCTTCCAGGCCGATGCTCAGCCGCATCAGGCCCGGGTCGATGCCCGCAGCCCGCAGCTGCGCATCGCTCAGCTGCCGGTGCGTATGCGAAGCGGGATGCAGGATGCAGCTGTGGCAGTCGGCCACGTGGGTCTCGATCGTGACCAGCCGCAAGGCGTCCATAAAGCGGTTGTCAAAGTCCCGGCCTCCCTTGAGACCAAGGCAGAGCACGCCGCTGGTGCCATCGGGAAGATATTTCCGGGCCCTTTCGTAATCCTTGTCTCCCTTCAGGCCGGGATATTTCACCCAGGCCACATCGGGGTGTTGTTCCAGGAACTGGGCCACGACCAGCGCACTCGCGCAGTGGCGGGGAACCCGCAAATGCAGCGTCTGCAGGCCGAGATTCAGGTAGAAGGCGTTCTGCGGGCTCTGGATCGAACCCAGGTCCCGCATCAGGTGCGTGGTAGCCTTGGTAATGTAAGCAGCCTTGCCGAACGCTTTTGTATAGACAAGCCCGTGATAGGAGGCGTCAGGGGTGCAAAGCCCCGGGAACTTTTCGGCATGCGCCTCCCAATCAAAACGGCCGCTGTCAACCAGCGCACCGCCGACGGCCACGCCGTGACCGTCCATATACTTGGTCGTAGAGTGCGTCACGATATCGGCACCCCATTCGAACGGGCGGCAGTTGACTGGTGTGGGGAAGGTATTGTCGACGATCAGAGGCACGCCGTGCGCATGGGCGATACGGGCGAATTTCTCGATGTCGAGCACCTCCACGCCGGGATTCGACAGCGTCTCGCCGAAGAGGAGCTTCGTCTCCGGCCGGAAGGCTGCCGCGATGGTTTCCTCCGGATCGTCGGGATTGACGAAAGTCACGCCGATGCCCAGCTTCTGGAGGGTGACACCCAGCAGGTTGAAGGTACCTCCATAGATGTTGGCGGCACTGACGATATGGTCGCCGGCGCAGCAGATATTCAGGCAGGCGAACAGATTGGCCGCCTGACCCGATGCGGTCAGCATCGCACCCACGCCTCCTTCCAGGTCGGCGATCTTGGCGGCTACGTGGTCGTTGGTCGGGTTCTGGAGCCGGGTATAGAAATACCCGCTCTCCTCCAGGTCGAACAGCCGGCCCATCTGGTCGGAAGTCTCATATTTGAAGGTCGTGCTCTGGATGATCGGAATCTGTCGGGGTTCCCCTTTGCCGGGCTTGTAGCCCGCCTGCACGCAGCGCGTGCCGATGCCTTGCTTGCTCATTGTTCTCTCAGGTTTTGCTGCAAAGATAGAGGGAAGGAAAAAACCGCGCAATAGTCTGGAAAAATTTGGAAAATATTTCTATATTTGCCATAATTATTGATTCAATTAGAAAATTATTCTAAATGATTGATGAAACTGATATAAAAATTCTTCGCGCTTTGCAGGAGGATGCGCGGCAGACGACGAAAGAGCTGGCAGCGAAGGTCAACCTTTCGACGACGCCGGTGTTTGAACGGCTCAAACGCCTGGAACGTGAAGGCTACATCCGGCAGTACGTGGCCATCCTCGACGCCGAGAAACTCGACCTGGGCTTCGAGGTCTACTGCTCCGTCAAGCTGAAACAGATGTCGCGCGACGTAGCCCGCGACTTCACCCGGATGATCCGTCAGATTCCCCAGGTGGCCGAATGTTACAACATCTCGGGCGAATACGACTACCTGCTGAAGATCCGCGCCCGCAATATGAAGCAGTACAACGATTTCATTATCAACACGCTAGGTACCCTCGACACCATCGGCAGCATCCAGTCGTCCTTCGTGATGAACGAGATCAAGCACAGTTACGGCCTCTGTCTATGAACAGTTTCGACACTATCAGGATCCGCGGGGCGCGGGAGAACAACCTGCGCAATATCTCGCTCGACATACCGAAATACAAGATCACCATTTTCACCGGCGTATCCGGCTCGGGCAAGAGCTCCCTGGTGATGGACACCATCGCGGCGAAGAGCCGCCGGGAGCTCAATGACACCTTCCCCACCTTCGTGCAGCAGTATCTCCCGAAATACGGACGCCCGAAGGTCGACTCCATCGAGGGCCTACCCATCGCCATCGTCATCGACCAGAAGAAGCCGGCGCAGAATTCCCGCTCTACCGTCGGCACATACACGGATATCTACGCGCTGCTGCGCCTGCTCTTTTCGCGCGTAGGCAAGCCTTTCGTGGGCTATTCCGACAGTTTCAGCTTCAACCATCCGCAAGGCAGCTGTCCGCGATGCGCCGGCCTGGGCGAGATCCGGGAGCTCGACATCCACAAACTCGTGGATTTCGACAAGAGCCTCAACGACGAGGACACCATCCACT
>DETK01000010.1:98160-105654 GCA_002361615.1 Bacteroidales bacterium UBA3290
GGCAAGGGCGGCTGGCGCTGGATCCGCTACGCGCACAGCGGCCTGTTCGACCTCGACAAGAAGATCAAGGACTACTCGCCCGAAGAACTGGACCTCTTCCTCAACAGCCCGCAGATCCGCCTCAAAAACCCGCCTTCGAACTGGCCCAAGACCGCTAAGTACGAAGGCCTGATCCCGCGTATGTACCGCAGCATCATCAACTCCGAGGAAGGGCTGCTCCACGCCGCCGTGCTGAATCCGATGCTGACGATGGGTACCTGCCCCGACTGCGGCGGCACGCGCCTCAATCCCAAAGTGCTGACCTGCCGCATCGAGGGCCTGAACATCGCGGAGGTCTGCGCCCTGTCGATCACCCGGCTCAACGCCTGGGTCACCGGGCTCACCGACCCGCTGGCGGCCGACCTGAAGGCCGCCATCGGCGCGCGTCTGACGGCGCTGGAAGAGATCGGCCTCGGCTACCTGTCGCTCAACCGGCCTGTCGGCACACTCTCCGGCGGCGAGGCACAGCGCTGCAAGATTGCCAAGTATATCAACTCCTCGCTCTCCGACGTGCTCTACATCCTCGACGAGCCGAGCGTCGGCCTGCATCCGCGCGACATCGAACGGCTCAAACGCTCGGTACGCCGGCTGCGCGACGCCGGCAATACGGTGCTGCTGGTGGAGCACCATCCCGAGATGATCCGCATCGCCGACCATATCGTCGATCTGGGACCTGGTCCGGGCATCGACGGCGGACACATCTGCTTCGAAGGATCCTGGGATGAACTGCTGCAGAGCGACACGGCGACGGGGCACCTCTTGGAAGAGCGGCTGCCCTTCAAAGCCGCTCCGCGACCGGGCACGGGTTCATTCCGCGTGGAAAATGCGACGCTCAACAACCTGCGCGGGCTGACGGTCGACTTCCCTACGGGCGTCTTCGGCGTAGTGGCCGGCGTGGCCGGATCGGGCAAGAGTTCGCTGATGGAATGTTTCCGTCAGCAGTATCCCGATCCCGGCAAAGTGGTCTATATCAGTCAGAAGAATATCGGTGTGAGCCTGCGCTCCACTCCTGGCACCTACATGGACGTAGCCGGAGACATCCGAAAGGCCTTCGCGCGTGCACACAAGATGAAAGAGGCCTACTTCACCTTCAACGGGGAAGGTGCCTGCCCCGTGTGCGGCGGCAAGGGCGTCATCGTATCGGAGATGGCCTTCATGGATGCCATCGAGACCACCTGCGAGGCCTGTGGCGGGCTGCGATACCGCCCCGAAGCCCTGCAATACAAGCTCACGAGCCCTGTCACCGGCGAGACCCTAGACATCGCCCAGGCGATGGACCTGTCGGTCCGCCTGGCCTCCCGCTTCTTCGCCGGCACCCTCATCGAGCAGAAACTCCGCCCGCTGGTCGATGTGGGGTTGCAATATCTCCACCTGAACCAGGCGCTCTCCACCCTTTCAGGCGGCGAACTGCAACGGCTCAAGCTGGCCTCCCATCTGGGCGAGGAAGGCCGGATCTTCATCGTGGACGAACCCACCGACGGCCTGCACGTGAAGGACATCCGCCATATCATCCGCCTGTTCGACTCCCTGGTTGAACGAGGCAATACCGTCTATATGATCGAGCACAACCTCGACGTGATCCGCTCGGCCGACTTCCTGCTGGAACTCGGTCCCGGCGCCGGCGAGGAAGGCGGCGCCCTGCTCTACGCAGGGACGCCCGCCGGCCTGGCCGGCTGCCCCGCCTCCGTCACCGCCGCTTACCTCCAATAACTTCCGGAAAAACAACGGGTAATCGATATTTTGCTTATATTTGAACTTGTCATCAAATCCTCAGCGCCTTATGAAATCCTTCGTGTACCTGGCCGCCGCTGTGGCCGTCTCTGTCCTGATGCTGGGCTGCAAACCTGCCAGGAACGCCGTCCAACCCTCTTCCACCGTCTCTGAAGCAGGCTATGAAGTGGAACGTTTCGTCACCGACCATGGAAAGCCCGTGGACATCACGCTGATCAAGCACGGAAGCCTGGCCGTCGACTTCGACGGCGTTTCCATCCAGATCGACCCTGTCACCAAACTCGGAAAGGAAACCGACTATGCGACGGTTTTCCCCAAGGCCGACGTTATCCTCATCACCCACGAACACGGCGACCACCTCGATGCCGACGCCATCGCCGCCCTCACCAAAGAGGATACACGGCTGCTGATGAACCAGCGCAGCCACGACCAGTACGGCAGTGGCGAGGTCATCGGCAACGGCCAGAAACTGCAGCTGGCCAAAGGCATCCGGCTGGAAGCCGTCCCCGCCTACAATACTACCGAAGGAAGAGAGAATTTCCATCCGAAAGGCAATGGAAACGGCTATGTGCTCACCCTTGACGGCCTGCGTATCTACATCGCCGGCGACACGGAGGTCATTCCCGAAATGGCGGAAATCAAAGACATCGACGTAGCCTTCCTGCCCGTGAACCAGCCTTACACGATGACCGTGGACCAGTGTGTCGAAGCTGCGAAGCTCATCCAGCCGAAAGTCCTCATCCCCTACCATTTCAGCAACACCGACCTGTCCGCCCTTCCGGAAAGCCTTCCCGGCATCGACGTCCGTCTCCGCCAGATGCAGTAGCATCCGCTACAATTGCTTCAACAGGATCCGCGGAAGGTGGTGTGAGACACGCTGGATGGGAGTCCAGTCGGAGATATCTTCGGGCGTTACTTCGTGGGAATCCTCCAGGATTTCCAGGAACGTGGCTTTCTGCCCGAGGGCGACAGCTTCATCCCGGATGCAGGCGGCTATTTCGTAATCGATGAAGAAACTGCGGTTGTCCAGATTGACCGACCCGACCCAGCATTCGCGGTCATCGCTTACCACGACTTTGCTGTGGTTGAACCGGGGCAGGTATTCATACACGCGGACTCCTGCCTCCAGCAGCGCAGGAAAGAACGACTGATTGGCTGCCGTTGCCGTTATATGGTCCGTTTTCCTGGGAACCAGAAGCCGGACATCCACCCCACGCTCCACGGCCGACCGCATGGCGGCCATCAGCGTGTCGGGCGGAACGAAATAAGGCGTCTGGAAATAAGCGTAGTGTTCGGCGCGATCGAGCAATTCGACATACCGCTTCAGGAAGACCGGATAAAAGGGCCCTCCCGGGACCAGCTCGATCCGCTCGTCTTCCTGCCCGCCATAGAGGGCTGTCGGCTCGCCGGTACCATCCAGCCAATGCCAAGACTGATAGAAGATCTCTTCCAGCTTCCCTGCGGCAGGCCCTTCAAAACGAACGTGTGTATCCCGCCATTCCACATGATACGGGCGGGCAATGTTCATTCCGCCCACATAGCCGATGCGGCCGTCGATAACGGCAATTTTCCGGTGATCCCGGAAATTGATGTCGGGAAGGACTGTAAAGAGGAACTTGTCGTCGGCCGTAAAGAAGCGTATGTCGATGCCGGCGGCTTCCATCTCCTTGAAATACCGCTTCTGCATGAAGGCATTGATCACGTTTTCAATGATCAGTTTGACAGGGATGCCTTCCCGTGCCTTGCGCATCAGAACGTCGCGGATGAGACGGCCGGAAGAGTCGTCGGCAAACACAAAGTATTCCATGCAAATGGATGACCTGGCGCAGGCCAGGTCATCCATCAGCAATTCCCATTTCCGCTGGCCTGAAGTGATGACTTCCAACTCGGCAGCCGGCAGCACCAGGCTGTGGAAACAGAGAACAAGGACGAATCCTATGAAGGTCGCTCGCACCGGGACAGCGGCCTAAAGACTTACCAGGCCAGGGCGCTGGCACCGAGGATAGCGGCGTCGGAGTCCTTGAGCGAGGAATAGAGGACCTTGATGCGGCCCTTCCAGATCTGGAGCTGGTTCTCTTCCATGGCGGCGACCATGTCGTCGTGGAAGTATTTCTTGGCCTTTGCCAGGCCGCCGAACAGCACGATGGCCTCGGGTGCGCTGAACTTCACGAAGTCAGCCAGCGAACGGCCGAGGATCTGGCCCGTGGTCTTGAAAATCTCGATGGCGGTCTCGTCGCCTTGCTCGGCGGCGTCGTACACGTCTTTCGAACTGATCTTCTCGGGGTCGAGATCACGCAGCTTGCTGGGGCGTTCCGGATGCATGAAGAGCAGTTTCTGGGTCGTCCGGCGGACGCCCATCGCGCTGCAGTACGTTTCCAGGCAGCCTTTGAGGCCGCAGTTGCACTGGCGGCCGTCCCGGATGGCGATCGTGTGGCCCAGCTCGCCGGCAAAGCCGTCGTGGCCGTAAACCACCTCGCCGTTGACCACGATGCCGCTGCCGACACCGGTGCCGAGGGTGATCATGATGAAGTTCTTCATGCCGCGTGCCACGCCATAGGCCATTTCGCCCATTGCCGCGGCATTCGCGTCGTTGGTGACGGTCACCGGCAGGCCGGTGAAACTCTTGACCAAGGAAGCCAGGTCGACCACGGTCGGCTTGCCTTCGTTGTCATAGCTCCATTTGAGGTTGGGGGCGTACTCCACCGTCCCTTTGTAATAGTTGCCGTTGGGGGCGCCGATGCCGATACCCTTGACCTTTCCGGCCTCGGCCGTATCGGTGATCAGGGTCTTGATGGCCTTGGTCAGCTCGTTGATGTAGTCGATGAGCTCATCCTGCAGCGAGGAGATGACGGTCTGGGCGATGATTTCGCCGTCCTTGTTGACAACGCCGAGCTTGGTGCTCTGACCGCCGACGTCGATGCCGATTACAAGTTCTTTTTCCATACGCTGCTAGTCGACGGGGATGTCTTTGTTCACGTTCTTGGAGCCGGAGACGGCATAGTAGATCAGGTAGGCCAGGCAGGCAACCAGCAGCCAGTAGCTCTGGATGGAGCCCACCTTGTCGGCGATCGCGTTCTGGATGAACGGGATGATACCGCCGCCGCAGACCAGCGTCATGAAGATGCCGGACGCAGCTGCCGTGTATTTGCCGAGTCCTTCAGCCGAAAGGTTGAAGATCGCGCCCCACATGACGGAAGTGCAGAGACCGCAGATCGTCAGGAAGGCCAGGCTCCACGGTACGGTGTACTTGCCGAGGGTGATCGTGGCGCTCTCGGGAATGAACATCGCCAGCAGGATGAAAAGGATGGCAGCCGAAGACGTGAAGAGCAACATCTTCTTGCTCGAAACCTTACCGCCGATCGAGCCGCCGATCAGACGACCGATCAGCATGCAGAACCAGTAGGCGCCGATGAAGGTGCCGGCGATGGCCGGACCCACGTTGCTCAGGCCGGAGAAGTGGATGTTGGCGGTATTCGGAATACCGACCTCGATGCCCACATAGAAGAAGATGGCGATGGCGCCCAGCACGAAGTGGCGGAAGCTCAGCGGGCTGTGCTTGTCTTTCTTCGCAGTGCCGGCCAGACGTGCTGCCTTCTCCTCAGCGGTTTCCATGTGCGGTTCGGGAATCTTGGTCAGGAGGATCACCACGAAGGCGATGGCGAAGATCACCATGGCGATGATCATCACGGGAGCCGCCTTGGCGACCGTCGCATCCTGGATCGAACCACCCACGAGCCAGCCTACGAGGATCGGGGCGATCGTACCACCGATCGAGTTGCAGGAGCCGCCCCACTGGATGAGCTGGTTGCCTTTGTTGCCGCCGCCGCCCAGGGTGTTCAGCATCGGGTTGACCACGATGTTGAGCATACACATCGAGAAGCCGGCCACGAAAGCGCCGAGTACATAGACGAAGAAGCTCTCGGCATAGCCGGAGAGGAACTGGATGCCGACGCCGATGAAGCCGATGATCACGGCAAGGAGCGCCGTGAACTTATAGCCTTTGCGGCGGAGGATCAGACCTGCGGGGATACCCATGCAGGCGTAGGCGATGAAGTTGGCCAGGGTGCCGAGCTGGCTGAGGGCCTTGCTGGCGCCGAACTGGTTGGTGACCACCACGCCCATCGAACCGGCCAGGTTCGTGACGAAGGCGATCATGAAGAAGAGGGCGAACATCACGATGATGGGCGCCGTGAAATTCTGCTGTTTGGTTGCGGTATTAGTCATAAAGCCGGTTTTATGCGTTTAACGGGAACCACCGAGTACCTTGCCGAGGATACCGCCGAGCAGGCCGCCGCCCGTCTTCTGGGCCTGGGTCTTGTTGCCGCCCTTGAGGGTAATCAGGATGTCCTGGAAGTCGACGTCGCCGTCGCCGTCCTGGTCTTTCAGGATGCCGGAGAGGCTGCCCATGATGGTCGGGATCAGTGCCGTCAGCTTGCCGTTGAGCAGGCTGCCCAGGTTGAGTTTCTTCAGGATGTTGTTGCTGAAAATGTTGCCGGCCAGCGCCGTGATGGGGCTGGATGCAGCGGCGGTTTTACCCGTCAGCAGCGACTTGATGGCGTCGATTCCACCCGGTTTGGCAACCGTCTGGGTGAGGCTGCCGAAAATGGAGTCAGTTAATCCGTTGAGAACCGTGTTCTTGGACTGGGCCGGAATCTCGAGGCCGCTCGTCTTGGAAGAGACCGTCGAAGAAATGAGGTCGAGAAGGTTGATTGCCATAATACTATTTGTTTTTTGGATTTGTTTTCAAACCAGGCTACTAAGTTAACAAAATTTTTTCCAAAAAAGATGCGATTGAAACCAATTTGCATCGCTGATGGAAAAAGCGTATCTTTGTAGATTGTTTTGAAAAGATTTTTCCGCATACGATGGCACGCTTAACCGGACACATTTCCCAGATCATCGGGCCCGTGATCGACGTACATTTCAATCTGCAGGAAGACGAGCAGGCCAAGCTCCCTTCCATCCACGAAGCCCTGCAAGTCACCCGCAAGGACGGCACTTCCCTGACCATCGAGGTACAGCAGCATATCGGCGAGGACACGGTACGCACCGTGGCAATGGACTCGACCGACGGCCTCCGCCGCGGCATGGAGGTCCGTTCCACGGGCGGTACCATCACGATGCCCGTCGGTGCCCAGATCCGCGGCCGGGTGATGAACGTGGTGGGCGGCACCATCGACGGCATGCACGAACTCAACCGGGAAGGCGCGCTCCCCATCCACCGCGAACCGCCCAAGTTCGAGGAGCTGACCACCTCGCAGGAGGTCCTCTTCACCGGCATCAAGGTCATCGACCTGCTGGAGCCCTACCTCAAGGGCGGCAAGATCGGTCTGTTCGGCGGCGCCGGCGTGGGCAAGACCGTGCTCATCAAGGAACTGATCAACAACATCGCCAAGAAGCACAACGGCTTCTCGGTCTTCGCCGGCGTGGGCGAACGCACCCGCGAAGGCAACGACCTGCTGCGCGAAATGATCGAGTCGGGCGTCATCCGCTACGGCGAAGCGTTCGACAAATCCATGGAAGAAGGGCACTGGGACCTGTCGAAGGTCGATGAGAAAGAGCTTGCCAAGTCGCAGGTCGCCATGGTCTTCGGCCAGATGAACGAACCGCCGGGAGCCCGTTCCTCCGTGGCGCTTTCGGGTCTGACCCTGGCCGAATCCTTCCGCGACAGCGGCAATCCCGAAGACCCGAAGGACATCCTGCTGTTCATCGACAATATCTTCC
>DETK01000010.1:105696-109422 GCA_002361615.1 Bacteroidales bacterium UBA3290
TATCTTCCGTTTCACCCAGGCAGGCAGCGAGGTATCCGCCCTGCTGGGACGTATGCCTTCCGCCGTGGGCTACCAGCCTACCCTTGCCACAGAGATGGGTCGGATGCAGGAGCGCATCACCTCCACCCGCAACGGGTCCATCACCTCGGTCCAGGCCGTCTACGTGCCGGCCGACGACTTGACGGACCCCGCCCCGGCCACCACCTTCTCGCACCTGGACGCCACCACGGTGCTCAGCCGCAAGATCGCCGAGCTGGGTATCTACCCCGCCGTCGATCCGCTGGAGAGCACCTCGCGCATCCTCGACCCGAACATCGTGGGCGAAGCGCACTACCAGACCGCCCAGCGTGTCAAGCAGGTGCTCCAGCGCAACAAGGAGCTGCAGGACATCATCAACATCCTGGGTATGGACGAGCTCTCCGACGAAGACAAACTCACCGTCAACCGCGCCCGCCGCATCCAGCGTTTCCTGTCGCAGCCCTTCCAGGTAGCCGAGCAGTTCACGGGCGTTCCGGGCGTGATGGTCTCGATCGAAGACACCATCAAAGGCTTCAACATGATCATGGACGGTGCGGTGGACCACCTGCCGGAGCAGGCCTTCCTCAACGTGGGAACCATCGAAGAAGCCATCGAAAAAGGCGAAAAACTCCTTGCACAGGCCGGTAAATGACGATGATTCTCAAGATACTCTCTCCCGAGCGGGAAGTGCTCTCCACCGAGGCCGAACTGGTCGAGCTTCCGGGCTCGATGGGCCGCTTCGAGGTCCTCAGGGACCACGCGCCCCTGATCTCCTCGCTCGACGCAGGCACCATCCGCTACGTCAAGGATGGACAAGACCATCAGATCGAATGCAAGCCGGGCTTCGTGGAAGTCCGGGACAATGTGATTACGGTATGCGTCGGATAAAGGAAATCGTGTTCCTGACAGTGGCCCTGCTGCTGTTTGCGCCGGTTCCCGCCGCCGCAACGGAGACCGATGCACCCGAAACGGAGCAATTCGACCTGAACCACTATATCTTCGGCCACATCGGCGACGCGTACGAGTGGCATATCACGACCGTCAACGGGCACCACATCTCGATTCCCCTGCCCTGCATCGTCATCGACGGCGGACTCCACGTCTTCTCCTCGCGCAAGATGCAGGAGAACGGCTATACCCTCAACGAGAACGGCAAGATCGTCAATGCGGCCACGGGAAAACGGCCCATCGACATCTCCATCACCAAGAACGTCCTGAGCCTGATGATGAGCTCGGTCCTGCTGCTCGTGCTGATCCTCTGGACCGCAAGCTGGTACCGGAAACACGACGCGATGAAAGAGGCGCCGCGGGGTTTCCCCGGCCTGATGGAGATGCTCATCACGATGGTCACCGACGACATCATCAAGGAAGGCGTGGGCAAGGACTGGCAGAAATACGCACCTTACCTGCTGACGGCCTTCTTCTTCATCTTCCTGAACAACCTGCTGGGCATCGTGCCCTTCTTCCCGGGCGGGGCGAATCTCACGGGCAACATTGCCGTGACGCTCTTCCTGGCCGTATGCACCTTCCTGGCCGTCAACCTCTTCGGAAACAAACACTACTACAAGGATATCTTCTGGCCCGAAGTGCCCACCTGGCTCAAGGTGCCGCTCCCGCTGATGCCCCTGATCGAGATCATCGGCATGTTCACCAAGCCTTTCTCCCTGATGGTGCGACTCTTCGCCAACATCCTGGCCGGGCACATCATGCTGCTGGGTGTGGTGGCGGTGGTCTTCATCACGGCCAAGCTCGGCCCGGCGATCAACGGCTCGATGAGCGTCATCGCCGTGCTCTTCGGCGTCTTCATGGACATCCTAGAACTGCTGGTGGCCTTCATCCAGGCCTATGTCTTCACGATGCTTTCGAGCGTCTTCATCGGACTTTCCCGCCAGGAACCCGAACACGAAACCAGAATAGAAACAACTAAATAAACCCAAAATCATGTTAGCTATCATCTTACAGGCCGTCGCAGGTGCGGCATTCGGAAAATTCGGCGCAGCCATCGGCGCCGGCATCGCAGCCATCGCTGCCGCCATCGGCATCGGCAAAATCGGTAAATCCGCCCTGGAGAGCTCAGCCCGTCAGCCCGAAGCAGCCAGCGGCATGCGTACCACCGCCATCATCATCGCAGCCCTTATCGAAGGCGCCTGCCTGTTCGCCATCCTCGTCTGCCTGCTCGGCATCACCGGCTAGTCCATGTCACTGATCACACCCGACTTCGGACTCCTTTTCTGGATGACGCTGATCTTCGCCATCGTGTTCTTCATTCTGGCGAAGTTCGGTTTCCCGCTCATCACGGGAATGGTCAAGAAGCGCTCCGACAGCATCGAACAGTCGTTGCGCGAGGCGGAAGAGGCCCGGAGAACCCTGAAGGAGCTTGCCTCCGAGCAGAAGAAGCTCATCGAGGAAGCCCGCAAGGAACAGGCGCGCATCCTGAATGAGGCGGCCGCCGCCGGCGACAAGATCGTCCAGGAAGCACGCGACCAGGCCCGCGAGCAGACCACGGCGATGATCGAGAAGGCGCGCGAAGAGATCCGCATCGAACAGGAGACGGCCCGCCGCGAAATCACGAACGAGGTCACGAACCTCTCCATCGAGGTGGCGGAGAAACTCATCCGCGGGCACCTGAGCAGCGCGGAAAAGCAGAACGCGCTCATCGACAAACTGATTGAAGAGGCCCGCGCAGGCCGCACGACCGTCAATTAATCCCAGGAACCTATGGATGCCGGATTGATCGCCTCCCGCTACGCACAAGCGCTCCTTCTTTTCGCCAGCGAAACGAAGGAAGAGGGACGCGTGTACGAAGACGCCGCCGCCCTCAAGAAAGCGGTGCTCTCGAAAGACGACGTGGCCGGATGTATCGAGCGGCTCTCCGAGCCGATGCAGCGTTTCCTGGCCCTGGTCATCCACAACAAGCGGGTGGAGTACCTGCCCGCCATCATGCACAACTACCGGGTCCTCTACCGCAAGAAAAAGGGAATCACGCGCGCCTGGCTCACCACGGCCACCGAGAATCCCACGCTTGCCGACAAACTCGCGCAGCTGATGAAACTGCAGGGGTTCACGGAAGTGGACTTCAAGACCGAAGTCAACCCCGACCTGATCGGCGGCTTCATCGTGCAGGTGGAAGACAAGCGCCTCGACGCATCCATCGCCGCGCAGCTGCGGGACATCCGCAAGGAATGGGAAGAGAAAAACAGAAATAATCGCAACAATGGTTGATAATCTCAAAGCAAGTGAAATCTCCGAGCTGCTGCTCAAGCAGCTCCACGACATCAACGTCGACGCCAAGTACGAAGAAGTGGGCCAGGTGCTCCAGGTCCACGACGGCGTGGTCAGGCTCTACGGCCTGAGCAGCGCAGAGGCGGGCGAACTCATCGAGTTCGACAGCGGCGTGATGGCCGTGGTGATGAACCTCGAGGAAGACAATGTCGGCGCCGTGCTGCTGGGCTCCACCGAAAAGGTGAAGGAAGGGATGACGGCCCGCCGGACCGGTCACATCGCCTCCATCCAGGTGGGCGAAAAGATGATCGGCCGCGTGGTCAATCCGCTCGGCCAGCCGATCGACGGACGCGGCGACATCGCGGGAGACCTGACGGAAATGCCGCTTGAGCGCAAGGCGCCGGGCGTGATCTACCGCCAGCCGGTGAACGAGCCGCTCCAGACCGGCCTGAAGGCCGTCGACGCGATGATCCCCATCGGCCGCGG
>DETK01000010.1:109497-109859 GCA_002361615.1 Bacteroidales bacterium UBA3290
GACCGCCAGACCGGCAAGACCGCCATCGCCATCGACACGATCATCAACCAGCGGGCGAACTTCGAAGCCGGCAAGCCGGTTTACTGCATCTACGTAGCCATCGGCCAGAAAGGCTCCACCGTGGCGAGCATCGTCAACGTCCTCCGCGAAAAGGGTGCGATGGACTACACCATCGTGGTGGCCGCCAACGCGGCCGACCCGGCCGCCCTCCAGTACTATGCGCCGTTCGCAGGCGCCGCCATCGGCGAGTACTTCCGCGACACGGGACGCCATGCCCTGGTGGTCTACGACGACCTGTCGAAACAGGCCGTGGCCTACCGTGAGGTGTCGCTGATCCTGCGCCGTCCTTCCGGCCGCGAGGC
>DETK01000010.1:109886-117559 GCA_002361615.1 Bacteroidales bacterium UBA3290
CCGTCTGCTGGAGCGCGCCGCCAAGATCATCGACCAGCAGGAAGTGGCCGAGCAGATGAACGACCTGCCCAAAAGCCTGAAAGGCAAGGTGCGGGGCGGCGGATCGCTGACCGCGCTTCCGATCATCGAGACGCAGGCCGGAGACGTGTCAGCCTATATCCCGACCAATGTGATCTCCATCACCGACGGCCAGATCTTCCTCGAAACCGACCTCTTCAACCAGGGATTCCGCCCCGCCATCAACGTGGGTATCAGCGTGTCGCGCGTCGGCGGCAGCGCCCAGGTCAAGAGTATGAAAAAAGTGGCCGGCACCCTGAAGATCGACCAGGCCCAGTACCGGGAGCTCGAGTCGTTCAGCAAGTTCTCGAGCGACATGGACACCGTCACCAGCCTGACCATCGACAAGGGCCGCAAGAACAACGTGCTCCTCATCCAGCCTCAGTACGCCCCGATGCCCGTAGGCGAACAGGTGGCGATCCTCTACTGCGGCACGAAAGCCCTGATGCGGGACATTTCGTTGTCGAAAGTCCCTGAATTCCAGAAGATCTTCCTGGAGCGGATGCGCGCCGACCACCGCGCCGACGTCATCGACCCGCTCGCCAAGGGCAAGATCGACTCCGTGATTACCGACACCATCGAGCGCGTGGCCGCAGAAATCGTCAAGCTGCTCAACGAACAATAGCCATGGCATCGCTCAAGGAGACCAAGACCCGGATCGCCTCTGTCAAGAGCACGTTGCAGATCACCTCTGCGATGAAGATGGTTGCGGCCGCCAAACTGCACCGCGCCCAGCAGGCCATCGGAAACATGGTGCCTTACCAGGAAAAACTGAGCGGATTCCTGCTCGACCTGCTCGGCGGCAGCGGCGTACGCGCTTCGATCGAGTCGCCCCTGCTGCAGGACAGCGGCAGTCCGCGTGTGGCGGTAGTGGCGTTCTCCTCCAACAGTTCGCTCTGCGGCGGCTTCAACGCCACGGCGGTCAAATCGCTGCTTGCGGAATTCGAACAACTGGAGGAAGAAGGTCTCAAACCCGCACAGATCGATTTCTACCCGGTAGGCCGGAAAGTGGCCGAAGCCGGCCGAAAGGTGGGCTTCGCGCCCAAAGAGGACGCCTCGCACCTGCTCGACAAACCGGCCTACGAACCGGCCGCCGAACTGGCTTCCAAACTGATGGAGCGTTTCGAAAAGGGAGAGGTCGGCCGCATCGTCCTGCTCTACAACCACTATAAATCGAACGCTTCCCAGCCGCCCGTCCGCGAGGTCTTCCTTCCCCTGAGCCTGCCTTCGGTTGAAGAACACCCTGCGGAAGACGAGTTCATCGTGGAACCCGGCAAGAAGGAAGTGGTCGAGGCACTCCTTCCCAAAGTCCTGCTGCTCAAGATTTATACGATCCTGATGGACAGCTACGCGGCCGAACAGGCCGCCCGCACCGTGGCCATGCAGCTGGCCAGCGACAACGCCGACGACCTGCTCGAACAACTCACGCTCGAGTACAACAAACGTCGCCAGCAGGCCATCACGAGCGAACTGCTCGACATTGTCGGCGGATCCCTCGCCTGACGCTACCGTCATTCCCGGCTTGACCGGGAATCTGAACAGCATGAACATATTTACTATAAAAATGAAAAAAATATTCTTCTCACTCTTCGTCCTGGCCCTCGTCGCTTCCTGCGGCCAGGATACCGTCACCGTGAAAGGAAAGATCGCCGAAGATGCGACTTTCCCTGAGAACACGCTCGTCTATCTGATCGGCACCGACAACACGGTCCTCGACTCCACCGCCGTTGCCGGCGGCACCTTTACCCTCAAGGCTCCGGCCAATCCCGAAACCGCCTATGCCGTCGTCGCCAACTTCCGCGAACGTTCGCCGCGCGACCGCTCCTGGATCTGCCGTCTCATCCCTGAGAAAGGCAGCTGCAACCTGACTTTCGCTCCCGATATGGAAGCTTGCAAAATCGAGGGTTCCGCCCTCAACGATGCCTTCAGCCAGTTCAATGAAAAGATAGGCGAACTCTCCGATGAATACCGTCAGAAAGCTTCCGCCCTGGCTGACGATGCCGAAGATGAAGCCGAAGCGCTCTACGAAGAGACGATGGGCAAGAAGAAGGAACTGAGCCTCGACGCCATCCAGAAGAATCCGAACAACTACATCGCCCTCTCCGCCCTGATGAACGTCATCTACGACCTGCCGCTCGACGAGCTGAAGGGCATCCTCGGCAAATGCGGCAAGTTCGTGGCTGAGAACGAGTCCGTCAGCAGCATCATCGCCGGCAAGGAAGCCGAAAACGCCACGGATGAAGGCAAGCCGTTCGTAGATTTCGCCGGCAAGACCCCCGAAGGTGCCGACGTGAAGCTCTCCGACTATGTCGGCAAGGGCAAATGGGTGCTCACCGACTTCTGGGCTTCCTGGTGCGGCCCTTGCATGGCCGAGATCCCCAACATCAAGAAAGTGTACGAAGACTTCGAAGGCAAGGACTTCATGGTCCTGGGTGTCGCCGTCTGGGAAACCAACGGTGACAACACCGCCAGCGCCCAGCGTATGGAAGAGAAAGGCATGAAGTGGACCCAGATCTTCATGGGCGACGACCACACCCCGACCGACCGCTACGGCATCCTCGGCATCCCGACGATGATCCTCTTCGCTCCGGACGGCACCATCTACAAGCGTGGTGAAGTGCTCCGCGGCGAATCGATGTACAAGACCGTAGCCGAAGCACTGGGTAAATAATCACCGCCATGAAACGCTTTCTGATGGCTCTTACCTGCGCCCTGACGCTCGCCGGCTGCACGGACTACCGTGCCTGCTTCAACGAGGTGATCAAGGAGATCTCGAGTGACCGGTACAACGGCCGCAGCGTTTACGGCGACGGCGACGTGCATGCCGCCATGTATCTGATCGACCGCCTGTCCGAAATCGACGGCGTGGTGCCCTGCCCCGCTGCCGGAGAAGAGAACAACGTGGCCCGTCCCTATCTGAAGAGCGTGGTGGAACCCAGCGACGCAGGTCGTTGGAACGTGGTGGAGAACAAGGAGAAATATCTCCCCTGGCTCCAGCATTTCCAGTTCCCGATGAACGTGATGCGCGGTGCGATGTCCCTGTCGGTCGACGGCGTAGCATACGCACCCACCTTCGACTTCACGGTCAAGGAATTCTCTCCCACATGCCACGGTTTCTTCAAGGTGACTTACCTCGACGAGGAGGCCTACCGCCGGGAAGGATTCATCGAGCACCTGAGCAGCGGTCTGTACCGCGACCAGTTCGTAGTCATCGACTGGAACCACTATCTGGAGACGCTCCAACCCGATCCTTTCGACAAATATAAGCCTTACCTGACCGAATTGAAAGACATCGGCGGCATCATCCTCCGCCAGGAAGAGCAGTTCCCTTATTTCAAGGCCCGTTCGTACTACCAGACCCGGATGCCGGTTCTCTTTGTCAACGGCTCCTTCCCTGACGACGCCCGCGAAATCGAACTGCACGTCGACGCCGAGATGCTCCCGATGCGCGACGCCCACAACGTCGTCGCCTATCTGCCGGGTACCGATCCCAAGTGCGACACCTATTACACGATTTTCGGACACTATGACCACCTGGGCTATATGGGATCCGAGTCGATGTTCCCGGGCGCGAACGACAACGCCTCCGGAGCAGCCATGGTCGTGACCCTGGCCAAGTATTTCAGCAAGAACCGGCCCCGCCACGGCATCCAGTTCATCCTGCTCGACGCGGAGGAGGAGAATCTGCTGGGTTCGTTCTTCTACTGCGAGAATCCCCGCCTGCCGCTCGACAAGATCGAGTACATGATCGACCTCGACATGGTGGCCGATGACAGCGACCATCTGTCCACGCAGATCACCCCGGGCGGCGAAGCCGGCCTGGAGCGTTTCCGCCAGATCAACGCCTCGTCCAAGTTCCCGCCCTTCGACTTCGTCATGGAGCCTATGAACGACGACAGCGACCACTTCTCCTTCGCGCAGAAAGGCGTGCCGGGCATCTATTTCGAAACGGAAGGATCGATCCTGCAATACTACCACACCCCGCGCGATTCGTATGAGAATACGCGGGATTCGAACTTCGACAGGCTCTTCTACCTGGTTACGAAATTCGTCGAGTAGGTTTCTGCTTTACGGCTGAGAATCAGACGAACTCCCCGATGATGGCACGCGCTTCAGCGACCTTTTCATCGAGGAGTTCTTTTGTTGTGGCCTCGCACAGGAAGCGCAGGTACGGCTCGGTGTTGGAAGGGCGCACGTTGAACCACCAGTCGCGGAATTCGACACGGTAACCGTCGAAATCGTAGAAAGCCAGGCTCTCTTCCTCGGCCATGAAGCGGTCCTTCACGGCATCCATCGCGCCTTTCTTGTCCTCGACGCGGAAATTGATCTCGCCGGAATTCTCGTAGTGGCGGATGCGGTCGATCATCTGGGAGAACAGGACGCCTTCCCGTTTGAGCCGGGCGACGATGTTCAGGACCAGGATGCCGGCCAGCAGTCCGCTGTCGCAATAGAAGAAGTCACGGAAATAGTAGTGGCCGGCCACTTCGCCGCCCCACACGCCGCCGAGTTCCCTGAGGCGCGGGGCTGCGAAAGCACGCCCCACTTTCCACATGGCAATCTGGGAACCGAGGGGTTCGAGATACTCCGCTACGGACTTCGAGCTGCGGATGTCCTGCAGCACGATGCCGTTCTGGCCCTTCTCCTTGATGAAGTATTCACCCAGCAGGGCGATGATCAGGTCGGGGGCCACGAAGCGGCCCGTTTCGTCGATGAACATCACGCGGTCGGCATCGCCGTCGTAGATGACACCCAGGTCGCAGTGGTTGGCGATGACCAGTTTCTGCAGGTCGACCACGTTCTCAGGCTGGAAAGGATTGGCCTCGTGGTTCGGGAAACTGCCGTCGAGGGTGTCGTAGAGATAGTCGGGCTGGTCGCCGAAGATCTGGTGGACGAAGATCGAAGCCATGCCGTTGGAGCAATCCATACCGATCTTCAGATTGGAGAAGTCCTGCTTGAAGGCATTGAGGAACGCCACGTACTCGTCGCGGACGTCGAAGTCGCGGACGGTGCCGCGCTCGGCTGCCGGCGGCGTAGGACGGTCTTCGAGAATCCAGCGCTCGATGGTTCCCAGGCCGGAGTCGTAGCCTACGGGGAGAGCCAGAGCGCGGGACACCTTCAAACCGTTGTCACCCTTAGGGTTGTGCGAAGCCGTAATCTGGATGGAGGCCTTGAAGCCGTGCTTCGCCGTGACGTAGTAGACGAAGGGCGTGGTGCTCAGGCCAAGGTCCCAGACTTCGGCGCCGGCGTCGAGCAGGCCGTTGAGGACGGCCTCGTGCAGGGCGGGCGACGAGAGCCGCATATCGCGGCCCAGCAGCACGCGGTGCGTGTCGAGCAGTTCGGGCACGAAATAGCCCACTTTGTATGCGAGTTCGACCGTCAGGTCGGTTCCGAAGTGACCCCGGATGTCGTATGCGTGGAATGCCTTGAGTTTCATGGCGGTTTTATTTTTTGTCTGTCTTTACGCGATAGCGGGTGCGGACGTTGCCTTTGGTGATGCCCATCAGTTTGCCCGAGAGCATCTTGCGCCGGATGGGAGAGGCGTGGTCCACGAAAAGGATACCGTCGAGATGGTCCATCTCGTGCTGGATCATCCGGGCGGCAAAGCCCTCGAAATCTTCCTCCACCTCTTCGAAGTCCGTGTTCAGATAATGCACGCGGATGCGGGCCGGGCGGGAGATTTCAGCATCGATGTTGGGAATGCTCAGGCAGCCTTCCTCGTAAGAAGAGGTCTCCTCGCTCTCGAAGGTGAAGCGGGGATTGACCATCTCGCGATGGAAGCCCTTGAGTTCGGGGAAGCGGTCGGTCAGGTCGTTTCCGTCGACCACCAGGATGCGCTTGGACACGCCCACTTGCGGGGCGGCCAGGCCACAGCCGTCGGCGTGGTGCATGGTCTCGACCATGTCGCCGATGAGTTTGACGACGGCCTCGCGGTCGGAGAGGTCGTCTTCCTGCGCGACGGCGCGCAGGACTTGGGAGCCGTATAAATAGATGGGTAGTATCATGTCGCAGGTTTTTCTCGGTCCAGGTAGGTCTGCAGGATCAGCGCGGCGCTCACCTTGTCGACGGCCGCCTTGTCGCGGCGGTCCATCTTCTTCATGCCGCCGTCGATCATCGCCCGGTGCGCCAGCACGGAGGTGAAACGCTCGTCTTCCAGGGTCACTGGGATGTCGGGGAAATGCTTTTTCAGCTGCTTGAGGAAGACATCCACGTCGGCGGCCGCCTCGGAAGGTACTCCGTTGAGATTCATCGGATAACCGACCACGAAGCGTTCGATGCGCTGCTCCTGGGCATACTTTTTCAGATAATCTATTATCTTTGCAGAATGAACCGTTTCCAGGGCGGAAGCAAAAATCCGGAGCGGATCGCTGACGGCGACCCCCACCCGTTTCCTTCCATAATCGATGCCCAGGATTCTGTCCATATTGCAAAGTTAAGGAAAACTATGGCAAAACAAGAAAGAAAGTTGGACGGGCACCGGCTCATCTCCTTCGTGGCCTTCGGCCTGGTGGTGATGCTGCTGACCTACCTGCTCGTCGCCCATACATCCCTGCGCCGCACTATCCCGGGCTACCCTTCCCGCGAGACGCAGCAGGCCGCCATCGAGAACTACCGCAAGGTTGACTCGCTCGAAAAGGTGATCGACCTCTGGGCCTTCCAGGTGGCCAACATCCAGCGGGTCGTTACGGGCCGCGAGGCCCTGCCCCTGGATTCGATGCGCCTGGCCAAGTCCGGCACCGCCCTCGACGAGCAGGATCTGGCCGCTTACCGGGCCAGCGACTCGCTGCTCCGCATCCAGGTGGAGCAGATCGACGCAGAACAGCAGGTCCGTCCCGCCGAACGCATCGCGGCGCTCACCGGGCTGGGCTTCAAACGCCCGTTGAAAGGAACGCTCAAGGAGTCGTTCCAGCCCACAGGCAGCCATTCCTACGTTGAAATCAGCGCCCCCTCCGGGACCAGCGTGGCAGCCGTCCTCGACGGCCGCATCGTCTCGGCCGACTGGAGCGAGCTCGAGGGCTGTACCGTCCGGATCCAGCATGACAACGACGTAACCGCCATCTACCGGCACGCCGGCAAGCTTCTCAAGAGCGTCGGCGAGCAGGTCAAGGCCGGCACCGCCGTCGCCACGGTCGGTGAGACCGGCGAGCTTTCGCAAGCCCATATCCTGATCGAGCTCCGTTACAAGAACCAGCCCGTCGACCCCGCTCTCTATATCGAATTCTGATGGAACAGACTCCTCTCCGGCACATCGCCATTCTCGGCTCGACCGGCTCGATCGGCACCCAGGCCCTCGACGTGATCGACCGCCACCCCGACCTCTTCGAGGTGGACCTGCTTACCGCCAACAACAACAGCAGCCTGCTCATCGAACAGGCGCGCAAGTTCAACCCCAAGAGCGTGGTCATCTGTAACCCCGATCTCTACGACGAGGTTTCCGATGCCCTCGACCCGCTCGATATCAAGGTCTTCACCGGCATCGACTCCATCTGCGACCTGCTGCACGACCCCGACACCGACATCGTGCTCACGGCCATGGTCGGATTCAGCGGGCTGAAGCCCACCATCGCCGCCCTCGAGGCCGGCAAAGCCATCGCCCTGGCCAACAAGGAGACCCTCGT
>DETK01000018.1:0-95494 GCA_002361615.1 Bacteroidales bacterium UBA3290
ATGTCCACCGTCAAATAGCTCTCCGGATTCTCGCTCACGGCCTTCGCCTTCCCCGAGGTCTTGGCCGGAGGCATCTTCGACGGAACAAACGCACCTCCAGGCTGAAGCTGGACGAAGGCCCCGGAATCAGGCGCTTGCTCATCCTGCTGACGATACTTGCGCTTCCAGATGAAATACTGATGACGGGCTATGCCGTGCTCGTCAAAATAACTTTGAAGAGATATACCGTGTTCCTGGCAATACCGGTCTATCTCCAAGATTTGTTCGCGGGTCATCATGACTTTGTGTTTTTGTCACAAAGTTACCGTCACTTCACGCCGCTGTCAATATGCAGTTGCCCGGAGGCTTACCCCCGAACCCCCGCGTTGCTTCGCAACGGCCTGCTGAGGCAGGCAGAGTCAGGCAGAGTCAGGCAGAGGTGTGGGCGTTCCTTTTTTTTCGCTGCAACGGACGCAGGTGAGTATCAGGTGTTTATACAAGTTGATCCCCCTCTTTTTAAGGGGGATCAGGTTGCGTAATTAACTGTCAATCAAGTGCGTACATTGCAGCGCAAGGATGCGCGAAGAGAGCGGGAAGGGCTCGGGAGGGACGTAATGCAGGCAGGGGCTCAGCGTTTTTTAGGAGAGGCGAGGGCGATGAGGACGGAGCCGAGGATGCCGGAGCAGAGGGAGCCGAGGAGGACGGCGACTTTGCCCATGTCGCGGAGTTTCATCATGATTTCGGGTGCCTGGTCGCCGAAGGAGAGGGTATCCACAAAGATGGACATTGTAAAGCCTATACCGCCGAGGCAGGCCACCGCGAAGAGTTTCTTCCATGTGGCGGCTTCCGGCATCTGGCCGATCTTTGTCTTGACGGCCAGGAAACTGGCTAGGGTGATGCCGATGGGTTTGCCCAGGAGAAGGCCGAGGAAAATACCCATGCTGACGCTTCCCAGCTCGGGTGAGTAGCTGAATACGTTGAAGTACGACGGGTCTGTGATCCTGACACCGGCGTTGGCCAGGGCGAATACCGGCATGATCAGGAAGTTGACCCAGGGTGAAAGGGCATGTTCCAGCCGGTAGCTGAGCCCGATGCAGCCTTTCGACGTACTGCTGAGCTGCCGGAGGATGCGGCGCTGCGGTCCGTTGGGGAAGCCTTCGCCGTCGTGGATGCTGTCGTATTCCGAGAGTTTCGTCCGGAAATGTTTCCGCCGCCGGTAGAAGTATTCTTTCGAATAGCGCGCCTTCATCGGAATGAGGAACGCCATGACGACACCCGACATCGTGGCATGGATGCCGGAATAGTAGAACAGGATCCACACCGCGATGGCGGGGATGAAATAGAACCAGGGCCGTTTTTCCCCTGTCTTGTTCATGATGATCAGGAAAAGGATCAGCACCGCTGCGATACCAAGCAGCAGGAAATTGATGGTTCCTCCATAGAACAGGGCCACGACGAGGATGGCGACCAGGTCGTCGGCGATAGCCAATGCGGTCAGGAATACTTTCAGCGAAACAGGCACCTTATCGCCCAGGATGGAAAGGATTCCTACGGCAAATGCAATATCGGTTGCAGTCGGGATGCCCCAACCAGAGGAGGCTGCCGTACCATGGTTGATCAGTGCGAAGATCAGGGCAGGTGCCAGGACACCACCCAGGGCGGCGATGACCGGCATGATGGCTTTCTGCGGCGAGCTCAGTTCGCCACAGACAATCTCCCGTTTGATTTCCAGACCTACCGTGAAGAAGAAGACCACCATCAGGATGTCGTTGATGAACTTCTCGACGGTCATGCCGGCCGGGAAAAGGAAGCCGTCGCCCTCGGGCGGGGTTACGGAGATGGCCAGGTCGGTTTCCAGAAAACTGAAATAGAAGTCACGAGTGGCGGGCAGGTTGGCCAGCAGCATGGCGATGATTACGCAGACAAGCAGGATGACGCCCTGAAGCCAGGGCAGGGTGCGGATCACTTTCCGACGCTGATCGAGATAGACGAGCGTCTTGTTCCAGGTGTAGGTGGGTATCAGTTTCATGGGACAATCAGCGGACTTTCAGGAGTTCTCCGTTATCCTTTATGATGGCGCGCTTGAATTTTTCACTGTAGCCGGGCCAGTCGGGCGACACGGGGATGTAATCGGTACTGCCGTTGGTGACGAAACTTCCGTCGGGGTTCTGGTGTTTGACGGTTCCGTCCATATATTTGAGCAGCAGATACTTGTCGAGCTCGTTCCACGCCTCGAAGAGCGCGTCGGCTTCTGTGACGGAGAATTGGGTCAGGTATTTCAGTTGTTTCTTCTGTGATTTGATGGCCAGCGCCGCAGCGTCGCAGGCGGCTACTTTCTCCACCATCTTGCGCTCATGTTCCGCGATTCGCTCCTGAACTTCCAGGCCAACCGGATTGTAACGCAGATAAGCGAACTGGGCGACGCGGTTGTTGAGCCAGAACATCGAAGTGGGGGAATACTCCACCATGGAACCGTTGCCCAGTGCATAATGCCACGAGACGGCACGGGAGGAGGAATAGACGGGCGTCAGAGCGGAGGTGCCGGAATCGTCAACGGCAAACCAGAACAAACCGCCGACTGCATCGGGCAGCCAGCCGCGGCATTGGGCCACGAACCAGAAACCGGTCTGCTGGGTGGAGATGGGGCGTGCATTGGAGTATTTTACGCCATCGACTGTCCAGTCGTTCTGCTTCCAGCGGTACGGCGTTTCATTGCTGCCTGCTCCGATGTCCTTCGTCATATCGAAGGGGGTACCTTCGTAGTGGTCGCGCATCATTGCGGCCAGATCCAGCATGGAGAGTTTTCCTTTTGGCTTGACGTAGAGCGGCATCCGGTTCTTCGGGTTGTCCGCCATCACGAAGTCGAGGTACTGGTTCATATCCAGGTCGCCCCAGCGGTTGAAGAAGCTCCACACGCGGCATTCGCAGTTGCGCATCAGCGAGAAGGAGAGGGGACAGTAGGTGTCGGCGAAGCTGAAGTCTTCGTCAGAACCCTCGTAGATGCCGATTTCCCGGGCGTGGGAGATGACGTCGGGCGCGTAGATACAATTGGCCGGGTCGTTTTTCGGGAAGGTGGTGATGCGGGCGCAGTTGGCGTGGGCGGAGATATAACCGTCCGGAATGCGGACTGCCACCCAGACGACGCCTTTGTTGCGATTCACGCCGTCCACTACGTTGGGTTTCTTGGCGATGACTTCGAGGATCCAGGCTTCCTCGGTATCGGCGAAGCTGAGCGATTCACCCGTAGAGGCATAGCCGTATTCGTTGGCCAGTTTGACAAAGAGTTCAATGGCCTCGCGGGCCTTCGTGCAGCGCTGCAGGCAGATGTATTCCAGGGAGCCGTAGTCTACGATACCCTGGAGATCGCGCAGCTCCGGCCGTCCACCCCACGTCGTCTCGCCGATGACGAGCTGATGCTCGTTCATGTTGCCGATGACATTGTAGGTATAGGGCGCTTCGGGAATCTCGCCCAGATAGTGGTCCTGGCCCCATTGCAGGATGCGGCGCATTTCTCCGGCCTTGTGCTTGCCGGCCGGATAGTGGACCAGCGTGCCGTAACGGGTGTAGGAATCGGCCGCGTAAGTCACCATCACGGACCCGTCGGTCGACGCTCCTTTGGTCACAATCAAATTCGTACACGCAAATCCCGCCGTCACAGACAGCGCAAAAACAAAGGTCAGGAAAAGCCGTCGCATAATAGAAGGAGACTATAGTAATTCTGGATAAAGATACGAAAAATAACGCTCATTTCCGCTCTGGTATTTCGTTCAGCTCGCAGAAAAATGCTCGCTGCCCAAAATACCACGTTTTTCTTCGCTCAAGTCCGCATCAGCGGACCGCTGGAGGCCGGTACTTGTATCTACTGGGCCCTGCCCAGACCTGCCGCTACGGCCTGCTATCGCACAAGGCCATACAACGGCCTCCGCTAGCGGCTGATGCCGCTTTAATGCACGACTCCCGGCATTAGCAAAGTACTAAGGCCGGGAGGCGCGGGGCTTGGGGCAGCGCCCCGGTTACACAAAGAACGTGGCGGCGAAGGCCAGGATGGCGTAGAACTCAGGGAGAGCGGCGTAGATCATGGTGTTGGTCTGGACGTCGTGTCCCTGGCTCATGCCGATGATACCGTTGGCGCAGACCTGCCCCTGGCGGATGGCCGAGAAGAGGAATACGATACCACAAGCCAGACCGACGGCGAAATACAGGAGACCTTTGTCCATCATCGCTTCAGCGGCCTTGGGCCATACCAGGAAGGCGACGAAGCCGTACAGACCCTGCGTAGCGGGCATGGCGGAAAGGATCATGTAACCCGCCGATTTCTCCGGATTCTTTTTCAACGCGCCTTCCGCGGCGTTGCCGGCGATGGTGGTTCCGATACTGGAGCCGATAGCGGCCAGGCCGAACATAAATGCGAGGCCGATGTAACCGAGAATAATTGTTAACATAGTGTAAGAATTTGTTTTTTTATTTGTTTTCTAGATTGATTTCATTGGTCAGGGGTTTGTAATCCAGGCCTTTGCCTTCATAGCCGCTGTTCTTGAAGTACTCTACGAAGGTCAGACGAAGCGGGTGGACGAAGGCGCCCAGGCAACTCATCGCGAAGTTCAGCGCGTGGCCGAACAGGACGATGACGACGAAAGGCAGCCATTGCCAGGTCGGATTGCTGCCCAGCAGCATCGTGCCGATCTGGTTGAAGGCGCCGCCCAGCATGCCGCCGGCCAGGCCGAGAGCATAGAGACGGATGTAACTCAGGACGTCGCCCAGCAGGCCGGTAGCCGTCTGGTACGTGTCCCAGAGTCCTGATCCGATGTTGAGCAGGGGATTGCGTCCCGGCTTGTTGAAGATGAAGATGCCCAGGACGGAAAGGACGCCGACCGCGATGATGGCGATCTTCGTAGCCGTGGCGTTGAGCACGTGGGTCAGGGCCAGGCCGGCTACGATGAGGCCGCCGACAACCAGTGTGACCCATCCCCAGGTGGAAATGGCCTGCTTGAAGCCCGCTCTTTTCGTAATGCCGACCGCCTTGATGATCATGGCCAGGCAGATGTGGAAGATACCGATGGCGATGGCGGCAATCATGGTGATGTCGTAGGCCGTACCGGCAATCTCCAGCTTGCCTACCAGCATGAGTTTCCGGAGCCCTTCGGGAATCCAGGACACTTCTTTCAGGTTGATACCGAAGAAGGTGCCCAGGAAGAAACCGATGACAAGGGTGCCCACGCCCAGCGTGGTGACCAGACGCCAATGTTTCTTCAGCCCGAGCAGGTTGAACCCCGTCTTGTGCAAGAGTATGCCCAATGCGATGAGGATCAGGCCGTAGCCTGCGTCGCCCATGCAGAACGACCAGAACAGGAGGAAGAAAGGAGCCAGGATCGGGGTCGGGTCGAACTCGTCATAGACGGGCATGCCGTACATCCCGGTCAGGGTCTCGAAGTTGCGGGCGAACCAGTTGTTCTTGAGCTGCACAGGCGGGTTGTCGGCGGCTGTGGCGGGTTCGCTCACGTAGTAGAGCGCCTTCTTGTCGAGAGCGGCTTTCAGGCGCGCATCTTCGGTGGTCGGGGCAAAGCCGGTCATTACCGTGATGTAGTCTTCCGCGGCTTTTTCGGCGTTGTTGCCAGCCAGGTAGCGCTGCAGCGTCTGTGCCTTCTCGGCGTAGGTGCGTTGCAGGTCCGGGATATCCTGTTTGCGGTTTTCCATCTCCGATTCGCGGTCGAGAAGCTGCTGTTGCAGTGTCTTGACATTCCGGTCCAGCTGCTCGATCGATTCCCGGGCTACGTGGGTTTCCTTGACCTGGAAATTGTTGGCGCCTTCAGAGGCACGGTCTATAAGGACGAAGCGGACGGTCTTTTCGTCGCGGTCGATCTCCGCGATGGGGTATTCTTCCAGCCAGGCGGGATTGAATTTCTTGACAGGGAGGGTATAGTAGTGGATCTGGCAGCCCGCATCGCGTAAAGCCTTGATCTTGGCGGGATCCAGATCGCCCCAGTGCCTTTTCTCGTCGACAGCAGCCTGGGCGGCGGTCAGTTTGGCCTCGATGGCGCTGTGGCGCTCATCGCGCGAGAAGTCGCATTTCTCTATGGTCTCGATCTCGTGCCGGATGGCCTCCGCTTCGCGGAACAACTGGGCCGAAGTCGTATCGACCGGCTTGCGGGAGCGGGTGATGTCGAGCACCCCGAGCTCCTGGATTTCGCGCAGGATGGCATCCGTGTCGCTGCTCAGGAGCAGGAAGGTGTATTTGGTCATTTTCGTGATCATGCCTCTTCCTCCTCTTCTTCTTCCTGATGGCGGTTCTTGACGATCTTCTGGGAGGCTTTGGAGAGGTTCTCCTCGTCCTCCATGAAGCGCTTGATCTTGCGGATAGCCTCCTGGTAACCGGGAATCTGCACTTTTTCGTACAGGTTGACCTTCTGGGTTGTCTTCTTCCGCTGGAATTCCAGGATCCGGCTCTTCTCGATCAGCACCTCGCTCTCGATGCCGAGTTGGGCGAGCTTCTTGAGGATGGTCACGCCGTCACCGTACCACATCGGTTTGGCGAAGGCGTCGAACGGCTTGACTTCGTAGATCACTTCGCGAAGCTGCGGCGTGCGGACGCCTGCCACCTTGACGGTATCGAGCACCACGTCCTTCACGGCGATCAGCCCGGGATCGAATTCGGTCCAGAGGCCGGCCATGTAGTCGTAGGTCTTGAGCGCTTCTTCGAGTTCACGCTGCAGACGCTCCGATTCCGCCTTGGCCTGGATCACGCTCACGCGGAGCGCCGACTCCTTGTTCTTGAGGGTCGGGAGCGCCCGCTGACGGATCTTCAGCTGCTTGCCGAGGTTGGTCAGGGAAGTCTTGTTATATTGGAATTTGATTGCCATACGTTATTCGGCCGGCCAGTATTTGTCGATCATCGCCTGCTTGATGCCGGTCTCGGCCTTGCTGAAGAAGCGTGCGAACAGCTTCCAACAGGTGTCGAGCATCTCGGTCAGGCCGATGTTCACGTCGATCGAAAGGATCTCGATGGCATACGCCTTGGCGTATTCGAGGCAGCGCCGGTCGTAGTCCGACAGGTCGAAGCCGTTCTCCATCTTGGTCTTGGCATTCTGCGCGTCGGCGTACAGACGTACGGAGGCGTTCATCACCTGGGAATGGTCTTCCCGGGTCTGCTTGCCCTGGACGAGCTGTTTCAGACGGGACAGGGAACGGAACGGGTCGATGATGACCTTGCCCGTATCGGTGTCGGCGCGCAGGTAGAGCTGGCCTTCCGTGATATAGCCCGTATTGTCGGGAATGGCGTGGGTGATGTCACCGTCGTTGAGCGTGGTGACGGCGATGATGGTGATCGATCCGCCGCTGGGCAGCTGCACGGCTTTCTCGTAGATCTTCGCCAGATCGGAGTAGAGCGAACCCGGCATCGAGTCTTTCGACGGAATCTGGTCCATACGGTTGCTCACGATGGAGAGGGCGTCTGCGTAGAGGGTCATGTCGGTCAGCAGGACCAGCACTTTCTCGTTCTTGTCTACGGCGAAGAACTCAGCGGCCGTCAGGGCCATGTCCGGAATCAGCAGTCGCTCTACAGGCGGCTGGTCGGTGGTGTTGACGAAGCTGATGATCTTGTTGAGGGCGCCTGCACTCTCGAATTCGTGACGGAAGTAGAGATAGTCGTCGTTGGAAAGACCCATGCCGCCGAGGATGATCTTATCGACGTCGGCGCGGAGGGCCACCTGGGCCATCACGGCGTTATAAGGCTGGTCAGGGTCGGCGAAGAAAGGGATCTTCTGGCCGGAGACCAGTGTGTTGTTGAGGTCGATGCCGGCGATACCGGTCGGAATCAGCTGGGAAGGCTGCTTGCGCTTGTACGGGTTTACGGACGGTCCGCCGATCTGGCGGAGTTCCCCTTCCACCTTCGGGCCTCCGTCGATGGGATCGCCGTAGGCGTTGAAGAAGCGGCCGGAAAGCGCCTCGCTCACGGCGAGCGTCGGCGGTTCACCGTGGAAAAGGACTTCGGCATTGGTCGGAATACCCTCCGTGCCCGCGAATACCTGGAGCGTGATCAGGTCGCCCTTGATCTTGACAACCTGCGCCAGGCGGCCGGCTACCGTGGCCAGCTCGTCGTTGCTCACCCCCTGCGCATGCAGGGTCACCGTAGCTTTGGTGATGGCTTCGAGCCGGGTGTATGTTCTCTGGAATGCTTTATTGCTCATGGGACAAAAGGGTATTAAGCTGTTCAAGATACTGGTTGAATTGTTCGCTCTTGAACGGCGAATAGTTCATCTGACGGAGAATGTTGATGATCTCCTTGTACCAGGCGCCGCACTGCTCGTAGTCGTCGAATTCGACCGGGACGTCGCAGACTTGCAGGACGAGCGAGAGCATGTATTCCTGACGCTCCATCGGACAGAGGGAGTCGATCGGATCGAAAGCGTCCTGCTGCAGGATCACGAAGTCGATGAGCTCGCTCTTCCAGAACTGCTCGTGGTAGCTGATGGGCACACCGTCATCGCCGAGGATGTTGATCTGTTCGGCGATTTCCTTGCCACGGCGGATCAGGTTCTTGGCGCGGTTCACCTTGTCTACCCAATCCTTGCCGACGCGTTCCTTGAGATATTCTACCACTTCGGGATATTCCAGGTACTTCGAATAGGAGTCGATCGGGTCGACGGCGGGGTAGCGCTTCTTGTCGGCACGGGCCTGGGCCAGGGAATAGAAGCAGCGGGCCGCTTTCTTGGTCGATTCGGTGACGGGCTCCTTCAGGTTGCCACCGGCGGGTGACACGGTGCCGATGAAGGTCACGGCGCCGGTCTGTCCGTTGCGCAGTTTTACGATGCCGGCGCGGGCGTAGAAGTTCGAGATGATGGCGGAGAGGTCCACGGGGAAAGCATCGGCGCCCGGCAGTTCTTCCATACGGTTGGACATCTCGCGCAGGGCCTGTGCCCAGCGGGACGTCGAGTCGGCGAGCAGCAGCGCCTTCATACCCATGGCGCGGTAGTATTCGCAGATGGTCATCGCAGTGTAGACCGAAGCCTCACGGGCGGCGACCGGCATGTTCGAGGTGTTGCAGATGATGGTGGTGCGTTCCATCAGGTGACGGCCCGTGTGCGGGTCGATCAGCTCCGGGAACTCGGCGAAGATCTCCACCACCTCGTTGGCGCGCTCGCCGCAGGCGGCCATCACGATCACCTCGGCGTCGCCCTGCTTGGCGATGGCGTGCTGAAGCACGGTCTTGCCGCAGCCGAACGGGCCCGGGATGAAGCCGGTGCCGCCTTCGGCGATCGGGTTGAGCGTATCCATGCAGCGGACGCCCGTTTCCATGATGCGGTAGGGACGGGGTTTCTCGACGTAGCCGCCGACCGCCACCTTGACGGGCCAGCGCTGCACCATCGTTACCTTGTGCTCCTCACCTTGCGGGTCGGTGAGGATGGCCATGGTGTCGTCAATCTTATAGTCGCCTTCCGGCGCGATGCTTTTGATCCGGTATTCGTCCTTGAAGGAGAAGGGGACCATGATCTTGTGGGGCAGCCATCCTTCCTTGACCTCGCCCAACCAGTCGGCGGCCAGGACGGTGTCGCCCGGGCGGGCGATCGGGGTGAAGTGCCAGATCTTGTCGTGGTCCAGCGGCGCGGTGTATTCGCCGCGCTTGAGGAAGACATCCTTCATCGTGGCGAGATTGTTCTGCAGGCCGTCGTAGCTGCTGGAGAGCAGGCCGGGGCCGAGCTGTACCTCGAGCATATGGCCGTCAAACTCGACCTTGTCGCCCTGGCGCAGGCCGCGGGTGCTCTCGTAAACCTGCACGAATGCGTTCCGTCCCGACACCTTGATGACCTCAGCCATCATTTTCGTACCGCCCAGGTCGATGTAGCAGATCTCGTTCTGCGCTACGTCGCCTTCGAAACGCACGGTCACCAGGTTGGAGATGATACCGGTAACTATACCTGTTGCTTTCATGTTATGTCTGTTATAATTGTTCAGCGTTGATTCCCTGGAATGTGCCCCTGACTTCCTCGACCAGCTGGCGGAACATCCTGGCGCCCGTTTCCGGATCGAGCCGGTTCCAGCGGGCGACGATGTGGAGCTGTGCGATCAGCGAGAGGATCGTGTCGATCGTGAAGATGTCGAAGTCCACCAGTTCGGCTGCCTTGTTCCAGACGAGCCGGTCGAGCAGTTTTTCGCGTTGGAAGAGATCTTCTACCTTGAAGATGATCTCCGCTTTGTCCAGCTCCGGGAACTCTTCCGTCTCGGGTTTTCCCTCCAGGTAGGCAACCTTGGCCAGCCGCAGCTTCCGGTCGAAATCGAACCAGTCGATGAGGAAGCGGCAATGCGTCTGCCGGATGCCCTGATAGAAATGCGGCGACAGATGGCTTCCGTCGAGGCCGAATTCCAGCCAGTCCACCAGCCTGCAGTCCTTTTCGGATAGCTGGCCTTTGACCTCGGCGACCGTTGAATCCACGTCGAGGGGATGCCGCTCGAAGTCGAGCAGCAGATCGGGGAAGCTGGCGATGATATAGGGATAATTGGCCATTATTTGCCGAAGAGGATCTTCTTGGTTGCCGGGCGCAGATATTCACCGATCAGGTTGGTGAAGTCATCGGCCGTGAAACTGATCTGGTAGCCACCGTCCTTAGGGCCGATCTTGAATCCTTTCGCGAGCCCCTTCACGTTCTTGACCTCGATGCCTTGGGAAAGATTCTTTTTCACTTCGTTGCTGAAGGCTTTTTCCAACTCTTTCTGGGCAGCGGCCGGGAGGATGACGTCGAGTCCCACGCCGTCGGGATTGGCGGCGTTGAACGCGCGGACCACCATGGCGATGAGGTCCTTCACGAAACCTTCGTCCGAGAGCGCCACATCAACCGGTCCGGCTACGGCCTTGGTGATGACCATATTCTCCACCTGCTGCCGCAGGGCGGAGATGGTCTGGGAGGAGGCCATCCTCAGGTCGCCTTCGACCATCGTGCGGGTTTCGGAGGCCTGTTTTTCGGCTTCAGCGCGGACCGCTTCGGCTTCAGCACGGGCTTTGTCGAGAATCTCCTGCGCCTCGGCCTTTGCCTTGGCCAGCAGCTGGTCGGCTTCCTGTCTGCCCTTCGACAGACCCTCCTCGTAGAGCCGGTCCGTCAATTCTTGCAACTTGTTCTGCATAATTATCTATCGATTTTTTTCCGATTATATCCAACAAAAATACGAAGAAAAACCGGCTTTGGCAATAGAAAAGAAGGTTTCCTGGATTCCCCGAGCGTTACTCCCCGCACTTCACGCACCGGCCTCCCATTGGTAGTCCAGTTCTTTTTTGAGTTTGCGGCACATGGGCTTGAAGGTGAAGTAGGTGATGCCGGCCGAGATGGGTGCGCCGGCCAGTGGGATCACTTTGCCGACGGCTTTGGCGAAGCCATCTTCGGAGAGTTTCACGCCGATCCACTTGCAGACTTGCTGGACCATGCTGTAGACCCAGGCCTTGTTGAGCGCGGCTTCGAGGAGATGCTTTTCGACCTGGACCCGAAGCGCATCGAGCAGCGAACGGACGGCGGCCTGGGCGCCTTGGGCACCCATCATCACGCCGATCCAAAGAATCATCAGGTGGGCGGTCTGGTCGTTGATTTCGCCGGTATCATCGCGCATATCCGGCCAGCCGTACAGGTACAGCAGCTTTTCGACCAGGGCGATGGCATTGCCGTAGAACTGGGCGACATCGGCCGGGATGGTTCCGGCCATCGCCCATCCGCCCGGAAGGCCCGCCAGCGCCGAGACCGAGCAGACCGCCGTTGTCTGATAACGGATGCAACCATTGGCGATCTGGTCGATCAACTTCTTGTCTACCAGTCCTTTCGGACCGGAAAGAATGACTTTGTCGATCGTTTCGCGATTCAGATACGGAGCCAGTTCCTTCCGGAGGAAAGGCTCTCTGTCGACTGTCACCACCGGCAGTTTCATCGCCGCTTTGATGACCTTGTTGAAATTCACTGCCATACTACAAAGATAACAAAAACCGATGAGACCTGGGAAAGCGTTTTTTTGTACCTTTGTACCTTATACAGCGATCGATTTCTTATGCCACGACAGAAATGCAAGAGCCAATGACGCCGGAGGAGAAATATGTGCGGATGACTACGCGGCCGGTCGGGCAACTGGTGACGAGGCTGGCGGTCCCGTCAATCGTCAGCATGCTTGTGTCGGGCATCTACAACCTGGCGGATACTTTCTTTATCGGGCAGATCAATACGCAGTCGGTGGCGGCGTTGGGCATCGTGTTTTCGTATATGGTGCTTATCCAGTCGGTCGCCATTTTCTTCGGGCAGGGGTCGGGTAACTATATTTCCCGGGCGCTGGGCCGGCGGGAGATGGCCGACGCCGGGGAGATGGCCGCTGTGGGGCTGATCTCTTCCGTCCTGACAGGCATCGTACTCGCTGCGTTCAGTTTCCTGCTGATGCGGCCGATTCTCTCGTTGCTGGGCTCTACGGAAACCATTCTGCCGTATGCCTGCGATTATTTCCGCTTCATCCTGATGGGTACGCCTTTCATTATGGGCACGTTCACGCTCAACAACCAGATGCGTCATCAGGGCAATGCGATGCTTTCGATGATCGGTATCGTGTCGGGTGCGGTGCTGAATATCGCCCTCGATCCGATCCTGATTATCGGCTTCGGCCTGGGCATCCGTGGTGCGGGCATGGCGACAGCCATCTCGCAGGCTGTCGGATTTCTGGTGATTTTGAGTTTTGTAGGGAAACGGGGAACGCTCTCTATCAAGCTTTCCCATTTCAAACCTACATGGCGGCGGTACTATGATATTTCTGCAGGTGGCTTGCCTTCGCTGGCCCGTCAGGGGTTGATGAGTCTGTCGGCCATTTGTCTGAACCAACTTGCCTCCCACTATGGCGATGCGGCGATTGCGGCGTTCTCGGTGGTAAGCCGCATCATGATGCTGGCTTGCGCTGCCATGATCGGCTACGGCCAGGGATTCCAGCCGGTTTGCGGATTCAATTATGGGGCGGGGCTCTTCGACCGGGTCCGGAAAGCGTTCTGGCACAGCTGCAGTGTTTCGACGGTGTACTGTACGGTGTTGGCCCTACTGGGCTGGATTTTTGCGAGCCCGTTGGTCGCCCTGTTCCGGGCCGACGATCCCGAAGTGATTCGCATTGGTAGCGAAGTGCTTCGTTATCAGTGCTACAGTTTCCCCTTGGTGGGCTTTATCACGCTGGCCAACATGTATCTGCAGAATATCCGCAAGACGGTACCGGCCATTATTATGGCCTCAGCCCGGCAAGGGATATTCTTCCTGCCTGCGCTCTTCGCCGGCCATGCCCTCTGGGGTTTCTTCGGTGTGGAAATTGCCCAGATGCTTGCCGATATGGGCTCCTTCCTGTTCGCAGTCCCCTTCGTCCTGTATGCCCTGAAGAAAATGGAACATCAACCGATTGCGCGATGAGCAGTGTCCGTCCCTATGGCCGGGCAGGTTGCCGAGCCGGCTACAGCATCCGAACCGGGAAGGTGAAGTAGGTGTCGGGGTAGGGTTCGTCCTTGAGGATGAAGTGCCACCACTCTTCCTCGATGGGGAGGAAGCCGTGTTTGAGCATCAGTTTGCGGAGGAGCATCCTGTTGGCATACTGTTCTTCCGTGATGCCGCGGTAATCGGGATGCGATTCTTCGCCGAACCAGTCGAAGCCGTAGCCCATGTCGATGTCGCGGCCGGTTTTCATGTCCACGAGCGAGAGATCGACGACCGAGCCGCGGGAATGGCCGCTGCGGCGGGCGATGTAACCCTGGTCGAAAACGACGTCCTTGTCGAGGTAAGGATAGAAGTAGCGCTTGGTCAGGGTGTCGGTTACATTTTCACCCCAGCGGCAGAAGTGGTCGACGGCCATCTGCGGCCGGTAGGTATCCCAGATCTTGAGCCGGTAGCCGAGTGAAATCGCCTCGTCGCTGACGGCCTTGAGCGCCTGCGCGGCTTCGCGGGTCATCAGGGCGACGGGCTGCTCATAGCCATCTACGCGTGTGCCTACGAAATTGAAGGAGCTGAAATAACGGATCTCCAGGATGACGTCGGGCACGACATCCGTCAGGACGACGAATCCGCTGGGATCGTCGGGGCCGGTCGAGCGGCCTTCGCTGCGGGCGATTCGGTTTGTGCTGCCGCAGGAAACGACAGAAAGAGCCAGCGTCAGGAGAATGACGGGCACGGAAAGCAGGCGTATTGTTTTCATGGGAATGATTTCCGCAAATATACAAAAAAAAGGAACCAGACGATGCCGATTCCTTTCTTAGAAGCCCGGTCAAGCCGGGAAAAGCGTTTATTTAACCGAGGAAGCCCAGCAGCATACCGGCGGCGACGGCGGAGCCGATCACACCGGCTACGTTCGGACCCATGGCATGCATGAGCAGGTAGTTCTTCGGATCGTATTCGAGACCGACGTTGTTCGACACGCGGGCGGCGTCAGGCACTGCCGACACACCCGCGTTGCCGATGAGCGGGTTGATCTTGTTGCCTTCCTTGAGGAAGAGGTTGAAGAACTTCACGAAGAGCACACCGGCGAAGGTGGCGATCACGAACGACAGGGCGCCGATGATGAAGATCTTCACGGATTCCCAACGGAGGAACTGGCTGGCCTGCGTGGAGGCACCGACGGTGACACCGATCAGGATGGTGACGATGTCCACGAGCGGACCGCTGGCAGTGTTGGCAAGACGCTTGGTCACGCCGCTTTCCTTCAGCAGGTTGCCGAAGAACAGCATACCGAGCAGAGGGATACCGGACGGCACGATGAAGGCCGTGAGCAGGAAGCCGATGATCGGGAAGAGTTTCTTCTCGGTCGGGGAGACCGGACGCGGCGGTTTCATGCGGATCAGGCGCTCCTTCTTGGTGGTGAGCAGACGCATGATCGGCGGCTGGATCACCGGCACGAGGGCCATGTAGGAGTAGGCCGACACGGCGATGGCGCCCATCAGGGTCGGAGCCAGGCGGGACGACAGGAAGATGGCCGTCGGGCCGTCGGCGCCACCGATGATACCGATGGCACCGGCCTGTGCGGCGTCAAAGCCGAGGGCCAGCGAGATGGCGTACGCACCGAAGATACCGAACTGGGCGGCGGCGCCGATCAGCAGCAACTTCGGATTGGCGATCAGTGAGGAGAAGTCTGTCATGGCTCCGATACCCAGGAAGATCAGCGGCGGGTAGAAGCCGCGCTGCACGCCCTGGTACAGGATGTTGAGCACAGATCCCTCCTCATATACGCCGACATTCAATCCGGCGAAGAGGGGAATGTTGCCGATCAGGATACCGAATCCGATCGGAACCAGCAGCATGGGCTCCCACTCATACTTGATCGCCATGAAGATGAATGCACATCCGATGATGATCATGATGAGGTAGCCCCACTCGAAGTTCGCAAACCCGGTGAACTGCCAGAACGCTTTCAGGTTGTCTAGGATATGTCCCATAAGGCGTCGGGGTTATGCGATTACTGCGAGCGTAGCACCTTCGAGGACGGAGTCGCCCTTCTGGGCCTTGATGGTAACGGTACCGTCGCAAGGAGCTTCGATGGCGTTCTCCATCTTCATGGCTTCGAGGACCATGATGACCTGTCCCTTCGTTACCTTGTCGCCGTCCTTGACCTTGATCTCGAGCACGACGCCCGGGAGCGGGGAGTTGACGGTGGCACCGCCTGCGGCAGCAGGAGCGGCAGCGGCAGCGGGTTTGCTGGCAGGGGCCGGGCCGGCGACGGGCGCCGCGGCAGGCCTGTTGACCACGCTGATGGTCTTGGGTTTCGAGATCGGTTTTTCGAATTCGACGTTGTAAGGCGTGCCGTTCACTTCGACCTTGGCCACGTTGTCCTCAACCTCGTCGATGGTAACGTTATAGTTGTTACCGTTGATCTTGATTTTATACTCTTTCATTGTCTTTTCTGGGTTAGGAGGTTATCTTCTTTTGTTGACTTGCGGCGTCTGGCGGAGCGTGTAGATCTTGGAGCTCCACGGCGAATAGGTCCGGTCGGTGTGATGGAGCGTCACCACGAAGCTTTCTTCGTCGTGATTCTCGTCATCCTGCTGGTACAGGTGCATGGCCGTCGCGATGGCGGCATAGACTTCACCGGGGATTTCACCGTAGGCGGATTCCTTCACGTCGGTACCGGCTGCGGCGGCGGAGCGCTTCTTGCCGGCCCGGATGTTGGCGTTGCCGATGGCCTTGAAGATGAAATAGAGGAGGATCAGCGCCAGGAATACCACCGACATGGCAGTCAGGGCCAGGACCCATCCGTAGGGGTCGATTTCCTTCATGCGGTCGGGTTTGGCAGCCTTGTCGATGAGCGCGTTGTTGGTGCTCGGCGAGGTCCGCGTCTGGACGGCCCAGCCTTCGCCGCTGCCGTCAGTCGAACCGATACCGTCTTCGATGCGGCCGAAAGTGACGTTTTCACCCAGGTCGTGACGGACGGGGATGCGGTCGATGATGGTCTTGCCGTCACCTTTGGTAAAGATGATCTCCTTGGCGTTGGCCAGGTCGAACGACACATGGAACGTGCCGCGGAACGGCTGGTTGTCCGCCCAGAAAAGGACGTGCTGGCGGGGCTTGATCTTGGTCATCAAGTCACCGCCGGGAATGGCGTATTTCTTCAGATTGGCGGGATCGTCGGAGAGGAAGCATCCTGCGATGTCCACTGTGCCGTAGGAGGAGTTGAAGAGCTCGATCCAGGCGTTCTGCTGTCCGAAGTCGTCCTGGAAGTCATCGGTATTGACCACCAGGTACTCGTTCAGGCGCATCGCATCCTGGCTCTGCGCTCCTGCCGTGAAGCACAGTACCAAACCGGCAATCGCCAAAAACAGTTTGAGATGTTTCATACGATGGGGGTTTGATTACAGAGGCAGGTTGTCGTGTTTCTTGGCCGGGTTCGAGAGCTTCTTGGTGGAGAGCTGCTCGAGGGCGCGGATGATGCGGAAACGGGTGTTGCGCGGTTCGATCACATCGTCGATGTAACCGTACTTGGCGGCATTGTAAGGGTTGCAGAAGAGATCGTTGTACTCTTTCTTGCGGGCCTCTTCGAGTTCCTTGCGCTTGTCGGGGTCTTCCTCGGCCTTGAGTTCCTTGGCATAGAGCACGGCCACGGCGCCTTCGGCACCCATCACGGCGATGTTCGCGGTCGGCCATGCATAGTTGATGTCACCACGCAGCTGCTTGCAGCTCATCACGATGTGAGAACCGCCGTAGGACTTGCGGAGGGTGATGGTGACCTTCGGAATGGTGGCCTCGCCATAGGCGTAGAGGAGTTTCGCACCGTGGACGATGATGCCGCCGTATTCCTGCTGCGTACCCGGGAGGAAGCCCGGCACATCGACGAGCGTCACGACAGGGATGTTGAATGCGTCGCAGAAACGGACGAAACGGGCACCCTTGCGCGAGGAGTTGATGTCAAGCACACCGGCCAGGTATTTCGGCTGGTTGGCCACGATACCGACGGCCGTGCCGCCGAAGCGGGCAAAGCCCACGATGAGGTTCTTCGCATAGTCCTTGTGGACTTCGAGGAACTTGCCGTCGTCCACGATGGCGCCGATGACTTCGTACATGTCGTACGGGGCGTTCGGGCTGTCGGGGATGATCTCGTTGAGGGAGTCCTCTTTACGGTCGATCGGGTCTTCGGTCGGGACATACGGGGGCTCTTCCATGTTGTTCTGCGGGAGATAGCCCATCAGCTCACGGATGGTGGCGATGGCGTCTTCCTCGGTAGCGGCCTTGAACTGGGCCACGCCGCTCTTGGTAGCGTGGACGGCAGCACCGCCGAGTTCCTCCTGCGTCACGTTCTCGCCGAGCACCTGCTTGACGACGGCCGGACCGGTCAGGAACATATAAGAGGTACCTTCCGACATGATGATGAAGTCGGTCAGAGCGGGGGAGTAAACCGCACCGCCGGCGCAAGGGCCGAGGATCGCGGAGATCTGCGGAACCACGCCCGAGGCGAGGATGTTGCGCTCAAAGATCTCGGAGTAGCCGGCCAGGGCGTTCACACCTTCCTGGATACGGGCGCCGCCCGAGTCGTTGAGGCCGATGCACGGGGCACCGTTCTTCATGGCCATGTCCATCACCTTGCAGATCTTCTGGGCCAGGGTCTCGGACAGGGAGCCGCCGATCACGGTGAAGTCCTGTGCGAAGACATAGACCAGACGGCCGGCGATCGTGCCGTAACCGGTCACCACACCGTCGCCCAGGTAGGTTTTCTTCTCCATGCCGAAGTTGTGGCAGCGGTGGGTCATGAACATGTCGAATTCTTCGAAGCTACCCTCGTCGAGGAGCATGTTGATGCGCTCGCGAGCCGTGTATTTCCCTTTGGCGTGCTGGCTGTCGATACCTTTCTGGCCGCCGCCCATGCGAGCTTTCTCCCTGAGTTCGATAAGCTCCTTTACTTTTTCAAGCTGTTGGCTCATATTGGTCTGGTTTAGATATTATTCTTCTTTCTTTTTCATGCAGAATTCGGTGAGCACGCCCTTCGTGGACTTGGGGTGGATGAAGGCGATCATCATCTGCTCGGCGCCCGGACGGGGGGCCTTGTCGATCAGGCGGACGCCCTTCTCTTCGGCTTCTGCAAGGCAGGCAGCCACATCGTCGGTCGCGAATGCCAGGTGGTGGATACCTTCACCGCGCTTCTCGATGAAGCCGGCGATGGTGCTCTCGGGGCAGGTGGGCTCGAGGAGTTCGAGTTTGGTCTGGCCGATCTTGAAGAAAGCGGTCTTGACTTTCTGGTCGGCGACTTCCTCGATGGCGTAGCATTTCAGGCCGAGTACATTCTCATAGTAAGGGATCGCCTCTTCAAGGCTCTTGACGGCGATACCCAGGTGTTCGATGTGAGTAAGATTCATAATATGCTGTATTTAAAGGATTATTCTTCTTCCAGGTTGTGGAATACGTTCTGTACGTCGTCGTCCTCCTCGAGTTTCTCGAGCAGTTTGTCGAGTTCCACGCGCTCTTCGGCCGAGAGGTGTTTCATCTCGCCGTTGGGGAAGCGGTCGAAGCCGGCGGACACGAGTTCGTAGCCCTTGTCCTCGATGTACTTCTGGATGTTGTTGAAAGCGGTGTACTCACCGTAGATGGTGATGACTTCTTCGGTGTCGCCGTCCTTGTTCTCGAATTCATCCACAAAGACTTCGTCGGCGCCGAAGTCGATCAGTTCGAGCTCGAGCTCTTCCAGGTCGATGTCGGGGCTGTTCTTGATCTTGAAGACGCACTTGTGGTCGAACATGAAGGCCACGCTGCCGGAGGTGCCGAGACTGCCGCCGAACTTGTTGAAGTAGCTGCGGATATTGGCGACCGTGCGGTTGGTGTTGTCGGTGGCGGTTTCCACGAGGATGGCTACGCCGTGCGGGCCGTAACCCTCGTACACCACTTCCTTGTAGTCGGCCTGGTCCTTGTCGGTGGCCTTCTTGATGGCGCGTTCGATGTTCTCCTTCGGCATGTTTTCGCTGCGGGCGGTCTGGAGCAGGGCTCTCAGGCGCGGGTTGCCCGTCACGTCGGGACCGCCGTTCTTGACGGCGATGGTGATTTCCTTGCCGATCTTGGTAAACGTCTTGGCCATGTGGCCCCAACGTTTGAATTTTCTCTCCTTGCGGAATTCAAAGGCTCTTCCCATGGTTCGTGCTATTTCTGGTTTTCAATCCGGGAGATGTATTTCTGGATGTCGTAGCCCTCGAGGGTCTGAGGGTACTTGTCCTCGATTTCCTTGTAGAGTTTCAGCGCTCCGTCCAGGTCGCCGGTTTCCTCCGAGACGAGGGCGGCCTTGAAGAGATAGGTGGCCACGTAGGGGTTGTCTTCCAGCGCGGCGGCTTTCTTGTAGCAGCTCAGGGCGTTGGTGTAGTCCTTCAGGTTCGAGTAGGCGTCGCCCATCGCGCAGATGGCGCGGCCCTGGAGGATCTTGTCCTTGACGTTGTATTTCTTGAGGTTCTCGATGGCTGCCTCGTTGTTGCCCAGCTGAAGGTTGCAGAGGCCGGCGTACAGATAGACGCTCTTTCCGGCCTTGTTGCCGTAGTTGCTGATGATGTCGTTGAAGCCGAGGACGTTGCCGTCGCCGTTGAGCGCGGTCGCATAGTCGTTGGCCCGGAAAAGCTGCTCCGCCTTGAACATCTGACCCTGCGCTTCAGCCTTCTTCGGGGCGATCACCCAGCGGTTGATGGCGAAAATGCCGAAAATAACCACGAGGAGGGCGATCAGTACCCACTCAATCCATTTCTGATTCTTCTTGAAAAATTCCTCAACGCCCGAGACCGTCGTTGCGACCTGCTCCTGCTGAGCTTCCTGTTGATTGTTCTTTGCCATTGTTTTTTTGTATTATTTTTGTTTTTCTTAATTCGTGTAAACCCCTCTCAGAATGGCTTCTGGAAGCGTTTTTGCGTTCTTTGACACAATCCGCAAATTTACAACAAAAATGGGAATCACCAATATAATTTCGTACATTTGTGGCAGAAGATTTTAACATGTTTTTAAACAGACTCATCCTGCGCGATTTCAAGAACATCGCCGCCGCAGACACGAGCTTCTCACCGAAGGTCAACTGCATCTACGGCAGCAACGGAGCGGGGAAGACCAACCTGCTCGACGCCATCTACTATCTGTCGATGACCAAGAGCTACTTCTCCTCGTCCGACCAGTATGTCTATGCCTACGGTGCGGAGGAAGCCACGCTTTGCGGCTTCTACCAGATGGACGGCGGAACCGAGGAGAAAATCTCCGCGGCGGTCCGGCGCGGGGGGGAGAAAATCTTCCGGCGCGGAGCCAAGCCCTATGCCCGTTTCTCGGAGCACATCGGCCTGCTGCCGGTGGTGATGGTCTCGCCGCTCGATGCAACCCTGGTCAACGATGCGGGTGAAGAGCGGCGTAAATACTTGAATTTCATTCTTTCGCAAATTGACAGGGAATACCTGCGGCATATCCAGTCGTACAACCAGCTGCTGCTCCAGCGCAACAAGCTGCTCAAATCCGACATCGTCGTGCCGCTGCTCCTCGACACGCTCTCCGAACGGATGGCACCGCACGCAGCCTATGTGTACAATGCCCGCAAGAACCTGTGCGAGCAGCTCCGCCCGATGATCCAGGACTTCTACAGCCGGCTGTCTCAGGGGAAGGAGATCGTGGACTTGTCCTACCGCTCCGACCTGGATGATGCTTCGCTTGAAGAACTGTTTGCACGGGAGACCGAGAAGGAACGCGTCCTCCGCTATACGACGGCAGGTGTCCAGCGCGACGACCTGCTCTTCCGGCTGGATGGCCATCCGTTGCGCCGCATCGGTTCCCAGGGGCAGCAGAAGAGTTTCCTGCTGGCCATGAAACTGGCCCAGTTCCGCTTTGTCAGGCAGATTTATGGCCAGACACCCATCCTCCTGCTCGACGATGTCTTCGACAAGCTCGACATGCAGCGGGTGGAAGACCTGCTGGCACTGGTCTCGACGCTCGATTTCGGCCAGATCTTCCTGACCGACAGCAACAAGGTGCGGCTCGACAAGGTTGCCGGCCGCATCGATGCTCCCTGCCGGAGCTTCTTCGTGGAATCGGGAAACATCACGGAAGCATGAAGCGCGAAGCCACCCGCAGCATCGGCGCGGTAATCGCCGACTATGTGCAGGAATCCCATCTCGAAGAAGGCCTGCTCCAGACCCGTGTGTGCGCAGCCTGGGATTCGATCGTGATCGGACAGGTAGCGCTGCGCGACTACACGTCGCGCCATACGTTCCGCGACGGTGTCCTGACCTGCCGGATCCGCTCGTCGGTCGTCCGCAGCCATCTCGGCCTGCAGACCACGCTGCTCTGCCACCGGCTCAACGAGTTGCTGCAGGGCAATATCGTCCAACAAATCAAACTCATCTAGATGTACTTCGGGAATCTCATCGCAGACCGTGACATCCCCTTCCTGGAAGGAGTGCTTGACGACTGGTTCGATGTCCGCCGCCTGCCCGGCGGGGAGATCGGTCCGGACGATGTGCGGGATGCCTCGGCCCTGCTGGTCCGCACCCGCACCCGTTGCAATGCGTCGCTGCTCGAGGAATCTGCGGTTCAACTCGTCGCTACCGCGACCATCGGGACCGACCATATCGATATGAGATACTGCGCCAAGCACGGTATCACGGTCGCTTCCGCGCCAGGCTGCAACGCCGCTGCCGTAGCGCAATACGTGGGCGCGGCCCTGCACGCCCTTTCTCTTGACAGACAGGGTGCTACGCTGGGTGTCATCGGTGTGGGCCACGTCGGTTCGCTGGTAGCGGAAGTCGGGCGTCGCGCCGGGATGCGGGTCTTGCTGAGCGACCCGCCGCGGGAAGCGGCGGAGGGCCCGGCGGGCTTCACGCCGCTGCCGGAGCTGCTGGCCGCATCCGACATCGTGACGCTCCACATCCCGCTCTGGCCCGAAAACCGCGACTTCGCAGACGCAGCCTTCTTCTCGCAGATGCGCCCCGGTGCCTCCTTCTTCAACGCTTCGCGTGGCGAAGTCGTCGATGAAGATGCGCTGCTGGCCGCCCGTCCGCGGCTGGACAGACTGGTGCTGGATGTCTGGAAAAACGAACCCTCCATCAACCGTGCACTGCTGACCGTGGCTGATATCGCCACGCCCCATATCGCCGGCTACTCCATCCAGGGAAAGATCAACGGCACACAAGCCGTCGTCCGGGCCGTCGGCGAAACCTTCGGAATCGACCCCCTCCGGCAGTTCAGCGTAACGGGTGTTTCCCTTCCGCAAGAGCCCTACGATATTTTCAGAGATGACGCAGCCCTGCGCCGCGACCCTTCTGCCTTCGAATCCCTCCGCAGCCATTACGCCTATCGGAACGATCAGCTGAAAACACTGAGTTAGGGTTCACAGCAGGTCGTTCCGATAAAAGTTTTCGGGCAAGGTCTCATTTTAGCCTGGGGACCTTGCCCGGTCATTCTCAGTCGTAGGTATTTCTAGCCTTGATTTGCCCGGCAAGGTCCCGCACTTCTTTTTGGACCTTGCCCGAAAGGTGGCGGGACCTTGCCTATCGGACGGCGATGCACTCCATTTCGACCAGCCAGGTGGGGCGGCAGACAGGGGCGTGCAGCAGCAGGTAGTCGAGGCAGGGGAGTTCCCGGTCGATGATCGTGCGGACCGTGGCGGCGTCTTCCGGATGGCGGAGATAGACCAGGGCGGACCGGACAAAGCGGAAGTCGGCGCCGTCCTCGGCGAGGAGGACACGGATGTTCTCGAGCATGCGGAGCGTCTGTTTCTCAACGCTTTCAGGGTAGAGCACCTGGCCGTGGTTGTCGATGCTGGCGGTGCCGCTTATGAGCGTGTAGCGCAGTCCGTCGTAGCTGAACGAAGTGCCGCGTTCAAAGGTGACACCGTAGTCGGCGGTCGGATTGAGATGGGAACTTCCTTTGAGATAGCGGATAGAGGCGGGATCGACGTCGGGGATGGCCAGGGCGTCCATCATCACGAGCACCCGGGGATCGGCGTGCGTTCCGGCGATGCCGGTGCTGGCGATGAAGTGGGTCTCCGGCGTAAGGCCGATGGTATGGAAGAAGTCCCTGCGGCCGCGGACGACCCCGGCGTAATTGTTGTCGATGTCGCGGACGAAGATCCAGGTGCGGAGGCAGTGGTCGGCGATCGTCATGAATTCCGCGGCCAGCAGCCGCTCGTATTTTTCAAAGATCTGCCGCATCTGACCTTCGGCGTCGAGATTCAGGTCATCGGCGATGATGCCCGTGTGCCAGCGCCAGGAGTCGGGCGATTCGAAATCCCACTCAGCGACCTGGGATCCGCCCAGCGGGGCCTGCCCGACAAGCGAGACCGTACGCTGCGGGAGTGTACGGTAGATAGCCTCGAGCCGGGAACGGAGCGGGGAGTCGCTTAAGAAATATCGCCGGAGTCCTGCCATAAAAGCCAGATCGATAATTGCTATTTGCGCTTTTTCTTCTTCATCAGCCGGGCCGCCATCGGATTGGTGGTGGTCATGTTCTTCATGACCTTGCGGGTGCCCTCGAACTGTTTCAGGAGCCGGTTCACGTCGGCGATGGTGGTACCGCTGCCGGCGGCGATGCGCTTGCGGCGGCTGCCGTTGATGAGGGTCGGATTCTCCTTCTCATAGGGTGTCATCGAGAGGATGATGGCTTCGGTCTGCTTGAACGAATCGTTGTCGATGTCCACATCGCGCAGGGCCTTTCCTACGCCCGGGATCATCGAGGCCAGGTCCTTGATGTTGCCCATCTTCTTGATCTGCTGGATCTGGTCGTAGAAATCCTGGAGCGTGAACTGGTCGCGGGCGATCTTCTTGTGGAGCTTGCGCGCCTCTTCCTCGTCGAACTGCTCCTGCGCCTTCTCCACGAGGGTGACCACGTCGCCCATACCGAGGATACGGTCGGCGACGCGCTTGGGGTAAAAGATATCGAGCGCTTCCATCTTTTCGCCTGAAGAGACGAACTTGATGGGCTTGCCGACCACGGCCTTGATGGAGAGGGCCGCACCGCCGCGGGTATCGCCGTCCATCTTGGTGAGGACCACACCGTCGAAGTCGAGATAGTCATTGAAGGTCTTGGCCGTCTCCACGGCGTCCTGACCGGTCATGGCATCGACCACGAAGAGGGTTTCGGTCGGTTTGACCGCCTTGTGCAGGGCGGAGATCTCGTCCATCAGTTCCTGGTCCACGGCCAGACGGCCCGCGGTATCGATTACGACCACCGAATAGCCTTCGGCCTTCGCTTTCCGGATGGCGTTCTGGGCGATCTGGATCGGATCCTTGACGCCGTCCTCGCTGTAGCATTCCACCTGGATCTGGCCGCAGAGGGTCTTCAACTGCTCGATGGCGGCGGGACGGAAGGTGTCGCACGCGGCGACCAGGACCTTCATGCCGCGCTTGCTCTTGAGATTGAGTGCCAGTTTGCCGCAGAAGGTGGTCTTACCGGAACCGTTGAGGCCCGCTACGAGCACGATGCCGGGGTTGCCCTTGACGTTGATGTCGGACGCCTCGCTGCCCATCAGGGCGGCCAGCTCGTCGTGGACGATCTTGATCATCATCTGCTCGGGACGGACGGCCTTGAGCACGTCCTGGCCGATGGCCTTCTGCTTGACTTCGTCGCAGAAAGTCTTGGCGATCTTGTAACTCACATCGGCATCGAGGAGGGCCTTGCGCACGTCCTTCATGGTCTCGGAGATGTTGACCTCCGTGATCCTGCCTTGTCCCTTGATGAGCCGGAATGACTTTTCCAGTCTGTCGGTCAGGTTCTCAAACATAGCTTATCTTTTTCTTTCTTTTTTCTTACTTCAAATCGTCTGAATAAACGGCTTTCGCCAGGTCGCGCTGGTTGTAGCGCATGGCCATCACCTGGCCGTAGGCGCCGGCCGAGTGGATGGCGACCAGGTCGCCGCGCTTGCAGGTGGCCACCAACCGCTTCTGGCCCCAGCAGTCGCTCGACTCGCAGACCGGACCCACCACGTCGTAGCGCAGCTTGCGCCCCGTGGAACTGAGGTTTTCGATGTCGTGCCAGGCCTGGTAGAGCGAAGGGCGGATCAGGTCGTTCATGCCCGCGTCGAGGATGGCGAACTTCTTCTCCTTGCCGACCTTCACATAAAGGACGCGGGAGATCAGATGACCGCACTGGGCCACGAGGGCGCGGCCGGGTTCGAAATGGACCTGCTGTCCGGGACGGACCACGAGGTTGCGGCTGATTACGTCGAAGTATTCCTCGAAATGGGCGATCGGATCGCCGTTCGGATCGCGGTAGTTCACGCCCAGTCCGCCGCCCAGGTTGAGGTTGCGGATGGGGATATCGTGCTGGATGAACCACTGCTGCAGTTCCTCGATGCGGCGGCAGAGGAGCGCGAAAACGGGCAGCTCCGTGATCTGCGAGCCTACGTGGAAATGCAGGCCGATGAGTTCGACGTTCTTGCACTGGGTGAGGAGGTCGGCTACATCCTGGAAAGCCCAGGGGCTGATGCCGAACTTGTTCTCTTTCAGGCCCGTGCTGATGTACTTATGGGTGTGCGCATCGATATCGGGGTTCACGCGGACCGAAATGCGGGCGCGCTTGCCCATGCCGGCGGCCAGGTCGTTGATTATGCGGATTTCCGGTACGCTTTCGCAGTTGAAACTGAAGATGCCGGCCCGCAGGGCGGCCTTGATCTCCTTGTCGGATTTGCCGACGCCCGCATAGACGATCTTCTGCGGGTCGAAGCCGGAGCGGACGGCCAGTTTCACTTCGTTGCCGCTTACGCAATCTGCGCCCAGCCCGTAACCCTTGATAATCTCGAGGATACGGTCATTGGCATTGGCTTTCAGCGCATAGTGTGCGTTGTAACCGTACTTGTCGATCTGGCTCTTATAGATGTCCAGCGTCTTGCGCAGGAGGTCCAGGTCATAGAAATAAAACGGGGTCTCGATGGCTCCGAAAGCTTCAATCTGCTCTTTGGTGATCATATGCCCTTTTACAATTTCGATATATCCTGCAAATATACACCGAAATTATAAAATGTCAAAAACGAACTATCGTGTCAGGCGGTTGTAGTGGCAGACGAGGAGTTTGCCTTCCTCGTCGTGGAGATGCATGCCGTTGCCGCGGCAGTAGCGGAACATCTTGCAATCAGCGCAGATGCCCTGACGGGCCCAGCTACGGTCGCGATACATGCCGAAGCCTTCGTTCCAGACCGTCCAGAAATCGTCCTTGTAGATGTTGCCCTGATAGAATTTCGAGCGGATGCTCGGGCATGCGGAGATGGAACCGTCAGCCAGGACGGATGCGACGGTAACGCCCGCGTCGCAATGATAGAAGGTGTCGCGGACCTCGTTTTCGAAGCCGCCCAGGAAACCTTCGCAGGCGAAATTCACAGCGATGCGGCCTTCCTTGCGTGTCGCAGCAATGAAGTCCATTACCTGCGTGAACTGCTCGTTGCTCAGCTGAAGCTCCGGGTATTGCCGCGCACGGCCCACCGGGAAGATGGTGAAGATGCGCCAGGCGCGCACGCCCAGCGAGATAAGATATTCCTTGAATTCCGCGAGGCGGGGGAGATTGCGCTGGTTGACGCAGGTTACCACGTCGAAGATGAAGTCCGGCTCGGCAGCCATCATCCGGATGGCATTCGAGGCGTTCTCGAAAGCCTTGGGATGGCCGCGCATCCAGGTATGCTCTTCCCGGAAGCCGTCGAGGCTGACGGTGGCAGTGTGGATGCCGCTTCCCAGCAGCGCGTCGAAGCGCCGGCGGTCGAGCAGGATGCCGTTGGAGACGATGCCCCAGGGATATTCGCGGTCATAGAGCGCACGGCCCACCTTTTCGAGGTCCCGGCGCATCAGTGGCTCGCCGCCTGTCAGGATGATGAAAGTGGTATGGGGATCGACGTGCGGGGTGAGGGAGTCAATCACACGGAGGAAGTCGGAGGCCGGCATGTCGTTGACCTCGGAACTGATGCGGCAGTCGCTGCCGCAATGCAGGCACGCCGCGTTGCAGCGCAGCGTACACTCCCAGAAAAGTTGACGGAGCCGATGCTCCTCGATCCGCCTGTCCTGCAGTTTCGCGAATAGTTCCAGTTTCAGCCGCTTCCCCGGCCCGATGTGCTTTCCCGTCATTTCTTCTTCAGCCTGACGGTCGGGACATCGACTTTCGCGTCACCTAAATACCAAGGACTCTTGTTGTTTGGATCCTTTACGATAGTTGTGGCCACCCGAACGCTGTCAGCAGCGAATTCACCACCGTTCGCTGCGCCGTCAATGTCGGTAAAGACAATCTGGAGCGTATCGGTCGGCCAGTGGTAGATTTCACTCGACCATTGGCCATTTCCATCGGTCAGCGTTGGTTGTTTCAAGTCCCGGTAGTAGACATTTCCATCAGATTGGAAACGTCCCTGGACCCGTACCTCAATTCCCTCAAGTGCTTGACCTTTGTTATCGCCGACTTTCCCCTTGACTGAGTAATGGGCTGAGGGAGAGCCGTAAGCGAGCATCGTTATTCCGGAAATCTCTTCATCGACTTCCTCGAATGCCTGGTTCTGGCATCCGCCGATGCCCAGCACGGCCAGCAGCATCGCGAAAAACCCAAGTTTGTTCTTTTTTTCGATCTTCATGGCTTGTGGGACTTATTTCTTCTTGACGATGATGTCGGGGACGTTGATCTCGGCGTGGCCGCTGTACCAGCCCTTGCCGCCTTCGAACTCGAAGTCTTTGATGATCAGGGTGACATCGGTGAACTCGCCCCCTTCCGACGGTCCGTCAACGTCGTGGATGTCTACCTGCAGCTGGTTGAGCGGGAAGCCGTGTCCTTCCATGTGGTACGATCCGTCCATGCCGGTGTACAACGTGTCGAGCGGGAAATAATTCTGGTCGTAGATCACGTTTTCGCTGTTTTCATAGCGGCTGCCCAGAATGACCTGCAAGCCCGGTACCCGTTTCCCGTTCTCATCGAGCACCCTTCCCTTGACCGACCAGTCGGCGGAAGGTGAGCCGTACATGCAAGGCGTAAGGAAAATGCAACTCGATGCGCCTACACCCAGCAGGGCGAGGAGCATGGAAAAGAAGCTGCTTTTGCGGAGTCTGTCGGTTTTCATCGCGGGAATTATTACACTATATAGATGCAGAAACAGGCAAAATGTTGCGTCGGTCAGTGCAGATTTCGGTAATTGAATGTTTCGGCGATGGTGTCGCCGTGCATCACCAGGATGACGGGGAAGGCGCCGTTGGTGATGCGGAGGAAGTCGCCGGGCTCGATGAAGTGGATCTCGTCGGCCTGGAGTCCCGTTTCTTCGAGGAACGGGGCCGGATCGGGATCGTCGCCCCGGCCGAAGATGGCGATGATCGGGCTTTGCGGAAATTCGCCCCGGGCCCGCAGGGTCATGATTTTCTCCGCCGACATCTTGCAGAACCGGCATTTGAGGCTGTAGAGACATACGATGTGGTCGCCTTCCACGACGGAGTGGGGGAGGATGCTCTGGTCCACGGCTTCCCGGAAGGCCGGTTCGTTGACCAGTTCGTGCCGTGCATACGAATCGTAGCGCCAGTTGTCGGGGGGCGAAACGATGAATACGGTGGCCAGTGGTATGAGAATGATCAGCGCGAGCCACAGGCCTTTGCGCCGGAAACGGAAGGGCTTGACGCCGACACTGAGCAGCAACACGGCCAGCATGCCCAGGTTCTTGAAGAGGGACTGGACGGGATTGAGATTCACCAGCTCGCCGAAGCAGTTGCAATTGTCGTGGTTGCCTTTGACGGCCAGGACCGTCAGGAACAAAGAGAACCCTGCAAGCATCGCCAGGCTGCCCCAGAAGGCCAGCCGGGGATAGAAATTGGTGAGCAGCAGCAGCCCCAGGACGTACTCGGCCACGATGACCAGACGGGCCAGCAGGAAAGCCGTCCCGAGCGAAAACCATCCGAAGCTGAAGAGATAGATCTCAAAAGCGTCGATGCCGATGAGTTTCGCGGTGGCCGAGAACAAAAAAAGTATTCCGAGCAAGGCCCGGAATACATACTTGAACTTGTCGTGAATAATCAAAGTTGATTAGAAGAGGTGGGGGGTGCACTTCAATTCTGCGGAAATACCCAGGACATTGACATAGGTGTTGTAGTCCGAGCATTTATCGCCGTCTTGCAGTTCCAGGGTTTGTTCGTAAACGACCTCACCGTTCCACTTGGCAGAGCAGTTGCACTCCTTGGTGCAGGAAGACAACGCGAAAATGCCGCCGGCAAGAACCAATGCAAATAATACCTTTTTCATATTCTTTCAATTTTTTTGAAATGGATACGAGGACAAATATAGGAACTTTTTTTGAAAATCCATCATTTCTTAAAAAAATCGGACAGCACTTCCGGAAGCGGCTGTTCCAGCAGGTAGCGGTACCAGAACTTGTAATCCTGGAGGGAGGAGTGCATACCCTGGTCGCCGCGGTAGCCGTGCATGCCGTCGGGATAGATCATCAGCTCGAAGTCCTTGTGGTCCCGCTGGAGCTGGTCGATCAGCTGCAGGGTGTTCTGGAAATGGACGTTGTCGTCGCCGGTTCCGTGGGTGATACGCAGCATGTTGGAGGCGTCACCCCGGTAGTTGCCCGTCCGGTCGATTACGCGGGAGGCCTTGTATCCGTCGGGGTTGTCCTGCGGACGGTCCATGTAGCGTTCGGCGTAGTGCGTGTCGTAGAGCCCCCAGTCATAGACACCGCCTCCGGCGATGCCGTACTGGAAGTGCTCGTTGCCCTCAGTCACGCAGAGCGCGGTCATCGTGCCGCCGAACGAGAAGCCTTCGACGCCGATCTTGTCCTCATTGACGAAGGGCATCTTGCGGAAATGGTCGATGCCGTCGCAGAAGTCCTGGAGTTCCAGCACGCCCAGGTAGCGGTACACCGACTCGACGCCTTTCTTGCCGTAGTGGCCGCCGGCGCGGTTGTCGAGCGTCACCTGGATCACGCCGTGATTGGCCCACCACTGCGTGGCCATCGTAACGCCGCGCCAGCCTTCTCGCACCTGCGGATTGTCGGGACCTCCGTAGATGTTGACCTTCACGGGATAACGCTTGTTCTTGTCGAAATCGACCGGCCAGGTGACGGCGGCCGGCAGGCGGACGCCGTCGCGGGTGGTCACATAGACCAGTTCCGGAAGGGCGATGGCGTAGTCGTTGAACTTTTCGCCCTTGGAGTCATAGACCACCTTCACGTGTTTTTCGGGAATCACATCACCGGAGTTCGGGATCGTGATGGCTACCAGCTGTGTAGGTGTGCGATAGTTGGAAACCAGTGCAGAGAGGGTCTTGCCGTCTTCCGAAACGGTCACGCCGCTGAAGTTGTAGGGACCGTAGGAGAGCCGCTGGATCTCTTTGCTGCGCAGGTTGAGCCGGTAGATGTCCACGCGGGTGGAGGCTTCCCGTTTGGCCGTGAACAGCAGGTGTTTCTTGTCCACCTGGAGCAGATGGACACTCCAGTTCTTGCCCGTGGTCAGCTGCTCGAAATTGCGCCCGTCGTACGAAAGGAAATAGATCTGCTGCCAGCCCGTGAAGTCGCGGACGATGTAGATGCCTTCCTTGGTGAAGAGCATATCGTCCATCCAGTCGATCCAACTGTCCTGATGCTCCTTGTACACCATCACCTTGCTGCCGGTCTGCGGCGTGACCGCATAAAGCTGCAGGTTGTCCTGGGCGCGGTCCATCCAGCTTACCATCAACTTTGTGCCGTCGCCGCTCCAGAACGGCGTACCGAAATACTGGTCCACTTTCGGATCGAAATCGGCCCAGACGGTCTCTCCTCCGTCAGCTGATACGAAGCCCAGTTTCACCTCGGGATTCGGGTCCCCTGTCTTGGGGTAGCGGGTCTGGTTGAGTTTGCCGTGCTTGCCCTTGGCGGAGTAGATGGGGAACATCGGCACCTGCGAGTTGTCGAAGCGGTAGAAGGCGATCACCTTGCTGTCGGGCGACCACCAGAAGGCCCGGTACTGCGACGGGCGGCCGAAGATCTCCTCGTAGTACACCCAGGAGGCATAGCCGTTGAGGATCAGGTCGCTGCCGTCGTAAGTGTGCCGGGTAACGTGTTTCGAATGGACGTCGATCGAGTAGAGGTCGTTCTCGAGCGTAAAGGCGATCTTCGTGGAGTCGGGCGACCAGGTGGGGTTGACCCAGCCCGTGACCATCTGTTCGTTGGCGTGGGGCCGGAAGCGCGGCTCGGGCGCGACGAGCGTCCGGCTGCCGTCCTTAAGCGAGTAGTCGTAGATTTCAGAGCCGGCGCGGTAGCGCAGCACGCCTTCCGTGGGGAAGCCCATAGGCATCGGTGCGGGTTTGACGATGCCTTCCGGTATGCCGCGGAGGATTTCTGTGTCGGTCAGCCGGGTGCCCTTGAGGGCGCTCTGTCCCTGGGCGGAAAGCGCTGCCAGCAGCGCGAGGGTTACGAGTAAGGAACGTTTCATGCTAGCTCCTCCTTCCCGAAAAGATGGACAGATAATAGATGAGCGTGGCCAGGGCGCTGAGGGCTGCCACCACGTAGGTGTAGGCTGCCGCTCGGAGAGCACCCCGTGCCTCGTCTTCGGTAGAAGGGTCGATGATGTCGCTTTGGTTCAGCCAGGCGAGGGCCCGGCGGCTGGCGTCGATCTCGACCGGGAGGGTGACGAAACTGAAGAGCGTCGAAAGCGCGAACAGGGCGATGCCCACCCAGATCAACTGCGGGAGGATGTTGACCAGCAGCATGCCGCCCAGCAGGACGAAGGGGACGATCTTCGAGGTGATGGAAACCACAGGCACGAGCGCGGAGCGCAGCTTTACCGGAAAATAGCCCGTGGCGTGCTGCACAGCGTGGCCGCACTCGTGCGCCGCCACGGCCGCCGCCGCCACGTTGGTCTGGGCGTATACGGCCTGGCTGAGGTTGACCGTCTTGTTGGTGGGGTTGAAGTTGTCGGTCAGCTGCCCCGGCGTCGAGGTGACCTTCACGTCGCGGATGCCGTGGTCGGACAGCATCCTGACCGCTACCTCACGCCCCGCCATGCCGTTCAACAAGGGAATCTGCGAAGCCTTTGCGAAATTCTTTTGAAACGAGTACTGCACGATATAACTCAATACAGTCACTCCGATGAACAGGATCCAATACATAGTATGCTGTTTGCTTATTGACAGGGTTGGAAAAAATCGTCCCGAAAGTTAACAAAAAATATCTTTTCCACGCCACGGGTGATGGCGGTATAGAGCCATTTGAGGTCGTCGAGCGTGATTTCCTTCCAGAAGGGATTGTCGATGAAGACGCAGCGCCACTGGCCGCCCTGCGACTTGTGGCCGGTGATGGCCGTGGCGTATTTGATCTGCAGGGCGTTGTAGTAGGGGTCTTCGCGCACCTTCTGGTAGCGTTTGCGTGCGCCGCGTACGTCGGCGTAGTCGGCATTGACGCCCTCATAGAGGGCCCGCTGCTGCTGGGCCCCGAGGGAAGGCTGTTCGGAATCCAGCGTGTCGAGGATGACCTTGGCCGTGACTTCCACGTCGTTGTAGTCGGGGAAGGAGAGCACCGCTTCCGCGAAATGGAGGCCATAGCGCTCTTCGTAGCGGGATATCTTCACCAGTTGCGCCACGTCGCCGTTGGCGATGAAGTCCAGGTCGGGAATGTCTTCGAGGAACTGGTAGCAGTTCTTGACCACCATCAGTTTGTCGCCCTTGGCGAGCCGTTCCTCGCGGTACAGGACGGACGCCCGGATGCCTGCGTTGTAGCGGTTCGCCCGCTTGTTGGAGCGGCACAGCACCACCACGTCATCGAGTCCATAACGGCCGATGGCGTCGCTCAAAGCCTCGATCAATTCTCCGCCACTGATGCGCTGGACGTCATCGAATCCGTGGAGGCGGAGTTTCGGGGTTTCGACGCGCTGCTGTTCGATGAGGCGGCGGACGATGGTGGCGTTGGTCAGGATGCCCGATTCGGCCGCCTGGCGGACGACGGTGTCGAGATGCGCCGTCATGAAGCGGCCGTACCGGCCCATATAGCTTTCGTCGAGGGCAGGGCTTCGGTCGAGTCCGATGGGCGGCAGCTGGCCGCGGTCGCCGATGATGATCAGCTTGTCGTCGACGCCGCTGCGGACGAAGCGGATCAGGTCGTCGAGGAGGTCGCCGGAGCCGAACAGGCCGCCTGCGGTGGCGGTTTCGACACCGATCAGCGAGGCCTCGTCCACGATGAAGAAGGTGTCCTTCGCCTTGTTGAAGTTCAAATCGAATTCGCCCACGCCGTCGCGGATGTTCTTCTGTCGGTAGATGTGTTTGTGGATGGTCCAGGCCTTCTCGCCGGTGAAACCGGAGAGCACCTTGGCCGAACGGCCGGTAGGGGCCAGCAGCACGTAGCGGTATTGCAGTTCCTTGAGTGTCTTGACGAAGGCGGCGATGGCCGAAGTCTTGCCGGTACCGGCGTAGCCGCTCACCAGCAGCAGGTCGCACTGGTCATACTGCACGGCGAAATCCGCGAGCGTGTCGAAAAGCCGCTCCTGGCAAGGCGTGGGCGGATAGGCCAGATGCTGCCGGAGCTTGTCGGCGAAGAACTGTGCGATCCCCATCAGGCGCGCTTGCGATAGAGGATGAATACCAGGAGGATGGAGTAGATTCCCAGACGGCCGATGATCATCTGTCCGCCCATGAGCACCTTGGCCAGTTCCGGCGCACCCGCGAAACTGCTCATCGAAGAGCCGAATGTGCCGAAGCAGGGACCCACGTTGCTCATCATCGAGACGGAGGCGCTCACGGAAGTGACCATGTCAAGACCGAAAGCGGCATAGACGATGGACATCACCAGCGTGATGAGCAGGTAGAGCAGCACGTAGAGCGCAATGCTCGTCACCATGTCGCGGTCGATGGTCTGACCGTCCGACTTGACCTGGACTACCGCAGAAGGATAGGCGATCTTCAGGAGCTGGGCCCGGGCCGCCTTGACGGTCAGGTACACCCGGTCGGAACGGAGGCCCGAGGTCGTGGATCCGGAACAGCCGCACTGGATGGCCGCATACATCAGGATCAGCACCGAGAAGACGGGCCATACGTTGGTGTCGGTGGAGCCGAATCCCGTGGTCGATATGGTGGAGACGACGGTGAAGTAGCTGTGCCGCAGGGCTTCCCATACATTGGGGATGGTCCCGGAAATGACCAGGTCGCCCGCAACCAGCAGGCCTGCGATCAGGATCGTCATCAGGTAGAACTTCGTGATGGGGTTTTTGAGCACCTTGAAGCTGCGGGTGGCGAACGAGGCGTAGATCAGGCCGAAATGGAGGCTGGCCACGATCATGAAGAAAATCAGGATGATCTCGATCAGCGGCGAATCGTAGGCTGCGATGGAGGCGTTCTTGATGCTGAATCCGCCCGTTGCCGTGACGCTCAGGGCATGGTTGACCGCGTCGAACAGCGGCATCCCGGCCAGCAGCAGCGCCGTAAGCGAGCAGATGGTGATGCCGATATAGACGGTGACCACCACGTGGATGAACTTGTTCGACTTGTACTGGTAATTGTTCTTGGAGATGTCTTCCACGTCCATCTTGCTCATCTTGAAACGGACTGTTCCGAAGGAGGGGAGGATCATCATGATGAAGACCACGACGCCCAGACCGCCGATGTAGTGGGTGGAGGACCGCCAGAAGAGCAGTCCCTTGGGCAGGGCTTCGATATCCTGCAGGATGGTGGCGCCGGTGGTGGTGATGCCCGAAGCGCTTTCGAACCACGCGTTGACCAGCGTGAACTCGCCGCCCCAGAGCACGTAGGGGAGCATCGAGAAGATGCAGCTCAGGAACCAGGCAATGAGCAGGATGGCCAGACCTTCGCGGGTGTTGATGTCCTTGTGGCGGCGGACGAAGATCAGCGGGAAGCCGCCGACCATCATCGTCAGGATGGCGCTCAGCAACAGGGGCGAGAACGAAGAATCGAACCCGTCGAGCGCCGCGACCAGCGCTGACAGGAACATGAACACCGCACAGCAGATCAGGGCGATGCCTACGTTTCTCGATATGACGCCCAGATTCATCGCTCCAGCTCCTTCTTGAATGACTGATTCTGTTCGACGATGTCGCCCACAGCCTCATTGAGTTCCTCCAGCTCGTCGTCGTTGTCAAGCTTGACGGCATAGCTGCGGCCGTAGTAGCGGTATCCCTTGATGCCGCCCGTGATCTTGAGCAGCGGATTGATCAGGAAATAGTTCAGGTAGTAATTGAACAGCAGTACCATGATCATGCCGACGAGCACCGATACCAGGCCCGGCATCAGGCTGCGGTAGGTTCCCTCCCGGATGTCCTGGGAGCTCTCGATCAGGGCGTCCTGGCAGACCGAGGTGAGCTGCATCATATAGCCGCGGAACTTCAGATAGACAGGCTGCAGCCGGTTGAAGAACCAGTGCTGGCGCTCGGCGTAGTCGTGCTCCCACATCTGGTCGGCTTCGGCGACGACCTGCATGTAGGCCGCATACGCATAGAGCACCGAGTCGGCCGAAGCCTGTTCCTGCGGCGTGACGAAGCTCCTGCTCAGGTTCTCGAAGGAGGAGATGAGTTCTTCCTCCCGTTCGATCGAAGCCGATTCGGGGCGGTCGGAGCCTTCGAGCACCAGGCCGTTCATCAGGTCGATGTTGTATTGCTCGGACACGGAAAGCAGTTCACGGGCCGCGTTGATGCTGCGGATGTTGTCGGCGATCACGCCCGACACATAGCGGTTCATCTTGGTGAACTCGAAGATGGAGATCAGACTGGAGAAGAAAAGAATGATCGCCAGCACGATGCATCCGAGGAGCACCTTCCGCTTGATTCCCAGTTTCTTGAATTTCAGTTTGAACATGATGCGTGGGTCAGTCGGTAAGCAGGTCCGGGTCGATGTCGGTCTCGAAGACCTTCGTGGCCGGGCCGGTCAGGTAAACGTCGTGGCAGGCGCCGTCGGCCTGCGGGATGAAATCGACGGCCAGGCGGCCGCCACGGGCCTGGAGGTCGAAGCGGATGCGTCCGCCGTCCAGGCGTTGACAGCAGGTTTCGCCGTGGAACCAGGAAGCGATGGCTGCGGCCGTCGCACCGGTGCCGCAAGCCCAGGTCTCGGCTTCTACGCCGCGCTCGTAAGTCCGGATGGCGAGATGGTCGGCCATCGGTTCCACGAAGTTGACGTTGGCGCCTTTCGGGAAGCGGGCGTCCCAGCGCAGCCGCTTGCCTTCGGTGTCCACGTCGAAGCTTTCAAGCCCTTTCACCCACTGCACGAAATGGGTGGAGCCCGTCTCGAGCAACCAGCCGTCAGGGAGTTTGTCCATGCCGTCCACGTCGCGCATCTTCAGACGGACGATGCTGTGGCTGTCCGAGTATTCGAGCAGGTCGGCGCGGTGGGGGCCGTCGCAGGCCAGGAATTCGAAGCGTTTGAGGCCCATCAGCGCGGCGAAGGCCACCAGGCAGCGTCCGCCGTTGCCGCACATCGTCCCTTCGGGGCCGTCGGCGTTGTAGTAGTGCATTTCGAAATCGGCCCTGTCGCTTGCGCAGAGGGTCATCAGGCCGTCGGCTCCGATGCCGAAGCGGCGGTCGCAGAGCCGGTTGACCTGGCGGGGACTCAGCACGACGTCGCCCCGGCGGTTGTCGAGGATGACGAAGTCGTTGCCGGCTCCCTGGTACTTATATACGTGCAATCGTTTCATAGATGTCTTTTGCGGTGTGTTCCGATGAGCCGGACTGGCCGAACGTCCTGCGCAGTTCCGTGTAACCGGCCTGCATCCGGCTGCGGGTGCCGGGGTCGGTGAGGATGGATTTGAGTTCCCGGAAGATGGCTTCCGGTGATGCTTGGCTTTGGAGCAGTTCGGGGAGAAGCGGCCTTCCGAGTGTGAGATTGGCCAGGCTCACGTAGGGTACCTTGACGGTGAGCCGGGCGATGAGCCAGGTCAGCTGGTTGAAACCATAGCAGACGACCTGCGGGGTGCCGATCAGCGCGGCTTCGAGCGAGGCCGTACCGGAGCTGATGACGGCGGCCTGGGAAGCGGCCAGGATGTCGTAGGTCCGGCCGAAGAGCACTTCGATCTTCGAACCCTCCGGAAGATAGCCCCGGTAGTCGTCCGGACCGAGTGAAGGCGCGCCGGCCACTGTGAGCTTGTATTCCGACAGCTGCGGATCAGCCGCCAGCAACTTTTCCAGCGCCGCGAAGCGCGGCATCAGGAAGCGGAGTTCAGCCTGGCGGCTTCCGGCCAGCAGGGCGATGCGGCGTTGCGGCGCGGATCCCTCCTCGAGGGGGCGGAACTGCGTCCTAGCGATCCGGTCGGACAGCGGGTTGCCGAAGTAGCGCGGTTCGACGCCGTGCTTGCGGAACCATTCCAGTTCGAAGGGGAAGATGCAGTAGAGCGCATCCACGTCGCGCCGGAGGTTCTTCACGCGCCAGGCTTTATGCGCCCACACTTTCGGTGCGATATAGTAGAAGACTTTCAATCCGTGCCTGTGTGCGAAACGGGCGATTTTCAGGTTGAATCCCGGATAGTCGACCAGGATCACCGCGTCGGGTTTCCACGCCAGCAGGTCTTTCTTGCAGAAGGCCAGATTGCGGAGGATCCGGGGCGCTTTGCCCAGGATCTCCACGATGCCCATCACGGCCGTGTCGCGGTAGTGGCGGACCAGCGTGCCGCCTTCGGCCGCCATGGCGTCGCCGCCCCAGAAGCGGATCTCGCAGGCAGGGTCGACGGCGTGCAGGCCGCGCATCAGGTCGGATGCGTGGAGGTCGCCCGAGGCTTCACCGGCTATGATGTAGTATTTCATTCTATGAGTCAAAATGCCAGAGCTTCTGCAGCCGCTCCATCTCTTCGTAGTCCGTGGTGTCGATGCGGTGGGGCACAATCGAGATGTAGCCCGAATCCACGACATGGTGGTCTGCGTCGGGGGCGCCCACGGCTTCTTCGTCTTCGAATTCGCCCACCATCCAGAAATAGTGCTTGCCGCGCAGGGTGACCCGGTGGTCGAATTCCCTGACCCAGCGTCCCGCGCCCTGGCGGGCCATCCGGATGCCCCGGATCTGGTCTTTGGGTATGGCGGGGAAGTTGACGTTGAGGTACACGTTCTTGCGCAGGCCGTCCCTGAGTACGTTGTCGAGGATCTGGCGGCCGTAGAAGAGCACGCCTTCGAAGTCGGGATTCTCGTCGTGGGTGTTGATCGAGAAGCCGATCGAAGGGATGTCGTAGAGCGTGCCTTCGACCGTTGCGCCCAGCGTGCCGCTGTAGATGGAGGCGGCCGAAGCGTTCGAACCGTGGTTGATGCCCGAGACCAGCAGGTCGGGGAGGCGATTCTCATGCAGGAAGATATTGATGCCCAGTTTGGCACAGTCGGCCGGTGTGCCGCTCAGGGTATAGACGCGTAAGGAACCGAGCGTTTCCGTGGCCTCCTCGACGAGGGGCCTTTCAATCATCAGCGGTTTGTCGAGCGTCAGCGAGACGGAACGGCCCGACTGCGGCTCGTAAGGGGCTACGACCGTTACGTTTCCGTACTCGCGCAGCATCCCCGCCAGGACATGGATGCCCTTGGCCCTGAAGCCGTCGTCGTTGGTTACCAGTATTTCCCGCGTTTTTTTCATCATTTTTCGATTCAAACTACAAAGTTAACAAAAAAATATTACTACATTTGCACGCTTGATTGCTTACCAGCAGAATATCATCTTAATTCAATACATTACAATGAAGAAAATTAAAGTAGGTATCAACGGCTTCGGACGTATCGGCCGTTTGGTTTTCAGGGCTGCTCAGCAGAGAGACGACATCGTCGTGGTCGGCATCAACGACCTGATCGACGTGGAATACATGGCTTACATGCTTCGTTATGACACGATGCACGGCAAGTTCGAAGGCTCCATCGAGGTCCGCAACGGCAACCTCGTCGTCAACGGCAACGAGATCCGCGTCACCGCAGAGAAGGATCCCGCCAACCTCAAGTGGAACGAAGTCGGCGCCGAGTATGTCGTCGAATCGACCGGTCTGTTCCTGACCAAGGAGAAGGCTGAGGCCCACATCAAGGCCGGTGCCAAGCGCGTCGTCATGAGTGCTCCTTCGAAGGACGACACCCCGATGTTCGTCTTTGGTGTGAACCACACCACGTATAAAGGACAGGCTATCATCTCCAATGCTTCCTGCACCACCAACTGCCTGGCTCCGCTGACCAAGGTCCTGAACGACAAGTTCGGCGTCGTCAACGGCCTGATGACCACCGTCCACTCCACCACCGCAACCCAGAAGACCGTTGACGGTCCTTCCGCCAAGGACTGGCGTGGCGGCCGCGCCGCTGCAGGCAACATCATCCCGTCCACCACGGGTGCCGCCAAGGCTGTGGGCAAGGTGATCCCGGAACTCAACGGCAAACTCACCGGCATCTCGATGCGCGTCCCGACCCTCGACGTCTCCGTCGTCGACCTGACCGTCAACCTGGCCAAACCCGCCACGAAGGAAGACATCTGCAAGGCCATGAAGGAAGCTTCCGAAGGTGAACTCAAGGGCATCCTCGGCTACACCGAAGACGCCGTCGTCTCGAGCGACTTCCTCGGCGACGCCCGCACTTCGATCTTCGACGCCAACGCCGGTGTGTACCTCACGGACACCTTCGTGAAGGTCATCTCCTGGTACGACAACGAGTGGGGCTATTCCAACAAGCTCCTCGAAATGATCGCCTACACCGCCGACAAATAAACCGTCAGCGTCAGCGTAGAAAAAGCGTGGAACCGAGAGAGGTTCTGCGCTTTTTTTATTATATTTGTCGGAAAACGAAGTGACTATGAAAAGAATCCTCCTGCTTGTCCTGCTCGCCGCAGCCGCGTGCACCCCGAAGGCGGTTCCGGCCGGCGTTGAAACCAAGGCACCGTCGAAGCCTCCCGTAGATGCCGACATCGTCATCCTCTACGACAACGACGTCCATTGCTCCGTGGACGGCTATGCCAACATGGCCGCGTTACGGAACGAGAAACTGAAAGCGACGCCGTATGTCACGCTGGTTTCCAGCGGCGACTTCATCCAGGGCGGCAGCCTGGGCGCAGCGTCCAAGGGCGGCTATATCGTGGAGATCATGAACGCCGTGGGATACGACCTGGTGACCCTGGGCAATCACGAATTCGACTTCGGCATTCCGCGCCTGAAGGAACTGACCGGCATGCTCACGGCCAAGACGCTCTGCTGCAACCTGATCGACCTGAAGGCGGACAGAAGGATGTACGACCCCTATACCATCGTCAAGTACGGGAATCGCAAGGTCGCCTTCATCGGCGTGGCGACGCCCTACAGCTTCAACTCCTCCACACCGGCCTATTTCCAGGACGACAAGGGCAATTACGTCTATTCGCTCTGCGCCGACATCTTCTATGACAACGTGCAGAATTTCATCGATGATGCCCGTGCCCAGGGCGCCGATTACGTCGTGGCGATGACGCACCTGGGGGATGACGTGACATACGACCCGATCAACGCGCATGCGCTGGCCGCCAACACCAGCGGCCTCGACGTGATCCTCGATGGCCATTCGCACAACACGGTGCCTTCCCTGATGCTCAAGGGCAAGGATGGCAAGCCTGTCATCTATACGCAGACCGGCGCACATTTCGAGAACCTGGGCGTGCTGACCATCACGCCTGAGGGAAAAGTCTCCACGCAGCTGGTTGCTGTGAAGGATTTCCCGGCGAAAGATCCGAAGGTCGAAGCCGTGATCGGGCAGAAGAAGCAGGAATATGCGGAAAGGGGTGCCCGCAAGATCGGCCGCAGTGAAGTGATGCTTCCCGCCAAGAACGAAGACGGCGACTGGCTGGTGCGCAAGTACGAAACGTCGCTCGGTGACTTCTGCGCCGATGCGTTCCGCCTCTTCCTGGGTACCGACATCGCAATGGTAGGCGGCGGCTCGATCCGGGCCGACCTTCCTGCCGGCAATGTCACCTATGACAGCGTATTCAATGTATTCCCCTTCAACAACCGGGTCTGTACGGCCACGCTTACGGGCGCGCAGATCCTCGATGTCCTGGAATTCGGCGTAGCCGCTTTCCCGGCCGACTTCGGCGGCTTCCTCCACGTGTCGGGCATGACCTACGAATTCGATCCTACGGTCGAGAGTCCGGTGGTGTTCGACATCAACAAGGCTTTCGTGCGCATCGACCCGGGACTGCGCCGCATCCGCAACGTCCAGGTACTCAACAAACAGACCGGACGATACGAACCCATTGCCGCTGACCGCAGCTATACCGTGGGCGGCACTTCCTATCTGCTGATGGATGCCGGCGACGGCTATGAGATGCTCAAGGGCCTCGGCCAGGAGACGGGCGGGGTTGACGTGGAAGTGTTGGAACGCTATATCATCGACCACCTCAAGGGCGATATTCCGGCATCGCAGTACGGTAAGCCCGCCGGCCGCATCCTCCGCCGCTAAGCGCATGAATCTCTTCCAGCTCTTCAAGAACGTCCGGCCCTTCGTGCGCCCGTACCGCTGGCTGGTGGCCATCACGCTGATCCTCACGCTCGTGGGGTCACTCATGGCCCAGGTCAACGCCATCGTGCTCGACCGGACGGTCGATGCCATCAACGCGCTGATCGGCACCGACTTCACCTGGGCGCAGGCCGCCCGCATCATGACCATCATCAGCATCGTGCTGCTGGGCAAGGAGATTCTCTCGGCCCTGATCACTTTCGCGCAGAACTACTACGGCGAGCGGATGCGCATCTTCGTATCGCGCGACCTGGCGCAGGCCGTCGTCGAGAAGGTGCTGACCTTCCGGATGGCCTACTTCAATTCCGACGAAAACGCCACCGGCAAGGTGCAGGCCCGTATCGACCAGGGCGTGAGCAGCCTCTCGCGCACGGTGCAGAACTTCTTCATCGACCTGCTGCCCTTGTTCTCCACGGCCATCCTGGCCCTGATCCTGATGTTCGCCGCCAACGTGTACGTCGGCCTGGTGGCCCTGGGCATCGTGCCCGTGTATTTCTGGATCACCTACCGGCAGGCCCGGCGTCTGAAGGGCTGGCGGCGTGAAATGCGCGGCCATCTGGAAGCCAAGAGCCAGGGCATCAAGAACATCATCGACTCGATCAACGTCATCAAGAGCTTCAACCGCGAGAAGATCGAAGCCAACAAGCAGCTGGACATCCAGAACCAGGTGACCGAAAACCAGATGAAGACCCGCAAGGTGGCCTTCTACTACAACGGCCTGAAGAGTTTCGTGCGGCAGGTGGGTACGGTGCTGGTCATCATCCTGACGGCCTATCTGGTCCTCAAGGAGTATCCCGGCATGACGATCGGTAAGATCATGTACCACGTGATGCTCTTCAGCAACGTCATCGCCCCGATCACGCAGCTGCAGCGCATCTTCGACGACGTAAACGACGCGCTCATCTATGCGGAAGGTTTCTTCGGCATCCTCAATTCCGAAAAAGAGGTCGAGCCCACGGGCAGCTACCGTCCCGAAACGATCCGCGGCAAGTTCGAACTCCGTCACGTGGACTTTACCTATCCCAACGGCAACCAGGCGCTCTACGACGTGAACATGACCATCGAGCCCGACAAGATCACGGCGCTGGTGGGCCTCTCGGGCGCCGGCAAGAGCACCATCGTCAACCTGCTCGACAAGTTCTACGAGCCGCAGACCGGGCAGATCCTGCTCGACGGCGTGGACCTGCGCGAGTACGACACGAAATACTTGCGCGAGCACATCGGCCTGGTGCTGCAGAAAAACCATATCTTTGACGGAACTATCGAAGAGAACATCCTGTACGGCAATCCGAACGCCACGCATGAGCAGGTTGTCGAGGCGGCGAAGAAGTCGTATCTCTACGACCAGATCATGGAACTGCCCAAGAAGTTCGACAACAAGGCCACCGACCTGTCGGGCGGACAGCAGCAGCGCGTGGCCATCGCCAGGATGTTCCTCAAGAACCCGCCCATCATCTTCCTCGACGAGCCCACGGCCAGCCTCGATGCCATCGCCACCGAGCAGATCAAGAACAGCATCGACGCCATCAAGCGTGGCCGCACGGTGATCATCATCTCGCACAGCATCTCCCAGATCATCGACAGCGAGATGGTCTATGCGCTCCGCACGGGCCGCGTGGAAGAATCCGGCCATCCGGATGAAGTGTACAAGAAAGGAGGCATCTACAAGGATATCATAGATGCCTCTGCACGCAGTCTGAACATCCAGAAGATAGCCCGCACCATAAACGGGGGAGAAAAGCAGCAGGCTGAGGTTCCGTCAGTCTGACGACTGCCCGGTCCATTCACGGTACGGACGGTGGAAATCCATCAGGAAACGGATGACATCGTCCGTACTGTCTGTTATCTTGAGGATGAGGTTCCTGTATTTGCCGCGCTCCTGCAGGTCGACCAGCAGGGGATAGATGGGGGTTTCTTCCGTGTAGTACTGCTGTCCGAGGAAGACCATGGGGCTGGAGTAGCCCAGGGTCTCGTAGTGGTTCTGCGCGGCGTCCTGGAAGATTTCCTGGAAGGTCCCGGCACTGCCCGGCGTGTAGATGATGCCGCCTTTGGGGACGGAGATGATGTAGTTCTCGCGGACGCTGTTGTCGAAGAACTTGGCGATTTCCGTAGCCAGCGGGGTGGCCGGTTCGTGGCCGTAGAACCAGGTGGGGATGCCGAGGCTGTGGTATTGCTCGTCGCGGGGATACTTCTTCATCACTTCAAAAGCGCTCGTCAGCCAGCCTGCATCGCGGAAGGTGGGACAGATGGACATGATCTGAAGCGCATCTTCGACAGCGGCGTCGTCGCGGCCGGCCAGCCAGGCACCCAGATGGACCGCCTCCATGGCGCCCGGTCCGCCGCCGCTGACCATCAGCTTGCCGATCTCGGTGAGCCGTTTGCTGATCTGGACGATCTGCTTGTAGGAGGGATCGGTCCGCTTGACGGCGTGTCCGCCCATCACGGCGACGACATCCTTCGGGTCGTAGCGCGTGATGAACTGGTCGAGCGCATTGCCGATGGAATGGTCGTGCAGCACGCGGCAGAGCGTTTCCTTGATGTCGCTGGTCTCCTTGCCAAGGGCCATATAGCGTTCGTAGCAGATGGTGTCGTAGCAGGTGTAGAAAGTCTCGTGCTCCCCGGGCTTGTAGTGCAGGTAAAGCGTCCGGGCGTTGTAGAGTTTGTTGGGAAAGACCTTGTAGGGCATCTTGACACGGGGGAGGACGATGCACTGCTCGTTCATCGCATAGTACATCCGCGGCGGGATGATGCAGCCCATGAAGAGGCAGTCTTCGAAACGGTAGTTTTCGACCGGGAAACCGCTCTTTTCGAAATTCACGGCCTGGAAGGCATAGCGCCGGACCACTTCGGTCCGGGAAAGCAGCTGCCGCAGGGCGTCCAGCTCTTCGATCTCGATGTAGTTCGCTCTCATATCTTGCAGATTAGAAGTATTTTCCTTTTGTCGCTGAGGGTAGTGGCGAAAATGTGGCGGTTGCCACCGCCGGGGATGCCGATGCGTCGGCGCAGGGCCTCCGTATCAAGCGGGAAATTGAGGGCCGTCATTTCCAGGCGCTGATGTCGTCCCTTCAGTTCCTCTATGGCGGTCCGGCCCCAGTCCAGCACCGCTTCCACTTCGAAACATTTGCCCGGAAAGCCTTCGACGGGTTCGTCGGCGGTGTACAGATGGGTGGCCGGCGCCAGTTTGGCCAGGCCGAAGCGCTGCGAGAGCAGGCGGAAGGCGCCGGCCTTGCGCAGGGCTTTGGAAGGCTGGAAAAGACAGCGGCCGATGCGGTCGGCGTAGCGGACGGTGGCGGCGGCTTCTTCGGCGGGCGCGAACGCGAAGCGCAGCGCCCCGTCGGCGGCGATGACCTTGGGCTCGGGCAGCGGCTGGCCGCTCTGCGACGGCTCGAGCAGGAGCAGCAGCTCCTTTACCTCGCCGCCGACTGCCACCACGTGCACTTCCCGGGTTTCGGGCAGTTGCTCCAGCGTACGGGAGATGTCGGCCATCGGGGAGATCTTGGCCAGGACACGGTCTGCTTTTTTCAGGAGAATGTCCTTGATTTCCAGTAGGTTCGGCTCGCAGGCGGCGATGTCGTAGACGCGGCCCGCCTTCTTGTCGCGGCGGGCGGGATCCAGATAGACCAGGTCGAACCGCTCCGGCTGGTTTTGCAGCCAGGCGATGCCATCGCCTTCGTGAACGGTGATGTTGCCGGCGTCCAGGACAGTGAAGTTGTGCCGTGCAGCCGCTGATCGGCCGGCGTCGCGTTCGCAGTAATGGGCCGTCGCGGCGTGGCGGCTCATCATCCAGCAGTCCACGCCCAGGCCGCCGGTCAGGTCGGCGATGCGGCCGCCTTCGGGTACGAAGGCTTGTTTGTAGCGGGCCGCCTCTTCGGAGCTGCACTGCTCCAGGGCGATGCCGTCGGGATAGTCTATTTCGGGAAAGGCATGCCAGGAGGGAACCTTCTCGCGGAGCTTCCGGCGGCCTTCGATCAGGCGTGCCGCCCGCCGCACGTCGATGCCGGGCCACCGGTCCGCCGAAAGCAGCAGGCGGGCCGGATCGTCCCCTTCGTGCGCCAGCAGGAACTGGATGAATTTTTCTTCCGACATACCTCTACAAAAATAACATTTTTATCGCATTTTTTGTTATCTTTGAAAGATTAAAACAAAGACCTATGGCAAATTATCTCGAAGTGGCCAAAACTTGGCTGACCAACAGTTACGATGTGGAAACCCAGCGCGAAGTGCTGGAAATGATCAAAGGCGATCCCAAGGTGCTGGAGGATGCTTTCTATCGCACGCTGGAATTCGGAACGGGCGGTCTCCGTGGCGTCATGGGCGCCGGAACCAACCGCATGAACCGCTATACCGTGGCCATGGCCACGCAGGGACTTGCCAACTATCTCAAGAAGAACTTCGTCGGCGAGGATATCTCCGTCGTGATTTCCTACGACAGCCGCAACAACAGCCAGCTTTTCACGAAGGTTTCGGCCGACGTGCTGATGGCCAACGGGATCCAGGTCTATGTCTTCGACAACATCCGCCCGACGCCGGAACTGAGCTTCGCCATCCGGCATCTGGGCTGCAAGGCCGGCATCATGATCACGGCCTCGCACAACCCCAAGGAATACAACGGCTACAAGGTGTTCTGGGAAGACGGTGCCCAGATCATCGCCCCGCACGACAAGAACATCATCGCCGAAGTGGGCAAGATCACCTCGATGGACCAGGTCCTGATCGACGAAGGCGCCTTCCCGCAGGGGATCGGCGCCGAGGTGGACAAAGCCTTCCTCGACAGCCAGCTTTCGCTGCTGCTCTCGCCCGACAGCATCGCGCGCCATAGTGATCTGAAGATCGCTTACACGCCGCTTCACGGCACCGGCGTCCGCCTGGTACCCGCCGGTCTCAAGCAAGCCGGCTTCACGAACATCTACCACGTGACCGATCAGGACGTGAGCGACGGCAACTTCCCGACCGTCGTCTCTCCGAACCCCGAGGAGCCTACCGCCATGAAGATGGTGATGGACCGCGCCGACGCCGTGGGTGCCGACATCGCCCTCGGCACGGACCCGGACGCCGACCGCGTGGGCTGCGCCATCCGTGACGACAAGGGCAAACTGGTGCTGTTGACCGGCAACCAGATCGCCACGCTGGTCACCTGCTACGCCCTCACGCGCTGGCATGAGCTGGGCAAGCTGGACGGCAAGCAGTTCGTGGTCAAGACTATCGTGACGACCGACCTCCTGAAGAAAATCTGCGCGAAATACGGCGTCGAGATCTTCGACGTCCTGACGGGCTTCAAATACATCGCCGACAAGCAGCATCTGTACGAAGGAAAGAAGACCTTCATCTGCGGTGGCGAGGAAAGCAACGGCTTCAACGTGGGCAGCTTCGTCCGCGACAAAGACTCGGTGATCACCTGCTGCATGATCTGCGAATGCGCCGCCTGGCTGGCCGACCGCGGCCAGACGCTTTACGGCTATCTGCAGGAAATCTACCAGGAATTCGGCTATTTCAAGGAGAGCCTCCTCTCGGTCACGAAGAAGGGCAAGAGCGGTATCGAGCAGATCCAGCAGATGATGGTCGATTTCCGCGCCAATCCGCCCAAGACGCTGGCCGGTTCGCCGGTGGTGAAGGTCGTCGATTACAACGAGACGGAAAAGACGGGTCTGCCGAAGTCGAACGTGCTGCAGTTCTTCAGCCAGGACGGCTGCAAGGTCACGGTCCGTCCCTCCGGCACCGAACCGAAGATCAAGTTCTACTTCAGCGCCTGCGGTCCCGACGCCGACGCCCGCAACCAGGCCCTCCGCGATCAGTTCTCAGCATAGCTTTTAGATGAATCGCATATCAGCGCGTCAGGTATAGGATCAAAAACCCATGGAAGCCCGCGCCTTCAGGCGCTAGTGGAGGCCGTGAGGGCAAGCCTTGTGGATTAGAAGGCCGTAACGACAGGGTTTGGGGCAGCGCCCCAGTAACTAGAACGGGAGGGGCCCAGCAAGCTGGGAGGGTGGTTTTCAAAGGCATATACTGCGGAGCAAAGCGGATAAGGCGATGACGTTTTTTTGTGACTGGAAGAATGATGAAATCGTACGAAGAAAAGATCGAGTGGCTGTTCAATCAGTTTCCGACCTATCAGAAGGTGGGGAAGGTGGCGTATAAGCCGGGGATTGAGACGATGGAGGCTTTCGACGAGGTGCTCGGACATCCGCACCGGCGCTTCCGGAGCATCCATATTGCCGGAACCAACGGGAAAGGTTCGACCAGCCATATGCTGGCGGCCGGCCTCGCGGCCTGCGGCCTGAAGGTCGGCCTCTATACGTCGCCCCATCTGGTGGATTTCCGCGAGCGGATGAAGATCGTGGAAGGCGATGCTTTCCGGATGGTCCCGAAGGATTTTGTCGAGGATTTCATCGATCGCTGGCATGGTTTCTTCGAGGAGCACAAACCGTCGTTCTTCGAAATCACGACCGGAATGGCGTTCGCTTTCTTTGCGGAAGAGGCGGTGGACGTGGCCGTCATCGAGACCGGCTTGGGCGGCCGTCTCGATTCGACCAATGTGATCACACCGATCCTGAGCATCATCACCAACATCGGACTGGAACACTGCGAGCACCTGGGCTATACGCTCGAAGCCATAGCGGGCGAGAAAGCCGGTATCATCAAGCCGGGCATCCCGGCGGTGGTCGGAGAGTTCCTGCCGGAAACCAGACCGGTTTTCGAGGCGAAGGCTGCGGACTGCGGGCTTCAGATTCCCGGTCAAGCCGGGAATGACGGGAGTCCTTCGCTTGTTTTTGCTGTTGAAGCGGCGCCGTGCCTGGAACTGAAGGTGGCTGACCTCGATTTGCCGGGAGACTATCAGGAGCGCAATCTCTGCACGCTGTCGGCCGCTGTCGGTGTCCTGCAGCCGATGCTCGGCCTCGACCTGGCGGCCTTCCGGGAAGGCGTCCGCCACGCCGCCCGCCGAACCGGCCTGCACGGCCGCTGGGAGACGCTCCGCGAAGCCGACGCCGCGGCCGATAAGGCGCAGATCATCTGCGATACCGGCCATAACGCCCACGGCCTGCGCTGGGTGGCCGAGCAGATCGACCGGATATCCTGTGATTACGAGAACGTCTTCTTCATCCTGGGCCTGGCCCGCGAGAAGGACATCGATGCCATTGCACCGTTGCTGCCCCGCAATGTCCACTATATCTGGACCCAAGCCTCAAGTCCCCGTGCCTTGCCGGCCGTAGATCTGGCCAACGAGATGGCCGACCACGGCCTGTCCGGCCGCGTCGCCTTCACGGTCCAGGCGGCCCTTGACGAGGCCGACCGTCTGGCTTCCGCCAAAGACCTGATCTTTATCGGCGGCAGCAATTTCGTCGTCTGCGAAGTGTTATAATCCGACATCCTTTCCCATGAAATCCCTCGGCAATATCCTTTGGCTCCTCTTCGGCGGTCTGCTGATCGCCCTGATCTATTTCCTGGTCGGACTGGTGATGTGCATCACCATCATCGGCATTCCCTTCGGCCTGCAGCTGTTTAAACTGGGCAATTACGCTCTGTGGCCTTTCGGCCGCGAAATGGTGTTCGGCCCGAACGAACCGGGCTGCCTGTCCGTGGTAATGAACCTGATATGGATCCTGCTGGGATGGTGGGAAATCGCCATCCTGCACGGCATCTTCGGCCTTCTCTTCTGCCTGACTATCGTCGGTATCCCCTGGGGCCTGCAGCACTTCAAGATGGCCCTCGGCTCCATTTTCCCCTTCGGACAACTGGTCCGCTCGTAGCCGGCTTACTCGGCAAAATCTTTACGGTAAAGTTCAACGACATGAAGAGATTATTGCTGGCCGCTTTCTTGCTGGCCCTGATTTGTCCGGCTTTTGCCCAATACGATCCCGTGGCCGATCCGGCTGCACAGGTTGTGGCGGGGAATGCCCGTTTTACGGTCTTGACGGACCGGATGATACGAATGGAATGGTCGCCGGAGGCCAAGTTTGAAGACCACGCGACGTTGGCGATTGTCAACCGCAAGTTGCCGGTGCCGCGTTATACTATTAAGCGAAGCGGTGACGGAGTTACGATTTCGACCGGTTCCCTCACGCTTGTGTACAAGGGCGGAAAGTTCGCTGCCGACAATCTCCAGGCCCGTTTCAAGCTGAACGGGAAGTCGGTCGTCTGGCATCCGGGCTTGCCTGCAGATGGCAACCTGATGGGCACGGCCCGCACGCTGGACGGCTGCTCCGGCCCCGACCACATCAATTACTCCGATCCGATGGAACTGGGTATCCTGTCGCGTGATGGCTGGGCGGTGGTGGACGAGAGTACACGGCATCTGTTCGTGGATGACGACAGCGACTGGGGCCAGTGGGTTGAAGCCCGCGGAGAAGGGGAGGTGCAGGACCTTTACCTGTTGGCCTACGGCCACGATTACAAGGCCGCCCTGTCTGATTTCACGAAGGTGGCTGGACGCATCCCGATGCCGCCCAAGTATGCTTTCGGCTACTGGTGGAGCCGCTACTGGGCCTACACGGACGACGAGTTCCTGGCGTTGGGCCGGGAGTTCCGCGATCGGAAGATCCCCATCGACATCATGGTAATCGACATGGACTGGCACGAGACCTGGCAGGGAGCCGCCCGGCGAGGGGTCAAGGACGATCACGGTGAAGGCCTGGGCTGGACCGGATACACTTGGAACCGCAACCTGATCGGCGATCCCGCGGGCTTTCTCCGGGAGGTGCATGACATGCATCTGAAGACCTCGCTCAACCTTCATCCAGCCGCGGGCATCATTCCCCAGGAAGAGGTTTATCCGGCCTTTGTGGCGGACTACCTGTCCCGCACCGACGATTACGACGGCCCCGAGGGATATGTGTACAAAGGGGGAGAGCCCATCTACGGCGGTCCTGCCAAGCCTGGCTACCATGCTTCCGTTCAGTACAGGATGGACCAGCGTGCTTGGGCGGATGCCTATTTCAACAGCATCATCCATCCGATGGAAAGACAGGGCGTGGATTTCTGGTGGCTCGACTGGCAGCAATACAAGGAGAGCCGCTACGTGCCCGGCTTGAGCAACACTTTCTGGATCAACCATATCTTTTTCAACGACAAGGTACGGTTGAACCGGGACAAGGCGCCTGAAGATGCCATCCGGCCAATGATCTATCACCGCTGGGGCGGTCTCGACAGCCACCGGTACCAGCTGGGCTTTTCGGGTGACACCCACATCAAATGGGAAGTGCTCGGCTACCTGCCTGAATTTACCTCGACAGCCTCGAACGTACTCTACGGCTACTGGGGCCACGACCTGGGCGGCCATATGCAACGGGAGGCCAAGCCAACAGACCCAGAACTGTTCACCCGCTGGTTGCAATACGGCGTGTTCTCGCCCATCTTCAAGACCCACTGCACCTCGTCCGACATCATCGAACGCCGTATCTGGATGTTCCCCGACCACTATCCCTACATGAAGGAAGCGTTGGAACTCCGTTACACCCTCACGCCCTATATCTACGATATGGTCCGTGAGGCCTATGAGACAGGCGTTTCGCTCTGCCGCCCGCTCTATTACGAGTATCCGGAGGAAGCAAAGGCCTATGAATGGAAGCAGGAGTATTTCTTCGGTGACAACATCCTGGCCGCGACCATCTGCGAGCCGATCCAGGACGACGGCCTCGCGCCTCGAAGCGTCTGGCTTCCCGCCGGTTGTGACTGGTACGACATGGCGCACCATAAGATGCTCAGAGGCGGCACGATCCAATATCTCCGCTACGGAATCGACCAGAACGCCTGGTTCGTAAAGGCCGGCGCCATCCTCCCGTTGGCCGAAGAAGGCATCCAGAACCTCCAGACCCCGTCTAACGCCCTCCGCATCTACATCGCTCCCGGCAAGGGCACGACCCGCTACATGCATTACGAAGACGACGGCATCAGCCAGGCCTATCCGGAACAGTTCGCTACGACGCTGATTGAGAAGACAGCCGCTGCCAGCACGTTGAAAGTCAAAGTCGGTCCCCGTCAAGGCTCCTATAAAGGAATGCCCGCGACCCGGCGCCTCTCCCTCGTACTTGGCGGCCTCGACCGCTGTCCAGCGCAGGTCCTTCTGGATGGCAAACCTCTCGAGTGTTCCTACGATCCCGAGACCCGGGAAGCCGTCGCCGTCCTCCCCGAGCACGATGTCAGCCAGCAGATACTGATCGCGGTCCGCTACTAGCGCTGCAACGGACGCATCAGTCAGTCAGCTATTTATGCAAAGTGATCCCCCTCGAAACGAGAGGGATCACTTTGCGTAATCGCCTGATAATCAGTTGTGTCCGTTGCAGCCGTTAATGATGCAGAGCCGCCAGTATTGCAGAGCCGCCAATGTTACAACCGCAAGGGGGGGGCGGGACGGATGACTACTCGAAGACTTTCTTGACCAACGCGATGGGGTCGCCTTTCGGCGTGGCTGAGAAAGTACCCGGACGGTCTTTCCACCAGGCATACTCGAAATCCTTCAGTTGTTCCAGCAGCGTATCAGCACGGGCGCCTTCGAATTTTTCGCCGGCGGCCATCGCGTCATCCACGGCCCGGAAAAACATCTCCCAGCGGGGTTTGTAGTAGGTGCCGACCAGGCCGGCCCAGGAACGGTCGGCGTAGTCGGTCAGCAGGTTGCCGCGGTCGCCCCAGGACGTGAGCAGATTGCGGGCGTTACTTTCGAAATAGTCGGCCTCCTCGGGTGTCGCACCCCAGGCGCGGGCGTCGGCGATCCATTTGCCGACAAGGAAGTAGGACTGCGAAGACAAAAGTTCTTCCATCGTGTCGAAAATGGCCATCATTTCCGCTTCGCGCTCGGCCAGTGCGATCCGGTCACCGGCCTCATACGCTTCCTTATAGGCACTGAACTTGATCTCAAAGTCGTTGCTCAGGTATTGCCGCGTCAGGTTGACCAGGTCGAACTCATACGCAGGGCCATGGCCGCCGGCGGCCAGCAGGCCCGTGATCACTTCCCGCAATTTCTCGTTTTCATAGGTGAAGCGGGTGCTGGAACTGGAGTGGTAGGAACTGGAGCGCCCGAAGGAAGGCCGGAGATTCATCAGCGGACTGTGGCCGGGTACCGAACGGTGGATATAGATCTCTTCGAACAGTTCTTCCCAAGCCTCCCGTGCGTCGGGACTGTCCACGCCGCTGCGGCTGTATGACAGCAGGTCGGCATAGGTCTCAAGATCCTGGTGCTCGGGGAAATTCCAGGCTTTTTCAAAGACGAACTGGTACATGAACGGGTTGCAGTCGAAGCCTTCAAGCGTGGATCCGAGTCCCTTGAAATTCGCGCCTGCTTCCGCGAAGGTGCCCTCGATAAGGGTATCGATCTCCTTGATGTTGCCGGCCAGGTAGGTGTTGCCGCCGAAGTTGCCGAGATAGCACCAGATGAAGGGGATCCCGTAGTAGCTCTGCGTCTTGCGCCATACCTCCATCCGCTCGCAGTAGTAGTCCAGCAGGATCGATTTGTCGGCCGGGTAGGAGGTCAGGAAGGCTTTCACCCGCTCGTCGGAATCGCCTTCAAACCAGTATTTACGCTCGTTGTAGAAGAGCCAGGTCATCTGGAGCCAGGTGGCCTGCGGATCGGCAGCGGCCAGGGATTCGTACACGCCCTTGCTTACGCCGGCCAGATAATCGGGCTCCCAGCTGCGCGGAATCATCTCGTTGAAGATATCGATGCCATAGATATGGTCCGTCCCGTAAAGCGCCACTTCTTTTTCGAGGAAGCGCTTCTGGATTTCAGGGAAGAGTTTGTCTTCCGGATCAAGGAACCAGGGATAGTCTTCCAGCGCGAATCCGGCCCAGTCGCTCATCCGTTCGATTTTGGCCTCGGGATAAATGCGGGCCAGTTCGGGGGGGACGTGTCCGGCGAAGGCCGGGAGCACGGGCTTCATGCCCAGTTCGCGTTCGCGTGCGACGATCTGTTTCTGCAGGGCCTGCTGCCCTTCCAGCCAGGATTTCGGCAGCGGGCCGCCCCAGCGGTCGATGTTCAGCATCCGGTGCCAGGGCAGGTGGGCGGGGCCGGTGAAATAGCTGCGCACTTCCTCGTCCGTAAGGCCCAGCTCCGTCCATACCTGGTACCAAACGGACTCCTGTCCGGTGATGGCCAGGGGCAGGTTGATGCCGTTCAAGGCCATCCAGTCGATGAAATGCTCCCATTCCTTCCATCCCCACCAGGGCATCGTGTAGCCGTAGGTGCAGTAGTTCAGGAAGAAGCGCTCCGGTACGCGGGCATCCCGACGCACAGGTTCTGCAACAGCAGGCAGTTGTTTGGGAAGCGTGCCTTTGTCCCAGGCAAACCATCCGATGTTGGTGTGGCAGTAATATTTCAGGTAGTAGTTGAGGCCGACGGCCATCGAATTGGCATTGTTCCCGCCGATGACGATCCTGCGTCCTTCACTGCGGAGCGTGAAATAGTCGAAGGTATCAGCCGGCAGGGTCTCGAATACGAAATGCCCGGCCTGGGCAGGGATGACGCGCTGTGCCAGTGCTTTGGCGGCCAGGGCATCGGGGCTCTTGTCTTTTTGGGCACTACAGCCGGCAAGCAGCAGGACAAGGGAAATCGACAGGATGGTGAGGTTTTTCATAACCGGATGCGTAAGCTTAGTTGAACAATTTTTCGATCTTTTCGACGATACCCGGGTCGGAGGCGTTGCCGATCAGGCTGGGTTTGAGATACCAACATTCGTGTTCCTGCTGGAAGCGGGCCTGGCCGCCGCCGGTGATGTTGAGCATGGCGAAAGCTTCCCGCGGGAGTTTGCCGGCTTCGAACGCATGGATCATGCCTTGCAGGGCCACTGCCGCGGCCTCATGGATATCGATACCTTCGGTCTCCAGGAACAGCTGTTTCATGGCTTTGATGTCGGCGTTGGTGGCGCATTCCACGTCGCCGCCGGCATCGCTCATGGCATCGTACATCCCGCCCTTGATGCTGTAAGGCGGGCGGCGGTTGGACAGTACTTTGGCATCGATTTCCAGGGCTTGGACACGCGCTTTTTCATCGTCCATCGGCAGCAAGGCGCGGCTGCCGGCTTTCCAGGCGTCATGCATGGGCAGGAACGGCACGTTCTGCGAAGGGAACAGTTTCATCTTGTGGCTGCCGAAGCGGCCGTCTTCGATCAGGCGGAGATTGGCTTCCCAGGCGGCGATGGTACCCGTACCGGAGCCGATGGCCTGGAAATAAGCGTCGGGAATCCGGCCCATGACCTGGGCGGCTGAGAGGACCGTCGTGGCCATGCCGTCCCGTCGTGCGATGTTCTTTGCGCCGCCTTCGGGGAAGAACAGCGGTGAGGTGCAGGCCGCGTCGCCGAGGGCGATGGCATCGAAGTAGTCGGTGCCGCGCGGTGAGCAGATGAGTTTGACACAGTCGTTGAGGGGTTTTTCGAACCAAAGCGCCCCGATGTTCTCTTCCGGTACGCTGAGCAGCAGCGGGATGTTGTTTTCGGAGCAGACCTTTGCGAAAGCGCGGGCGGTATTGCCGGCCGAGGCCACTACCAACACGCGTCTCTCCCCTTCGGGAAGGCGGGCGCACACGCTGTACGCCTCCGTTTCCTTGAAGGAACAGGTCGTCATGCCCGCACCTTTTTCCGGCCACCAGCCGGAAAAGGCGATGTAGAGGTTCGGCAGCCCCAGGCGGGAAGCCAGTTTTTCGCTCCTGTAAGTGACGGTGGGCGCCGAACCCTTCAGCATCCGTTTGACGGGCATCCAGTCCGCGAACTTGTAGATGCCGCGTTCTTCGGGGCCGAAAGTGATCTGTTTCTTTTCGTAGATGGCACGGATCAGCGACGGCTCCTTGCACTGGGGATCCGCCAGCATCCATCCGGTATCCTCGAAGCGGCGGCCGGTGGCCACCGTCTCCAGCAGGTATCGGGTCGGGGTAAAATGGCTCATGGTATTGCGTATTTATGCTTGTTCCAGGTTTTGGGCCAACACTTCGGCGAAGTCGGCTACGGGGACGGGCGCGAAGCGGCTGAAGGTCTTCAGGCAGAGCGGGCAGGCGGTGACGATCTGCTCGGGATTGTTGGCAGTCAGGTTGTCGAGAGCGCCGCGGGTGATGGGCTCGCGGTCTTCGTAGCGGAGGGTCAGCGAACCGACCGAGCCGCCGCAGCAAATGCTTTCCTCCCGCTCCTTTGCGGCGGGAACCAGCTGTCCGACAGCCCGGAGCGCCTGGCGCGGGGCATCGTAGATGCCGCAGCCGCGGCCCAGGTCGCAAGGGTCGTGATAGACCAGCGTCTGGTGCCCGTTCCGGACGTGGAGGCGTCCTTCCTTGATCAGTCGGTTGAAATACTCCGTGTAGTGCATCACTTCCACGCCGATCAGGTCGTACTGCTCCTTGAAGATGCGGTAGCAGATGGCGCAGCTGACCAGCAGGATGCGGGCGCCGCTTTCCTCGATCAGCTGCCGGTTCTTTTCGATGAGTTTGCGGGCTTCTTCCTGTCGCCCGCTGAGCATCAGCGGGCGGCCGCAGCAGATGCTGCCGTCCTTGTCCATCAGCTCGTAGTCCACGCCGGCAGCCTTGAGTACTTGCTGGACCGAACGGGAGATGACGGGCGTGAGTGAACTCATACAACCGGCATAGTAGAGCACTTTCTGCTCACCCAGCTGCGGCAGGGGATCGACCGCCTCCAGATAGCCGAAGTCGGCCGGAATCCGGTTGTGTTCCTTCTCATGGGAAGTACGGTAGGCCAGGCGGAGGCCGCAGGCATCCATCTGGACCTGACACAGTGCGGCGCATTTGCCGCACATCAGGCATTTCTCGGCGATTTCAAGCGATCGTTTCGGGTTGCGGCGCTTGAGGTTGCGGACCATATAGACGGTGGCGTCCTGGACATTCTTCTTCTGCACGCCCATCGGGCAGGCGTCGATGCATACGCCGCAGCTCGGGCAGGAGTAGAGCATCGCCAGCGCGAATCCCTTGCGGGTGTGGCGGACGGGCAGACCTGCATTCCGCATGGGAATCAGCAGGATTTCCGCAGGGATGTGCATGTAGCGGGTGAAGGGGAGGACTGTCATGAACGTGCCCAGGGCGATGGAATAGGCCCACCATGCGGCGGTGAAATTCTCCGGCTTGCTCATGAAGTTGTGCAGCAGCCAGTTGATCGGAATGGTCATGAAGCTGCCGCCGGCCACGCCGGCCGTGAAGCCTTCGGCGATCCAGCGCAGCGGGAAGATGGCCCAGAGGCTGTAGAGGCCGATGCGGTCGGTCAGCGTCAGCTTGGTGGTACGGCGCATGCCCACGATGCGGGAGCGGAAGCGCTTGATGATGGCGATGGTGATGCCGCTCAGGATCACCAGCAGGAAGAAGTCCATCAGGAAGAAGAAGAACGAACCCTGGAGCGTCTCACCCTTGACTTCCATGAAATAGCGGAAGAAGATCGGGTAGTAGAGCTTGTGGAGCCGTTCGGGGATGTAGAGCACGGTCTCGACGTGGCCGAGCAGGATGATCATGAACCAGCCGAAGGCGATGCTCGAGTGCATATAACCCAGCACTTTGTTGCGCTTCCAGAGCTTGACGTGGAAGAGGCAGTCGCAGAAGAGGTCGCGGATGTTCTTGACGATGGTGGCCGGGGTGATCAGCGAGAGGAAGAACTTCTGACGGTCGGCAGGCTTGAGCTGGATGAGGACCTTGACCAGTGCCACAAGGCAATAGGCCAGCACGAAGGTCATGCCGAAGACGAAGGGCAGCACGAACGGGTCGTAGGCCGCCAGGATGCGTTCCTTCATCATAAGGCCTTGTCCTCCATCTTATAGACTTTGCCGATACTCAGGATCAGGTGGCGCGTGTTGATGCCGCGCGGGCACACCAGCTGGCACTTTCCGCAGAGCATGCAGTGCTGCAGCATGGGCAGGGTCTCTTTTTCGCGGCCCCGTTGGAGGGAAAGGATTACCCGGCGCAGGCTCATCTCGGTGAACACGCCGGCCGAACAGCTGGCGGTGCAGGAGCCGCAGGCGATGCATTTGGTCACGTCAGGCTCAAGCCGGTGCAACTCCGCGAAGAGCGGGTTGTCCACCTTCTCGATCTTGAGCGTGGCGCTCGGGGTCAGTCCGTAGCCGAAGTCGATCATTTCTGCGGGGATTTGAGATAGCGGTCGATGGCCAGGGCGGCGGAAGCGGCCTCGGAGAGGGTCTCGGGGATGGTCTTGGGCCCGGTGGCCGTTCCGGCGTAGAAGATTCCTTCGCGGGCGCAGGTGCAGGGACTGTCGATGAGGCTGTGCGGAAGGAAGAAACCGTCTTCACCAGGGAGGACGTTCACCATCCGGGCCAGTTCGGCTGTGCTGGCGGCGGGCGCCATGCCGGCCATCAGCACCAGCATATCCATCTTGATTTTCAGGGGTTTGCCAAAGAGCGTATCTTCCGCTTTGACGAAAAGATGCCCGTCGATGTCTTCCGAAACCTCCGAGACGCGGCCCCGCACGAAGCGGATGCCGCACTCTTTCTGGGCTTTCAGGTACAGGTCTTCGTATTTGCGGCCGAACATGCGCAGGTCCATGTAGAAGCAATAGACCGTGGCTTCGGGGAAGCGCTCCTTGATCTCACAGGCCTGCTTGACCGCGGTTACGCAGCAGACCTTCGAGCACTGCCGGTTGCCGGCCTTCTCATCGCGCGAGCCCACGCAGTGTACGAAGCCGATGACTTTCACGTCGTCGAACTGCGGTGCCGCACCGCTCTTGAACCAGTCTTCCAGGTCGGCGTTGGTAATCACGCGCTCATAGATGCCGTAGCCGTACTCCTCTTTCTTCTCGGCCTTGAACAGGTCGAATCCCGTGGTCAGCAGGACGGCCCGTACCTGGGCCGAAAGGCCGTTCGAGAGTTTCACCACCCAGGTGTCCTTCAGCCGGTTGATGGACGAGACTTCCGTGTCGGTGAAATACTTGATGCCGTCCAGGTCAGCCAGCATGGGTTCGAGGACCTTGCGCGCCTCCACACCGTCGGGGAAGAGGCGGTCCCAGCGGGCGAGGTGGCCGCCCAGCACGGGTTCTTTTTCAATCAGGATCGGGGTGTAGCCCAGGTCCCTGAGCCTGCGGGAGGCTTCGATGCCGGCGGGTCCACCGCCGATGACGACGATATTCTGGCTCATATCAGCAGCATTTGATGTTCATCGGGAATTCCGGCCGCTGGAGTTGCTTGCCGTCCAGTCCCTTGTATTTGTCTTCAGGATTGTAGGGGATGCCCATCTTGTCGAGCAGCGGCTCGACGGCGACCTGGTGGGTCTGCAGGCCGAGGTCCCACGGGTCGTAGCCCAGCACCAGACCGGCCACTTCTTCGTAGGTGAACACGGGGATGCCGTAGCCGTCCTTGCCGTAGGTCTTGCCTGTCTGTTCGGCGATGACATACTGCCAGCGGTCGAGGAAGTAGGGGCAGCCCGGGCAGTTGGTGATGATCATGTCGGGTTCGAAAGGTTCCATGCTCTCGAACTTCTTGTGGGTGTTCGAAACGGAGTAGCCGCGGTTGGCCCTGACCAGATACTGGCGGAAGCCGAAGCCGCAGCAGTGTCGGCGCTCCGGGTAGTCGATGACCTCGCCGCCCCAGGACTCCACCATGCCTGCCAGCACGTAGGGGTATTCCGCGCCGCCTACACCCTTGGAAGGGAACATCTTGGCGTAGTGGCAGCCGATGTGCTCCACCACGCGGAGCGGGCGCCCGGTCTTCTGGTTGACCAGCCGGAACTTCGCCTGTTCGGCGATTTCGTTGCGGAATTTGTAGATCAGGTCGCTGGCGTGGGCCAGATAGGTCGGAATCCTGAATTCCCGCTTCGTGGCTTTCCACAGGTTCTCCCGGATCTTCGCCAGCAGTTCCGGGAATTCGCGCCAGTCTTCGATCACTTCGGAATACAGGCCGAAACTCGTGATGCAGCTGCATACGTAGTTTTCATAGCCTGCCTCGGTCATCAGGGCGAACTGCCGGGCGATGATGGTCATCATGGTCTCCTGCGGGATGGCTTCGCTGTGATAGGCGATGCCGCCGCAGGTGGTGTGATGCGGGGTTTCGTACACGTCTTTGCCGAGCCGGTTGCGGAGGATTTCCAGGAAGGTCTTCTCGGAAGCCGGGAAGAAGCTCTGGCGGATGCAGCTCCGCACGTAGAACCAGTGGTCGGTGGGTATTTCTTTCTGGTATTCAGACCAGATGCGTTGCTTGCCTTGGTAAATCATGGTGTCAGTCTCCGTTGTTGAGGTGGCAGGAAGAGGTCTGGTTGAAGGCCTGCGCCTCGAATTCTTCCATCGAAAGGCCCATCTCCTGCGCCTTTTCCCGGGATTTTTCTTCGACGATCTCCATCCAGCGGGTGGCGCCGGTCAGGTCGAAGATGGCCTTCAGTTCGTCGAGCGATTCCTGCGGAATCTTGCGCAGGGCGCCCGGGCCGACCTGGCCCAGATGCGCGCCGAGGCGCTCGTACACGTCTTCCATGTGGTCCTGCGTCCATTTGCCCACCGTCCCGTACTCGGGGTGCTTTTCGTAGGCGAAGGTCTTCGGATAGACGCAGTAGCCGTAATTGAGCACATTGCGCTGCATGGCGTGCATCAGGGGGAGCTGCTGGCGTCCTTTCTCGCTTTCGGCGAAATAGCCCAGTTCGATGGAGAGGGAACGCAGGGCCATGATGACCAGGCCTGGTGCGTTCTTGCGCGGGCAGCGTGTGACGCAGGAAAGGCACTCGCCGCAGTACCAGATCTGGTCTCCCTTGAGCAGTTCGATGATGGCGTCGTCGTCGCGACTCTGGACGATGGTCACGATTTTCTTGGGGTTGTAGCGATAAAACTCGGCCGCCGGGCAGATGGCGGTACAGGTGCCGCAGCTGATGCAGGCCTTGAGGCCTTCCTTGATGCGGTAATCCTGCGCGAGCCGGTCGTAGATTTTTCCCATAACAATCTCTATTCGTCATTCCCGGCTTGACCGGGAATCTGATCCTTTACAAAAAGTCCTTATCACATTGAACCGGGCGTCCACCAGGTTGATGTCGGCATCCTTGCCCACGGCGATCGAGCCCTTGCGGTCGTAGATGCCCAGCAGTTTGGCGGGCGTGGCGCTGCTCATGCGGAGCACGTCGTCCAGCGGGAGTTTCGTGTCGAAGATCAGATGGCGGACCATCCGGTCGATCGGGGAGGTGGACGAGGCGAACGAAGTGTGGGCCTCGTTCATCGAGATGCCGTCCTCCACGTAGAAAGTCACGCCGGCTGTGCGGACGACGCTGCCGCTCGGCATACCGGCGCACAGGCAGGCGTCGGAAACGATGAGCAGCTTGTCGGCGCCCTTGCATTTCCAGGCGATGCGCAGCAGCTCGTCGGGGAGGTGATAGCCGTCGCAGATGACTTCGGCGTAGAGATCGTCGAAGGTCAGGCCGGCCTCGACCAGGCCGCCGATGCGGTAGGGCCCTTCCTTATGGGTCTGCGACATCGCATTGTAGAGATGGGTTACGCTTGTGGCGCCCTTAAGCATCCCTTCGCGGGCCTGCTGGATGGTGGCACAGCTGTGTCCCATCGAGATCTGGATGCCCAGGGCCGCGATTTGCGGGAAGTAGTCGCTGTTGCGTCCGTATTCCGGTGCGATGGTCGTGCGGGCGATCAGGTCGCGGTATTCTTCGTATATCCGTATGTTATCGTCGTCGATCGGGACAATCTGGTCTTTGGGCTGGGAACCGTTGTATTGTGGATTGAGGAACGGGCCTTCCAGGTGGGCGGGCAGGATTTCGGCCTGACCGGGCCGGTTCAGCCGCCGGGCCTCGCGCAGGGACTCCAGGCCCCGGCGGATGTCGGCCAGGGGCAGTGCGAGCCACGAAGGGGCGATGGCGGTGACGCCGTGCTGCTGGTAGAAGTCACGGGTGCGGAGGATGGATTCGACCGTACCGTCGTTGATGTCGTGTCCGCCGCCGCCGTGGACGTGCGTGTCGATGAAACCCGGGATGGCGAAGTGCCCCCGTGCATCGATGACCTGGTCGGCCGCTTTTTCTCCATCGGGGGCGCCGGCAGGGAAGATGCCGGCGATCCGGGTGTCCTCGATCAGGAGGGAACCGCCGCGGATCCAACCTGATTCCGTGAAGATGTCGATATGCTGGATACGGGTACGCATAATTGGGATAATAATTCGTAAAAGTACAAAAAATGTCAGAATGTCGGTCCATTTTGTTAACTTTACAAGTTGTTTGGAAAGAATAGCGCCATGCGATATGATTTTGACAAAATAGTGGACAGACGGGGCTCGGGCGCCATCATGACGGACTGCCTGAAAGAGCGCTACGGCCGGGAAGACCTTCTGCCTCTGTGGATTGCCGATATGAACTTCGAGACGCCCGAGCCTGTCCGCCAGGCGCTCGAACAGCGGCTCGCGCACCAGGTTTACGGCTACAGCGTCGCCCCGGAAACTTATTGGGAAGCCATCCGCAGCTGGGAGCGCCGCATCCACGGCTGGGAGATCGCGCGCGAAACGCTCTCTTTCATTCCGGGCATCGTCCGGGGCATCGCCTTCGTCCTGCAATGCTTCACGCAGCCGGGCGACAAGGTCGTGGTCCAGCCGCCCGTCTATATGCCGTTCCTCAATCTGCCGCGTGCCAACTACAGAAAGCTGGTTTACAATCATTTGCTGATCAACCGGGAAACCGGCGGCTACAGCATGGACCTCGCCGGACTCGACCGGGTGTGCCGGGAAGAGAAGCCGAAAGTGCTGATCCTCTCCAATCCCCACAATCCCGCAGGTGTCGTCTGGCCGGCGGAAGACCTGGCCCGCCTGGCTGAAATTTGCCGCCGCCACGGCGTGATCGTCATCTCCGACGAGATCCACGCCGATATGGCGCTGGGAAACCATATCCACCATCCTTTCCCGAGCGTCTCGCCCGTGGCCGCCGACGTTTCGATTACGTTCGCCGCGCCGAGCAAGACCTTCAACATCCCCGGTATCGTGAGTTCGTTCTGCGTGGTCACGAACCCGAAGATCCGCGAGAAATTCTTCCGCTATCTCGAAGCCAACGAATTGAACGGTACCATGTTCCTCTCGACCGCAGCCACCGAGGCTGCATACACCCGCTGCGACGAGTGGCGCCGTCAGATGCTCGCCTATGTCGAAGGCAACGTGGATTTTGTGTGCGACTACCTGGAACGCCATATCCCCGGCATCGTGGCGGTCCGTCCCGAGGCCTCTTTCCTGGTCTGGCTCGACTGCCGCGGCCTGGGCCTCGGCCACGACGCCCTGATCGACCTCTTTGTGAACAAAGCGGGCCTTGCCCTGAACGACGGTGAAGCCTTCGGCCCGGGTGGGGAGGGGCACATGCGTATGAATATAGCCTGTCCGCGCGCCGTCCTGGCCGAAGCGCTGGGCCGGCTCGAAAAAGCTGTCGGATCCCTGAAACCCTCCCTGGCATGAAACGGTTCAAAGAATGGGGCCTGCTCCCCAAAGTGCTGATCGCCATTGCGGCGGGTATCCTCTGCTCGTTCTTTTTCCCCGATGCGCTGACGCGTGTCTTTGTGACCTTCAACGGTATCTTCAGCAATTTCCTCGGCCTGTTCATCCCGATCATCATCCTGGGACTTATCGCTCCGGGTATCTTCGAACTGGGGAAAGGTGCGGGCCGTCTGCTTCTCATCACGGCGGGCATCGCCTATCTGTCGACCGTATTGGCGGGATTGTTCTCCTATGCGACCTGCCGCCTGACCTATCCCGCGCTGTTGGGCGATGCGGCGGTCTCGCTGGGTAACATCGATATGAGCGCCCATGAGCTGAAACCCTATTTCGTCATCGAGATGCCGCCGCTGATGAGCGTCACCACCTCGCTGGTGCTGGCTTTCGTCATCGGCCTTTCGCTGATCGGCATCCGGGGCGAAAGCTTCCGCAACGTGATGCTGGAGCTGCGCGACATGGTCTTCCTGGTGATCCGCAAGGTCATCATCCCGATCCTGCCGATATTCATCTTCGGTATCTTCCTCAAGATGGGGGCGGAGGGGAACGTCGGTCCCGTCCTGGGCATGTTCCTGAAAATCATCCTGATCATCTTCGTGATGCACATCACGGTGCTGGTGCTGCAGTTCTGCATCGCGGGCGCCATCGCCGGGAAGAATCCCTTCAAGGCGCTCTGGACGATGCTGCCCGCCTATGTCACGGCGCTCGGCACCCAGTCGTCCGCCGCGACGATTCCCGTGACGCGGGCCCAGGTCATCAAGAACGGTGTCAATCCCGATGTGGCAGACTTCGTCGTGCCGCTGTGCGCTACGATCCATATGTCGTGCAGCATCCTGAAGATCGTCGCCTGCGCCTACGCCATCTCGCTGAGCATGGGGCTCGACGTGAGTCTGGGTACCTACGCGGGCTTCGTCCTGATGCTGGGCATTACGATGATTGCCGCGCCCGGCGTGCCCGGTGGCGCGATTATGGCAGCACTCGGCCTTCTGGCCTCGATGCTCGGCTTCGACGCCGGCATGCAGGGGCTGATGATTGCCCTCTACATTGCGATGGACAGCTTCGGAACGGCCGGGAATGTTACCGGTGACGGGGCAATCTCATTGATTATCGACAAGATCAAACAAAAAGAGAAACAAGGTGCAGAACTTGAAGATAGCCCTGTGTCAGCATGACATCGTGTGGGAGGATGCCCGCGCTACGGTCGGCCGCATCGAGCAGCCGGTCCGGCGCTTTCTGGCCAGGTTCCGCCCCGACCTGCTGGTCTTTCCGGAAACCTATGCGGTCGGGTTCTCGATGAATCCGGCCGTGGCGGAGCCCGTTGACGGCTTTTCCACGTCATGGCTGCGGACTTTGGCGAAAGAATGCAGGGTTGCCGTCATCGCATCGGTTCCGACCCTTGTGGCCGATGCGCAAGGGGAGCACCGTTACAATCGCTGCTGGTTCTTTACCCCCGACGGCAGCGGGACTTATTATGACAAACGGCATCTGTTCACGCCTTCGGGTGAAAGTCCGGCTTACGAGCAGGGCCGCCGCCGCTGCACCGTGTCCTACCTGGGCTGGCGGATCGAACTGAACGTCTGCTACGACCTGCGGTTCCCGGTCTGGAGCCGCAACGTGGGCAACGGCTACGACCTGCTGGTGAACATCGCCAACTGGCCGGCTTCCCGCATCGAGGCGGCCGATATGCTCCTACGGGCCCGGGCGGCCGAAAACGCCTGCTATGCCGCCTTCTGCAACCGGATCGGACGCGACGGCCTGTGCGACTACAATGGCAAGTCGATGATCCTCGACTACATCGGCCACGACATCGCGCGCCGCCGCCGGGTCGGAGGCGTCCGTTTCTACGAGGCGGAACTCCGCATGGACCGGCTGCAGCACTACCGCGAGCGCTTCCCCGTGAGCGCCGACGCCGACAATTTTGAAATCATCATTGAAAACGCATAATGAAAAGAAATGTCCTGAATATCGCAGCCATCGTCATCGCGCTTTTCGGCGTGGGCTTCGGCATCGGCTGCCTGATCTCCCTTCTCTCTTCGAAGGGATCGCTCGCTGACGGCGAGTACCGTGTGACGGTCTGTTCGACGACCGACGTGCACGGCGCCTATTTCGATTCGGCTTATGTGGACAACCTGGCCGCCAAGACCTCGTTGGCCAACGTGTCGTCCTATCTCAAGGAAATCCGTGGAGAAGGTGTCCAGCCTGTCCTGATCGACGTGGGGGACAACCTCCAGGGCGATAATGCCGCGTACTATTTCAACTATGTCGCGACCGACGTGCCGCATGTCTATCCCCGCATCGCAGCCTATCTGGGCTACGACGCCATCGTCGTAGGCAACCACGACATCGAGACGGGCCACGACGTGTACGACCGCGTCGCCAGCGAACTGACGATGCCTTACCTGGCGGCCAATGCAGCCTTCGACCGTGATGAGAACGGCCGCGCCGACATGGACGAGAATCCGGATGGCAAGACTGTAAGCGATTCGTATTTCGTCCCTTATTGCGTCGTGGAACGCGGCGGCGTGAAAGTCGCCATCGTCGGTATGACCAACGGCAACATCAAGAGCTGGCTCGCCGACGACATCTGGCGCGGCATGGATTTCCAGGTCATCTCCGAGATGGTCCAGCCGGTTATCGACAGGATGATTGAAAAGGAGAAGCCGCAGCTGGTGGTGCTGGCCGTCCATTCCGGCACGGGCGCCGAACAGCCCAACCGGGAGAACGAAGCGCAATATCTGGCCGCTACGCTCAGGGGCGTGGACATCGTGCTCAACGGCCACGACCACCGGCCGCTGGCACGGGATGTGGAGAATGTGAATGGCGGCAGCGTGGTGCTGATCGACGCCGGTACGAAAGCGGTCGTCGTAGGACAGGCCGACTTCACCCTGACGGTCAAAAACGGCAAGGTCGTTTCCAAGTCGGTCGATTACAAGCTGGTCCCGATGGAAAAATACCCGGTCGATCCCGACTATGTGGCTGCCTTCAAGGAAGATTTCAATGCGGTCAAAGCCTTCGCCCAGCGTCCCATCGGACAGCTGTCGGAGAATATTTTCCTGGCCGATGCGCTCGACGGTCCTTCCACCTACATCAACCTGGTCCAGACCGTCCAACTGGCGTCTTCCGGTGCCGACATCTCGTTCGCGGCCCCGCTCACCAGCAGCGGTGTCGTGCCCAAGGGCGTAATCGAGTTCCAGGACCTGGTGTCGATCTATAAGTTTGAAAACCAGCTCTATGTGGTCGAGATGACCGGCAAGCAGATCAAGGATTACCTGGAGTATTCCTACAAGAACTGGGTGAACAAGAGCGGTCCGTCCTACAACTGGGATTCCGCCGACGGCATCCGCTACGAAGTGAGCCGGAAAGCACCTGACGGGGAGCGCGTGAAGATCCTCTCGATGAACGACGGCACGCCTTTCGACCTCGACAAGACCTATAAGGTTGCCATGACGTCCTACCGTGCCAGCGGCGGCGGCGACCTGGTCCGGGAAGGCGCAGGGATCGATCCCGCCTCGCTGGTCGTCGTCAGGAAGATGAAGGACATCCGTTCGCTGATCGGCGACTATATCGCCGCGCAGAAGGAAATCGTACCTACCGTGGCAACCAATTGGAAATTTGTAAAATAATTCCTATCTTTGGCCGATTGTTTTCGTATGGGACAGGATCTGGCACTCCGGCTCAAGACCAAGGTCGAGGAACTCGTAGCAAGATACGAAACCCTCGCCCGGGAAAATGCTGACTTGAAGGCCCGTCTTGCCCGCTGCGAAACGGATATCACGAAAAAGGATTTAAAAATTAAGGAATTAGAAAAACAAATAGAAAACTTGCGATTGAAAGAAGCATTTCTGGGGACCTCGGGAGACCGGGCGCAGGCGCGAAGGAAAGTGGCGAAGCTGATCAAGGAGATCGATGCGTGCGTGAGTCTGCTCGACGAATGAAAACGACAGGAAGATGAAACAGCGGATTACATTGAAGATCGCCGGGAAGGAGACACAGCATCTGGTAGATGCCGAGCGGGAGGAACTGATCCGTCGGGCCGCCGACCGGATCAACAAGGAAATCGATTCGATCCGCTTTGATTTCCGGGATCAGGGACTGAGCGAGGTGTTGAGCATGATCCTGCTGTCGGAAGAGACCAAACTCCTGGAACTGGAAGCCAGAACCAACAATGAGACCAACACCGTGCTCCGCCGTCTGGAAGAACTGGACGCGAGCCTAGGAGAATATCTTAGCCGTTAGTTTTGCTCTTTGCCAAAATCAACACTAAAAAACAAACCGAGCCTACTCGGTCGTCAAAGACAGGCCTGGGTGACCCTTCGGGGGATTCTATATTTCATAGGACGTTGGAAGTCTGCGATAAAACCGGAGCTCAAATCTTATTCTTTAAGATTTTCGATAGACCAGGGCTAACGGCTTTTTTCTTTCAATTGTAAGTTATTGCGTGACACTTTACACTCAATATATTTACAATTATGTCTACCACATTACTTGTTATCTTAACAGCACTTATCTCTGCAGGACTCGGCGTTTTGGGCTGCATCCTGGTCAGAAATTTCATACTGAAGGGCAAGAAGGAGGAGATTCTCAAAAACGCTGAAGCTGAAGGCGAAGCCATCAAGAAGGAGAAGATCTTCCAGGCCAAGGAAAAGTTCCTTCAGCTCAAGGGCGAACACGAAGCCTACATCAACGAGCGCAACGCGCAGGCCCTCCAACTGGAAAACAAACTCAAGCAGCGCGAACTCAGCCTGAACCAGCAGAACTCCGAACTGGGCCGCAAGCAGAAGGAGGTCGACTCCATCCGCGAGAACCTCAAGAACCAGATGGAGATCGTCACCCGCAAACAGGAAGAATACGAGAAACTGCGTGGCAAGGTCATTGAAAAGCTCGAGGAAGTCGCCGGTATGACGGCGGCCGATGCGAAGAACCAGCTGGTCGAGAATATGAAGGCCGAAGCCCGCACCCAGGCCATGTCGTATGTCAACGAGGTGATGGACGAGGCGCGCCTGAATGCCGCCAAGGAAGCCAAGCGTATCGTGATCAACACCATCCAGCGCACTGCGCCCGAAACGGCCATCGAGAACGCCGTCACGGTCTTCAACATCGACAACGACGAGATCAAAGGCCGTATCATCGGCCGTGAAGGCCGCAATATCCGTGCACTGGAGGCCGCGACCGGCGTGGAAATCGTCGTCGACGATACGCCCGAAGCCATCCTGCTCTCTTCGTTCGATCCCGTGCGCCGCGAGGTGGCGCGTCTGGCCTTGCACCAGTTGGTAGCCGACGGCCGCATCCACCCCGCCCGCATCGAAGAGGTGGTGGAAAAGGTGAGCAAGCAGCTTGAGGACGAGATCATGGAAACGGGCAAGCGCACCTGTATCGACCTGGGCATCCACGGTCTGCACGTGGAACTCATCCGGCTGATCGGCCGTATGAAGTACCGCAGCTCCTACGGTCAGAACCTGCTGCAGCACTCGCGCGAAGTTGCGAACATCTGCGCCACAATGGCTTCCGAACTGGGCCTGAATACAAAGGCTGCCAAGCGCGCCGGTCTGCTCCACGATATCGGAAAGGTGTGCGAGGAAGATCCCGAACTGCCGCACGCCCTGCTCGGCATGAAGGTCGCGGAGAAATACAAAGAGAAACCCGACATCTGCAACGCCATCGGCGCCCACCACGAGGAAATCGAGATGAACACCCTCATCGCGCCGCTCGTGCTGGTGGCCGACGCCATCTCCGGTGCCCGCCCGGGTGCCCGCCGCGAAGTCATCGAGTCGTACATCAAGCGTCTCAAGGACATGGAAGGCATCGCCCTGTCGCATCCCGGCGTGACCAAGACCTACGCCATCCAAGCCGGCCGTGAGCTCCGCGTCATCGTCGGCGCCGAGAGCGTCACCGACCAGCAGTGCGAGGAACTCTCGACCGAGATCGCCAAGAAGATCCAGGACGAGATGACCTACCCCGGACAGATCAAGATCACCGTGATCCGCGAGACCCGCGCGGTCGCCTTTGCGAAGTAGCCTTATGGAAAAGAAGATCGACATCGAAATCAAGCCCGAAGTGGCGCAGGGACGCTATGCCAACCTGGCCATCATCACGCACTCGTCGAGCGAGTTCATCCTCGATTTCGCCCAGAACATGCCGGGTATGCCCAAGATGCAGGTGGGAAGCCGCATCATCATGACGCCCGAGCATGCCAAGCGCCTGCTCGGCGCCCTGAGCGAGAACATCCGCAAGTATGAAAGCCAGTTCGGCGAGATCCGTCTCCCGATGAATCCGATGATGATGCCTCCGCTCAAACCCGATGCGGAGGCCTGATAGTGACAGAAACTAAAACCCATACCTGATATGAGCAAATACCCGCACTACCTGGAGCGCCTCCAGGCTGCTACGCGTAAGTTCTGGGACAAGCCGGCCCTGAACAACATCGGCGGCGAGACCTTCAACTATGCCCAGATGGCAACCCAGATCGAGAAATTCCATCTCGTATTCGAAAAACTCGGCTTCAAGAAAGGCGACAAGATCGCCATCTGCGCCCAGAACGGCGCCCGCTGGGGCATGGCCTACCTGGCCGTCAATACCTACGAGACGGTGATCGTCCCGATCCTGGCCGATTTCACCCCCGACAGTGTCAATCACCTGGTCAACCACTCCGAGAGCCTTGCCCTGTTTACCAACGTGGCCAAATGGAAGAAACTCGACCTGGCCAAGATGCCGCTGCTCAAGCTGGTTATCGACGTGGACACGTGGAAGACCCTCTGGACAGCCGACGAAAGCATCCAGGCCATCTACGACCAGATGGACGAACTCTTCGCTGCGAAGCACCCAGGCGGCTACGGTCCCGATGACGTGGTTTTTCCGACGGACAACTGGGACGATCTTTCGACCATCAACTATACCTCCGGCTCTACCGGCGATCCGAAGGGCGTGATGCTGACCTATCGCAATTTCTCGGCGAACGTGGACTACAGCCAGCGCAACGTGCCGGCCGGCGACAAGATGGTCTCGATGCTGCCGATGGCCCATATGTACGGTCTGGTCATCGAGTTCATCTATCCGCTCTGCAACGGTACCTCGATCTACTGGCTGGGCAAGACCCCTACGCCGGCGGCCCTGATGAAGGCATTCGCCGATGTGAAGCCCTACCTGCTGATCACGGTCCCGCTCGTGATGGAGAAGATCTACAAGTCGAAGGTCAAGCCGACGCTCGACAAGCCCCTCATCAAGTTCCTGCTCAAGGTGCCTGGCATCAACAACCTCATCTACAAGAAGGTGAAGAACGGCCTGGTAGAGGCGTTCGGCGGCAATGTCCAGGAATTCATCATGGGTGGTGCGGCGCTCAACCCCGAGGTCGAGCGGCTCTTCAAGCGCATCAAGTTCCCGTATCTGGTGGGCTACGGCATGACCGAGGCCTGCCCGCTGCTGGCCTATGAGCACTGGACGAAGTACGTGGCCGGCTCCTGCGGCAAGTGCGTCGACGTGGCGGAAGTCCGCATCGATTCGGAAGACCCGCAGCACGTGGTGGGCGAGATCCAGGCCCGTGGCGAGAACATCATGATCGGCTACTACAAGAATCCCGAGGCAACGGCCAACGCCTTCACGGAAGACGGCTGGCTCAAGACAGGCGACCTGGGCATCATCGACGCGGAAGGCAACATCTTCATCCGCGGCCGCTCGAAGAACATGATCCTCGGCCCTTCCGGCCAGAACATCTATCCGGAGGAAATCGAAGCGATCGTCAACAACCAGGATTATGTGGTTGAAAGTGTCGTCGTGGACCGCGGCGGCAAACTGGTCGCGCTGGTCTTCCTTGACGAGCAGGCCATCGCCAAAGCGCTCCTCGATGTGGAAGCCCGCTCCAACATCCCCGAGAACATCCGAGTCGGCGCCAACCGCCAGCTCCCGTCCTACAGCCAGATCGCGAAGGTCGAACTCCAGGCCCAGCCCTTCGAGAAGACCCCGAAGATGTCGATCAAGCGGTTCTTGTATAAATAATACCAGACGGCGCACCTCGCCGCTGGGCAGAGCGTTTTCAGCTGCTGGGTCTATTATTTTGCGCTGCTGGGTCTATTCTTTTCCGCTGCAACGGACGCAACTGACTATCAGCCACTTGTGTAAAGTGATCCCCCTCAAATCGAGGGGGATCACTTCTTATAACCCGCTATGAATCAGCTGCGTCCGTTGCAGCGGAAAATCAGGAGAGCCGGTGCCGGCACCCGGAAGAAACCGGACAATACGGCTCAATAACGTATGGATTGACTATTAGCATCATCTATTTCTATTGTAAAGAAGAGTTTATCCGTGGAAATCATATCAAGCGCCCAGTATAGCAGTGAACGGAATTCTAACATTGTATAACAGAATTGAATCACATCAAATATTACCTTGTGTTCATCCTTATTGACATATATGCGAATAAACGACGGATCATTCATCAAAGAATGAGCAGCGACCATAGCAGGAAATATATCCTCCTCTTTCAAATCGAACCAACTTTTGATTGATGCCCATTGTCTTTTTTCGTCCCATGAGACACAGAAATTGTATCGTTTAAACCTTAAAACAACAGAATCGTCAGACTGTTCAACAATAACAAGCCCTTCTTTTTTGATAAACTGCATAATTCTGGATGACCTCATTGGGGACACACACATTTTTTTAATAAACAACTAAACATATTGCTATGGTATTGTATCTATTGCTCGGCCTGAATAGTGGATTATGGTCTATTTCTGAGAAATAATCAGTTTAGACGATTCGTTGTCAATTGTGATGCGGCCAAGGCGTTCCAGGGCGGATTGGCCGAGAAGAAGGGGGGCTTGTTGATTCTTGACGACAGCGGCCTCGATGTTCTTGAGAGAGACGTCGCCCACTTTTACCTCCCTGAGACAGATGATAGCCCCGTCACAGATAGTTCCGTCGGCCGTGAGGTATTTCCGCGTGCCGCGAAAGTCCCTTTCTTTGAGATAATTGTTCTTCAGCATGAAGTCTGCTTCAACCGAAGAAATGGAAACATCGCTGGCGCCCGTGTCAAAGATGAATTTCAAGGGCAGGCCGTTGATGGTGCAGGGTACCTCGTAGGTGCCGCCTGGCTTGCGACGCATGGGAATCTCACTGACAAGCGATTCGCCGCGTTCCGGCTGGACAGTCGAGGAATCGTCAGCAGGGATGGTGATATCCAATTGCGGATGATCCACGATAATCTTATATTTATCAACTAGTTCCTTATATTCTGGAAGGTTTCGGACCGGATCCATGTCATCGTCATGTTCCATGTGGGCAAAGCGTCGAAACCCTTTCTGGAAAGCGGTATCTAGCGCCGCCAACGATTCGTCTAGTTTCCCCATGCGCGCGTACAGACAAGCCTTATCATACCAATTACCTGATTCGTTCGGCGTCGCAGCGATGATTCGGTCGATCCATTCAAGCGCTTCTGCTTCGCGCCCCAGGCCCCACAGCGCGTAGTGGCGACAGCTGCCATCTTCCGGAATCGTGTCAAGTTCCAGCACTTTCTCGTAGTCAGCCCGCGCCTCGTCTGGATGAACGGGCAATAGCAGATCTGCGCGACTTTGGAAAAGATACGCGTAATTAGGGTCGATCTTTATTCCCTCGTCGTAACATAAGATGGCCTGATGGGCATCGCCCGATAGTTCGTAGCTCCAGCCGATGGCGTAGTAGTAATAGCCATGCGCCGGATCTTTTTCAAGACAGACCTTATAGTCGCGGATGGCCTCGTCGTAGAAGCCGCCCGAGCGGAGGGCATCTCCCCGGGCGCACAGGTAAAACAGCTCGTTTGTTTGTTCATAAGCTTGCGTGAGATCATCGGCCGCTCTGCGAAATTCTCCAAGTTCCCGGTAGCAGTTGGAACGATAATACAACAGGTCCTCATCGTCGTCAAAAGCTTTCAGCAGTTGGTCGTATAATGCAATGGCGCTTCGGTAATCCCCATGATCTTCGTACAAGCTGGTCAACAGCACTTGCCAGCGCGTAGGATCATCCGCATAATTCATCCGTGATTTAACCTTCGCCACAGCGAATGAATAGTACTTTCCGCAATAGTTTGTGACCGCTCCTACGGAGGCATCATCATCCAATTCGAAATACTTCAAGGCAGCCTCTATGCTCGCTTCACGCTCGCCCATCTTATCGAGGACCTGCATCTTGAACTTATAGACGTCAGCGTATTCTTCATCGATCTTCTGCGCCTTTTCAAGCCATTCCAGTGCAGACGCATATTGCTCCTCATCCATCCTGTTGCGCGCCATGCCAATCATGGCAGCCCTGTTTTCAGGGTCTTCTTCCAACATTTCCAGGAAGGCTTTATCGGCTGCGCTTCGATCTTCCATCTTGTAATAGTTCTGCGCCAGCAGGAAACGGATATCCTGCACGTGGTCCGGATCATCTTTACGAGCGAATTTCACGGCTCGGGTGAATGCTTCTGCTGCATCAGGGTAAAGGTCATCAGTCTGAAACAGTAAACCTTTCAAAGCGCACAGACGCGACCGCTCTACCTCTGGTTCCCCACTGTAATACTTCAACGCCCGGTCCAGATCCGCCCGTGCCTTGGCATACTCGCCCGTCTCAGTATAAATCAAGGCACGCAAGTAGAACGCATCGACATTTTTCGGCGTTGCCTTCAACTGCTTCTCGACCAGGCTCATCGCCTCGTCGTAATCGTCATTCTGATAGGCCTCCTCCGCCTTCCGGTAATCGTAGTCCGAAACGTATTTTGGCTGGCAGGATGAAAGGGTTAAAGTTGCCAGGAGGGCGGAGGTAATAAACAAGTTTAAACGGTTCATCTATGGAATAAAAGAAAATGACTAAATAACCTTTACTGTTCCATTACTCAAATCTGTCTGAAGCCCTTCCAGAATAAGCCTCAGAATATCTGTCTTCTCCTCAGGATTGCTGATAGAAACAACTTTCCGATAATACATCAAAGGGGAATTGATAATACAAAACATACACATTTGAAAAACCTTTCTATTGATCTCGTTTAAGAAGAAATGATAAGGAAGCATTGACTCTCCCTCTTCCCATACTTCATAATCATGCCCCAAACGATACTTTTCCCAGATGAAATAAAGGGCATACTTAAATTGCTCTATGCCATCGATTTCACCTCTCAATTCCGAATACTTACCGGTTCTTTCGGCACAGTCTTCAATCCATTTGATAATGCTTTTGAAATCTTCGATTAAGGAAAGGCAGTTTTCCCGCGTACAGATTGATTTATCCATAGTTGTTCATTTTATTAAAACAATTCATAATTCACATTCGTATGTCACAAGACTCCTGTCAAGGGGGATACGTTTGCAACGGAGCTTGTCGTAGTGTTCGTTTTTAACTACATCACGGGAAATGTAGTCGTAGCCCGTTGAAATGTAGTATTCTCGGGCCAGATGATCATCGAAGCGGGAAACAAAGGCCGCCTTGATCCGGGAGCATTTTTCATTGATGGAGTTATCGGAGGAATCAAGAAGGCGGTCTATGCTTTTCTCCACGCCGTCCATATCCACCCGATTAGTAATAGAGCGATAGATATTCAACAACTCTCTCCTATGATTGATCAGATGCTTGAACACAAGTCCGTCCGGATGACGGAGAAATAGCAGGTACACGGCCTTTTGTAGCGGCTCCATCTCTATCTCCATGTTGTTATAGTCGGGTAGAAGAATCCGGAAATCTCGGGTAACTATCAGACGACTCAAAGGGGTTTCCTTCTTGAAGAGAGAGCGAATAACCACCTCTTCAATGCCCATAATCCGCAGCTTGTCGACTCTCTCTCTTATCTCATCCATGAGTTTCTCGGACTCATAAAAATCCTCATATTCTTTTTCTCTGTCAGCCTTATCCTTGGGCTCCGCAACGTAAGAAGCTGACTCCATTTCATCGATTGACGGAAATCTGCAATCATAAGTGATTTCACGATGTTCGGCTATTCTTTTTCCAAACTGTTCCAAACCCGAGAGTAGCCCCTCCCACGAATTCGTCACTGGGAAGAAAGCAGTAATAGGCTTGCCCAGCCACAAAAAAGCACCCCTCAAAGGAAATACTCCATCGAAATCCAGGTTTTTCCAGAAAGCGTCGGCCACTTCTCGGTAATCACCGATCTGTCGGTCAAATGGTATATCCGGAAGATTGTACCGTACCCGTTCCATGAATAAAACACTCGGCGTAATAATCTCTTTCATCGAAACTATTTGCAGTGATAGCCCCTCGGATACAATCTTTTCCATCTGTTTCTTCAATAGGCGTACCAGCACATTGACGGAATCCTTCTCCCCCTCAATAAATAATACCTGATCTTCTTCACCAATACCGAGCTTATTGGGGAAATCCATAAAAGTACCAATATTTGTTACTTGAAAGCTCATCCTTTTATTCTTTGTTTCAAAGATAGACATCTATAGATTTAGTCTCCGCGTTTCACAAGGCTTGTGAAAACCATTTATTCTGCCAGCCTTGGATCAATGAACTCTTCGGAGCAGAGAGCCATACAGGTAACGAAGGATTCATTGCCGAAGAGGCAGGATTGGCGGTGAAGGATTTCGCAGAATATCAAGTTCTGAAGCAGGCACTTGGCGTTCAGGTCATCAGTTTCGAGGCAATGACGGACATAAGTGTCGGCGCATAAAGCACGGACTTTGTCGTAATAGTTATTGGTGATGGGGCTGAAAGACGAAATGGAATGGGATTCCTGGACATAAGCCCGCCAGGCAATCCAGCACTCCAGGAGGTAGCGCGTGTAGCGCCTAGATTCAATTATCTCGCCCAACAGAATGGATCCGTCCCAATGGTCAAACTTAGCATATTCCAGCGCCAGAATTGCTCGCCGGTCGATATCTGGTTCTGATAGAACTACTTCCCTGAAATGTGACAGTTGCTCTTCAGATAGTGTATTAGCCATTGAATCCCGCATGTTGATCCGGATGATGGCATCTATTTCCGGAACGAACTGGCGTTTGTCGTACCAAGACCAGAAACCCTTCTCAAAGTGATCAAGCATGGTATCAGAGGCTACCTGCGGAAGAGACTGAAAGTGCTCGACATATTGTCCGTACGACAGGCTGAAAGGCGAATCTTCGCTGTCATCACCATTGAACTCAGTGTAAGCTCTTTTTAGCCGTTTGGCAGCAGAGAGGGCCTTCGCATCTGGAAAGGCAGCTGATAGCAGACTTTCCGACAGTATTGGCTGCGACTCTCTAATTATCTCAAGCGTATCCCTGCGAGAAAGAGAATCTTCCTCAACCATCCAGGTTGCACGATGGAACAACTCATACGAATGAGCGACGCGGTTTGCCAACGATACCGTGTTGAATAGCATCTGTACATTCTTGACCATTTCTTGCCCGACGATATCCTTGTTTGGGAGATAAAAGGCCTCCTCGGCAGTTGTGGCCTCCGTAAAATAGTCCTCTGTATCATAATTCGCATCAAAACTATCCTCAATGGCTGACCGGGAAGTGATCTTCTGTTCACATAGAACTATCGGAGTTCCTACTGGTAACGATTGAATGACGGCAACGCCGTTGCGCTCTTCGACGTTATCTATCACATCGAAGGATTCGACAGGTCCAGTCTTTGACTTGCAACCAGAGAAAATAGAAAGGAAGAGGAAAAGGGTGGTTACTGTTCGGTTCATAATGCGATTATTTGGTTTGTACGGCTAATCATCAGTTGCTTGCTCTTCAGATAATTGAATCCGCTGGATACTTCGTTTGTATTTAATCCAGGCGGCTGATTTTCTAGAGTACTCCTTCTTAACCATACTCAAGTATTTCTTATTGGAGACATTGCCATCAAACAGGGCTATCATTAAAGGATTGTCATCCTCTTCCCTGTAATCAAGGGTGCCCTTGCGCTTAACAAGCATTTGACGGAGGACTTGATGATACTTGTTATAACTAGGATGCTCCGCGATCAGCCGGACGATACTAGGGAAACCAATGCTTCCGAATTGGAATTCGTTGAGTACTGCAACACGGTATTTTAGCTTCCGGAAAGCCGGAGAATCAAGGCCATTCTCCAGGCTATCTGTCAAAACGTCGGTCATTTGGTTGTATAGCTTTTCAACCGTATCCCAATCTTTCTTGATTTCAAGGGCCCGGGCAAGAAGATACAGTGCGCTGAATGATTCTGCAGACGCAGAAACGATCTTTGTAAGTAAGCGAATGCTTTCATCTGTTTGTCCAGAATATAGCAGTCCTGCAGCATTCAGCAAGATACTTTCTTTGCTGTCATTCTTCAACGGCGCCCACTTCTGTCCGAAAAGGCAGGCATCGTCAGCCATCAGTGACAGAGCACGGTTCAACAGATTGTATGCACTCCGGACATTTCCCTGATGCGCTTCAGTAGAGCACATGCCAAACAAGCAAGTGACAGCGCCATCAAGGTCTCCCTTGCGTTCATAATTGCGGATAGCTTCACCTACAGCTATCTCTGCAGAGATTACTTCTGCGTCATTATAGGAAGACGCAAAATTAATGGCTTCGCGTGATACCCGTATTGAAGAATAATTCATTGGAGAGACCAGATATAATCCCTCAAAACTTCTCACTCTGCTCAAGGCTACATAAGCTTGTCCACAGGCAAATGCATAACGGCCGAAATCGATATTCACTTTATCGAAGGTCAGCGACTGACTCTTGTGAATAGTAATGGCCCAAGCCAGACGGAGTGGATACTGCTTCACGGAACCGACAACTTTCTTTATGCATTTCTTGGACAAAGCATCATACTCATATTCCAGCGAGTCCCAAGTCTCTTTGCCGACCTCATGAATAGAGTCATTGGGAAGCTGGACAAGAATCTTGTCTTCATCCAGACTTATGACTTTGACAATCGTCCCATTAGCCCATCGACCCAATTGATCGTTACGGAGAAACATTACTTGTGCTCCTTCTTTCAGAACAAGAACTTCGTCCACAACATCCTTCAGTTGCTTGGAAATCTTTCCTTCATAGGTGGCCTCAAAGGAAAAGCTTTCACCAGGTAGTTCCTCAAGTCGAACCTCATTGATGGTTTTAGCGTCATCTCTGTAAGATGTGAGCGTGATCCTCAAATCATCCTCATTAGACGAGTGAGTACTTGTTTGAACTCGTTCGTTTATCTTTTTCAGATCAGCGGAAGTTACTTGTCCTAAACGCAACCTGTCCAGCAAATCGATAAATGCCTTGTCAGACTGACGATACACTTTTTGAAACTCAATCTTGGGAAGTGTCTCATCTGTCAGGCAATGAGCCTTATAAAAGAAAGCCGCCCCTTTTCCATACAGTTGCTCCATCGTTCCCATATCCTCTCCCGTAACGACAGGCGGCAGTTGGAACATATCGCCTACGAAGATCATCTGGACGCCTCCAAAAAGTTTGCTAGAATATCGACAGTCACGAAGCATCCGATCGATGGCATCAAGGATGTCGCAGCGAAGCATCGAAGCCTCATCTATGATGATGGTATCAATATTCTGAACCAGCAATCTTTTTGCTTCGTTCATGCTTCCCATACTTTTCGGGCCTTGAACACCAAAATCAAAACCGAAGAATGAGTGGATGGTCTGGCCTCCAGCATGAATGGCCGCCACGCCCGACGGCGCAAGAACCACGAACCTCTTGTCGACACATTCCTGAATCTGCTGTAAGAACGTTGTTTTCCCAGTCCCGGCACGTCCTGTCAGGAAAAAACTCTTATCCGTCTTTGCTATGAGTTCATACGCATAGCACATTTCAGAATTATTGACATCGAAAGGAAGGTTCTTGAATTCTTGTTCAGACGTACTCATAAAAACACCGTCAACGGGGATGTTTGTCGTTGACGGTGCGAAGATAAGTATGGAGTATGCAGAGAATCTGCACATGGTTATAAGTTCCGTTAAGAAACGATTACATTGTGCAGATAACCGACAAAACGGCTGACATTCTTGGCTTGGAGGCCAAAGACTCCGGACCAGTAGTAGCCGCTGAAAGGCTGCGCGTTGATGAGGTCGTTGGACGTGATGTCTCTATTCTCACAGACGTAGGAGATGATGGTCTTGAGGTACTCTTTCTGGTTCGGATTGAGAGCCGTGTCGGTGAGGAGGTCGGTATAGTGCCCTGAAGCCTTTTTACGGTATACCTATGATGAAGCTGATGAATGCGGCCTCAATGTCACCACAGAGCATCTTGCGGTCAAGGACATAGGACTGGTGGGGTTTACGATGGTGCCTCAAAAATAAACGGCAGCGGCTTCCTAGTTAGTCTGGGCATCGTCCTGCATCTTCATGAAGAAGCGGTAGGTCATCTGTGAAAGGATGTCCATATCGTTGGTTATGTCACCCCTCCAGAAGGTGTTCAAAAATTGGTCGATTCTATTATTGATTTTGCCTGTAATTATAAGATAATTATTGCCGTTCAATTTCCATTGCGTATTTATTGTAATATTCTTTCCCAAATCGTTCATTGTTACCTGACTTTATAACTCTTATAAGGTCATTGATTTGGATACCTTTATCTTTAGCAAGATTCGGATGAACAATACAATTTTCGCAGTGAAGAATACCTTTCTCATCCCTAAGTAAAGGGCCTTCAATAAAAAAGCTATCAAGGGAAATTGAAGACGCCACATCTTTAATTGTGTGCTTGATTAACTCATCTTGAGGAAGAGAATTGTACCAGACTAAGATATTGAGAAGCTCGAAAATTGTGCTACGTATAAGGTAGGGCGCCAATCCTTCGCTGACAGCATTGAATACCTCTTGCCTCACAGCTCCTTTTGCCGTATCAATCCAATGACTACCATTATTGCAGACTTCAACACATGAATGCAAACTACGTTGAATATGTACAGGTATGTAGGCGGATAATTCCTTCTTAGCAAGAAAAACGCTACATGCTCCAATATTTGCACCTGTGTGTTTTATGGACAATATCCCGTATTCATTGAGTCTGTCCATCAGCCAGTTAAGAATGAATCGAATCATTGGGAAAACGATAGGATTATTCTGCTCATCATGCTCAACGAACATTAATATCTCAGTCAGTTCCTTATTGAGCTCTGGGATATCTATTATATCAAGATACTTATGACGGATTTGAACTTCTGGAAGCAGATTAGCCTCCTTTTTGATGTCTCGGAGAAGATCTTCCTCATCTAAGTGTTTCTTGTAAAGGCGACGGCCATTTAAAGAAAGCTTAAAACTGTCATCAGACAAGACATCCGGTTGTCCAGAGTAGACGAAGAATGGAATTGGCCTTTTCCCTTTAAGAATAAGAAGCTCTTCCTTAATCTTGTGGAAATTATCTACCCTGTCCACTTCATCATCCGACGCCCAAAAACATTTAACATCAATAATGACTCCGTCCCAATAGTCCAGATTGGATTGTATTGCCGAAATACCTTCTTTTCCGTACTTGTAGGGAGTTATGAAAATATTGTCCTGCTCGGCGTTTCCGAGCAAGTCGATTTCTTCATATTTATCATCTATCCAGATGACGTTGTATGTAGAATTATTCTCCATAATAACGAGGAAGCTTAATTATAATTCCAACAGTGAAAAACTGTTCGGGGGTATTGATTACCTCAATACTGCCACCGAAATGCTCGATAGTGTTCTTTACGATGGCGCCACCATGACCATCGCCTTTTGTGGTTCCGAATTTAGCGCCATCAGTCCCGTAACGACTTGTATCCAGGCCTTCAGACATAGGATTGCCATTATTCTTAAATTCAACCACATACGAATCCGTTTCACGGTCATATAGCAGTAATATTTCGATGCGATAATCTGTGATGGTAGAATCCACAAAACCATGCTTTTTCGCGTTGGAAATAATATTCAGAAAAACGTGGTCAAGGTCAGAAGTTGCGATGCTGACAAAAGCATGAACTTTGCCTTCATCTTCATCGTTATCACGCAGAGAAGCCAGGTCCGGCTCAAAATGAACAGTGTAATTCTGGCCGTCTTCAATCGCTTGAAGTTTCTCATAAAGGTCAACTTTAACAGGAGAACCATACTCACTCTCGTCAGCAATATGATCAAGGTATTGCCCCATCAGGTCGATGCTGCTGATAATGGCGTCCATATTGTCGCCAACAGTCTTGTTCTGTCGGACACTGTATATCTCTTTGTCCAGGCCGTTCTTTCGAAGGTACTTATCCAACCCACGAATACGGTTACGGATATCAGCGACATATGAATTGATGTCGTGCTTTCTATTGCGCAAAACTAGGATAAAGTCACGTTTCTGGGCCGCAAGCATCTCCTCAAGGCCGTACTCTCGAACCTTGGCCATCTTATATTCTGACTCTGCAGCATTATAAATGACAGCTTGATCGGAATCATTCTCGGGGAAAGGAATCAGCATATCTAGCATAGCCGCTTGGGATATTGCTGGTAATGCAGATCCTTGCGAATAATTCTCAGAAAGGAGTGAGAATTGGCGGCATAGATACGGTATGAAAACCCACTCCGCAGTTATCGAGAAAGCTGCAATCCCACCAGATATCATGACAGGTTTTTCTATAGAAGCATTCACAAAACCGGCGCGAAAACGACTCTTGTCCACGAGAAGGACGGGTTCTGTAACCTTATAATGAAGCAGAAGTCCAGTATTTGTTCCTAGTGAGTCAATATCGATGTAACATTTGAACTGATTACCATTAAGCAGGGAAGGGGTAATCGCCCGGCACTGCCTGAAGTCCCAACTATTAACTTTTTCGCCATAGACAATTTTAGCGATACTACGAAGTTCAACTTTTTTAAAACCGTTTTGCTCAGCAATGGAATTAATAAATAGAGCAGCAGGCTCAATACGGCACCCTCGTGAGAGAAAGAACTCATTCGGAAGAAATCTAACATATTGTCCTGGACCAGCGTTAAGTAACTCAAAGACTTCCTCTACGGCAAGAACCTTTTCGCGCCCTCTGGACTTATAAGATTTTGTCGCGTCCACGAACCTGATTTGTCCACGTATTTTCTTGATCTTGGAAAACTTGAGAATAATAGTCTCAACAGCAGTACCAGAGAATAATCGGCTGGGGAGCAGAATGACAGTATCAAGGAGATCATGCTCCAGAAAAGATTTACGAAGAGCTAAAGCTTCTGAATCAGATGAGTAAAGAATGGCAGGACTAAAAACACCGACAAGCCGTCCCTCGGTAGATAATAATTGAAGTCCGTTGTGAATAAACAACTCGTCGGCTGTTTCAAATTGGGAAAGTCGTTCTTTGATAGAAAGGCGGAAGGGGGGTGTTGAAACAATGAGGTCATATGTTGAGGACATCTTCTCATCAATAACCAATGGATGTTTATGCCAAATTGATATCGGATCTTCATTTACAAAGCATTTCGTATTTGAATTATGGGCTCTCAATCTCATTTGGGCAATCACCCATTTCGTCCTATCTATCTCTTGTGCGAAAAAATTATCTAAAGCCCCCAAGGCAAAAATGTAAGAGCCTACGCCAGCAAAAGGGTCATAAACAGAGCCGCCCTTATAGTCACATAAATTACACACAAGGTCGGTAATCTCTGCAGGCTGGTTAAGACTCGTAGAAGACCTTGTTATCTCTTTCGTATAAAGCTTGTCAAAAAGGATGGGATAATAATTATCAAACCACTCATCCGGAATCTCAAATAAACCTGATACGACAAAAAATAGTTCCTCTATAGCGACATGTTCATCGAAAAGAGTCCCAACCGCAATCATGGCCTCTTCTAAAACGGCAGAATCCGCACTATTGCCTTGATCTTTAGCTCTATAGTTGGCAGAAACAAGATAATCTTGCCAAAAATGCCGCATATCATTAAGATCTACGTCTAAATGGGTAACACGATTTTTCATCATGCGGAGCTTATTGTGATCAATTAGATGAAAGCGTCTGATGTGAAGAAAGAATAATATGGCCAGACTGTTCCCTCTGGTTATTTCAAGAAATTTGGAGAACAAGTACGTCAGTTCCTTGAAGCCTTCTTCGTATGTCATTTTTCCCATAGTTCGAAAAACCTAGTCAATCTGTTTTACTCCGCAAAAGTAATTAACATCTATGCAATGATCCTGCATAGGTAAATACTTCTCGTAGGACATTTTAATAACTTTTTGAATCTGCTTTCGATATAAAACCGGAGAAAGCACCTCAACATCTCTGCCGAATGATAAAATGAGTGCTTCTAACTCATCGTTTGGAATGACAGAGATTTCTATAATACGTTTATCAACATCAATGATGCGCTGAGACTTGTGGAGCGCTTTTGTTAAGACATAAGGGAATCGATGCTCAGAGAATTGAAGGCGAATGTGTTCTATGGCTTCTGAAACAACAGTGACACCAACGACATCGTCGAAATATGTCTCGAAGTTTATATAAGACGGGATATACTCTTTGTGAACCTGCTCTACATCCCAGATACGATCGAGGGGTAAATTGGAAAGTTTGTTTTTCTTTTCGTTGAAGCCAAATAGGAACCAACGATTGTTATACTCCTTGATATAATAGGGATGAATTGTCCAGTCATAATCTATATCCGAGAAGGTCTTGTACTGGATGCGAAGAACGGTTTTGTTGATGATGGCATCAAACAAGTCTTGAAACCAGTCAAGTCCAGTGTATGCGTTATTCTCATCGTAGCCGACAACGCTTTTGGATACTCCGCGAAGGTCGAGTTTGTCTTCCAACTTAACAACCAGTTTGGATATCCAGTCGAAGTTAGGCATTCCCTTAAATCGCTGGAGCATCAGAATAGTTTCCTTAAGCTGAGAGAGATCTTCTTCCCCAAGGCCACGTTTGAAAATCGAGAAGTCTGGCTCTGAGTATCGGTAGTAAAAACCGTTGCCATCGTCAATAACATCAATTTCAACACCGGCTTCTCCAGCTCTATTACGCATATAACTTATATCGTAACGAAGTGTGCGAGTTTTAATGTCGTTATGCTTGGCACCGTAAAATTCACGTAATGCTTCATTACAACGATCCATAAGGTCATCGAAATAGAATTTACGTCTAAAATTACTGAAACAATCGTCCAGGACTTTATAGCGTATTTGTGCGTATTTAGTGTTGGACATTCGTAAGAATCATCTATTTCAACAAAAATAATGTTTTTTTTCAAAACGACCGCAAAAATAAGACAATAGTGTGCAATAGATCTGCACAGGGTTTAAATTAAAAGCTCAGCAAGGTATGCTAACTTGTTTATTATTGTTTAGTCGAAAGTTTATACGTACTTAAGTGAGAATAGCTATAGCTTTTTGGGTGCAAATTCTACTGAAACAAACTTTACATTAATGTAAAGTTTACTATATTTGCGTTAAACTATTTAGGATTCAAAGTATCTGCTATGAAGTACAACAAACAGTTTCAAGAACAATTTGAAAAAGTCTCGCCGGCTATCAAGTTGGAGATGGAGTGGTCGTGTGCTATTGTGGACAAGATTGATGCAATCTTGAAGCGGAGAGGAATGTCGCAGCGGGAGTTGGCGGCCATCATCGGATGCAATGAAACACAGATAAAGCGGTGGACCCGCGGCTTTCCGAATTATACGCTGGCCTCTCTCGCAAAACTATCGGAGGCGCTGGGCGAGCCGTTGATCGTGGTACAATGATTATTGCAGCTGTGAGTAATAAAGTTCGTTACCAGATATACGTCCTGCGATCCCTCGGCAGGTAGATGCGGTTGTTGCGGTTCACGTCGTAGAGTTTGTACCAGAGGTCGGTGTTCATGACGACGCCGTTGACGCGGAGGCGGGCGTGAGAGTGGATGTCGGTCTTCTGCAGGATGCTGAATTTCTTGTCGTCGTACTGAACACACCAGAAAGCGGCGAAGCTCTCGTAGAACTTCCGGAGCTGGTCGTCATAGACTTTGCCGAAATAGCCCTCCTCTTCCAGACGGGCCTTGTAGGCGTCCAGGACTGTCAGAAAACCGCCTAGGTCGGCGATGTTCTCCGTCTGTGTGCGGTTGCCGTCGCCATATTCGCCCGGAGCGCGTTCGGGATCCAGTTCCAAGTGGTTGTAGCAGTTGATAATACTCTCACGGCGTTCTTCGAATGCCATCTGGTCGGCTACGGTCCACCAGTTGCGCTTGTTGCCATACTTGTCGTATTGGGATCCCTGCGTATCAAAGCCGTGGGTGAATTCGTGGCCGATGATCGAGAAGACGGCATACTCGTAGGCCTGGCTCATGTTCTGGACCAGGATGGGCGGAAGCAGCATCGCCGGATAGATGAAGACGCAGTTCCCTGCGGGATAATACATGGCGTTCACCAGTGTGAGGTCTGCGGGGGCAAATTGTCCGTTGCTGTCGATTATTTTCGTGGTAAGCTGGTAACTGAAAAGGTCCGTACCTCCCAGCAGATGGGCCTTCAAGTTGACCGTATTGCGGTTGTTGCGGTGGATCGCTTCCAGCAGCGTTTCACAGTCAGACAGTTTGCTGACACAGTCCATGTACCACTCGTCCGGGTAGGCCACGAAGAGTCCGTAATGGTCCAGCTTGTCCAGTGCGTTGCTCTTTGTCGTTTCACTCATCCAGTCAGCCCGCTGGATCCTCTTGCGCAGCGATGCCTGGATCTCCTTGGTGATGTTTACGTATTTCTCCTTGAATGCGGGAGAAATATACCGTTCCGCCAGATGATAGGACAGGGTATAGTTCAAGGTCGTCCTCGCAAGCATCCGCAGATTGTCTTCCGTGGTTTGGTGCTTAGCCATTTCCTCCTGGTTCACGTAGGACTCGTAGAAGCCAAAGGCATCCGTCATCAACTCCCAGAGTTCGTCGAGTGATTTGGTTTCCAGCATTGCCCAAAACGGTTCAACCTCGGGCAGGGTGACGAACAGCGACGGGTCCAGCCCCATGCCCCGGATGATTAGGGTTTGCGGAGAGTTGTCTGCCTTGGTGACGGTCAGGGATACCATTTCCTCCAGATTCAGCTCCAACTGGGTCTCGGAGAGATTCACCGGCGGGACAAGGAACCCCATCAGTTTTCCTTCTTTCATCAATATGCTAAAAGTGGGCATGATAAGCGTCGACCAAAGCTCGATGCCATCTGCCATCATCTTGCCCATGGTCGTGTAAGCCTCTTCCTTGGTGGCCGGTTTCGGGAACCGGGCTTTCATGGCGTCAAAATAGGCCTGGGACTTTTCCGGCTGATCGAAAGGATGGTCCATCAATTCATAAAAACGGCCGATATCCGGTACGCTCTTCTTGAGTTCATCCACACGCTGGTCCATAACGTCTTCCGCATCATAAACTGCGCCGATCGAACCCGAAGCGGGAATCTGATGCGTCTTGAGCCAGAATCCGTTGCAATAGTCGAAGAAACTGTCTCCGGGCTTGACGGAGTGGTCCTTATTGGTCTCAATTTCAGGCGGCAGCGGCAGCGGATCCTCGGCGGATTCGGGGAAAAAATCCACGCAGGAAGTCAGAAGAACCAGGATAAGGCCGCAAAAGAAGGTTTTGAAAGGAACAAATATTTATGAGTAGGCTGAATGAATACCCTACAAAAGTAGATATTATTATGAAGATTTCCACCAGACTGTACTCATGGCTGCTACATTTTCCGTTGCAGCGGAAAATCAGGCTAAAAATCAGGCGAGAAAGCGTTGGGCGGTCTCGTTGCGTTTGGCTCGGACTTCGTCAAAGGCCTTTCTGAATAAATCGATGTCAGTGTCAAGGATATCGAGTGCCCTGCTGAAGAATGGCCGGTACTCATCCATGGAGTCACAGAATTGCTCTACTGAAAAAGTGATGTCCTGATCCTTTTCATCAACATAGATGCGAATCAGCGCCCATTGCGTCATGATATCGTGGGCGGTAATCATGGTAGGAAGAATGTCTTCATCCTTGAGATCGAACCATACCCTGACGGAAGCCCATAGGGACTTCTCATTCCATGAAGCGCCATAAGTTTCGCCCTGAATCTTAAAGACTGTCAACTAAATAATATGGAAAGTAACGACCTAAATGAATAATTGAACCCTAGGCGTACATTGAAGATATGTAGAATACATATTGAAAAAGTATTCAAGAACAGGCTCATATTTTGATGATTGTGACTCCCGCATAACAATCTTTGTGTTCTTATCGAAAGACGCAAGTTTTGTCTTTAAAAACTCATTATTAATTGACTCCTTGATTGTTCTATCATAAACCAAAACTGCATATAAATGACCACCAATCGAATAAGAATCAACGGCAGAAACGCCATATCCATAATACAATTCTCGTCCCTCGTCTACATCATATTCTTTACCATACAAATAGTAAACACTATTTGAAAGACTACGTATAAAATCTACCTCAAGGACAGATTTACTTAATCTATTTGACTCATCCTCTTCGAGCCTTTTTTTACGATAAGCGGCCATCTTAGCTTCCTGATCTGCAATGACTTTATCCATATTAATATCTGAAACCTCCCTAAGGATCCAATCTTCCGTTTTTACCCCAGACAATAATCGACGAAAAACATACGAAAAAATCTTGTCATAACTATCACTGAATTGCGCAGTAATATCAAGCCTATCTAACTGGTTTTTGACCTCACATCGAATCGCCTCTTCACGTTCTTGCTTGGCCTTCTGCGCTAAACTATATTCAACGACTTCTCTTATCGACATACTTCTCAACAGAGATTGCTCTCTAATATTGGCATCCATCCTTTCTAGAGATGGATAAACGTAATTATCACCTTTGGGACATAGCCGTCGACGTTTATAATAATAATCATTATGATCACGATGTTCACGAGAAAGCCGCTCTAAAAGCGTCCTCAACCCAAAGGGCATGGTTGTGTTCTCATAATAAACAGGAGAGGAATCATCATTTAGGTTGGGAGGTGTCACTTCATACCCACATTCAATAGTATGTTTCTGGTTATCAATCACTACATGCTCACAGTCGAGACACTTTATACTAATAGGCGATTTTTTAGACATAATCTAATATTTTCCTGAATAATTAGCGAAACAAACAACCCGTCCAAAAACAGTCAATTATAGGAGTTATCTCAAAAAAATAATCAATTGTCATGGATGGATAGTTGAGTAGCACGCAAACATAAATATAATACTCGATAGTTCGAACTATCAATAAGTAATACGTTTTAGGTTTACGCAATCATTAAAATACTCTCAATCTCGCTCTTGTACGACGCGGGAATGAACACTTCCTTAATGTTATTACATTTCTTGGTAAAAAACAATTAATAATCGAACCGTGACTCGTAATCATCGAACCGCTTCACAAAAGAAGGATCTAAAACGGGACGAATTGATAAACCAAAATACCTGTAAATTGGATTCAACTGGACACCGCGATTATCAAAACTGACACAATACGCACAAAGGGGATCATCCGGATAAAGAGAAGAAGTAAAATATCTACCCCCTTCATTGTGCTCTGTAAATGGGGCCATCCCGGTTATTAAACCTGCTGCAGGAATAAAAATACAATTGCCATTACTCCTACTAATCACATTGTACCCATAAAAACCATTTAATGACACCCATTCCCATGAGCATCTGTCGATTAATTCTTTCCACTGTTCTGCAGTAGGGATACACCAATCCACCCCTAACCTATAACTCCCCCCTAACATAATATTAGCAACATCATCACTTGGCATCAAAACATCCCGATTGTCCACATAACTAATTACACCGGATATCCTATTAAAATTGCGGGTATTATACTTTATTAGTTTCAGGGCTCGTTGCGGAGCAACTCCACCATGACACCATTTATAGGTCATCCAGTCATAAATATTTTTTCTCTCTTTTTCGCCCCAGGCATAATAATGTCCATGGTCCGTTGGAGCCTGAGCCCCTAAATTAGCGTTTGACCACTTAACACTTAAACCTAGATCAATTGCTTCCATATTTTGGTCTTTAGCAGGATTGTAGATAATAAAGTAGATTTCCGCCAAAGTGGATTTGAAAAAGGGGCCAACGGAAGTCTGTTTCAAAGGTAAGCAAGTCTCGTTTGTTTTCAAATTTTTTTGAAGATATTTTGAGTTTCTTTCACTCGATATGACGGTCCGGTCATATTGACCATGAAGGCTTTATGACAGAGCCGGTCAACCAGGGCGGAACAGAGGACCTTGTCCTTGATGATTTCCTCCCAGCGCGTGAAAGGGAGATTGGTCGTTATGATCGTGGCTTTGTCCCCTGTTCTCGTTGATATCATATTGAACAGCAGTTCCGCTCCTTCCTTGTCGAAGCTGACATAGCCCATTTCGTCGCATATGACCAGATCATACTTGCGGAAGCGCGATTCGAGCGACTGAAGGGTCCTGTCCGTCCTCGCCTCGCGTATTAGCGTAAGCATGTTTAGGAGTTCCTTCAGGAGGTCGTTGCGTGGAATGAGCCCTTGTACTCATGGGTACGTTCCACGCGGAATCGCCTAGAGCGTTCTCTGAGAATAGTGGCGGTGTCACAAGTTGACGGAGACCAACGGTCCAATGGTTTTTGCATCAGTGAGAAAAAACAATGTCGTCGATTGTAAGCCCTATTTCAGGGGTTTTGTCTTACTTTGTATGTAAAAATTACTATTTTTTGTAATTTGGTATTTCGATTTGAGAAGTATCATTTTATCATGAGCAAATCCTATCATTCGAAGAAAGAATACAAGCGGCGGGTGAAGGAAGTGAAGGCGTTTCGGGAGCGGGTTGCGGCGGTGCATGGGAGTATGCTTGCGACGTTGAATGTGGGGGTCGACAAGAATGTGTTGGCCAGGCATCCCAATGGGACGCGGGCCAAAGGGTTGAAGCGCCTGTACCGGGGATGGTGGAAGGTTTCAGACTATCGCGACCGTTTCGGGGAGGCGGAGGAGCAGAGCTACCGGCTTCGCCGCATGCGCAGGGCGGTGAAGCATGCCGCGAGGAAACGGGTTCACGGCAGCGTGTGACGGTTCACGGCAGCGTATGCCGGCCTGAGGAATCGAGGTAGCGGATCAGCAGTTCGGGACGGTCGGTCTGGATGATGGAGGTGCCGAGGTCCAGGATGGGGCCGTAGACTGTACCGGGGTCGTCGGCCGCGTCGGCGGCATCGTCTTCATAGCCGCCGCAGAGGGAGGCCCAGATGGTATTGACCCATAGTTTGGAGCCGTCGTCCAGGATCCGGCGGGCGGCCGTACGGACATCGTCATTCAGTTCTCCGAAGCAGAGTTCGTAGGCGAGGAGGGGTTTCTCTTCATCGATATAGCCGTTGAAAACGGTCATCTGTGCAGCGGGCGCTGCTGTCACCACCGGCATGTACATCATGTTGCGCGGGTGCTCTTCCATCTTTGCCTTCACGTCGGACAGGGGCTTGCCGCTCTTGATCAGGATCTGGTCGGTGACGCCCAGTTCTTCCGTGACCTGAAGGACCAGGTCGTAGTAGTCATAACCCTGGTCTACGTTGACCACGATCCGGTCCTTGCAGACTTCCAGGGCTTCCCGGAGCGTAGGCATCTTGATGCCGGGGCGGCCGATGCCATGGCCTGCCTTGAGGTCGAAGTTCAGGATTTCCTCGTAGGTGTAATCGCTGATGGGACCGCTTCCGGTCGTACAGCGGTTCAGCGTGCGGTCGTGGCTCAAGACCAGTACGCTGTCTTTGGTGAGTTTCAGGTCGATCTCCACCACGTCCACGCCCATCCGGATGCAGGATTCGATGGCTGGAAGGGAGTTCTCAGGGTAGTTCCGCCAGTCGCCCCGGTGCGCCACCACCACGACATAGTTGGAAGAGGGATCGTGCAGTTCCTTTACGATCCTGCCGGCCCTGCAGAGCGGTTCTGTTCTGGGGGTGCAGGCCGTTACGGCCAAGATGAGGACAAGGGAAAAACGAAACAGTTTGTGCAGCATCATTCGCGAAAGATTAATCCATATACAAACTTACGCAAAAAACAGATTCCCCCGTTGCCGGATAATTTCTTATTTTTGTATCGTGACAACGGAATTAGCCATGAATAGACTGTTTCAACTGATTATTGTCTGCGCACTTCTGCTCGTGTCCTGCAAAGGGGAAAAACCCGCTGCAGGCAATGAAGGCGCTGAGCCCGTTTCCCCCGAAGTTGTGGCGGAGACAAAAACGGAGACGGAACCCGTGACGGCGACTCCTGCCGCCGTGGAAAACACTTTCACCTTTGACGAACTCTTCCGGATCTTCTCCTGCTTCGGCGGGAATATCATGACCGACAAATTCGCTTCCCAGGCCGTCAAGGACAGCATCAAAGAGGAGCTCCGGAATTCCTTCGATGGAGCCATGGAATTTGTCGGCTCCTGCAACAGTCTGTCTTATAGTCTGTTTGACGGAGACTGCTACGATGGCTTCCAAATGGCCTGCTATCGGTACAAGGCGGACGGCCACATCCTGACCTGCTTGTTGGAGAACGGGGGCTGCGATGTCTCGTCGGTCAAGTATATCCGTTATTATGAATACGATCCGGCCCAGGGCGGGGCGCACGAAGTGGACACTCCGTTTTCTCCTGTCCCGAAGCGGGATGATTTCGAAGACATGGTCCGGCTTGCCGGCGCCGACCTGACTGCACTGCGCGATGCGATGAAGGCGGGCAGCTATGACTATGAATTCCGTCCGGAAGGCGTGCGGGTCCGGCTCAACGACCCGATGGATTTCGACGAGCAGGCTTTCCACGGTGACCTGGTCGTCGACTATCTATGGGATGGCAGTACCATGGCCCGCAATGCGGACTACCGCTATGCCTGCATCCATGCGGAGGGTTTCGGCAACATCCTGCTCGGCCAGCCTGCGCCTGACTTTTCCTTCAGCTATGATCCCAAGGGCTACAAGACCGTCTATTCCAGCGGTGGTGACCTGTGGCTGATCAGCCGCGACGGCGTCGACGGCCTGGAGGTCCAGATGGACGGAGGGAAAGTGTATTCCGTCGAAGTCCGTTTCCCGGACTACTGTGTCGCCCGCTCTACCTATGAGGCCGGGCCCGGCAAGGTCCAGCCTTATGTGGGCGCCCGCATCAATGACTGTCTGACTTTCGGTGCGGATGATCCTCGGGTAGGGATGCTGATGGACGGGACTGTCCAGATTGAAGTGGAGCGGTGGAACACCTGGATCGCTTTCCGTACATCCCGCGAGTCCCTGGTATCACCGGTCGAGCCGTCCACCAATGGCCGCATCGAGCTTGATAATCCGAAGTTCAAGCCCGATGCCCGGATCGAATCGATCCTCATCTGGCGGGAGTAGCCCGCTACTAATCAGGCTGCTCTTGCCTCAATGGGCGTGGGGCGGCATATACCGCAAGGAAATTTTGTATTTCGGCTCGCCGCGCCGGTTGGTATAGAAGTAGATTTCGTCGACTTCGATGCGCTCCTGCTCGTGAAACGTGTACAGTTCCGGGAAGTGCTCCTGGAGGATGGCCATCATCTCTTCGTGGTCGGTGATGACGACGGCATTCCGCGGCTTCATGATGCCGCAGGATGCCGTCAGCAGCATCACCCCCAGCAGAAGGATGGCTCCCCGCCGTTTCATATCGCTTTCCCCTGCAGATAGACTTGCCGGATGAACGGCGTGTGGTGGAGGTAAGGAATCTTCGTCAGCGTCCAGCCGGGGCGGGTGAGGATCAGGTCGGCGCGCTTGCCGGCCGTGATCGATCCGCACTGGTCGCTGACGCCCATTGCGTAGGCACTGTTGAGCGTGACGGCGTTGAAGGCCTGGTTCGGCGTGAGGCGCATCCGGATGCAGCCCAGGGACCAGATCCAGCGCATATCGCCCGCAGGCGATGAGCCGGGATTGTAGTCGGAGGCCAGGGCGATTCCCAGGCCTGCGGCGATATAGTCTTTTGCAGGCCCGTCTGGAATCCGGAGGAAGAAGGAAGAACCCGGCAGGAAGGTAGGCATGGTCACACTGTCCTGCAGGGCTTCGATTTCGGCCGGACCGGATTTCTCCAGATGATCGACCGAAAGGGCACCGTACTTGGCACCGACCTGGACGCCGCCGCTGAATGCCAGCTGGTTGGCGTGAATCTTGGGGCGCAGGCCGGCCCTGAGACCGGCTTCCAGCACGAGGGTGGCGTCTTCGACGGTGAAGAAACCTTCTTCGCAGAAGATATCGACGAAATCGGCGTATCGGGCGGCTTCGGGCATCATCCGGCACACGGCGGCCACATAATCTTCCTTGGTGTAGCCGCGGCCTACCGCATGCGCGCCCAGGAACGTTACTTTGATCATCGCGGGAGAGGTGGCCTTGATGCGGTCGATCACGCGAAGCATCTTCAGTTCATCGACCGGGTTGAGGCCGTAGCCGCTCTTGATCTCGATGGCACCGGTGCCTTGCGAGACCATTTCGCGGACGCGCTCCATCGCCTGGCGGTAGAGTTCGTCTTCCGAGGTCTTGTGCAGCAGGTCGGCGGAGTTGAGGATACCGCCGCCACGGGCGGCGATCTCTTCGTACGAAAGACCGTTGATCTTGTCGAGGAATTCCCCGTCGCGGCAGCCGGCATAGACGATGTGGGTGTGACTGTCGCAGAAGGCGGGCATCATCAGGCCGCCTTCGCAGTCGATGACTTCGTCGGCGCCGGGCGGGACGGGCGTGGCGGCATCGCCGAAAGCGGCGATGCGCCCGCCGTCCACCAGCAGCCAGGCGTCGGAAAGCGTTCCGACTTCGTCCATGGCCACGCCTTCCTTGCGACGGACGCTTGCGGGCACGATGCCCGCAAGCGTACCGATGTGCTGGAACAAGCGTCTCATCTTACAGATATTGTTTTTCGCGGATAAACTTCGCGGCGCTGATGATCAGCGGGTGCATGTAGGTGTCAACCTCGAGGAACGGTACCACGGCGCGGAAATCAGCGTGGATCTGCTCGATCAGCGGGGAGGAGTGGGCCGGGCGGCGGAAATCCAGCGCCTGGGCGGCGTTGAACAGCTCGATGGCCAGTACGGTTTCCACATTGTCCACTACGCGCACCAGTTTGGTGGCGGAGTTGGATCCCATACTCACGTGGTCCTCCTGTCCGTTGGAGGAGGGGACCGAGTCGCAGGAAGCGGGCCAGCAGAGGCCTTTGTTCTGGCTTACGATCGAGGCGGCCGTGTACTGCGGGATCATGAAGCCGCTGTTGAGGCCCGGGTTGGGAGCCAGGTAACGCGGCAGGCCGCGGTAACCGTGGATGAGCAGATAGACGCGGCGCTCCGAGATGCTGGCCAGTTCCGACAGGGCGATGGCCATCGTGTCCATCGGGATGGCGATGGGCTCGCCGTGGAAGTTGCCGGCCGAGATCACCATGTCTTCGTCGGGGAAGACGTTCGGGTTGTCGGTCACGCCGTTGATCTCATTCTCGATGACGGATTGCACATAGGTCAGGTTGTCCTTGGCGGCACCGTGCACCTGCGGGATGCAGCGGAAACTGTAGGGATCCTGCACGTGTTCCTTCGGGCGGTTGATCAACTCGCTTCCTTCCAGAATCTTGAGAAAACGTTTCGCGGTGGCGAGCTGTCCTCTGTGGGGACGGATGCGGTGGCTGAGCGGCAGGAAGGGCTCGATACGGCCGTCGTAGGCTTCGAGCGACATGGCGCCGATCAGGTCGGCCCACTTCGAGAGGCGCTGGGCCTGGATGAGCGACCAGATGGCGTGGGCGCTCATGAACTGAGTACCGTTGAGCAGGGCCAGGCCTTCCTTCGACTGCAGGCGGATGGGCTCCCAGCCCATCTCTTTCCACACTTCGGCAGCGGGGCGCACCTTCCCTTTGTAGCGGACTTCACCCATCCCGATAATCGGGAGGCTGAGGTGGGCGAGGGGAGCCAGGTCGCCGGAGGCGCCGAGCGAGCCTTGCTGGTACACCACGGGGAGGATGTCGTTGTTGTACATATCGATGATCCGCTGCACGGTGACCAGTTGGGCGCCGGAGTGGCCGTAGGAAAGCGACTGCGCCTTGAGCAGGAGCATCAGGCGCACGATGTCACTGCGTACTTCCTCGCCCGTGCCGCAGGCGTGCGACATCACGAGGTTGTGCTGGAGTTGCGAGAGGTCTTCGGCCGGGATGGTGACGTTGTAGAGCGAGCCGAAGCCGGTGGTGATGCCATAGACCGGGCGGTCGATGTCTTCCATCTTGGCGTCCAGATACTTCCGGCACTTCTGGATGGCTTCCACCGCCTCTTGTGACAGGACGAGTTGCTCGCCGTTGTCGAGGATCTGCTGGAGTCGCTCCAGCGACAGGTGTTCGTGAGAGATATAATGCATATCGTTATTTTTTCAGGATGGATTGGATCAGGTTTTCATCGGCGAGATGGGGGAGGGTGACGCGGAGGCCGGGGGTACGGGCCATCTCCCGCTCAATGGCGAAGCGGGCGCCTTCGTTGCGCGCCCAGCTGCGGCGGGCGATGCCGTTGTTCACGTCCCAGAAGAGCATCTCCCGGATATGGCGGGCCGAATCTTCCGAACCGTCGATCACCATACCGAAGCCGCCGTTGAT
>DETK01000018.1:95595-96698 GCA_002361615.1 Bacteroidales bacterium UBA3290
CCGCGGAAGCCGTCGCCGATGACGTTCTGGACAGCCATGTCGGCCGTGAACTGCGAGCCGTCGTAGATGTTCGAGGTCTCGCGGAACGGGGAGTCCGTGCCGGAGACGTCGTGATGGTCGCGGCCCAGTACGATCGGGGCCGTGATCTCGCCGCGCCGGATGGCGTCGTTGAAGGCCAGCGCGATCTTCGTGCGGCCTTCGCAGTCGGCATAGAGGATGCGGGCCTGCGATCCCACCACCAGGTGGTTCCGGCCGGCTTCCTCGATCCAGTGGATGTTGTCGCGCATCTGTCCGGCGATCTCGTCGGGTGCGGTGGCGGCGATTTCGCCGAGCACCTTTACCGCGAGGGCGTCGGACTTGGCCAGGTCTTCCGGCTTCTCGCTCATACAGACCCAGCGGAACGGCCCGAAGCCGTAGTCGAAATACATCGGGCCCATAATGTCCTGCACATAGGAAGGATAGCGGAACGAACCGTCGGCCTTCAGGACGTCGGCGCCGGCCCGGGAGCTTTCCAGCAGGAAGGCGTTGCCGTAGTCGAAGAAGTACATTCCTTTATCGGCGAGCCGGTTGATGGCAGCCACGTGGCGGCGGAGCGAAGCCTGAACGGCTTCCTTGAAGCGGGCCGGATTTTCGGCCATCATCTTCTTGGACTCCTCGAGGCTGTATCCCACGGGGTAGTAGCCGCCCGCCCACGGATTGTGGAGCGAGGTCTGGTCCGAACCCAGGTCGACGGAAACCCCTTCGTCAGCGAGGCGTTCCCACAGGTCGACGATGTTGCCGACGTAGGCGAGGGAGACGACCTCCTTGGCGGCCACCGCTTTGCGGATGCGGGGGATCAGTTCGTCCAGGTCGTGGTGGAGTTCATCCACCCATCCCTGTTCATAGCGTTTCTCGGCAGCCTTGGGGTTGATCTCCGCCGTGACGCTCACCACGCCGGCGATGTTGCCGGCTTTGGGCTGTGCGCCGGACATGCCGCCCAGGCCGGCCGTCACGAAGAGGACGCCGCCGCGGTCGTCACCGCTCAGGCCCCGCTTGCGGAGTTGCTTGCGGGCAGCGTTCATCACCGTGATGGTGGTGCCGTGCACGATGCCCTGCGGGCCGAT
>DETK01000018.1:96737-96994 GCA_002361615.1 Bacteroidales bacterium UBA3290
GGGCCGATGTACATATAGGAGCCGGCCGTCATCTGGCCGTATTGCGAAACGCCCAGGGCGTTGAATTTCTCCCAGTGGTCGGGCTTCGAATAGTTCGGGATGACCATACCGTTGGTAACGATCACCCGCGGTGCATCCTTGTGGCTGGGGAAGAGGCCCAGCGGGTGGCCGGAGTACATCACCAGCGTCTGTTCGTCGGTCATCGTGGCCAGGTACTGCATCACCAGCCGGTACTGTGCCCAGTTCTGGAAGATGGC
>DETK01000018.1:97050-111130 GCA_002361615.1 Bacteroidales bacterium UBA3290
TGCCGCCGTAGATGATCAGTTCGTGCGGATGCTGTGCCACGCGCGGGTCCAGGTTGTTCTGGATCATGGCCATGATGGCGGCTGCCTGGCGGGAGCGGGCGGGGTACTCGTCGATCGGACGGGCATACATCTCATAAGAAGGACGGAAACGGTACATATAGATCCGGCCGTACCTGTGCAGTTCTTCCGCGAACTCCGCGGCCAGGACTGCGTGATGCCGCTCCGGGAAATAGCGCAGGGCGTTCTTGAGCGCCAGCACTTTTTCTTCGGGCGAAAGGATATCTTTGCGCTTGGGGGCATGGTTGATGTCCGGGTCGTAGGCCTTCACCTGCGGCAGTTCATCCGGAATGCCCAGCAATATTTCTTCTTGGAAAGTCATGTTATTGATTGATGTTGTTGTTGACGGCTTCTAGAACCAGTTCTTCCATCGCCTCGGCTTCCAGGAGGATCTTCGCGGCCCGCTCGATCAGCGGTTGGGCCGGGGTCTTGTCCTTGAGACCGGAGGCGTTGATGCGCACGTTGAGTTCGGCGCCACGGCAGGCGGCACGGGCGGCCAGGGCGGCCACGCCGGCATCCGAGGCGGAAGCGGGATTTCCCTTGCGGGCCATTTCGAGGGCCAGCGGCATCGTTTTCAGCGAAGCTTCCATGGTCTTTAGCGGAACGGAAGCGGCATAGAGCGTGGCTTCCTCGATGGCGGCAGCGCGGGCGGCTTTCTCCTCTTCGGTGCCTTTCGGCATACCGAAGCAGGCCATGATCCGGTCGAAGGCGGCGGTGTCTTCGTCCACCAGGTCGAGCAGTTCCTGCATCAGAAGCTGTCCTGCCTCGGCGACGTCGGAGAACTCTTTCCAACGGTCGTCCCAACCGCGCTTGTGGGCGGAGAGGTTGGCCACCATCGTGCCCAGCGCGGAGGCCAGGGCGCCCATATAGGCCGAGATGGAACCGCCGCCCGGTGCGGGCGATTCGGAGGCCGTTTCGCGGGCGAAACCTTCGGCGGTCATCCGGACGAGGTGATGCCTGCGGGCTTCCTCCGCTTCGTCCTGCATCAGGAATTCAATGACTTTCTCCTTGGGATTGAAAGGCTTCAGGTCGTCGAGCGACATCGACTTGACGGCGATTTTCAGGATCTCGCTTTCGTCGATGCCCAGGGAACGCTGCTGACGGGCCAGGTAGAACTTGCCGGCCTCCAGAAGCACCCTCTTCGGTACCAGACCGACGATCTCGGCACCGGTCACGCGCAGGCCGCGGGCGGCAGCAGCGCGGGAAACCTCCTCGTAGGCCATGTGGAGCGGCGTGGCGTCGATGTCGGTGATGTTCATCGACACCTGGGCGATGCCGTATTCGTCGATATACCAGCCGATGGCCTTGCAACCCTTCAGCGTACCGGGAATCCAGATCTGCTCGCCCTTCTCGTCCTTGAGCAGTTTGCCGGTGAGCGAACCGCCTTCGCGGGCCTTGCGGCCTTTCTCGCGCACGTCGAAGGCGATGGCCATCGCCCGGCGGGTGGAGGTGGTGTTGAGGTTGTAGTTCACGGCGACCAGGAAGTTGCGGGCGCCGACGTTCGTCGCGCCGCAGCGGGCCACGGTGTCGTTGTATGCCGTCGGGCCGAAGTCGGGACGGCGGGCCGGGTCGGCGATCTTCTCGGGCAGGGCCTCGTATTCGCCTGCGCGGCAGACGGCCAGGTTCTTGCGCTCCGGCTTGAAGGCGGCAGCCTCGTAGCAGTAGCAGGGAATGCCCAGTTCTTCATAAAGACGTTTCGCCAGCTCTCTTGCCAACGAAGCGCACTCCTCAAGCGTAATGCCCGACACGGGGATGAGCGGAAGCACGTCCGTCGCGCCCGAGCGGGGATGGGCGCCGTGGTGGTGTCGCATATCGATGAGTTCCTGCGCCTTGGCTGCGCCGCGGAAAGCGGCTTCGCACACGGCGGCCGGCTCGCCGACGAAGGTGACGACGGTGCGGTTGGTGGCTTCACCCGGATCCACGTCGAGCACCTTTACGCCCTCGACCGATCCGATGGCGGCGACGATGTTGTCAATGACCGATTTATCGCGTCCCTCGCTGTAGTTGGGTACGCATTCGACGATTTGTTTCATATAAATGCAATTGTTAGACGTTTCATTGATGAATGGTTAAGAATTTCAAAGATACGAAATAAATCGTTATCTGCGGCGCCGTGCCGTCGAAATAATCCATGGTTCGATATTTGAAAGGCAAGCGGATAATTGTTTGTTTTTATCTTTAATTTTGCAAGATGAAACGAGAATCATTCAATACCGATACGATGAAAAGATTTATGCGTACCCTTTTGGTCGTCGTGGTAGCCGTCCTGGCTGCCGCCCCTGTCTTCGCGCAGGAGAAGACCATCAAACGGAAAGTGGCCATCGGCCGTTTCACCAACGAGACCCAGTATGGAAAGGGCCTGTTCTATGACAAGGAAAACGACCCGATGCGCAAACAGGCGCTCGACATCCTCTCTTCGAAACTCGCCCAGAGCGGCAAGTTCATCCTCCTGGAACGGGAAGATCTCGACGTCCTCGTCCGTGAAGCCGGCGACCAGATGAACAAGATCGGCGCCGATTACATCATCCTGGGCTCCATCACGGAATACGGCCGCAAGAACGAAGGTAACGAGAGTATCTTCTCCTCGTCCAAGACCCAGACCGTCGAGGCGGGCGTCAGCGTCCGTCTGGTCGAGGCGGCCACCGGCCTGATCATCTACTCCGACGAGGCCAAGGGCTATGCCGAAACCACGACCAAGCAGACCCTCGGCATCGGCGGCACCGCCGGCTTCGATGCCACCCTCAGCGACAAAGCGATCTCCGCAGCGCTCACGCAGCTGGTGGAGAACATCATCAACAAGTGTATGGACAAGCCCTGGCGTTCCTATCTGCTGGCCGAAGACGCCGGTTCGTACATCATCTCCGGCGGCCAAGCCCAAGGCATCGCCGTGGGCGACAAGTTCAATGTCTATAAGAAAGGCCGCAAGGTCAAGAATCCGCAGACCGGTATGGAGATCGAACTGCCCGGTACGCTCATCGGCGTGGTGACGGTGCTCAGTTCGTTCGGCGACACGCCGGAGACGGAAATCTCCTTCTGCTCCTATGCGGGCCAGGACCTCGACGAAGAACATCTCGACAATTATTACATCCTTGACGAATAAGCCATGAAAAGACTTTTCCTAGTTCTCTTTGCGGCAGCCCTGATGCTGACGGGCTGCGGCGTGGGTTCCCACACCGTGGTATCCGGCCGTAGCGATGAAGCCGGCCTGATCGTTTTCGCCGACCGTTCCTACCCCGTGGAAGTGACCATCGACCACAATACCTATCACGTCTATACCGTGAAGGACAGCCAGTTCAAAAGAAAACGCAACATCAGGAAAACGGCTGAGAACATGATTACGATCCGTCCCGGCGTCCACGAGGTGATCGTCCGCCGTCATGGCCAAAGGGTCCTGAGCCAGCGGATCTTCGTCTCTGCCGGCGATACGAAGGTCATTACGCTATGAGACGGATCCTTCCGCTTGTCGTCCTGGCGGCCGGACTGCTGCTTACCGCTTGTGGTCCGACCGCCCAGATCCTTTATAACTGGGGCGGCGAATACGATGGCGTGACCGAATACGAGCGCCTGGCCTATCGCTCTTCGGCAACGGAGAGCCCCGAGAGCCTTTGCTCGATGCTGGTCATGTACGAGCGGCTGGTCAACAATCCGGGCGGCTGGCGCCAGGTGCCCCCTCCGGGCATCTGCGCGGAATACGCCTGGCTGCTGGCCCAGCCCGAAACGCTCACCGCTTTCTCGCAGCACGCTTCTTCGCGTCAGAAGGAATCCCTTTCTTACGCAGTGTCCTCCGCAGCTTTCCAGGCAAGAAGCCGGGAACTTTTCGAGATGGAGATGCGCCTGTATCCTGAATCCATTACCTTCATCAAGCCGCTGGCTGAAAGACTGTTCAAGTGATATGAGAAAGATTGTTCCCCTTTTCGTTCTCGTAGTGCTGCTTTCCGCATGCGGCGCTTCGTCCGATCTGACGCGCGGCCAGCTCTATCCCGGTATGTATGAGGAGAAGCCTGTGACGCTGCTCGTCATGCCCCCGATCAACAATTCGGCCAATGTGGAGGCGAAAGAGCTGCTCTATACCTCCATCAGCCGTCCGTTGGCAGAAGCCGGCTACTATGTGATTCCGCCGTCGCTGGCGATGGCCGTCCTCCGGCAGGAGAGCGGTTACGACGCGGAACTGTTCCTCGACAAGCCGCTCAAGCAGTTCCACGAATTCTTCGGCGCCGATGCCGTGGTGTTCTCCGTCATCGAGTCCTGGGCCAAGCAGGGCCTGGGCATCAATACGGAAATCCGCTACATCATCAAATCGGCCCTCACCGACCAGGTGCTGTTCGACCGCACCTGCAACCTGTTCCTTGACCTGTCGGTCAATTCGGGCAGTTCTTCCGATAGTGGACGCTCCCTGCTGTCTATCCTGGTGGATGTGGCCGCCGGTGCGATCAACACGGCGCTGACCGACCATATCGAAGCCGCCCGCAAGGCCAACTACTACATTTTCCGTGACCTCCCGGTCGGAAAATACGACAACCTCTTCCTTCAGGACCAGGATGTCAGTACCGATCCCCAGAATGTCACAAAATACGTAAAAGAATAAAAAATGAAACGCCTGCTTTCCCTCGCCCTGTCCTTCCTGCTCCTGGCCCTTGCTGCATCGTGTCACGAGCAGGCAAAATATGAAGACGGTCAGCAGCTCAGCTGCGAACTGTCCTTTACGGGAGGCTATACAGGCTACAAATACACGAAAGCGGCCGTCATCGAGGGCGACGCCTTCATCCCGGTATGGAAAGAAGGAGACGTGGTCGCCGTCTATGCCTTCGACAAGGAGAATAAAGACCAGCCCGTCCATATCGGTAACCTGAAAGCCCAGTCGGAGGGCGTCGAATCGACGCTCACGGGCACGCTGAATTTCGTCTATGGGGATGCGGTATCGGGAAAGATCGATATGGGCGACCTGAGCACGGGCAAGCTGGTCTTCGTCACCCCCGGCGACAAGTTCTCCCTGCAGGACCAGAAAGGGAAACTCGAGGACCTTCTCGGCAAATACAGTTACCGCACGGCGGAGGGCAAGGTCTTTACCATTGACCTGGAAGGCGGATATATGTCGCTCGAGAGCCAGACGGTCCGCTTTACCACCCCGCTTGCCGTCCTCCAGATCTCCATCGTGGACTGGAGGGGCAATCCCATCGCACCGGCCCGCGTTTCGATTTCGGCCGAAAACGCGAAAGGAGAAACCTTCCTGGTGCAGCGCACATCGCTTTTCAGCGATCCTGTCACCGGGCCGGTGAACCTGATGGCCGACGGCGCCTCCAGCACTTTTGTCGCGGCGCTGTATCCTGCCAAGAGCGAAGCGATGCGCTACAAGATTGTCGCGACGGCCGGCGCTCTGACTTACGAAGGTTCGATCGGATCGCTCCTTCTGGAAAGCGGGCACGTCTATGCGCAGAAAGTCAAGCTGGACCGTACCGTCGACCTGTCTTCCATCACGAGCGGATTCATCGCGCAGGACAGGGATGTACTGAAAGGCACCGGGACGCAGGCCTTCACGATTGCGGAGGGAGCGGTCATCACCTTGGCCGGCGTTGACCTGACGCTGGAAGACGGCATCCTCTGCGCTGGTTCTACGCGCATCCAACTCGCGGAAGGCACGGTCAACAACATCCGCTCGGCCGGTACGGGCATCCAGGTCGGACCGGTCGGCACTTCGCTGGGAATCAGCGGAGAAGGTACACTCAACGTGAAGGCGGAAGCCACTGCCATCGGCGGCTCCTCCAGCCGCGACTGCGGCCATATCGTCATCGAGGGCGGCATCATCACGGCCATCAGCGGCGAAGCTTCCGGTGCCGGTATCGGTTCCGGCAAGCGGCATTCGTGCGGCCAGATCATCATCCGCGGTGGAACGATCGTAGCGCAGGGTGGGGCAGGCGCCGGCATCGGCGCCGATGAATTCGGCCGGTGCTCGGACATCACGATTTCCGGTGGCTCCATCATTGCCCGCTCCGACCGGCGGGGTGCCGGCATCGGCTCCGGCGACCGCGGCACCTGCGGCAAGATCACTATCTCAGGCGATGTCCAGCGGCTCGAAGCGAGCAAAGGGGTAACCGGCGAGATGTACATCGGTGCAGGGCTCAAGGGCGAGAGCGGCACCGTCACCATCGACGGCGTGAAAGATCCGACCCCGGAGAGCAACTTCCCGCATTTTACCTCGACGATTCTCGAGAACCGTTACGTCAACGATACCTGGCTGCTGGAACGGCGCTGAGCCCCGGCAGGGGCGGCGAGGAGCAAGGCCGGGTTCAGGCGCAGGTGTACCGTTACTGGACGAAACCGGCGAAGTAGCCGGAGAAGAAGACGTTGGTCATCAGGTAGCCGATGACCGTCGAAACGGCGACACAGATCAGGCCCGGCATCATGAAACTGTGGTTGAGCAGATACTTGCCGATGACCGTGGTTCCCGAACGGTCGAAGTTGACCGTTGCGATATCCGAAGGATAGTTCGGGATGAAGAAATAGCCGTAGACGCTGGGAAGGACGCCCAGCAGCACAGGCCCGGCGATGCCCAGCTCATAGGCCAGCGGCAGCATGGCCACCACGACGGCGCCCTGCGAATTGATGAGCACCGATACGATGAAGAACACGAAGGCGATGGCCCAGGGGTAGTGGGTTACCAGACCGGTGAGCATCTGCTTCATCTCTTCCAGATAGTTGCCGAAATAGGTGTCGGCCAGCCAGGCGATGCCGTAGATGGCCACGACGGCGACCATGCCCGACTGCCAGACAGCGCCGGCCACGGCTTTCTTGGGCGAAGCCTTGCAGAACATGATGTTGGCCGCTGCGGCCATCAGCATGATGATCTGGATGCAGATGTTCATCTTCGGCAGTTCGATGGCCTGGGCGATGGTCCGTCCGTCGGCCGTGTGGAGCATCTGGCAGAAGGCGAAGCCCACGATGATCAGCAGGGAGCCCAGGAACACGAATACCGAGGCCTTGGCTTCGCGGGTGATGACCTTGTCGAGCGTCGTGGCGGTGTTGCCGTACATGTAGGCGTACTGCTCGGGGTCAGCCTTGCGGCGCAGGAACTCGGGGTCCTTGTCAAGGTCTTTGCCGCGCTTGTACGAGGCCAGGGCCGCGCACATCAGACCGCAGACGCAGGCGGGGATGGTGACCATCAGCACCTGCGGGATGGTGACCATGTAACCGTTGGCGTTGGAGATGGTCACGAAGGCCACGACAGCGGCGGCGATGGGGGAGCAGGTGATACCGACCTGGGAGGCGATGGAAGCCACGGCGCAGGGGCGCTCGGGGCGGATGTTCTTTTTCAGGGCGATGTCGCAGATGATGGGCATCACGGTATAGACTACGTGTCCCGTTCCCACCAGCACGGTGAGGAAGAAGGTCACCAGCGGACCGAGGAACGTGATGTGCTCGGGATGCTTGCGGAGCATCTTCTCAGCGATCTGGATCATCCAGTCCATACCGCCTGAGGCCTGGAGCGTACCCGCGCAGGTCACGGCGGCGATGATGATGTAGATGACGTCGGTGGGCGGGGTCCCGGGCTTCAGCCCGAAGCCGAAAACGAGGATGGCCAGGCCGATGCCTGAAATGGCGCCGAGCGCCAGGGATCCGTATCGGGAACCCACGTAGAGAGCCGCGAGCACGATCAGCAGCTCGATGATCATGGTGAAGGTCATGCGTCTGGATTTTAGGTTAGTTCTCTCAAAGATACGAAATATTTTCGTTATCTTTGCATTATTACCTCAACAGAATCACGATGGCAACGACCCACAACACCCCCACGCCCCACAACGAAGCCGTTTACGGCCAGATCGCCAAGACCGTCCTGATGGCCGGCGACCCGCTCCGCGCCCAGTTCATCGCAGAGCATTTCCTGGAGAATCCCGTGCAGTTCAACAAGGTCCGCGGCATGTCCGGCTTTACCGGCACCTACAAAGGAAAACCCGTCAGCGTGATGGGCCACGGAATGGGCATTCCCTCGATCGGCATCTACACCTGGGAACTCTTCAATTTCTACGGGGTGGAGACCATCATCCGCGTCGGTTCGGCCGGTTCGTACGACAACGAACTGCAGCTGGGCGACCTGGTGCTCGCCGAGGGCGCCTGCACCGATTCCAACTACGGTGCACAGTTCGAATTGCCGGGCACTTTCGCGCCCATCGCCGACTTCGACCTGCTGCGCCGCGCCGCGAATGCCTGCGAATCGTTCGGCTATCATTACAAAGTGGGCAACGTGCTCTCGTCCGATGCGTTCTACAACCAGCACTCGAAGTCAGGCAACTGGCAGAAGATGGGCGTACTGGCCGTCGAGATGGAGGCTTCGGCCCTCTATATGAATGCGGCTTTCGCCGGAAAGCGCGCCCTGGTCATGTGCACGATCTCAGACCATATCCTCACCGGCGAAGCCATGTCTTCCGAAGAACGGCAGACATCCTTCACCCACATGATGGAAGTGGCTTTGTCACTTGTTTAGCCAGGCCGGCCGGCGGTCGGCGTTGGCCACATTCAGTCCCACGGCGAACATCATATTGATGTGTGCGAGGGTTCCGCTGAAATCCCAGTCTTCCTTGTACTCGTCGGAAGGTTTGTGATACCAGTCGGAACGGGGATACTTGTTGGGATGGGCGGGATCGACCAGGTCCTTGCCGTATTCGATCACCACGGCCGGGACGCCTTTCTTCACGAAATTGAAATGGTCGGAACGGAAGAACCAGCCGTCTGAATTGTCGTCGTTGAACACTACGTAGCGTCCCTGTGCTCCTGCTGCGGCCAGGATGTAATTATCCAGTTCACAAGCTCCGCCGCCCAGCACCACGGCGTCGCGCGTGAGCGGTTCGGGTGCAATGCAGTCGAAGTTGATGCAGGCGGCCGTCTTGTCCATCGGAAAGACCGGATGCTCGCAGTAATACTCCGAGCCGAAAAGACCGCTTTCCTCCAGGGTAGGGATGAAGAAGAGCATCGAACGGCGGGGATGCTGCGGCAGGGCGGCGTATTTCCTGGCGAGCAGCAGCACGGCGGCCATTCCGGAACCGTTGTCGGAGGCGCCGTTGTAGATGCGGTCGCCCGTCTCATCGGGTTCACCGTAGCCGAAGTGGTCCCAGTGGGCGCTGAAGACCACGACCTCGTCTTTCAGGTCGGTGCCCGGGAGGATGCCGGCCACGTTACGGGTAGCTTCGATCTTGTAGCTGACGGTCATCGCGATGTCGCTTTTTGCCTTGAGCGTGAAGGCTTTGAAGCCGGGCCGCTTCGCGGCGGCGAGCGTTTCCTCGAAATCGACGCCGGCGGCCTCGAAGAGCTTGCGGCAGCCGTTTTCGTGGAGCCAGCCCTTGATGCCGAGTTCTCCGGCATTGCGCGTGTCATCGTCGTATAACGCCATGTTGCTGCCCGTGTGGTTGGCGGCTACGTTCCAGCCGTAGCTGGCCGCCGCGGTATTATGGAGCACCAGGCAGCCGGCGGCACCCAGCCGCTTCGCTTGCTCGAACTTGTAGGTCCAGCGGCCGTAATAGGTCATGTTCTTCCCCTGGAAGAGGGAGGCGTCGTAGAAGCCGGGGTCGTTGACCATGGCGATAATGATTTTGCCTTTGACGTCCACGCCCTCGAAATCGTTCCATCCGAATTCGGGCGCATCGATGCCGAAGCCGCAGAAGACGAATTCAGCCGAGCGGATTTCCACCTTGTCGGTTGCCCGGGATGTCCAGACCACCAGGTCGTCGGGGAAGAGCAGGTCGGTTTTCTTCTTCTTGTCGCCCTTGACGCGGAACTTGCCGCCGACCGGCTTGCAGATGGTGGAAAGGGTCTTCACCTCCTGGAAATAGCTGTTGCCGAAGGCGGGTTCCAGGCCGATTTCCTTCATCTGTCCGGCCAGATAGTCGACGGTTTTGATCTCATATCGCGTCATCGGCTTGCGACCGCCGAAGTCGTCGGAACCCAGGGTTTTGCACCAGTTTCTCAGGAGCGCTTCCTCCGTCTGGGGATCGGTATACTGAGGGAATGGCTGGCCGGCAGCCACGCTGCAGAGCAGGCAGGCCGCGAAAAGGAAAAACAAACTGCGAAGATTCATGGTGGTCTGTGTTGGAAGACAAATATAAGAAAAGTCATCGAATTTTGCTACCTTTGAATGGAAATGCGGAAACTGAAGATCCCGAATACCTACGTCATCATCGCCTGCATCCTCGTGCTGTGCGCCGTCGCCACCTGGTTCGTGCCGGGCGGTGAATACGTGCAGGCGGAAGACGGAACGCTTTCCTACCGTTCCGTCGATGCGGCGCCGCAGACCTGGCAGGTCTTCCCGGCGTTCTATCACGGTTTCGTCAAGCAGGCGGGGATTATCGTCTTCATCCTGGTCGTGGGCGGCGCCTTCTGGCTGCTCAACGCGACCGGCGCCGTCAGTGCCGGCATCAGCCGTTTCATCGCGCGTGTCGGACGTTACGACAAGGTGGTGCTGGTTGCCGTTACGCTGCTGTTTTCGCTGGCCGGCGCCGTTTTCGGCATGAGTGAGGAGACCATCCCTTTCGTGGGGATCGTCGTTCCGCTGGTCGTCTCAATGGGCTACGATGCCATGATGGGGATGCTGATCGTCTATGTGGCTGCCAACGTGGGCTTTTCGAGTGCTTTCCTCAATCCCTTCACCGTGGGGATCGCGCAGGGGATGGCCGGTCTGCCGCTCTTTTCCGGGATAGAATACCGCCTGCTCTGCTGGGGATTCCTGACCCTGCTGCTCTGTGTCTTCGTCGTGTTCTATGCGCGGAGGTCCCGTCAGGCACCCGTCACAGTCGCCCGGGACATCTCGGAAACCGTGCTGACGCGCCGGCAAGGCTGGATCCTCCTCGTGCTGCTTGCGACGGTTGTGCTGCTGATCCTGGGCGTGACGCTCTGGGACTGGTATCTCCCGGAAATCACGGGACTGTTCCTGCTGATGGGTATCGTGTGCGGCGTCATAGCGGGTTTCTCCGCCAACAAGATTGCGGAAGAACTGATGGCCGGCGCGAAGGATATCCTCTCCGCCGCCCTGGTCGTCGGTTTCGCCTCCGGCATCATCGTGATCCTGCAGGACGGGCACATCGTCGACAGCATCCTCCATTCCATGCAGGAAGGCCTGGACGGAACCGGCCCGCTCGCTTCGCTCTCGGCCATGTACGGCATCCAGGCCCTCATCAATTTCGTCATCCCCAGCGCCACGGCCAAGGCCGCCATCACGATTCCCATCATGGCGCCCTTCTCCGACCTGGTGGGTGTGTCGCGGCAGGCGATGGTGCTGGCCTTCCAGTTCGGCGACGGCTTCACCAATATGGTCACGCCGACCTCGGGCGTGCTGGTCGCCGCCCTGGCCATGGCCCGCATCCCTTACACCAAATGGGTGAAATGGGTCTGGAAGATGGTGGTGGTCCTGCTCATCCTGGGCCTGCTGCTGCTGATTCCGACCGTACTTTTTTCCATCCCTGAATTCTGATTATTCGTATCTTTAACCATTCTAATTGTTTGAACCATGAAAGCGCTTAAACATCTTGCAGCAGCCTGCGCAGTGCTCGTGCTGCTGACTTCCTGCTCCGCCCTTACCCGGACTGCCACCAAACTGGCCTCTGCCACAACGATCGGCAACTCGACCGGCTCCGCCCTTTCGAGCATCTTCAGCGTCCTCAAGTCCGCAGGCGTGATCGACCTGTCCAATCTGACCAACATCATCAACCTGGGCCGTATCCTTACGGGCGCCGGTACCCTCGCCAATGCGAACAATGCTTTTACGAACGATTTCGCCTCGGGCCTGATCAACGGCTCGTCCAACCTGATCAACAGCGCCAACGTGTCCGGTGTCCTCAGCGGGCTGAAAAAGCTCGCCGCCATCGACAACGCACCGCTGCTGCAAGCGGCCTCATCCGCGAATACAGGCATAGCGACGCCGCTGTCGGCCCAGACACCCGGCGTGTCGGAAACCCTCTCAACCCTGACCAGCATCTATAATCTGGTGAAATAATGAAGAAAGTCATCTTATGGATCGTCGGCATCCTTGCCGTCCTGTGTATCGTCCTGGGCTGCATCTGGGGCCGTGAGATCTCCACCATCCGGACCCTCAAGTCCGTCGGAGGCAACAAGTACCTTTACCAGATGGAATACAAGGCCGCCTACGACCTGGATGACCTTGTCGCCCAGAACATCGACTCCAACCCCGAACTGCTGGATTACGTGATCGGCCGCATCGGGAAAGGTCTTCCCCTGAAGATCAAGAGCGCCCAGGTGGCCGACGAGAACGGTGAACTGGCCACTTTCAACTGCACTTCTTTCCAGGCTGTCAACGCGGGCGGCGAAGGTTTCCTGTTCGGCCGCAACTACGACTACTTCAAGAACCCCACGCTGGTGACCGTCTCCCATCCGAAAAGGGGCTACACCTCCATCGCTGTGAGCGATATGTCCCATTTCGGCTATTCCCTGGAGAAACTGCCCGAATCGCTGGCCGGCAAACTCAGCTGCCTGGCTTCGATCTATGCCCCCGTGGACGGTATGAACGAGAAAGGACTCTGCACCTCGATCATGGCCCTTCCCGGCCAGGCCTCCCGGCAGGATACGGAAAAGTACGATGTGGGAACGACCATCATCATGCGCCTGTGGCTGGACCGTTGCGCTACGGTCTCGGAGGCCCTCGCCCTGCTGGATGAGGTCGATGTCCGGCACGACGCCACCGTCGGCACCGGCTACCATTATATGGTGGCCGATGCCTCCGGCGACTGCGCCGTCGTGGAGTTCGACAAGGACGACGGCTGGAAGACCCTGATCGTCCGCAAACCCGCCGGCGAGAAATCGATGCTGGTGACCAACCACCTGCTGTCCGCAAAGTATTATACGACCGAGCCCGACCCCGCCGTCGGCAACCCCCACAGCAAGAGCTGGTGGCGCTACGAAACAGCCGGCGCCTACCTGGCCGCCCACGACGGCACCCTCACGCTGGAACAAGCGCAGGAATGCCTCGCCCTGGTCCACTGGAAAGACCTCGTCTGGGACAACGGCACCGTCGAAGACACCCAGTTCAGCAACGTCTACGACCAGCACTCCCTGACCCTCGACCTCCGCAACTGGAACGACTACGAAACCACCGTCCACTTCCAGCTTCGGTAAGCGAAGAACCATCAGTCAGCGCAAGGCAGGAATGACTGCCTTTTTGCACTGAACTGCCTTTTTTTTGCGCTGCAACGGACGCAGTTGATTCTCAGCTGTTTATGAAAGTTGATCCCCCTGGTTTTAAGGGGGATCAACTTGCGTAATCGCTTGACTGTCAGATGTGTCCGTTGCAGCGGAAGGAATGACAGAAAGCCCGATGGAATTACAGACTGTCGAAGAACTCAGCATACCTGCGGTTGTGGAGGTCGGTGCCGAGGAAGGTGTAATAGCCTTTTTCGAGAAGGTATCGGGCGCGTTCTGCGGCGGGGGAGCCGTAGAAGCCTTGGAGGGAGCCGAGATTGCGCTGGAAGGCGGCGCCGGCGGCGTGCCAGCGGTCGTAGTCATCGGGAGTTGCCCAGAGATAGCGTTCGGGGTGGGCGAGGACCGGTTGGTAGCCGGCTTCGACCAGGCGGCGGATCTCCACTTCAGGGACGAGGGGCTCCATCTTTTCCGGCGCACGGAGGCGTAGCTCAATCAGGATGTGGTTGTCCTTCCAGGGCAGGAGACGCTCCCGGGGCCAGGTCTGGGGGATGAGGCGGTACTCCAGCGAAGGGAAGAGCCTAAGGTCGATGCCTTCCCGGTCCAATTCCCGCTGTAGGACAGAGACTGCCGCCTCTACCTCGCCTTCCGTATTTGGATAGAGACGCGTACTGTGCGACGTGCATACTGCCTCACGATAGCCGTGGCTTGTCAGCCAGCGGCAAAGAAACAGCGATTCTTCCAGATCTGCCGCCCCGTCGTCGAGACCGGGGAGGATATGGCAGTGGCAGTCGTAATCAGGCAGTTTTTCCATTCGTTTGGGCGTAATCGATGACAAAGATAAAAAAAAGACCGGAGAAGCTCGCAGTGACCCGTCCTGATTTTTCTTTAC
>DETK01000028.1:0-3877 GCA_002361615.1 Bacteroidales bacterium UBA3290
CGGATGTGCCGCGTTTGATGGAGGAAGTCGGCCCGGCTGAATTCTACAAGGCCAACTGGGCCAAGTGGGGCGCCGATGTCGTGAACCCCATCGGCTGCAGCGACTGCCATGATTCCGAGACCATGGACCTGCACATCTCCCGCCCGGCACTTCGCGAAGCCTTTGCCAGCATGGGCAAGGATGTGGACAAGGCCACGCACAACGAGATGCGTTCGCTTGTGTGCGCCCAGTGCCACGTGGAGTATTATTTCCACGATTATCCAGAGACGCCCGAAAAGGACCAGTACCTTACCTTCCCTTGGAAATACGGCCTCACGCTGGAGGATGCGGAGAAGTACTACGATGAGATGGGCTATGCCGACTACATCCATGCGTTGTCCAAGGCACCCATCCTCAAGGCCCAGCACCCCGGCTATGAGACTTCGCTGCAGGGCATCCACGGTCAACGCGGCGTCACTTGCGCCGATTGCCATATGCCTTATGTTGCCGATGGCGGCGTGAAGTATTCCGACCACCACATCCAGAGCCCGCTGGCAAAGATGGACCGCACCTGCCTGGTGTGCCACCGCGAGAGTGAGGAGACGCTCCGGCAGAACGTGTACGAGCGTCAGGAGAAGTGCCTGGAGGTTCGCGACCAGTTGGAGGACATCCTGGCCAAGGCCCATATTGAAGCCAAGTTCGCCTGGGATAAGGGAGCGACTGAGGCCGAGATGAAGGACGCCCTGCAGGACATCCGCAAGAGCCAGTGGCGCTGGGACTATGCTGTCGCCTCCCACGGAGCTTCATTCCATGCTCCGCAGGAAGTGCTCCGCCTGATGGGCAATGGAATCACCTATGCTCAGGAAGCACGCCTGAAGATTGCCAAGGTCCTGGCCAGGCACGGCTTCACCGGCGATGTGCCGATGCCGGACATCTCCACCAAGGCCAAGGCGCAGGCCTACATCGGACTGGATATGGCTGCAATGGAGAGCAAGAAGGCTACCTTTATGGAATCCATCGTCCCGCATTGGCTTTCCATTGCCAAGGAAAACGGCAAACTGCTTGATTATTAAAAATTATGTGGGTTAAACCTTGGAAAATGAAGGAGGGCTTCCTCATCGGAGGAGGCCTTCTTTTTGCGGGAATGCTGCTGCAGGTGGCGACGGGCCCCATCCGGTGGGAGCTCTTTGCCTGGCCGGTCAACTTGATCGTGCTGATCCTGCTGCTGGCCGCTGTCGGCGTGATGTTCGCGCTGGGTCGTAAAGTCTATGCTTTCGAGTGGATGATGCATGAGGGAGCGGCCGTTCCCTGTTTGGTGTACGCCGCGGCCCTTACCATCCTGATGGGCCTGCTTCCGCAGGTACGTGTGGGTGGGATGCCTTGGCTGAGCCAGATGCTGCGGTTCTGGCCATTCGTCCTGATCTGGACCTGGATGATGGTGATTTCGGCCCTGGCCGCTCTGAACCATCTCCTCCGTTGGAAAGTGAAGGAGATCCCGTTCATTCTGAACCATCTGGGCGTCGTGGTCGCCATCGTTTCCGCTACGCTGGGAAGTGCCGATACGCAGAGCCTGCAGCTGACCGCCTTCACGGGGGAACCGGAGTGGCGGGCCGTGGACGATGCCGGAACGGTACACGAGCCGGGCCTGGCCATCGAACTGCACAAGTTCACCCTGGAAGAGTATCCGGACCATACGCCTAAGCGTTTCGCATCGGACATTACCGTCTATACGGAAGATGGAAAGGCGGTTCAGGGAACGGTGGAAGTGAATAAGCCCTTGAAGGTGAACGGCTGGAAGGTCTACCAGTACGGCTATGATGTGAAATACGGCACCGAGAGCCCCTACAGCGTATTCCAGCTGGTACATGATCCCTGGATCCTGTGGGTGTACATTGGCATTTTCATGATGATTGCAGGCGCTTTGTGCCTGATGCTCTTCATGGCCCCTAAACCGATGAGATCATGAGTTGGGATTCGTTTGTCTGGTTCGCGCTGACAGCGGTTCTCTTATGGGCCGCAGGCGCATTCTTTGCCTGGAAAGAGCGCAAGCCGCTTGTGTATGCCTGCACGCTGACCGGCATCGCCTTGTTCTTCGCCTTCATCCTGGGGATGTGGATCTCGCTGGAACGTCCACCGTTGCGGACGATGGGAGAGACCCGCCTATGGTATTCTTTCTTCCTGCCGGTTGCCGGTATCATCGTCTACAGCCGCTGGCGCTACAAATGGATCCTGAGTTTCAGTACGCTGCTCTCCTTCGTGTTCATCTGTGTGAACCTGCTCAAACCGGGCATTCACTCCAAGAGTCTGATGCCGGCCCTGCAGAGTCCCTGGTTCGCGCCGCACGTCATCGTGTATATGTTCTCCTATGCGCTACTGGGCGCTGCCACGGTCATGGCCGTGTACATGCTTATCCGGAAGGGGAAGACCACGGAGAAGGAGATCAACCTTACGGACAATCTGGTTTATGTGGGCCTGGCCTTCTTGACATTCGGGATGCTCTTCGGCGCGCTATGGGCCAAAGAGGCCTGGGGAACCTACTGGGCCTGGGATCCCAAGGAAACCTGGGCTGCCGCCACGTGGCTTTGCTATCTGGTGTACATGCACCTGCGCAAGGCCAAGCCCGGTGAGTGGCAGACCGCCTGTGTTATCCTGCTCGTGAGTTTCGTCTGCCTCCAGATCTGCTGGTGGGGCATCAACTACCTGCCATCCGCCCAGGGATTGTCCATTCACACTTATAACGTGAAATAATCATTCCTGGAATCCGGCAAGGTGAATCGCATTGGAGAAGAAAAACAGGTGGTCCGCTGGATGATCGGGCTATTCTGCCGAAGGAAGCATCATGGGAAAAGGCTTTGTCCGGATTGTTCCGCACTGGCTTCTTACTGTGACAGCCACTTGGAACACTGTCGATTCGGTAACGAAAAACCTACGTGTAAAAAGTGTCCGGTGCATTGTTACAGTCCCGACATGCGGGAGAAAATCAGGGCCGTCATGCGTTATTCGGGCCCCAGAATGATCTTCCATCATCCGTTCGCCGCCATCCGGCATCTGGTGAGATGAAAATCAAATGATTGATTGATCGGTGTAAACTTACATAAGTCAATCGGCCGAAAAGAAAAAAGAGTATTAATCGACACCGGGGATGAGTGCAATGCCGGTTTCTTCGAGGTGAATCTGTTCGGCGGAGTCTATGAAGCGCACGGTGAATATCTTACCTTCGAGTCGTTTTGCCTGCCAGTCCATTCCGCCGGCAGTGTCCATCTTCACGACCCTGACCTTAGATCCGCGCTTAATCATACCCGGTCCTCCTTCATCGTTTCAATCCGTCGAGTGTCTCGTTGGGAACAAAAACCCTCGAAAACGTTCCCACCGGCGTTCTCGAGGTTCTCGCAGGGAACAAAAATGGCTGTTATTGTTCCCGCTCAGAGACTTTGAAGCAAGTTTTGCGAACCCGACATGAACGGCCACAAAGTTGGGGTCTTGTCAGACTCGAACTCATTTTTGGAACCCTTGATAACACGTTCATCTACTTGCATTTAGGTCAAACAGCAGGTGTAACATAGGGGAAACATTTGAGATTTTTGCCCCAATTTCGGACTTATTGTAAAAAAGAAATATGCCCTACATCGAGCTGTAAGGCATATTATCATAACGGGGAGCGGAAAACGAGACTCGAGCCCGCGCTTGCGCGGGCATACTCGCGATCTTTGCGTTACCCCCCGCCAATTGTGTTTTCTGGGCCCTGCCCAGACCTGCCGCTACGGCCTGCTATCACACAGGCCTTCCCAACGGCCTCCGCTAGCGGCTGATGCCGCGGGGTCGCTTCGTTCGAGTCTCCCGCTAAAACAAAATCGGCAGCCGAAGCTGCCGATTTGTTTGGAGCGGAAAACGAGACTCG
>DETK01000028.1:3961-33199 GCA_002361615.1 Bacteroidales bacterium UBA3290
TACCAACTGAGCTATTTCCGCTTGGTTTGGGACTGCAAAGGTACGAACTTTTTTTACAGTCCCAAATTTTTTTTCGACATTTTAACGGTTGGGAACCGAAATGTAGCTGCGGAGGGCTTCGACGTAGGTGGCAAATGCGTCGCGGCCGTGGTCGGTGATGCTGCAGACGGTCTGCGGCATCTTGCCCTTGAATCCTTTGGTTACTTCGATGTAGCCTGCCTGCTGCAACTTCTCGAGCTGGACGCTCAAGTTGCCCGATGTCGCTCCCGTTTCGGTTTTCAGGTAAACGAAGTCTGCACTGCCGGCAACCAGGAGGATCGACATCACCGCGAGGCGGAGCTCCGAATGAAGCAACGGGTCAAGCGGCTTGAAGGCGTTCTCTTTCCCGGACATGGCTTATTTGTTGTTTTGCAGGATGAAACCGGGAATGATCAGGGCGAAGATACCCAGGATGGCGAAGGTCAGGATCCGGAGGGGTGAGCCGCCGGGCATGACCATCAGGAAGAGCGCCGACAGCAGCGTAGCCACCAACGAAAAGATTACAAGGGTTTTGTTCTTGAGCACAGCACCCGAAATCGTGCCGCAGAGGCCCATCATCATCAGGATGACCATCGAAAGGTCGACGGAAAGAGTGCCTTCGATGCCGGCTGCCGAGCGGATGCCCCAGGCAATCCAGACCAGCGCAAAGAAGCTCGTGGCAAAGATGCCGAACCACCCCCAGATCTTCCCGAGGGTACGGGTCAGTTCCGTGACTGCCGCCTTTTCTTTGCCGCGATCCATCACGCGGCCACAGATAATACCGATGGCCGACATGGCGAACCAGAGGAAGTTCCAGGCCGGACTGCCGGTCTTCGACCAGAGAAGCCAGATGACAAGGGACGTGACTGTTACCAGTGTACCCCAAAGGATGAGCGGCTTGCCCGCGTTCTTCGTGATGGTACGACGACTGCGCTCGATAGTCTCCGAAATCAGGCGGAGGCTGTTTTCTGCCGAAAAGTTGTTTTCCATTTTTTGTTTCTTTTTAAGAGGTTGGACAATAAAATGAATGGCCATTCGGATTCGCCCCCGCCCCGTTGCGCACCGGTTCAGTTTTGAATCACGGTGCAAATATAAAGTAGTTTATTTTATAAACCAAATTTATTTTGCTTTTTCCGAAAAAACTCATCGTCAGACAAGTATTCCGTCTGGCAGGACCTTATTTCAGACGCCGAGCTTCGCCTGAACACGGCACTCCGTCCGCAGGTGCTCCATCGCCGCTGCAATGTACACAGCTATGACTCAGGGGGTTACGAAAAGTGATCCCCTCAAAAACAGGGGGGATCACTTTTCGTAAGTCTCTGACTGTCAGCTGCGTCCGTTGCAGCGCAAAAGTGAGCAAAAACGCAAAGTACGCTAAAGCGCAAGGAGCGCAAGGAGCGCAAAAACGCGCAAAACCTGCACTCCGCAATACCGCCGCCTATACCGCCGCCTATACCGCAGCCTAGAACGCAGCCTAGATCGCAGCCTCGAACTGGCGGAGGAAGCGGATATCGTTTTCGAAGTAGTTGCGGAGGTCTTTGACCTGCCATTTGAGCATGGCGATACGCTCGATGCCCATTCCGAAAGCGAAGCCGCTGTAAACTTTCGGATCGATGCCAGACGCCTCCAGGACGGCCGGATCGACCATGCCGCAGCCCAGGATTTCAAGCCAGCCCGTTCCCTTGCAGATGTTGCAGCCTTTGCCTTTGCAGATGTTGCAGCTCACATCGACTTCGGCGCTCGGTTCGGTGAAAGGGAAGTAGGACGGGCGCATGCGGATCTGCGTGTCGGCGCCGAACATTTCCTGGGCGAAGAGCAGGATGGCCTGTTTCATGTCGGCAAAGGAAACGTTCTTGTCGATGTACAGGCCTTCCACCTGGTGGAAGATGCAGTGCGCGCGGGCCGAGATGGCTTCGTTGCGGAACACGCGGCCAGGGCAGATGACCCGGATCGGCGGACGCATCCGCTCCATGGTGCGGACCTGCACGGAAGAGGTATGGGTACGGAGCAGGATCGGATTGTCGCCGCCAGGCTGCACGAAGAACGTGTCCTGCATGTCGCGGGCGGGATGCTCCGGCGGGAAGTTGAGTGCGCTGAACACGTGCCAGTCATCTTCGATTTCAGGGCCTTCCGCCACCGAATAGCCGAACTTGCTGAAGATCGAAATGATCTCCTCGCGCGTGACGGAAATCGGATGACGTGCGCCAAGTTCCTGCAGGTCACCGGGCTTGGTCAGGTCGAAGGAAGCGGCGGCGGGGCCGACCATCTCGGAGAGGGTGGTCCGCAGCTCCTCGATCTTGGCCGTGGCCGCGTTCTTGAGGGCGTTCAGCCGCTGGCCGAATTCCCGTTTCTGGTCCTTGTCCACCTGACGGAACTCGTCGAACAACTGGGTAATCTCGCCTTTCTTGCCGAGCCACTTCACGCGCAGCTCTTCGATCTCCTGTTCCTTGGCAGCCTTCAGCTCCTGGATGGAGGCCATCATCTGTTCAATCTTCTCGTTGGTAATCGCCATAGCTCTTCAGAATTAGGGCACAAATATAGTGATTATCCGCTACCATTCAACCGCTTTTCGGGAGAGCGGCATCGTCATGCAGCGCGCGCCGCCGCCGCCGCGGGGCAGCTCGGAGCCCTGGATGGTGACGCAACAGCGCGCATAATCTTCGAGTTTCTTGCGTCCGGCAATCACGTCGCGGGCTGCCATCACCTCGAAACCGTGCTTGTCCATTTCGCGGAGCGTCGCTTCGTTGCGGGCGTAGCAGAGCACCTTGCCCGGCGCGAAGGCAAACATGTTGGAACCGCTGTGCCACTGTTCGCGTTCCTGCACCCAGCTGTCCGAGGAGCCGCCGCAGCAGATGGGCTCCAGGTCCATGCCCAGGCCGCGAAGCGCCGGCAGGATACCCGAAACGGAGCGGATGCGGCTTACCTTTCCGTCTTCAATGGTGATGTGGACGGTCTTGAAGGAACGGTCGTGCAGGATCAGCGGCTCGAAGACCATGCACTTGTCGCGGTCGAGCAGCGTAAAGACCATGTCCAGATGGATGAACGACTCCGGTGAAGCGGGAAGCTGCTGCACGATGATGTGCTTCTTCCCCTGAGGGCACAAATCGCAAAAATGGGCCGCCAGTGCGTCGATGCCGGCTGCACTGGTGCGCATGCCGTTGCCGATGACCAGGATGTCGTCGCGGACTACATGCACGTCGCCGCCTTCGATGAAGAGCTTCCCGCGTTCGGGCACGACGTTCTGCAAATCGATCGTCCCGCAGTCGAAACAGCCGCTGCGACGGTAGATGGCATCCATGATCATCGCTTCGCGGGCGCGGACCTGGTTGGCCATCCGGCAGATGAGGGCATTGTTGCCGATCGTCACCGAAGAGTCGCGCGTGAAATAGAAGTTGTAGAGCGGGAAAAGGGAATAGTAGTCTTCATTCAGGAAGGCCGTCAGCGTGTCGATCCGGGCGGGAAGGCCCTCGATCAGCGCTTTGACCAGCTGGGGCGTGGACATACCCATCAGGGTGTCGAAGCAGCCTCCGGCCTGTTCTGCGATGCAGATCCGGGTGATCAGTTCACGCCGGGCCTCCGCGTTGTCGAGCACGCGGGCGAGCAGGTCGCGGACCTGATAGACCCGGGCGACTTTCGAGAGCACGCCCTCGATCTGCTCATATTCCTTCTGGGCGATGGAGAGATTCAATATATCACTGTAAAGTGCACGCTGCGCCATCCTGGGCGTCATGTTTTCCACTTCCGGACCGGGAGTATGGAGCAGCACCGCGTTCAGCGAACCGATTTCGGACTGAACGTCAATCTTGAGCGGATTGTTTTCTTTCTTGGTATTTCGCATGGTCAGAGATATCTGTCAATCTTGTCTTTCATGGTCAGGTCGGTCACGATGTCCTTGACGGTACGGTCGTCGCGGCGGCAAACCAGCAGCACGTCGTTCATATCGACAACCATGAGGTTTTCGAAGCCGCGGGCCACGACCAGTTTCCCGGGGTCGCTGCAGAGAATCACCGAGCCGGTGACATCATCGACCATCCGGACACCTTTGCCCAGCACGTTGCCGGAGGAATCCTTGGGGACCCGCTCGTACACCGACTCCCAGGTGCCGAGGTCGCTCCAGCCGAAATCGGAGAGGAAAACCCAGGCTTTCTGGGTCTTTTCCATCACGCCGTAGTCGATCGAGATGGCAGGGCAGTCTTCATAGACGTGCCGGATGAAATCGGCTTCGCCTGCCGTGCCGTAATAAGCCTCGCCGCCATGGAAAAGGGTCGTCACTTCGGGAAGGCAACGCTCCATTTCGGCCTTGATGGCCTTCAGATTCCAGATGAACATGCCGGAATTCCAGAAGAACTCGCCGGTTTCGAGGAAGACCTTGGCCAGGTCGGCGTTGGGTTTCTCGGTGAAGGTCTTCACCTGATAGGACACGTGGTCGCCGGCCTTCTTGCAGACCGGCTTGTTGATTTGGATGTAGCCATAATTGGTCTCGGGACGGGTAGGCTCTATGCCGATGGTGTAGAGCCGGTCGCTCTTTTCGGCGACGGACAGGGCCGTCCGGATCGTGTCGCGGAAACGTTCTTCACCGATGATCAGGTGGTCGGCGGGAGCGACGATCACCGTGGCGTCGGGATTCTTCTTGTACAATTTATAGGTGGCGTAGGCCACGCAGGGCGCCGTATTGCGTTTATAGGGTTCGAGAAGGATATTGTCTTCCGGAATTTCGGGGAGCTGCTCCCGCACCAGGCTTTCATACCGTTCGGCCGTAACCACGAGGATGTTTTCGGCCGGGACGATCCGGGCGTAGCGGTCGAACGTCATCTGAAGGAAAGTCCGCCCGATGCCCAGGATATCGATGAACTGCTTCGGGCACGCCTGGCGGCTCATCGGCCAGAAGCGGCTGCCGATGCCGCCCGCCATGATGATACAGTAATGATTAGGGTTCATATTGCTCATTAGTTTCTTTTCCAAATCGGTATGAACGCTTCGGGAATGTATTCCACCAGGGGTCCTTCTTCGCCGAGCACCACCGAAACCACATCGAACTGAACTTCCTTGCGTACGTGCTTCTCCACGATGTAGCGGCTGGCAGCCGCCATCAAAAGGGCTTGTTTGCGCGCATCCACCTTCTCGTAAGGCTGGATCTGCAGTGGAGGTGTCATCGTCTTGACTTCCACCACGTGCACACGGTCGCTGCTCTCCATCACCAGGTCGAGTTCCTTGTGCCCGCCCCGCCAGTTCCGGTCCAAAAGCTGCAATCCGCGTGCCGAAAGCCAGGCCAGCGCAATCTCCTCTCCCCTTCTTCCCGTCTCGCTCTTTTTCAAAACACTGCAATTTTTCAGTTCAAACTTTACAAAGATAAGAAAAAATCCACACTCTGCTGAAAAGTTGTTAGGCAAGTGGAAAAAAGTGAATAAATATTTGGCATAAATGTATATGCGTGGCTAAATTTGCCGTGGTTTTGAATATCCATTCGCGTTTTTTGTATATTCTATGAATAATCGCATCCAACTTATTCAGGAATTCATCCGGACACAAGCGGTCAGGAGCCAGGAAGAGCTCGCTGCCCTCCTTGCTGAAAAAGGCGTCAAGACCACCCAGGCCACACTCTCGCGGGATTTGCGGAAACTCCACATCACCAAACAGCGCGATGCATCGGGTGCATACTGCTACGTCCTCCCCGAGGCGAACCGACCCCAGAACATCCTGCTTTCCGACAGCCGGGCGGGCGAATGCATCGTCAGCATCGACTTCTCGGGACAGATGGGCGTCATCAAGACCCTGCCTGGCTGCGCCAACATGGTAGGGGCGCTGGTCGACGAGCATAGCCACCCCGCCCTGATGGGCACGATCGCCGGAGAAGACACCCTGTTGCTGATCCTGCGCCAGGGCGCTTCCCACGCCGACATCCTGACCTTCCTGGAAACGTTCATCCCGAACCCCGGGAAAAGAGTGGTACCCGCAAACTGACAGAAGATGAACATCCAAGTCCTGGTGGCCGGTCAGAGCCATCTCCCCTATGCAGAGGCCGTGTGCCACGAACTCTACCTGTCTTCGCTCGGCGACAAGATCGGCATCGCCCGGCGTTCTCCGGACTACATCCGGGACAAGATCCTTTCCGGCAAGGCCGTGATCGCCCTGACGGACGAAGGGGAGTTCGCCGGTTTTTCCTACATCGAATCGTGGGGCGGAAAGAGCTTCGTCGCGAATTCCGGCCTCATCGTTCCCGAGAAGTTCCGCTCGCTGGGCGTGGCCCGGCGCATCAAGGAGCAGACCTTCATCCTCTCGCGCAAGCTGTTTCCCGATGCCAAGATCTTCTCGATGACCACTTCGGCCGCCGTGATGAAGCTCAACCATGAATTCGGCTTCCGTCCGGTAACCTACGACGACCTGACCGATGACGTCGAGTTCTGGAAAGGCTGCGAAGGCTGCCGCAATTTCAATGTCCTGCAGGAACAGCATTACCGGGTCTGCATCTGCACGGGACTGCTTTTCGACCCGAAGGAACATTTTGAAATCCATCATCCAGGAGAATGAATACCCCGAAAAAAGTCGTGGTCGCCTACAGCGGCGGACTTGACACCTCTTACACGATCATGTATCTTGCCCGGGAAAAGGGATACGAAGTGCATGCCGTCTGTGCTGACACGGGCGGTTTCAGCGCCCAGCAGCTGAAAACCAACGAAACGAATGCCTACAAGCTCGGGGCGATGCGGTTCGCCGCCATCGACATCACGCAGGAGTATTACGAGAAAAGCCTGAAATACATGGTCTTCGGCAATATCCTGCGAAACGGCACCTATCCCATTTCCGTTTCGTCGGAACGGCTGTTCCAGGCGATGGCTGTGGCCCGATATGCGAAGCAGATCGGGGCCGACGCCATCGCCCACGGCTCCACCGGCGCGGGCAACGACCAGGTCCGCTTCGACATGGTGTTCCTGGTGATGTGCCCCGGCGTGGAGATCATCACGCTCACCCGCGACGGGAACCTGTCGCGACAGCAGGAAGTGGATTACCTCAACGCCCACGGCTTTGCGGCCGACTTCACGAAACTGAAGTATTCCTATAACGTAGGACTCTGGGGCACGTCGATCTGCGGCGGGGAAATCCTCGATTCGAAGCAGGGCCTGCCGGAGAGCGCCTATCTCAAACAGGTGCAGAAGACAGGTTCTGAAACCCTGGCGCTGGGCTTCGACAAAGGCCAGCTCTGCGCTGTCAATGGAAAGGCCTTCGACGATCCGGTAGCCGCCATCCAGGAAGTCGAACGCATCGGCGCCGCCTGGGGCATCGGGCGCGACATGCACGTGGGCGACACCATCATCGGCATCAAGGGCCGCGTGGGCTTCGAAGCCGCCGCCCCGATGCTGATCATCGGCGCGCACAGGTTCCTCGAAAAGTTCACCCTCTCCAAATGGCAGCAGTACTGGAAAGACCAGGTCGGCACCTGGTACGGCATGTTCCTCCACGAAAGCCAGTATCTGGAACCGGTGATGCGAGACATCGAGGCGATGCTCGAAAGCAGCCAGCGCAACGTCACGGGCACCGTGACCCTGGAACTGCGTCCCTGCGGTTTCTCGACCGTGGGCGTCGATTCCCCTTACGACCTGGTGAAATCGAAACTCGGCGAGTACGGTGAAACCCAGAAGGGCTGGAGCGCCGAAGAAGCCAAGGGCTTCATCAAACTGCTGTCCAATCCTTTACGCGTATATTACGGCAATCACCCCGAAGAACTTCCATTCGATGCATAACGAAGACTGTCTCGACCTTTTGCGGAAACTGGTACACGCACCCTCCCCTTCGTTCAACGAGGAGGCTGTCGCAGCGTGGATCAGCTGGTGGTTCGACCGGAACGAACTTCCCTTCCGCCGGCCACAGGGCAACATCGTGGCTTGCGCCTCGACGCCCGATCCAGCCAGGAAAACCCTGGCCCTGATCGCCCACCTCGACACCATTCCGCCCACCGGCGGCTATACCCGCGATCCCTACGATGCGGGAGATTCCCCCGACATCATCTGGGGCCTGGGAGCGAACGACGACGGGGGAAGCGTGGTATCGATGCTGGCCGTACTGCGTCATTACTACGGAAAAACGCTTCCCTTCAACCTGCTGCTGCTGCTCGTCCGGGAAGAAGAATGCTCCGGTCCCGACGGCCTTCGCTGGCTGTACGGTCCTGATGGACCTTTCGCCCAGAAGCCCGATTCGCCGCTCTGGCTCCCGAGACCCGACTGGGCCATCGTGGGCGAACCCACCAGCATGCGGGCGGCCACCAGCGAACGGGGATTGCTGGTCATCGACGGTGAAGCCTTCGGGGAAAGCGGCCACGCTGCCCGCGGCGACGGCGTCAACGCCCTCTATCTGGCGCTCGACGACATCGCGCGGCTGCGCGGGCATCGCTTCCCGCGCGTCTCGCCGGAAATGGGAGAAGTCCGCTTGAATGTCACCCAGATCCTCTCCGGGACTGCCCACAACGTAATTCCGGACCGCTGCCGGTTCGTGGTGGACATCCGCCCCAACGAACTGTACACGCCTCTGGAAATCCTCGAGGAACTGCAGACCCTCTGCCAGAGCCGTCTCAGTGCCCGCAATCTGCTGCACCGCGCCTCGGCCACGGCGACGGATTCGCCGCTGCGCCGGGCTTTAGCGGCGCTGGGCATCGATACCTTCTCCTCGCCCACTTCTTCCGACTGGATGCAACTCCCCTGCGATGCCATCAAGATGGGACCGGGAGACTCCGCCCGCTCCCACCGTGCCGACGAGTACATCCGCACCGCCGAAATCGAAGCGGCGATAACCCAGTACATCAACTTTATAGAGAATCTCCGCGCCAGCCTATGAGTCATACGTTATGGAATAAAGGAACCGCCGCCACGGAGGTCGTGGAGGCTTTCACCGTCGGAAACGACCGGATACTCGACCTGAGGCTTGCCGCCTGCGACATCGAAGGGTCGAAGGCACACATCCGGATGTTGGAAAGCATCGGCCTGCTCAACGAGGAAGAACTGAAAACGCTCACCGAGGGACTCGACCACATCCTCGTCTCGGTTAAAGCCGGCACTTTCTTGGTCGAAGACGATGTGGAAGACATCCACTCCCAGATCGAACTGATGCTCACCCGCGAACTGGGCGACCTGGGCAAGAAGATCCACTCCGGACGCTCGCGCAACGACCAGGTACTCACCGACCTGAAACTTTATTTACGCGGGGAGCTGCACCAGGTGCGTCAGGAGGTACTGGATCTTTTCCAGCTGTTCCAGCAACTGACCCAGCAGCACAAGGAAGTGCTGCTGCCCGGTTATACCCACGGTCAACTGGCGATGCCCTCCTCGTTCGGCTTGTGGCTGGGGGCGTATGCCGAAGCCCTGGCCGAGGATATGACGCAACTGGGCGCCGCTTTCAAAATCGTTAACCGCAATCCGCTTGGCTCCGCGGCCGGCTACGGCAGTTCTTTCCCGCTCGACCGTGCGATGACCACCCGGCTGCTCGGCTTCGAGGCGCCCGTCTACAACAGCATCACAGCCCAGTTGGGCCGCGGCCGCAACGAGATGGCCGTCGCCTCGGCACTCGCCTCTCTCGCCCTGACCCTCAACAAGTTCGCAGCCGACTGCACCCTCTATATGAGCCCGAATCTGGGTTTCATCCATTTCCCGGACGAGGTGACCACCGGAAGCAGCATCATGCCGCACAAGAAGAACCCCGACGTGTGGGAGATCATCCGCGGACGCTGCAACCAGATTCTCGCCTGCCCCAACGAAATCGCCCTGCTCTCGAGCAACCTGCCCCATGGCTATCACCGCGATTTCCAGCTGCTCAAGGAAATCCTCTTCCCTGCCCTGGAACGGATGCACGACTGCCTGCGGATGACCGGCTATATGCTCGGCCTCCTGGAGGTCAACACCCATATCTTCGACAATCCGCTCTATGAGAACCTCTTCACCGTGGAGGAAGTCAATCGCCGCGTGCTGGCCGGAACGCCGTTCCGCGAGGCGTACCGTCAGGTCGGCATCGAGGTAAACGAAGGGCGCTTCCATTACGAAGGTCCCGACGGAAAAGACGGCGCGGGAATCGGCGGCCTGAAAGCCTCCGACCTGCATCACAGCCACCTGGGAAGCCTGGGCAATCTCTGTACACAAGAAATCGCCGCCACGATGGAAGCGGCCGCTGCCTGGTAAGCCGATGAAAAGAAAAAAAGCAACGCTCCTGCTGCAGGACGGCCGTGAATTCAGCGGCTGGAGCTTCGGATACGACGGTCTTTCGGAAGGAGAGATCGTTTTTTCCACGGCCATGGTCGGCTATCCCGAAAGCCTGACCGACCCCTCCTACAGCGGCCAGATCCTCTGCGTCAGCTATCCGCTGGTAGGCAACTACGGCATTCCGGAAGAAGAACCCGACGCGCAGGGACTCTGCACCCGTTTCGAATCGGAGCGGATCCACGTGCGGGGACTGGTCATCGCCGACTACAGTGAAAAATACAGCCACTGGAGTGCAACCAAGAGCCTGAGCCAGTGGATGCAGGAGCAACAGATCCCCGGCATCTGCGGCATCGACACCCGGGCGCTGGTGCAGTTGCTCCGCGACGAAGGCGCCAAACTCGGCGCCATCGTCCCGGAAGGCTGCCCGGCCCCGGCCTCCTTCCCCGACCCGCACCTCGAAAACCAGGTCGCCATCGTCAGTTGCCGCGAGGTAACGCACTATGGGAGCGGTCCGAAACGGGTCGTCCTGGTCGACTGCGGCGTCAAGCATCAGATTATCCGCTGCCTGGTGGCACGCGGCATCGAAGTGGTGCGCGTCCCCTGGGATTACGATTTCAACACTCTGGAATGGGACGGACTCTTCGTTTCGAACGGACCGGGCAATCCTGCCCTGTGCGAAGTCACGGTCGCCCATCTGCGCAAGGCGCTGGAGGGCGACAAGCCGGTCTTCGGCATCTGCATGGGCAACCAGCTGCTCAGCCGGGCGGCCGGCGGGCGGACCTACAAGCTTAAATACGGGCATCGCAGCCACAACCAGCCCGTCCGGCTGGTCGGCACCGAGCGCTGCTTCATCACCTCACAGAACCACGGCTTCGCGGTGGACACCTCCACCCTCGGCCCGGACTGGGAGCCGCTGTTCGTCAACATGAACGACGGAACCAACGAAGGAATCCGGCACAAGACCAAGCCCTTCTTCTCGGCCCAGTTCCATCCCGAAGCTTCGAGCGGCCCCGTTGACACGGAATTCCTTTTCGACGAATTCATAGCCAAATTGTAAGCAATGACCGACAAAACCATACGGAAAGTACTCCTGCTGGGCTCCGGCGCCCTGAAGATCGGCGAAGCCGGCGAATTCGACTACAGCGGCTCCCAGGCCTTGAAAGCCCTGCGGGAAGAAGGCATCGAAACCGTACTTATCAACCCGAACATCGCTACCGTGCAGACGTCGGAAGGCATCGCCGACAAGATCTATTTCCTCCCGGTAACGCCCGCTTTCGTCGAAAAGGTCATCGAGAAGGAGCGTCCCCAGGGCATCTTCCTCTCTTTCGGCGGCCAGACCGCCCTGAACTGCGGCGTCGAACTCTACCGGAGCGGTTTCCTGGAGCGCAGCGGCGTCCGCGTGCTGGGAACCCCCGTCAAGTCCATCATCGACACGGAAGACCGCGACCTTTTCGTGCGGCGCCTCGACGAAATCGGCGTAAAGACCATCCGCTCGCACGCCGCCGCTTCCCTGGAAGAGGCCCTGGCCGCCGCCGACCAGGTAGGCTACCCCGTGATCCTGCGGGCAGCCTACGCACTGGGCGGACTGGGGTCCGGATTCTGCGACAACCGGCAGGAACTGGAGGCCGCGGCGGCCAAGGCCTTCGCCTTCTCGCCGCAGGTCCTGGTCGAGAAATCGCTCAAGGGCTGGAAGGAGATCGAATACGAAGTGGTCCGTGACTGCCACGACAACTGCATCACGGTCTGCAATATGGAGAACTTCGACCCACTGGGCATCCATACCGGCGAGAGCATCGTCGTCGCCCCGTCGCAGACCCTGACCAACGACGAATTCCATTTCCTGCGCAAGAAAGCCATCGACATCGTGCGCCATCTGGGCATCGTGGGCGAATGCAACGTGCAATACGCCTTCAGTCCTGACGGTGAGGACTACCGCGTCATCGAAGTAAATGCCCGGCTCAGCCGTTCATCCGCCCTGGCCTCGAAGGCCACAGGCTATCCGCTGGCCTTCGTGGCGGCCAAACTCGGTCTGGGCTACGGACTCCACGAACTGAAGAATTCCGTGACGCAGACGACCCCGGCCTTCTTCGAACCTGCGCTCGACTACGTGGTCTGCAAGATTCCCCGCTGGGACCTTGCCAAATTCAAGGGCGTCTCGCGGGAGATCGGTTCCAGCATGAAGAGCGTCGGCGAGGTGATGGCCATCGGCCGGACCTTTGAAGAGGCCATCCAGAAGGGCCTCCGAATGATCGGGCAGGGCGCCAATGGTTTCGTCTGCAACAAGCCCTACAAGGTGGAAGACCTTGACTGGGCGCTCCAGCACCCTACCGACACGCGCATCTTCGCCATCGCCGCCGCTTTCGAGTCGGGCTACGACGTGGAACGGATCCACGCCCTGACGCACATCGACCGGTGGTTCCTTGACAAACTCTACAACCTGGAAACCACTTACCGGGAGCTGGAGGCCTGTCCTTCACTTGCGGCTGTGGGCCGCGGTCTCTTCCTGAAAGCCAAGCGGCAAGGCTTTTCCGACATCCAGATCGCCCGCGTGTTCCACTGCCCGGAGGCAGAAGCCCGCGAACGTCGGCTCAGGCTGGGCATCCGTCCATGCATCAAGTAGATCGACACGCTGGCCGCGGAGTTCCCCTCCGCCACCAACTATCTGTATCTGACCTACAACGGAACCAAGAACGACATTATCCCGTCCTACGGTTCCCGCACCGTTATCGTGCTGGGCTCCGGTGCCTACCGCATCGGAAGCAGCGTCGAATTCGACTGGTGCGGCGTCAGCGCGGTGAACACCTTCCGCCGCAAAGGCTGGCAGGCCGTGATGATCAACTACAATCCGGAGACCGTCTCGACCGACTACGACAGCTGCGACCGGCTCTATTTCGACGAACTCAGCTTCGAGACCGTCCTGGAGGTCTGCGCCGTCGAAAGGCCGTTCGGCGTGGTGGTGAGCGTAGGCGGACAAATCCCCAACAACCTGGCGCTCCCGCTCCAGCGGAGTGGCATCAACATCCTGGGTACCAGCGCCGAAGATATCGACCGGGCAGAAGACCGCAACAAGTTCTCCTCGATTGTCGACCGGCTGGGCATCGACCAGCCCCGCTGGCAGGAACTCACCACGATGGCCGACATCGAACGATTTGTGGAAGACGTAGGCTTCCCTGTTCTGGTGCGCCCCTCGTACGTCCTTTCGGGCGCTGCGATGAACGTCTGCTACTCCGAAGCCGACCTGCATACCTTCCTGGAGATGGCTGTCGAAGTCTCGGCAGAGCACCCCGTCGTCATCAGTTCCTTCATCCAGCGCAGCAAGGAATTCGAATTCGACGCCGTGGCCGACCAGGGAAGGATCGTGGCGCACGCCATCTCCGAGCACATCGAATATGCCGGTGTGCATTCGGGCGACGCAACCATCCAGTTCCCGCCGCAGAAACTCTATTGCGTAACGGCGGCCCGCATCCGCCGGGTCGCCGCCGCCATTGCCGCCGAGCTGCACATCACCGGGCCGTTCAACATCCAGTTCCTGGCCCATCAGGGGCAGGTGAAAGTCATCGAATGCAACCTGCGGGCTTCCCGCAGCTTCCCTTTCGTGTCGAAGATCCTCAAGCTGAACTTCGTAGACCTGGCTGTACGCTGCATGCTCGGCGAACATCCCGAACCGTCTGCCATCGATGCCTTCGAGCTGCCGTACGTGGGTGTCAAGGCCTCGCAGTTCTCCTTCTCCCGCCTTGGCCACGCCGACCCCGTACTGGGTGTCGATATGGCTTCGACCGGCGAAGTCGGCTGCATCGGCGACACGTTCGACGAGGCCCTGCTCAAGGCGATGCTTTCGGTGGGACACCGGATTCCGGGCGGCGCGGTCCTGATCTCCTCAGGAAATGCGCTTCAGAAAGCCGATATGCTTCCCGCCTGCCAGCTTCTGCACGCAAAAGGATTCACGCTCTACGCCTCGCGTGGGACGTGCCGTTACCTCAACGAAAACGGGGTAAGCGCCCTGCCCGTCCGTTTCCCGGACGAACAAGGCGCTGAGCCTTCCGCACTCGAACTGATCAGGGATCACCGCGTCGATCTGGTCATCAACATTCCGAAGAATTTCACCCACGGTGAACTGACCAACGGCTATCGCATCCGCCGGGCCGCCATCGACTTCAACGTCCCGCTGATTACCAACAGCCGCCTGGCGACAGCCTACATCCGCGCCTTCTGCACCCTCGAGCCCGAAGGACTTCCGGTGAAAGCGTGGGACGAATACCGCTGATCCTGAATCAGTGGCTAAGTTTTGCGATGATGTCGTCCAGCATCCGGAAGAGTTCCGGTGCCATTTCGGGGGTGAATCGATCGCAGATCACCGCATTGCCCACGGTGAGTGGAACTTCGGCCAGCTTGTTTTTCAGCTCCCTGCCTGCCGGAGTCAGGGAAACAATCATCTGCCGGGCATCCTGAGCTCCCCTTTCCCGCAACAGCACACCCTCCTTCTCCATCCGCTGGAGCAAGGGGGTCACTGTGTTCGTCTCCAGATGCAAACGCTTGGCGATGTCATTCACCGGCTGGGCGTCCTTCTCCCACAGGACCAGCAGCACCAGGTACTGCGGATAGGTCAATCCGTGCTCTGAAAGCAGCGGGTAATAGGCCTGTGTGAGAAGACGCGAAGCGGTATAGAGGCGGAAACAGAGCTGGTTATCCAGTTTGAACGCCTCTTCGGTCATAACATTCCCTGGATATCCTTTTCGATATCTTCCGGTTTGACCACGGGCGCATAGCGCTTGACAACGGAACCGTCGCGGTTGACAAGGAACTTGGTGAAGTTCCAGAGGATGTCGCTGTCTTTCTTCGCGCTCTTGCTGAGGCCCTTGAGCATGGTCCGGGTGGCTTTGGCCTTCAGACCGCTGTACTCCTCGGTAGGAGCCTGCTCTTTCAGATACTCGAAAACCGGTTCAGCATTGGGGCCGTTGACATCGGTCTTGGCCATCAGCGGGAAGGTCACGCCGTGGTTGATGCGGCAGAATTCCGCAATCTCGTCGTTGGAACCGGGTTCCTGGCCGGCGAACTGGTCGCAAGGGAAGCCGACAATCACCAGACCCTGGTCCTTATACTTCTGGTAGAGCGCCTCCAGGCCGTCGTACTGCGGGGTGAAGCCGCATTTGGAAGCGGTATTGACAACCATCAGGACTTTGCCTTCGAACTGGGCGAAATCCACTTCGGCACCCCGGTTGCTCTTGGTCTTGAAATCGTAAATCTTTGCCATGACTTTCACGAATTAAAGCTGTTTGACAAGCCAGTTCTGCAGACCGATCTTCTCGATCAGGTCGAGCTGGGTTTCGCTCCAGAGCATATCTTCTTCTTCGTCAAGGGCGTAGGCCTTGAGAATGTCGTAGGTCTTGAGGTCGTCGGCGAGAGAGAGGACCAACTGCTGCAGGATGGGAACCTGCTCGTGGGAGACGGCCAGGTCGGCCTTGATGTATTCGACAGGGTCGGTGGTAACGGGCATAGCCGGAGCGGCTTCCACCAGCGGCGTACCGCCGAGGTCGAGGATACGCTCGATGAACTGATCCACCCAAGCCATTTCCTCGGCTGCGTGTTCTGCGTACTTCTCACCCAGTTTGGAGAAGCCCTGGTCGGCGAAGATCTTACCTTCTACTTTGTGCTGGAGAGACTGGGCGGCGAGGCCGGTTGCATAGGCCTGAAGGGCCGCGATAGATTTCTGTTTGTCCATGGTGTTTACTGTTTATTGTTTGTTATTGCTTTTTCTATTTATATCGTTCGCGACACAAAGGAACAACTTTATTTTTATATCGCAAGCGATATTTCAAAAATTTTTCACTTTTTTTGAAAAATCAGCTGATGAACAACAGTTCGCGGTACTTGGGCAGAGGCCATAGCTGGTTGTCCACCAGTTCCTCGAGCTTGTCGACGGGCCGGCGCAATTCTTCGATCTGCGCTGCGATAGCGTGGTAGGCCACGGCGCGGGCGTACTCATCCTCTATCGTATTGGCCCGCTTACGCGCCAGGCGCATGGCTTCGGCACGGTCGCTCACCTCTTCTATATAAGCGCCGATGCGGCGGATCAGGTCGAGTTCCGTGCCGCATCCGTCGAAACTTCCCATCACCTGCTGGTGCAGCGACACTTCCTTGAGCAGCCGCGTCTTATACTCCAGGGCCGCAGGGATGATATGGTTGACGGCCATACGGACCATCACCCGGCTCTCGATCTGGACTTTCTTCGTATAGATATCCCACTTGACCTCGTTGCGGGCGCCCAGTTCCTTTTCGGTATAGACGCCGGTCCGGGTGAACATGGCCACGGATTCGGGCGTGGTGAAGGCCTTGAACATTTCCGGCACGCTGGTCTCCACGTCGAGGCCACGGCGCTGCGCTTCCAGCTGCCATTCCTCAGAATAGCCGTTCCCGTCGAAGCAGACGACATCGATGATCTGGGCTATGACCGGCTTGAGCGTGTCCATCACGGCTACTTGCAGGGTCTTGCCTGCTGCCAGTTCCTTATCGAGCGCCTGCTTGAAGTCGAGCAGCTGCTCTGCCACGGCCGCATTGAGCGTAGTTACGGCGCCGGCGCAGTTGGCGCTGGAGCCGACGGCACGGAACTCAAAACGATTGCCGGTAAAGGCAAAGGGAGATGTGCGGTTGCGGTCCGTATTGTCGACAAAGATTTCCGGAATCTCGATCAAACCGACACTGCGTCCCTTGCGCCCGGCGATCTCGATGGGCGTATCGGAAGGAACGGTCAGGATCTTGCGCAGGACAGCGGTCATCGTGCGGCCCAGGAAGGCGGAGATAATGGCTGGCGGGGCCTCGTTTCCACCCAGACGATGGGCGTTGGTGGCGCTGGCGATGCTGGCCTTGAGCACGTCGTTGTGCCGCTGGACAGCCATCAGCACGTTGACGAAGAAGGTCAGGAACAGCAGGTTGCCCATCGCGTCCCGGCCGGGGGCCATCAACGGCCGGCCCGTGTCGGTACCCAGCGACCAGTTGCAGTGCTTGCCAGAGCCGTTGATGCCATGGAAGGGTTTCTCATGCAGCAGCACCACAAAACCGTGCTTGCGGGCAATGGAATTCATCAGGTTCATCACCAGCTGGTTCTGGTCGTTCGAAAGATTCGCTTCCCCGTAGATGGGAGCCAGCTCGAACTGGTTGGGTGCCACCTCGTTATGCCGGGTCTTGAGCGGAATGCCGAGCCGGAGGCCCTCCACTTCCAGCTCGCGCATGAAAGCTGCGACGCGGGCAGGAATGGCGCCGAAATAGTGGTCGGCGAGCTGCTGGCTCTTGGAGGACATATGGCCCATCAGCGTCCGGCCGGTAATCATCAGGTCGGTACGCGCGGCATAAAGGTCTTCGTCCACCAGGAAATACTCCTGCTCCCAGCCCAGGAAGCACTTCACCTTGTTCACAGCCGGATCGAAAAGGCGGCAGATGGGCACGGCGGCATCGCTGACCGCCTTGATGGAACGCTTGAGCGGCGTCTTGTAATCGAGTGCCTCGCCGGTATATGCGACGAAAACCGTGGGGATGCAGAGCGTATCTTCCTGGATGAAGACAGGCGAGGTCGGATCCCAGGCCGTATAGCCGCGGGCCTCGAAGGTGGCCCGGATGCCACCGTTTGGGAAAGAAGATCCGTCAGACTCCTGCTGGGCGAGCGAACTGCCGTCGAAAGTCTCGATGACGCCGCCGCGGCCATCCAGCGCGATGAGTGAATCGTGCTTCTCGGCCGTCCCTTCCGTCAGCGGCTGGAACCAGTGCGTTACGTGGGTAACGTGGTTTTCCAACGCCCACTCCTTCATACCGCCGGCCACGCGGTCAGCCGTCGCACGGTCGAGCGGATGTCCCTTGTCGATGCATTCCATCAGCGCCTCGAAAGTACGCGGATCCAGATACTTCCGCATCGCGGCGCGATTGAACAGGCGTTCGCCGAAATACTCAGATGATTTCTTGTCGGGAAGATCCACGGCCGGCGCCTTCTTGCCGAACGACGTCCTGACCAGCTCGAAACGATCGATACTCATACGGCTCCAAATTGAAGTCGTAAATATAATGATAATTTTTTAGCGTTGACGTTGTTTTTCAGCGAGCTGCCGCACGGCTCTTGCTCACCAGGACCACGCCGCCGACTACCAGTGCCGTAGCCAGGATTTTCTGCCAGGTGAGGGCATCGACGCCCAGGATGATGCTCAGGACGGTAGCCAGGATCGGCTGCATATACGAATACATGCTCACCAGCGTGGGACGGATACGCTTCTGACCGAAAGGGATGAGGAAATACGCCACGAAGGTGGCGAAAAACACCAGATAGCCGATCTCCAGCCCCACCTTCATCGGGATGACCGAGTAATCCGTGGTCACCAGCCCCTTGGCCGAGAAAGGCAACGACATCAGCAGCGAGAAGAGGAACATCCACTTCATGAACGTGACCACATTGTACTTGGCGATAACCGGCCGGAAAAGCGCCAGATACAAAGCGAAACAAAGGCTGTTCAGCAGCAGCAGCACGATACCCGCCGGCGTAGAAGCATTCGCCCCGCCCGAATGGACCGAATTGAAAATCAGGAACAGGATTCCCGCGAAACTGATGGCCACACCCCCCGCCTTCATCCACGTGATCGGCTCCTTCAGGAACAGGAAGGCGAAAATCATGGTAAAGATCGGACCCAGCGTACCCATAATGGCCGCATCGATGGCACTGGCCATCGTAATCCCCTGCAGGAACGTGAACTGCGTGAGGAACAACCCCAGCAGCGAAGCCAGCGCAATCTTCCAGAAATCCCCCCGGTCCACCTTCTCCCGCGGCATGAACAGCGACAACCCCCAGAAAAGCACCGCAGCCCCCAACGCCCGGAAAGTAAACAACACGATCGGAGACACAAGCGCGCTGTTGGCGATGTCCTTGCAGCACACCACATTCAAGCCGAAAATAATATACGCCCCGGCAACCGCCAGATGCCCCGCTAACTTCTCGTTCGCCATAACGGCCGCAAAGATAATGAAAAAGCGCTTAGAAGTACATACCCAGACCGAGTGTACAATCGATGCGTCGGAACGAGAGCGTCGTCACACCGGCAGAAAGGGCAAATCGTCCGATATTGAAGACGGCGCCTAAATCAGCAGAAACACCCCGCAAAGTCACGTCTGAAACCTCCGCCCAGCGACCGGAGAGATCCTCCCAACAGAGGCTGCGCCACCCATATCCAGCACCGGTATAAAGCGTCAGCCAAGAGGCCGGATGCCACAACACGCCACCCGTGGCGGAAAGACGGCTCCGCTGCGTCCTTCCCGTCGTCCAGATCTGCCCGTAATAGGCCTGACCGTCGGAGGTACAGGTATAATCGACCGTGGGATAACAGAAGTTGCTGTCGAAACGGACATACAGGCCCGCCTTACGCACCACACCCAGCATCAGTCCATACGAAAAATCAGGTACGACAGCCTCGGCCAGCAGCAAATAATGAAAGGGAGGAGCCTTTGTGTCGACCGGAGCAGCAACTGGCACCTCAACCGGAACTTCGACAGGTACTTCCACCACCCGTTCGACGGGCACTTCAACGACCTTTTGCTCTACGATACGGACTGTATCGGTTTTCTGCACCTCACGCATCACGATTACCGTGTCGCGAATGACGACTGTCTGGCCGGCAACAACCTGCACCACGGTTGGCGAAGCCGCCACCGGCAGTTCGGGCAGCGTCACCACGTCGGCATAGCGCTGCTTCATCTGGTTGAAACGCTGCTGTTGCGAGGGCGTCATATTGCTCCCCTTCACTTTTTTCAGCAACTGGCTGATTGCATCGGCCTGCGAACGAAGTTGCTTTGCAGCTTCTTTATCGCCGGCCTTCGCCGCGATGGCCACATCGCAGAAAGACTGGTAGCGCTGCAGCACTTGCTCCCATTGAAGGCTATCCTGTTCCACACGCGAGACAGGTGTCGGGAAACGCAGACGCTGCTGCGCCGACAACGGCAAGACACTTTGCAGTAGAAACCACCCGCACAGGAGAACGATGCGAAACAAGAATCCGTTCATAGATTTCAAATATACACAAATAATCCTTATTTTTGTTTGATAATTATCATTATAAGTGGACGATCCCTCCTTTTTCTTCTCCGATCCAGGGTGTGGCATGACCACTGCCAGCGGCCTCGAATGCATCTACTGCTCCGAGAAAGGACCCAGCATCCTCTATCGGACCCAGCGCGAAGGAAAGTTCCGCGTGCTCAAAGCCCTCAAGGAGGAATTCCGGAACGATCCGTTCTACCGGGGTCTGCTTCGCAAAGAATTCGAGATTGGATGGGAACTCGACCATCCCGGCATCTGCAAAACCCTGGACTTCCGCGAGGTGGACAGCCTCGGCCCCTGCATAGAAATGGAGTGGGTGGACGGCTGCACGCTTGAGGAGTTATATGCCCACGGCCCCGTCGCCCGGGAACTCGAAGTCCAGTTGTTCAGCGAGCTTTGCGACGCCCTCTCTTACATCCACCACAAGCAGGTGTTTCACCGCGACCTCAAACCCGAAAACATCCTGGTCACCCATAAGGGCTCTCACATCAAACTCATCGACTTCGGCTTGTCCGACTCAGACACGCACGCCACCCACAAGGAATCCGCCGGCACCGTGGTCTATGCCGCTCCGGAGGTACTTCGCGGCGACCCAGCCGATGCCCGCAGCGACATCTTCTCGTTGGGCCGCATCCTTTTCGAAGTGTCGGACCGCTTCACAAACATCGCGCTCAAGTGCATGGACCGTAGGCCCGAGAAACGCTTCTCCTCGGCCGAAGAAGTGAAAGAAGCGCTCCACAAACGCCGGCCAACGTGGCTGTGGGGAGTGCTGGCCGCCGTGATCCTGCTGGCCGCCGTCCTGGCCGGCGGCTATTTCTTCAACCGCAACGGACAAAAACCCGAACCGGAAACAAAGCCCGCCCAACCCACGCCCAACCCGGACGACCCCGAGAACATCGACGACCTCTTCGAAGAAGTCTCAAAACAAATCCTCGACACGCAGAAGCGTTAGCCCCCCGTCCGTGCCGGCGATATCCGGCAAGACGTTAGTTGCGCGCATTGATCAAACTGACAGTCAGTTTGATCATCGTATCCATTTCATCCATCCGGCTTTCTGCAATCATCAGCGTAAGAGCTACTAGTGCATTGTCAGCGATGCGTTTTCTCCCATTTTCCCCATACAGTACGCCATTCCTATCCATAAACCAGAGGAAAAGCGTAGCAGCGATTCGTTTATTCCCGTCACTGAAGCTATGGTTTTTCGTAACCAGATAAAGCAACATAGCAGCCTTCTCTTCAATGGATGGATATAGTTCCTGCCCGTTCCAAGTCTGATATATCTGACCGATGGAACTGTGGAACGACTGATCCTTCTCATTACCAAAAAGAGAACTCCCTCCAAACTTAGCCTTCAATTCCCGGATCACATCCATTGCGTTGTCATATGTCGCATGGAATCGCTCGGGTCTGGTTGTCTGCTCGATTTTGAGTGTCTGGTAATCATAGCTGTCAAGTGTATCGAGCGCATACGTATAGTCTTGAACCACCTCAAAAACCGATTGCAACTGATCGGCATCTGACTCTTTCAGCTCAACATAACTCATCGTACGCCCCATCACCGCGACCAGCTGCTTCAGCTCTTCGTACTTCTGCTGCGCCAAATCTTTCTTGACGGCAAAACCGCGAATGAGATAGTCTTTCAGAACCCGATTCGCCCATATACGGAACTGCGTTCCCCGTGCAGACTTGACCCTATATCCGACTGATATAATAACATCCAGATTATACAATACAACTTCTCCTGTCTGGAATTTGTCTGCCATAGCGCCGTGTGGGGTGGTATATGCATATTTTGCACATACCACTTCCTTGTCCAATTCTCCTTCTTTGAAAATGTTTTGGATATGCCTGGTTATCACTGTTCTATCGCGCTGAAACAGTGTCGCCATCTGCCCCTGTGACAACCATACGGTTTCGTTTTCCAGCTTAACGTCAAGTTGTGTCTGGCCATCCTCTGTCTGATAGAGGATCACTTCACCTTTGCCAATTGAATCTTTCGTCTCCATATCGTTTCATTTTTCGACAAAGATACTACGCCCACCCCGCGCAGGACCGGTAAAAAAGCAATTTCTTTTACAAAAAAATAAAAAGTTACACTGTCTCGACACGCAGAAGCGTTAGCCCCCCGTCCGTGCCGGCGATATAGGCTGGTGTATAGGCGTTGTCACGCAAAATCCGGGGAATATTGAGCGGATAGCCCTTCATCAGATGTGCCAGCTCAAAACGATCACCCGCCATAAGCTTGGCATTCATACTTTCCGTCACCGCATATTGATTATTGCCCTCATAGCGCAATTTGACCAGCCGGTCAGGATTCCATCCGATCGTCAGGATATCGCCAGGCTTCAAGTCGGCACTGAAGACCGACTGCACCGTCAGGAAATTCGAAGAAAACGCCGCATCGCTCTTGAGCGACTCGCAGAAAAGCCGGAAATCGCGAAAACCCACAAACCGGCTCAGAATATCCAGGGTCGAAAGCCGCGGCATCGGATGGCTCGTCACATAACCCCACAACCGCTTCAAAGTTGACGTCGATAGAAGCTCTCCCGTCTCCCGCTCAATCACCACCGACAACGCCTCAAAATCGGTCGTCGTCGCCACCCTGCGGCCATAGTGCTTCTCCACTTGGGTCAGGAGGTAATTCAGTTCGGGGATCGGTTTCTTCTGGTCCATATAAGTGCAAAGTTACCAAAAATGGCACGAACTCGGAATAAGCCACAGCGTCGCCTTGGACATCTTTATAAAGACGTCGGAAGTGCTCTTGATAATCAGACTATTTCTGGAAGAATCAAGGCAAGGGTATCTAATAGCTTTTGTCCTGCTGATTCTAATTCATTTTCAGCAAAAGGGGCAAAACGGTAATATGAGTTTCTGCGTTTAAATTCAGGCAAAAGACGGAAAACCACTCTTCCTGCATCTCCCATCTTTTCCTCTATTTTACCGCCATTCACCAACGCGATCTCACAATAGAGTGGAATGATTGTACGTTGGCGTTTTACTTGTTTACCCAATCCGTTTTCGCCAAGGAAGACATAGTAGGCCTCGTTATTTACCTCAACGCGAAAACCCAATAGGATTTTCCGATCCTTCCATCGCCTTCTCCTAGGTGTCCAGAACATAATCCCTGGAAACTGTTTGCTGACTTTTTCCTTTACTTGCTCAATACTCATAATAATGCATTATTAAGATTATTCCATAACAGGACGTATGTACAATAGAAATTTGCGATTCTGCCAACTATAAGTCAGGTTGGAGCTTCACACGCAGCAAAGCTAAAACATAGTATTACTGCCACAAGAATAGCATTCTGTTTCATCTAGTTTGATATGGTAATGATACTCGTATTATCTGGTAGTGAAAACAAGTCAACATATTGTCCAGCAGAAACGTACAACGTTCTAAAATCGGGATTGCCCAGACAATTCAACGTAGTTAGTTGCTTATTCTGACTGACATCAAGCTCTGTTAAACAATTATTGTTACATAACAGAATCATAAGTGCGTTATTATGACTGACATCTAACGTCGATATCGTATTGTTGCCACATTGCAATCTCCGCAACGAAGTATTCGCACTAACATCCAGAGCCTCAAGGCTATTATTACTACAATACAACTCCTCCAACAACGGGCAATCCGCCACATTAATATTTGTGAGTAAAGCTTTCTCACACGCCAATTGCTTTAGTCCCGCATTATTACTTAAAATCAAAGAACCCAGGGGATTTCCGGAGCAATTAAGACTTTCTAGTTCAGTATTTCCGCTTACATCAAGTGAACTAAGATTGTTATCTTGGCACCAAAGCCTTGTTAACACTTCAAGAGAAGAGACATCAAGGGTCGTTATACTGTTACCATCGCATCTAAAATCTTTCAGGCGAGTATTATTGCTAATACTGATAGCTGATAATTGGTTGTACTGGCAATTGAGCGTCTCAAGTAAAGTATTATTCGAAACATTTATCGCTGAAAGCCTATTCCTCCCACACATTAATACTCTTAGGTCAGTATTATTTGAAACATCTATCTCATTCAGCAGATTGGAGCCACAATAAAGATATGTCAATGACGGACACCCCGTTACATCAAGATGACTTAATTGATTTATACTGCAATCCAATGAAGTCAATGCCGTATTTTCTCCTATGTATAGAGAGGACAGTGCTTCTCCGTATCGGCAAAGGAGCGTCTTTAATTCTTTATTATTTCGAACATCCAAGCTCGTCAATGGATTAACATCCAATACAACGCGAGTTAGCAAGACATTATTACTAATATCCAGATCACAGAGTTGATTATAAGGACACCACAAATCTTTTAACGCCTTATTATTGCTGGTATTCAAACTGGTCAATTGGCCTCTAGCTATCTCCATATTCTCCCAGGTCCCACCACACCATAAAGTTTCTAGATTTGTAAAATGCTCAATTCCGGCAAGTGATGTAATATTATCAGTATTGACATTAATCTTGGTTACGACACTCGCTTCATCCATAGAAATCTCACCATCGTCGTTTGTGTCGAAATTATCAACGCAATATGCTTTAAAGTTGTCATCTGAGAATTCTACCAAGCCGTTTTTGGGAACGAAGACGACCGATGAGGCGAGTAAACGATAAATATGCCCAGATTCATATTCTTTCGATGGACTATAGGTATAAGAATAGCTGCCATCCTTGCTGTCAATAGTAATCTGCAGCTCATGACCAGTAAAATTAGCGGGTGCACAAGAAACAAACAAAGTCATCGTCTCTGACTGGCTGAATGTGATATCCAGATCCATGGTCATTTTATTTGAATACTTGTCCGCAACAATCACAGGGCTCTCTGATGTCAGATCAAAAGTCCCGCTTTCCACGAATAGGTCAGCATCCGTAGCTATAGTCATCTTAGTATATTCACCTGCTGGTAATACTACCACAGGCCTTAGAAAGGTATTCAGATGGTGAAATGCGAAACTGAGATTACCTGCTTCTGCAGAAACGCCAGAAGTATATGTTGCCAGATATGGCCCAATATTGTTGGAATTATTGTTTCCAACCTGTTTCTGACCTTTATACCTGACAGGGACACTCTTCGGATCAAGATAAATATCTCCGACAAAAGGATAATACCCGCGATATACGGCCCCAATCTTGAACTCCCATCCGCCCCCGTCGAACGAAGCAGAACCGGCCGCGGCATCAACTGGTACCACAAAATAAACCTGACTTCCACAATCCGGGAATACGCCTATCGTGTCTTTCGGCATCCATGGGATACTATAATCAGTGGGGGAAATCATAGTTTTCGTCATGATTCCTCCCTCATTGTCAATAATAAGCGAATCGACAGAGAACGATACCTTCTGAACCATTAAGGGATTGTTCAATACTTCAATAAGGTCTGTTCTTTCACAAGCGACAATTCCAAGACATAGTATTGCCGCCGCTAAATAAGAAACTCTATTCATAAGATTACCTGACTTAAATTAGCCATCCTCAGGATCCAGCGGATCTGTTCCTCCGCTGCCTCCAGCCAGGATCCTTTCATCAGACTCAATTTTAATTACCTCTACTTCAGGAGATTGATACAGTTTATCTTTCATAGCTCTTGCGTTTTGTTATACAAAGTAAACCCTTATGGTAACAGTAATCAAGTTCACAATGGTCCATTTTGAGCAATGAGGACGCTTTAACGTGGAAAAACACTTGGATGGTGTATGATATCATTATTTGAAAATGCTATCATTTTGTTGTATCTTTGCTGAAAAGTGATGTGGTATGAATAGAACGGCTGAGAAAGAAGAAAGGGTACAGGCAATCTTAAGGATGTCGCCTGAGAGCTATGCAGCAATCAAAAGTGCGGCACGGCGGGCGAAGGTCTCGTTCAATACGTTTGCCGTTAATACGCTGATTCAGGCGGCTGAACCGCAGCAGGCACGCCTGCCCCTCTGCGATCTTGAGCCCGATCCGGTGCTCACTGCACTGGCCGTCGATTCTTTCGGCCTTTCGCCCGATGACTTGGCCCAGAATCCCCGAATCGCAAAGCTTCTGGCAGAATGAGAGTCTTCCTCGACACGAATATCCTGCTCGATGCGCTTGAAACCAGCCGTGAACGGCACCGATATGGTCAAGCGATCCTGGGGCTGGCGGCCCGAGGGATGATTGAAGCAGTCGTATCGGCACAAAGCCTGGTCGATCTCGCTTATATCTACACGAAAGGAAACAAAGCCCGTCTTCAGGAACTGAGGACTTTGCTCTCGCGTCTTGATGACATTCTGACAATCCGTGATACTTCCCGCCGCAGTCTGCTACTGGCGGCGAACCATTTCACCGATGATTTTGAAGATGCGGTCCACTCCGTTATCGCGGTTGATACTGCCTGCGAATTGATCATCACAAACGACAAACACTTTGACAAACCCTTCGGCCTCCCTGTTGTCAGCCCGGATGCGTTCTGTCAAGACTTTTTCAAAGAGAATCCGTAACACGACCCCGAAAGCCTTATGATTCAAAACATCCGGCATTTATTTACTCTTATTTTGATTCTGGAACTCCTCTCTGCTTGTTCCACGGATCCCGCAGCAACAGATTTCGCGGCCCCTAAACTGGGTGCTGTAACCGTCGAGGCGGAGGCGTTTCAGGCGAGGATCTCTTGTCCGGTGAGTGGCAGCACGGCCGGGGTGACTTCATATGGTTTCCGGTTCGGAGAAGGATTTCTGAGCGAAATCCCGGCTTTGTTGGTTGATGGAGTGCTTACTGCCACTGTCAAGGGACTGGCATCGGAAACGACGTATCAAGTAGAAGCCTTCCTGGGGAACGGTGCAGAGACATTGACTACGGATAATGTAGTGTTCCGGACGGAGGCGGGCGAAGAGACTGTCACGATTCCTGACCCGGTGTTCCGCCGTTATATCCTGCAAAACTTTGACAAGAACGACGACGAAGTGCTGACACTGTTCGAAGCGCTGAAAATCAATGAAATCGAGGTCTGTACCGATTCCATTTACTCTCTTCGAGGAATCGAAAAGATGAGCCAGCTCAGGCGGCTCACTGCCGACGGGAGCCCTTGGGGCAATGGAAATCTTTACGAGGTGGATCTTTCAGGCAACCCAAAACTCGAGTTTTGCCGTCTGGAGAGCAACGAACTTCACACCATTGATCTTTCGGGCAATCCTTTGCTTCAAAACATCTCATTAAACGTCAATCCTCTCGACAGTATTGATTTTTCGCACAATCCTCTCGTTCGCGAAGTAGGTCTGAATGGTACGGATCTAAAGTATCTACCGGAAATGACCTTTCTAGATTTGACAAGTCTGCACTTTAGCTATGTTGCCCGCTTTATACCCGCAGACTATTTCCGTCATTTTCCGAATATGAATTCGTTCAACATCGGTCATTTTCAAGGAAAGAAATTTGATCTTACTTTGAATCCCTATATCAACAATGTCTGGTGCGATAATGCACCGAATATCGAAGAGCTGGACTTTACGTCATCCCATCAAAAACACTTCGAAAACATCCATACACGCAATTGTCCAAAACTGCGTCGCATCCTGCTCCGGGCCGGTACCACCATCGGTACGCTGGAGAAGGACAATCATACGGAGATCGTCTATATAGAATATCCCTCCATTACGGAATAGGGAACTCCCATGTTTCTTTGGTAAACTTTTTTTAGGACGGGACATCAGCGCTGCAATGTACACAGTTGACCTTCAACTGTTTATAAAAGTTGATCCCCCTCGTTTTGAGGGGGATCACTTTGCGTAATCGGCTGACAGTCAGATGCGTCCGTTGCAGCGGTGAGTCGAGCCGAGGCGGAAGCGCCGTCCGTTGCAGCGCCGAGCGGGCCAGGCCAAAGGACGGGAGCGCCGTCCGCTGCAGCGGCGGGCGAGCCAGGCCAAAGGACGGGAGATGCGTCCGTTGCAGCGGCCGCAGGCTAGCAGTTCTCCAGTGCGGCGATGTGGCGGGTGACCTGGCCGATGCTTTCGCGGACGAAGTACTGGCTGGATTTCAGGTAGCGGGCGTCGCGGAAGCTGTCGAGCAGCAGGAGGTAGCCCATCACGATGCTGGCAAGGACCTCGGTCAGGGCGCGGGTCGCGTGCTCGAAGTGTTCGCTGGTGCTGCCTTCGACGGTAGCCATCTCGTAGAAACGCTTGTAGCCTTCGGTGGCCTTGCGCAGGACATCGAGGCAGTGCTGCCGGGCGGCGAGATCCGCGTCAGCGGATTCGCCGGCTGGAGCCGCAGCCAGCATCTCGGCGACGCGGGCCTCGTAGCTTTCAATCTGCTTGAGATAGGCGCCGTTGGCGATGCCTTTCACAGCAGCCACGACCTGCAGCTGGCTCGTTCCTTCGTAGATCGAGAGGATGCGGGCGTCGCGATACAGGCGTTCGCAGGCGTATTCCTTCATAAAGCCGCTTCCGCCGTGGACCTGGATGCAGTCGTAGGCGCAACGGTTGGCGAACTCGCTGGCGCTGAGTTTCACCAGCGGCGTGAGGATGTCGGCGACGCGGGATGCGGCGCGCGAAGAGGCCGAAAGGTCAACGTAACGGGCGGTCTCATACAGCAGGCTCCGGGCACCGTCGGTACGGGCACGCATCCGGGCCAGGATGTCCTGGACAGCCACGAACTGGTTGATGGGATGACCGAACTGTTCGCGCGAAGCGGCGTATGCCTCGGCTTCGCGGCAGGCGGCTTCGCAGAGACCGATCGACTGGGCACCTACGCCCAGACGGGCGCCGTTCATCAGCGACATCACGTATTTGATCAGACCCAGGCGGCGTTCGCCCACGATCTGGGCCGGGGCGTTGGTGAACTGCAGTTCGCAGGTCGGCGAGCCCTTGATGCCCATCTTGTTCTCGATGCGGCGCACCACCATACCGCCGTCGGCACGGTCGAACACGAAGTACGACAGGCCGCGGCCGTCGGTCGAACCTTCCTCGCTGCGGGCCAGCACCAGGTGCAGGTCGGCGTCACCGTTGGTGATGAAGCG
>DETK01000028.1:33249-49164 GCA_002361615.1 Bacteroidales bacterium UBA3290
CTTCACACCGTTCAGGCGCCAGCAGCCGGCTGCCTCGTCGTAGGTAGCCTTCAGGCGCACCGACTGCAGGTCGCTGCCTGCGTCGGGTTCCGTGAGGTCCATCGAGCAGGTGGCACCCTGGCAGATGCGGGGCAGATACTTGTCTTTCAGTGCGTCGGAGCCGAATTCCTGGATGGTGTCGGCGCAGTCGGTCAGGCCCCAGATCGTGGCGAAGCCCACATCGGCGCGGGCGATGATCTCGGCGGCCATCACCACGGCCGCACGCGGCCAGTTGAGACCGTTGTATTTGCGGTCGAGCGAAATGCCGTAGAGGCCCGCCTGGATCAGGGCGTCGAGGTTCCGGCGGGTGCCGGGCGCATAAGAGACGCGGCCGTTCTCGAGCTTCGGGCCCTCGTGGTCCACCTGCTCGGCGTTGGGCGCAATCACCTCGCCGGCGATTTCACCTACCAGGTTCATCACCATATCATACTGCGAAACAGCCTCTTCAGCGGAAGCGGGGGCTTCCGGGTGCTGTCCAGCCTCGGCATAATCCTTTTCCTTGACGGCGACCACGCGCTCCATTTCCGGATGGTGGAGGTAGAAGGAAAGGCTCTCGTTATCGGTATAGAAATTCATAACTACTTCAGATTATTTTTATAACAAGCCATAAACTGGGGGATGACGGTCATCACGTCGCCGATGATCGTGTAGTCGGCGATGGCGTTGATGGGCGCATCCGGATCGGTATTGATGCTGATGATCTTGGCACTCTGCTCCATGCCGGCGCGGTGCTGGACGGCGCCGCTGATGCCGCAGGCGATGTAGAGTTTGGGACGGACCGTCACGCCGGTCTGGCCGATCTGGCGCTCGCCTTCGCAGAAGCCGGCGTCCACGGCAGCGCGGGTAGCGCCGACGCTGGCGCCGATCAGGCGGGCGAACTGATGGAGGATCTGGAAGTTCTCACGGCTGCCCATACCGTAGCCGCCGGCCACGATAATCTGGGCACCCTTGATGTCGATCTTCTGCTCTTCGATCTCCCGGCTGAGGATCTCAACCGCCTGGTCCGCCTTGGCCAGCGAAGCCTCGACGGCCACGGGAACGATAACACCCTTATAGGCAGGATCGAACACCTCTTTCTTCATCACACCCTCGCGGACAGTTGCCATCTGCGGACGGGTCTCCGGGCAGACGATGGTGGCGATGATATTGCCGCCGAAGGCAGGACGGATCTGATAGAGGATATTCTCGTACGTCTTCTTGGTCTTGGGATCTTCGTGCGAACCGATCTCAAGCTGCGTACAGTCAGCGGTCAGGCCGCAACGCAGGAACGAAGCGATGCGCGGGGCGAGGTCGCGGCCGACGCTGGAGGCGCCGAAGAGCACGATCTGCGGCTGCTCCTTCTGGATCAGCTTGGAAAGCACGTCGAAATGCGGCAGGGTACGGTAGGGTGAAAGCCGCGGGTCATCGGCCAGGAACACCTCGTCCACGCCATAGGGATAGAGCGACTCGGCCGCGGCTTTCACGCCGCTGCCCAGCACGGCGGCCTGCAGGCGGCAGCCCAGACGGCTGGCCAGCTGACGGCCTTTGGTGCAAAGCTCCAGTGCGATGTCGGCAATCTGGTTCTTCTCCGACAGTTCGCAATATACTAATACGTTATTCATCGATTCCTTGGTTTTTCGGATCCTACAAAATGTGCTCTTTGATCAGCGTCGCGGAGAGTTCACTCAGGGCAGCCTCGGTGGGCTCCAGAACGACCGACTCCTTGTGCGAGAGCACCACGTTTTCAATCTGCTTGACCTTGGTCGGCGAGCCTTTCAAGCCGAGGCGGTCCATTTCGGCGTCAATGCTGTCGGCGTTGATCATCCGGACCTCCTCCTTGGAGAGGCGGATCATCCGGTGCGCATTCGGGAACCGGCAGTCGGCGGCAGCCGACGTGACGGTTACCAGCACGGGAAGTTGGGCCTTGACGCACTCGGTTCCCCGTTCCAGACGGCGGCGGATGGTGATCGTCTCCGCATCGACGGCAAGCAGTTCCTCAGCATACGTAACCTGGGGAATATCCAGTTTTTCAGCCACCTGCGGTCCCACCTGCGCGGTATCGCCGTCGATGGCCTGACGGCCGCCCAGGATCAGGTCGACCTTGCCTGTCTGGCGGATGGCCTGCGAAAGGGCATACGAAGTGGCCAGCGTGTCGGCACCGGCAAAGCGGGCGTCGCTCAGCACGAAACCGTCGTCGGCGCCGCGATTGCGGGCATCCTTGATGATTTCGGCAGCGCGGGGCGGGCCCATCGTAACCACAGTGACCGTTGCATCGGGCATCTGGTCTTTGACCTGCAGGGCCATCTCAAGGGCTTTGAGGTCTTCCGGATTGAAAACAGTCGGCAGGGCGGCACGGTTGACGGTGCCGTCCGCATTCATGGCATCGGCCCCGACATTGTGCGTGTCGGGGACCTGTTTGGCCAATACTACTATTTTGAATGACATAGGATTGTGTTCTGATGTGATTGTGTTTCTAGTTGATCGCCAGACCGCCGTCGCAGCTGATGACCTGTCCGGTCACATAGGCGGCCAGGTCGCTGGCCAGGAAGAGCGACACGTGCGCCACGTCGGTGTCGAGGCCGCCGCGGTGCAGCGGGATCTGCTTCATCCACTCCTTGCGCACCTCTTCGGAGAGCTGCTGCGTCATCGGGGTCTCGATGAAGCCCGGAGCCACGGCGTTGCAGCGGATGCCGCGCGAGCCGAGTTCCTTGGCGATGGAACGCGTGAAGCCGATGATACCGGCTTTCGAGGCGGCGTAGTTGCACTGGCCGGCGTTGCCGTTCAGGCCCACGATTGAGCTGATGTTGACGATCGAGCCGCTGCGCTGACGCATCATCATCGGCGCGAAGGCTTTGGTATAGTTGAAGACGGAGCGGAGATTGACATCCATCACCATATTCCAGTCTTCCACGCTCATACGGAGGATGAGCTGGTCGCGGGTGATGCCCGCGTTGTTGACCAGGATGTCGAGGCGGCCGTAGTTCTCCTGAACCCAGGCTGCAACTTCCTGTGTCTGCGCAAAATCCGAGGCGTTCGAAGCCAGGAAATCGGCCCGGACACCCTTGGCGCGGAGTTCCGCCACGAGGGCGTCGCTCTGCTCGTTCTGCTTGAGATCGGTAAAGATGATATTCGCACCCTCATCGGCGAAGAGGAGGGCATGGCTGCGGCCGATTCCGCGCGAAGCGCCGGTAATCAGGGCGGTTTTATCTTGAAGGAGTTTCATAGCTTATTCGGGTTTATCGACCAACATGAAAATCAGGGTTCCTTTCGCACAGAGCTTGCCGTCGACCCGGGCCTCTGCATCAATGAAGAAAGTCAGGCCGCGGCGGTTGGCGATATGCGCCGTCACCGTGAGCAGGTCGCCGGGGCGGACCTGATTCTTGAAACGCACATTGTCCAGGCCTGCATAGAAGGTCAGGCGGCCGGGGAGTTCTTCGAGGACCAGGGCGCAGCTGCACTGTCCCATAATCTCACAGAGGATGACACCCGGGACGACAGGATAGCCGGGGAAGTGGCCCTGAAGGAAAAATTCATCACCGCGCACCTGATAGTGACCGGTAGAAATCCCGTCTTCGACCGTCACATCGTCAACGAGCAACATCGGTTCCCGATGCGGCAGGTAATTCTTAAGTTCTTCTCTTACCATAGTATTGATCGTTTGTTTAGATTCTTCTCAATGCCACGCACGCGTTCTGGCCGCCGAAACCGAACGAATTGCTGATCGTCAGGCCGGCAGCGTAATCGCGGGCGGTATGCGGCGTATAGTCGAGGTCGCATTCGGGATCGGGCTCATCGAGATGGATGGTCGGAGCCACTTTGCCGTCCCTGAGGGTCAGGGCGCAGATCACCAGCTCGATGGCGCCGGTTGCGCCGAGCATGTGACCCATCATCGACTTGGTGCTGCTGATGACCGCACGGCGGGCCGCCGTCTCGCCCAGGGCCTGCTTGATGGCCAGGGTCTCGGACTTGTCATTGAGCGGGGTTCCGGTGCCATGCGCGTTGACATAGAGCTGCTCTCCGTCCTTGTAGCCGGCTTCTTCGAGGGCCAGGCGGATGCACGCCGTGGCGCATTTGGCGTCGGAACGCGGCGCGGTATAGTGGAAAGCGTCGCAGGTATTGCCGTAACCGCTCACCTCGGCATAGATGTGCGCGCCGCGGCGGCGGGCCGCTTCATATTCTTCCAGGATCATGATGCCGGCACCTTCGCCGATGACGAAGCCCTTGCGGCGCAGGTCGAACGGCAGCGAGGCCGCCATCGGGTCGTCGCTCGTGGTAAGGGCCTTGCTGTTGGCGAAACCGCAGATGGCCATCTCACAAAGCGCAGCTTCGGCGCCGCCGCTGATCATCGCGTCGGCGCGGCCTTCGCGGATCAGCCGGTAAGCCTCGCCGATCGAATGTGTACCGGTCGCACAGGCGGTGACAACAGGGAGATTCGGACCTTCAGCGTGGTATGTGATCGCCACGTTGCCCGAAGCGATATTGGCAATCATCTCGGGGATAAAGAGCGGCGAGACGCCACGGGCACCGTTTTCGAGCATCGAGCTATGTTCACGGCAGAAAGTCTGGATGCCGCCCACACCCGAGCCGATGGCGCAGCCGAAACGGCTGGGATCCACGTCCTTGCCTACTTCGAGGCCGCTGTCGCGCATGGCCTGCGAAGCGGCGGCCAGCGCGTAGAGCGCATAGCGGTCGTTGTGGCGGATCATCGGGCGGTCGATGCCGTAGTCTTCGGGACGGAAGTCCTTCACCTCGGCGCCGATCCTGACCGGCAGGTTTTCCGTGTTGATGGATTTGATATAATCGATGGCGCACTTCCCTTCCAGCAGGCCCGACCACATGGTGTTCACGTCGTTGCCCAGCGGGGAAATAGCGCCCAGTCCTGTAATAACTACTCTTCTCATAAATGTCAATATTGGATGGCGGACCAGTCCAGGATGGCCGCCGCAGTCACGAACCCGCCTCCGAAGGTGCTGATCATCAGCGTTTGGCCATCTTTCAGCTCACCGGCTCTGGAGAGCTCGTCGATCAGGATGCCGACGCTGGCCGAGGACGTGTTGCCATATTTCTGAATATTGGTCGGGAATTTCTCCCGGGGCTGCTCCAGGTGCTCGCGGATGCACTCGATGATGCGCATATTCGCCTGATGGAGCAGGTATTTGTCGATGTCCGCGCCGGTCAGTCCGTTGCGCTGAAGCAGGACGTCCACATCGTTGATGCAGGATTCAACGGCAATGCGGAACACCTCGCGGCCTTCCATCACCAGCGGCGTGGTTCTTTCCTCCACGCGGTCGAACGGCGTCGGCTCGAGGGAGCGTTTGTAGTACATCACGTCGGTATGCGGAACGCCGGTCAGGCGGAAATCGCGGAAACCCTTTCCTTCGGTGACCACCATAGCCGCAGCACCGTCTCCGAAAAGCACCGAGGTCGCCCTGTCGTGCCAGTTGCAGAAACGGGAAGGCTGTTCAGCCGCCACGACCAGGATGTTCCGGGCGCGGCCGGTCTTAAGGAAAGAATCAGCTATGTCGAGCGAATAGACCAGCCCAGCGCAAGCGCCGTTCAGGTCGAACGTCGGGCAGACGCAGCCCAGCGTACCGAGCAGGATGCTGCCCAGCGAGGGGGACACATAGCTGTTGGCCACGTTCGAGCAAATCAGATAATCGATTTCCGAGGCTTGCAATCCGGAAGATGCAAGGGCGGCCTGCGCTGCCTTGGTGGCCAGTTCGCGCAATGTCTCGGTACTCAGAAGCCGCCGCGTGTGAATGCCGGTGCGCGTTGTGATCCAACTGTCGCTGGTTTCCAGAAAACCTGCCAGCATGTCGTTGGAAATCTCCTTCTGGGGAAGCGCACTGCCTGTTCCTATGATTTTCATTTGAGGTATATTCTTTAAAATTCGTACATTTGGGGCAAAATTGATTGACTTGAACGCTCCGAAATATTTGTTGCAGAAAACTTTTCTGCTGGGATCCGTCGCTTTCGTCGTGGTCTTCTCCTTCCTTTTCCTCTTTCTCTATCACCCCTTTTCTGACACCATCTGGCTCGGGCTCGACCCGAAAAACAACCTGGTGCCGACACTGTTGTTCTATTTGGTCTGCATTCTGATCCTGTTCATCAGCAAGGAACTGATGATGCTCTATCAGATCCGCCATACCATCACGGTAGGCCGCTACATCTTATGGCTGACCGGAGAATTCGTCCTGATCGCCACGGTTTACCTGATGTTCGCCTCGCGCTATTTCAATCCGGAAATCCTGCTTTCAGCGAAACTGCTGCTGCGTACCTCCTACTGTGTAGCCCTGATTCTGGCCATCCCCTATGTGATTTTCACGCTGATTGCCGCCAACCGCGACAAGGCCGAGGAGATCAATGCCCTGAAAATGAACCAGGAGGCCGACCGGCCGGAGCCCAAATCCCGTATTATCGATTTCTACGATTATACCGGTGCCCTGAAGCTGTCGGTCGCTTCCGACGACATCTTCTACATCGCATCGCAGGACAATTACGTGGAAATCCGTTACGAGCTGGATGGCAAACTGCTCAATTACCTGATGCGCTGCCGTACCACGCGGCTCGAAAAGCAACTGGAGGGCACCTCACTCGTGCGCTGCCACCGCTCCTTCATCGTGAACGTGGACAACGTCTCGCTCTTCAAGCGTGAGAACGCACGGGTGCTACTGGTGCTCAATCACCCGGATGCCAAAAAGATCCCCGTTTCCAAGAGCTACTACAAGACCATCGCGGAACGATTGGGCCGGATCGCCTCGTAGCGCTCTCGTCAGCCGGGTCCTTTTATTTACATACGCGCGGAGATGTATTCGATGGCGTCGCCGACGGTCTTGATGTTCATCGCATCCTCGTCGGAGATCTTCAGCGAGAACTCTTTCTCGAAGTCCATGATCAGCTCGACAGTGTCGAGAGAATCGGCGCCGAGATCCATCGTGAAGCTGGCGGCGGGGGTGACTTCTTCTTTCGGGAGACCGAGTTTGTTGGAGATGATGTTGATGACTTTCTCCTCAATTGCGTTTTTTTCCATTTTTTTCAGATTTTAATATTTTACCGGACGCAAAGGTAGCCAACCCCGCGCCAAGTTCCTTGCGCGTACAAGCCGTTTGTGGCGAAAAACGGCCGTATTGGGGCGAAAGACCGCGGATTGTGGCGAATTGTGGCGAATTTTATCGTATATTTGTTGATTGTAAGGTACCAATTTCAAGGGAAAATGAAACATTTTTACACTTATTTCATCTGCCTGCTGCTCGCGCTGAGCTGCGGAGCCCCCGACAAGAATCCCCAGGACACCACACCCAAATCCGAGCCGGAAGACGAGAACGGACTCGCCATGGCCACCCTCTCCGTAATCAATATGCGCGAGAAGCCCGACTACGCTGCCGAACTCGGAACGCAGGCCCTGATGGGCACGCCAGTCAAGGTCCATTATCGCGACGGATACTGGGTCAACATCGAGACCCCCGACGGCTACAAAGCCTGGGTCAACGACATGGCCATCGTTCCGATCGACCAGCCGCGCCTCGACGCCTGGAAGACCTCCCGCCGCGTGGTCGTCACCAATTATTATACTTTCTTCGTCAACGCGCCCAGACCCGATGCCGCACACGTAAGCGACGCTGTCTGGGGCGACATCGTGGAAGCCACCGGCACGGCAGGCAACTATACAAAGGTCTCCCTCCCCGACGGACGGGAAGCCTACGTCCCCACAGCCGACGTGACGGATCTACGCACCTGGGTGGACAGCCGGAAGGCCGTCATTCCCGCCGATGCCCCGCAGAAAGACGTCGAGAAAGCACGCGCGCTGATTATCGAAACGGCCAAGACGTTCCTCGGTGTGCCTTACCTGTGGGCAGGTACTTCCATCAAAGGCGTGGACTGCAGCGGTTTCTCCAAGAGCGTCTATTTCCTCAACGGCTACATGCTCCTGCGCAACGCCTCGCAGCAGTACAAAACCGGTGAACCGGTCGATGTCTCACAGGGTCTGGACAACCTTCAGCCCGCCGACCTGGTCTTCTTCGGCCGCGAAGCCACGGAAGACAAGCCCGAACGCATCTCGCACGTGGCCATCTATCTCGGTGACGGCAAGATCATCCACTCCTCGATGCTGGTCCGCATCAACTCGCTGGTTGAAGGAGAACCGGACTACTACGACCGCAAGCCCATCCGCGCCTGCCGCATCATCGGCAACCAGGACTGCGGCAAGGGCGTCGTTTCCATCGCCGCGAGCGGCGTCTATTTTTAGACATTTATCCAATTAATCATATGAGCGATCGCAGAACATTCCTCAAGACGGCGGGCCTGCTGACGGCCGGCGCCGCGATGTGGCACCCTTCCCAGCTCTTCGCCCGCAGTGCGGGAGCCGCCAAGAAGAAAACTGGCAGCAAGAAACTCGAACTTGCCTGGGAAGACTTCCAGGGTATCATGAAGTTCACCTTCACCATCTCGGGTTCTTCACGCACCACGACCCCTATCGTCATCACCCGCCTCACCTGGGACGGCTACGAAGGCTACGGCGAGGCCGCCATGCCGCCGTATCTGGGAGAAACGCAGGCCTCGTGCCACGAATTCTACAAGAAGGTGGTCGACAACGTCCTCCCGAAGTTCGACAATCCGTTCCAGATTGAAGACATCATGGCCGCCGTCGACAAGGTCACGACCAACAACACCGCCGCCAAGGCTTCGATCGACATCGCCCTGCACGACCTGGTGGGCAACATCTTCGGCCAGCCGTGGTGGAAGATCTGGGGCTTCAACCCGAAAGACGCACCCTACACCTGCTACACCATCGGCTACGATGCCTCCGACGAGATGGTCAATACCAAGATTACCGAAGCCTCGTGGAACAAGATCATCAAGGTGAAACTCGGTATGAGCGAAGCCGAGGACAAGCGCATGATCAACCTGATCCGCGCCCGCGACCAGCGCCCCATCGTAATCGACGCCAACCAGGGCTGGAAAGACAAATACTACGCCCTCGACATGATTCACTGGCTCGCCGAACGCGGCGTGGAGATGATCGAGCAGCCTATGAGCAAGCTGATGCTCGACGAAACCGCCTGGATCACCGAGCGCAGCCCGCTGCCCGTAATGGCCGATGAAAGCTGCCAGCGCATCTACGACATCCCGCGCCTGAAAGGCGCTTTCCACGGCATCAACATCAAGCTGATGAAGTGCACCGGCCTTTGGGAAGCCCGCCAGATGATTACGATGGCCGAGCAGAACCACATGAAGCTCATGGTCGGCTGCATGACCGAGACATCCGTAGCCATCTCCGCTGCCGCCCAGATTTCCCCGAAAGTCATCTGGGCCGACCTCGACGGCAACTACCTCCTGGGCAACGACTGCTTCGACGGCATGAAACTCGTGGACGGCCGCATCACCCTCGAAGACAAACCCGGCCTCGGCCTGACCAAGAAACCGGGAATCATCTCGATTTGATGAGTACCTCAAAAAAACGGCAAGAAAATCTCTTTTAACCACACCTGGGGCGGACCGCTCCAGGTGTGCGGTAAAGGGACAGTCCACGCGAAAGACCTGGAGGTCGATCACGACGGCTACCGGGGCGTCGCATTCTGCAAGGGTATCACCGAGGTAGGCCCCGGCGTCCTGGAAGCGTTCCTGCAGCTGGATTACATCGTCATCCACTATTCGGTCAAAGCCATTGCCGTCAGCCCGGAGCTGGCCGCGAGGCTGCGCAAACGGAAGGTGCTCGTGCGCGGCTGGTACGACAGCTACGGCGAGCGGTTTGCCCGGGAGCACGGCCTGGAATTCCGCATCAACGAGCAGGGAAAACCCTACCGCTTCTACGACGACATCTGCACCGGCTGGGCCGCGAGCAACAACGGCGGCGGCACCTACGAGCGCGAACTCGACGAAAACTTCTACAAAGGCGAAACCCTCGAAACCTTCGCCGAATGGTTCACCCGCTTCCGCAACGACATCCTCCGCAACGAAGACCTCGCCTACTATTTCATGACCGCCCAGAAAAGAGGACACGGCTGCTGACCCTTTTCCTGCTCTTTTCCGCCTCAACCCTGTTGGCGCAGACGCCCATCACCCATGCGCAATATCTGGCACACATCGATTCTTTGCAGGAAGTGCGCATCCTGGCCGCTCGTGCCGTCCCTCTGCGCTGCAATGTACGCATCAGTCTATCAGCTCATTACGCAAGGTGATCCCCCTCTTTTCAAGGGGGATCACCTTCTGTAAACACCTGACTATCAGCTGCGTCCGTTGCAGGCCGCCGAAAAGCGCCGATTACTTCTTGCGGTAATAGACGGTGTTGAAGCTGAGAATGTTTCGCGTAGCGGGATCGTAAACGTAGGTGTTGCGTGTCTGGGCGCCGACTTCGGTCGCAGCGTCATAGATGCGGTTGCCGCGGATGACGTAGGGGTATTCCAGATAATCGTTTTCATAGATCCAACGGATGTTGCCGTCTTCCGTAAGGACAAAGCGGGAATCGACGGTGCCGGCGACCTCGGCGTAAGTCAGGGCCGGGGCAGGCGCGGAGCTCAGGTGGAAGAGTTCCTCCCAGCCGACCACGTCGGGCCTCCCGACCGGGGAGACCTTCATGAGCTGCGGCTGCGCGCCGAGCGAAACCACGCCCGCCACCAGCAACCCGGCCACCATCGCGGCCGCAAAGAGAATTCTTCTTGCCATGGGATTCAGAGAGTTGGTCGGTTAAAATTACGAAAAAACAAGCTATTCTCCGGGAATAATTCTTCAGCTTTGTTCCTACCATCCTCATATAGCCCCCTCAGTGAGGACGGCAACGCTAAGACATCAGCCATCCTCAAAACAGGGCTTCCTTGAGGATGGCTGACTAGTTCGATAGCGGCCATAAAAAAGGGATCACCGCCAAAATCGGGTGGGCAGGAATTGTCCACCAGTCGTTGTTTTCGTTTCCTCTGGGACGGGTGTTGAAGGCTGCTCCTCATGACTAGGGGCAGGGGCTAAGTGTTTACTGGGGCTCTGCCCCAAACCCTGCCGCTACGACCGGCTATTGCACAAGGCTTTCCCGCTCGGTCTCCGCTAGCGACTGATGCCGCTTTTCGCTTCATGCCCTTGACGGCGAACAGCTCCCTTTTAGCCGTCACAAGTGACGCATAACACTCGCAGAACCTGCGCCGTCACGAGACGGGCACTCACTCGCTAGCCACTTTCCTGCCCCTTACGCAAATCGTCGCATCCTTCAACACCCGTCCCGCCGGAAACGCAATCAACCAGCGAGCGCAAACACGCATGATGTGGGTGCGGCGTCGGACGCTCAGTCCATCGTTCATTCATCTCGTGGATTGTGCGTCCGGAAATGGGGCTTTGCGATGATAATCTTGGACGCTCAATCCACGAGACGGCGTATCCATGGACCGAGCGTCCAGCAAGGCGGCGCACAATGCCAGCAAGGCAGCGCACAAGGTAGCGCACAACACCAGCCCAGCCACCAGCCGCTCGCATACCATCATCCCGCGGTTGCCCGTGCGGATCTTCTCCCCATTTCGGCAGACAGCCGCAGAAGGTCGAATCTTAAATAGTTGATAATCAGATGTTTTTGTTTTCGGTTCTTGCGCCAGCAGCCGAAATCGAGCATAGCCGCAAGAATTCGAAATCGTCATCCTTGATAATCAAACGTTTACGTATTCTTTCTTGCGGCTGCTTGGCCGGCCAACTTTTATTCGCTTCTGATGGTAGCGGTTCTGCAAAGTACCAGCAGGGCTTTCCTCGGACGGAAACGTACTGGTCCTTAACATCCCGCCCTGATCTACCATCTCCCCACCCACTTTGCCGCTGATCCCTTTTAGGAATCTCGTCTTGCCAGTGAGGATTTCTGACAGGGTTGCTCATTTGCGACGTGAAAAGCGAATGGCCTTTATAGAGGCTTCACATGTATTTGCTCCTCTGTTTGCTCTTGCTCATAGCTTTTTCATTGGTCAAAGTTTGTTTCTGCCCGGTGTACGATACCGGGATGGCACGGGGATTCAAATAATAATCTCTGATATGCAAAATCATTCCTCCTAAATCAACATTCCACCCTCCTACAGGTTTGTAGGAGGGTGGAATGCTAGCGTATTCAAGCAATTGATTACTTTGGTTTAACCAATCGTACAGTGTACCTGAAATTAGAAGTCGACGATTGTGGTACGACTTCAAAAGAATTGACCCATCTGAAGCGATATCCCATTATTTCATACGGTGACGTCGAAGTAATCGACGACTTTGACCAATAACCTGCTTGCATACCTGTAAGGTGTGATCCATTATCATTATTGTATCCACCTGCATCCGGCAAGAAGATCGAATTATGATTTGTCTTGGACGTTAATCGGAACCCGGATACCCCATATCCTGATCTACCCGTTGAAGACAATTTCACAACTTGCCGCGAGGCATTTATCTTCCATTCGGAGCCACTGCCAAAGGCCGCTCTCCCCTGGTGGGCATGGATGACCGGAGTACTGCTTCTGGGCGGACTCACGTGCGGAACCGTTGTCACGGTCAAGCGCAGGCTAAGCCGTCCGGAGCCTTCCGGCGAAGCGGAACCGGAGCCCGGACGCAATCCTTCGCTGGCGGAGCAGATTTCCCGGCTCATCGAAGAAGAAGAGTTATACAAGCGCAAGGACCTGCGGATTGCCGATGTGGCTTCAGCCCTGGCCACCAACAAGACTTACGTGAGCACGATAATCAACAATATCTCCGGAATGGGATTTTCAAAGCTCATCAACGGGCACCGTGTCCGGCATGCCCAAGCCATGATGCGTGAGCACCCGGAGATGCCCCTCGCTGACGTGGCCGACGCGTCGGGATTCTCCTCCATGACCACCTTCCGCCGCAATTTCAAAGCCGTCACCGGAATGAATCCGGCAGAGTGGAAAGCCATAGACTCCGATACCGGAAAGATCCCTTGATTCACTATGCGTTCATGGACTTATTTCACCGTCTCGGGAATTTTGAAGGTGGAGGCGGGAATTTTGATGTTCTCCTCGAACAGGGTGACCATCATGTCGTTGTTAGCGCCGAGAGCGCCGCGGGTCTCCATTTTCAGGATGATGCCCTGCCAGATCCACACTTTGTTGCTGATCGTGCGCAGCAGGGACTTCGTCTTGTAGGAATAGACCGTGCAGGTCCTGCCGAAGACATCTTCGGTGCCGAGTTTCTCGATCTTGTTCGCCTTCAGGTAGGCCTCGTCCGGATCCAGAAGATTGAGGCCCGGGCCGGACTCGGTCATCTTGGCCTCATCCTTCTTCGCGTCGTCAATCCATGCATTGGTGTAAACCTTGCCGTCGCGCATCAGGACCTCGGTCTGGTAGTTTCCCATGCCTTCCATCATGATCTGGTCATATTGCTTGCGAGTCTTGCCGTAGTCATCGAACCAGACCTCGTTGTATTGCATGCCGCCACTGGTCCGGGTTTCATATTTCAGGTGTCCGGATTTGATGCCGTATGTGTTGCTTTGGGCGTGGAGTGCCGTCATGCCCAGTATCAGGCACGCAGCGGCGAGGAAAAAATTTTTCATGTGTGTTATTGTTTGTTATGGCGAAGATAATGATAAAACAAGACACTTGCAAATGCCGGTACGACCGATATGGCCCCGGAGCCCGGGAAAGCGCTCGGAGCGTGCATAAGGGTCTTGAGACAGGGACAATATGTACGCGAAATGGATATTTGCGGAAAAATGCTTATCTTTGCGCCGAAGTAAAATAAAGAAAGACAATGAATCTCCGTGACATCAAGAAGGATATCGAATTCCTGATCGGCGACTTCGTGGAAGATTGCCTGCTGTTCGCTATGTTGCACCCTGAAAAAGAGCTCGGACAAGTGGAGACCCTGATCAACGAGGCGAGCGATATGGCTGACGATCTGTTCGACAAAGTGAACCACCCGGCAGCGGACGTGAAGGCCCGCGCCTATTACAACCGCGTCGGCGCCGAACTGCTCACCGGCCTGGACAAACTCTACGAACGGCTGAGCGCCCTTGCAAAATAATTGTGGAATAAAAAGTTGCAGAGTTAAAAAATATCCTTACCTTTGCAGCCCTTAACAATTTTTTGCATTATGTCAGAGTATTTGAACGCAGACAAGAAGCAAGAGATTTTCGGCAAATACGGGAAGTCTAATGTTGACACCGGCTCGCCTGAGAGTCAGGTTGCTTTGTTTTCCTACCGTATCGCTCATCTGACCGAGCACCTGAAGGCCAACAAGAAGGACCACAATACGCAGCGCGCCCTTCTCCGCCTTGTAGGTAAGCGCCGTCAGCTCCTCGATTACCTGAAAGAGAAGGACATTGAGAGATACCGCGAGATCGTGAAGGCCCTGGGCCTCCGCAAATAATCTCCAGGGAAAAGATGAAGGCCGCCGTATGCAGCGGCCTTTTTTGTATGAAGACACACTAAGGTTACAATATGAACGTTATCAAGAAAATCATTGAATTGTCCGACGGTCGGACAATCGAAATCGAGACCGGTAAGCTTGCCAAGCAGGCCGACGGCTCGGCGGTCGTGAAGATGGGCGGCACGATGCTGCTTGCGACCGTAACCGCTGCTACAGAAGTCAAGGAAGGAACGGATTTCCTTCCGCTCCAGGTTGATTACCGGGAGAAATATTACGCCGCGGGCCGCTTCCCCGGCGGATTCCTCAAGAGAGAGAGCCGTCCCGACGACTATGAGATCCTGATCTCCCGTCTGGTGGACCGCCCCATCCGTCCGCTCTGGCCCGACGACTTCCACCTGGAAGTGTTTGTCAACGTGATGCTGATCTCAGCAGAAAAAGATATCCAGCCCGACGCCCTGGCGGGCCTGGCCGCATCGGCCGCACTGGCCTCGAGCGACCTGCCGTTCCAGGGTCCTATCTCCGAAGTCCGCGTGGCCCGCATTGACGGCCAGTTCGTCATCAACCCCGGCTTCAAGGATACGGAGCGCGCCGACCTCGAACTGATGGTCGCCGCCACCGAGGAGAACATCATGATGGTCGAGGGTGAAATGAAGGAAGTCTCCGAGCACGACATGCTCGAGGCCATCAAGTTCGCCCACGAAGAAATCAAGAAACACTGCCGCGTGCAGAAGGAACTGATGCACGAACTGGGCACCGATGTGAACAAGCGCGACTATCCGCACGACGTCGAGGACGAAGAGCTCAAGAAAGCGGTCCACGAAGCCTGCTACGCCCGCTGCTACGAGACCGCCAAGGCTGCGCTGCCCAAGCACGAGCGCGCCGACGCTTTCGAAGCCATCAAGGCCGATTTCCTGGCCACCATCCCGGAAGAGGAACTCGAGGAGAAGACCCCGCTCGTGGAGCGCTACTACCACGACGTGGAGAAGGAAGCCATGCGCAACCTTGTCCTCGACGAAGGCCGCCGGCTCGACGGCCGCGCCACCGACGAGGTACGTCCGATCTGGTGCGAAGTGGACTACCTGCCCTGCGCCCACGGCTCCGCCATCTTCACCCGCGGCGAGACCCAGTCGCTCGCGACCGTGACCCTCGGTACCAAGCTCGATATGAAGGAACAGGACGAAGTGCTGATCCAGGACGACCAGCAGTTCGTGCTCCACTACAACTTCCCGCCGTTCGCAACGGGTGAAGCCAAGCCGCAGCGCGCCACGGGCCGCCGCGAGATCGGCCACGGCAACCTGGCCATGCGCGCCCTCAAGGCCGTCATGCCGCTTGCCCCGGAGAATCCCTACGCCGTGCGCGTGGTCTCCGACATCCTCGAGTCGAACGGTTCCTCGTCCATGGCTTCGGTCTGCGGCGGCTGCCTCGCCCTGATGGACGCCGGCGTGAAGATCCGCAAGCCGGTCGCCGGTGTGGCCATGGGCCTGATCACCGACGCCGAACACCCGAACGACCGCTACGCCATCCTGACCGACATCCTCGGCGATGAGGACCACCTCGGCGACATGGACT
>DETK01000028.1:49245-68787 GCA_002361615.1 Bacteroidales bacterium UBA3290
GATGGACATCAAGGTCGACGGCCTGAGCTACGACGTACTGGAGAAAGCCCTCGAGCAGGCTCGCCAGGGCCGTATGCACATCATGGGCGAAATGCTTAAGGTGATCCCCGAGCCGCGTGCCGACTACAAGCCGTTCGTGCCGCGCATCGTCCAGATCCGCATCGCCGCCGAATTCATCGGCGCCGTCATCGGCAAGGGCGGCGAGACCATCCAGAAGATCCAGAAGGAGACCGGCACCGTCATCAACATCGACGAAGAGCCGATCCCGGGTACCAACCTTACCGAAGGTGTGGTGGACATCGCTTCCGACAACGCCGACAACATGCAGAAGGCCCTCGACTGGATCAAGAGTATCTGCGCCGTCCCCGAAGTCGGCCAGGTCTATCACGGCAAGGTCGTCTCGATTCTCGAGTTCGGCGCCTTCATCGAGATCATGCCGGGCAAGGAAGGCCTGCTGCACGTCTCTGAGATCGCCTGGAACAAGACCGAGAAAGTCGAGGACGTCCTGGCCGTCGGCGACGAAGTCGATGTCAAGCTCCTTGAATACGACCCGAAGGCCGGCAAGATGCGCCTCTCGATGCGCGCGCTGACCGAGAAGCCGGAAGGCTATGTGGAACCGGAACAGCGTCGTCCGCGCCGTGAAGGCGGCAACGGTCCGCGCCGCGAAGGTGGTAACGGCCCGCGCCGTGACAGCAAGGACGGTGGCAACCGCGGCCCGCGCCGCGACGGCAACCGTGGCCCTCGTCGCGACAACAACAAGTAATTTATGCGTTACGTGATCCGTCTTCTGATTGTTATGTCACTGCTCTCCTTCCTGGGATGCGGGCAAAAGGATCCTGCCCCGGGACTGGACCGCGACGTCCATCTGCAGTCGCTCTACTACAGCGCCTCCCACGGCTACCACGCCTACAGCAACATCGGCTATAGGGCTGAACGCCTGGAAGACGGCCAGGCCCGCGTTACCGTGTTGGTGGGCAACGACCGCGACCGCGTCTACCTGACAGAAGGGGCGCTGATGGATTCGCTCGAAGCGCTGGTCCGCGAATATCGGATGGACCGCTTCAAGGGGCATTACGAACCGAAGATGGAGATCCTGGACGGAGATTCCTGGTCGATGGAGCTCGTCTTTACCGACGGAAAATCGACCTCCTGCGGCGGATACATGGCCTATCCGCCGAAAGGCGCCGCGGGAATCGGCAAAGCTGAAGGCATCCTCTCCCGCTGGCTCTATCAAGAGCCGGCGGAAGAGATCGCCCTCATTTCTTTCCGCTACGAATACCACGATGCGGAAGGTTCGGAAATCTATACCTTCGAACAGAAAGGCGAGGTCAGAACGGCTTTCGTCCAGCCTTACGGCCAAGCCAAGGGCCAGCATTATGAAGGATTCGACGATTTCCTGCCCAAACGGCTCGCCAACGAAATCCGCTGGAACCACATGGCTTCCTATACCGGCGAGAGCCTCACGGATGAAGACACTTCCCGCCCCCGTTGGATCCTGAAGGCCGAATACGCGAACGGCCAGAAGATCGAAACGATGGATTACCTTGACCGCACGCCGGAAGAGGACTGGCGGCAGGGCGTTCCGTCGGTTTCGGAAATGGACCTCCGCCACTCGACGGAGCATGGCTTCAGTGAAGCGATCCAACTGCTGGAAAAACGCGACTGATGCCCACCATGACCAAATTCCTTTTCCTGATGTCGCTGCTTTCTTTTCTCGGATGCCGGCCGACGACGCCGACACCCGACCCTTTGGCACAACCCGTCCCCGATGGACCGTGCCGCCTCGAATCCTTCTATTACACAGCTACACACGGCTATCGCGGTTTCACCAACCGGGGTTACCGGGCCGAAAGGCTCAGCGACGGAAAGGTGCGCATCACCGTGGAACTCGGTGACGACCGCGACCGCGTTTTCCTGGCCGATGCAGCCGTGATGGATTCGCTCGAAGCCCTTGTCCGGGAATACAGGATGGACCATTACAAAGAACGCTACAAGCCGATGTTCGACATCAAGGACGGCGACACCTGGGACTTTTCGCTGAAGTATTCCGATGGAAAGCGTGTCCGCAGCGGCGGCTACGAGGCCATGCCCACAGGCGCCAAGGAAGCGTTCCATAAAGTGGAGGAGCTCTTTGCGCCCTGGCGGAACATGGAACTGGCGCAGGACGCCGTCCTGAAGGCCTTCCGCTTCGAACTGCACTCGGACAAAGGCACGGAAGTGTTCTCCTTCAAGAAAGAAGAACGGAATTCCGTGTATTTCCGCACAATGGGATCTTTCCAGGGATGGAATTACTACTGTGGTGACCCGCTACTGCTCGAAAAGCTGGACAAGGACCTGCGCCAGATTAACGCCTGCTCCTACTGCGGAGAGAAACTCTCGGAAGAAGACAAATCCCGCCCGCGCTGGATCGCCATCCTCGAATATTCCGACGGACGGGTATTCGAGCTGATGGACTATCTCGACCGGGACGGCGGCTACGACCACCGTCCTCCGACCAACACGGAACGGGCGATCCGAAATATGGCAGAAAGCTATTTCAGTGCGGAAATCGAGCGCATCAAAGCCCTGCCGGAAGAAGAGCGCGGTAACCACAGCTGCACCTCCTACAAACCCGACGGCTCCCCCAGCCAGATCATCCACTACGCCGGCGACGGCACCGTTCTCGGCGGCCACGACTACGACGATCCGATGGCGGACTTCTGACGTCTCTTCCCTTACAGTGCTTCCGACACGCTGCCTGAAGAGATTTCCGCTACGCCCAGGCGGCTTGTGAGCGTAGTATTCTTCGCACTCACAAAAGTGCCGTTGGGCTTGTACTGGGCAGGAATGGTCTTGCTGCCCAGATACGTGACGCCGTCCGTCGCTATGACCTCGAAATGCAAGTCTTCCTCGTTGCTGGTGTCTTCATTCCTAAGCGCCACAAAGAACGGATCTGCCGTAGGATTGAGCAAGTTGACCGTAATCGGCCCCGTTCCCATATTCCAGCCCTTCCAGAGTCCGCCGTTTCCGGCTGTAATCGTTACGACCCGGGCCGTGATGGGTGTCTTCAATTCCCCTTTCTGGAAACGGAAGTTGAGGCGGTAGATGCTCTGCTGGTTTTCAAAGACGGCTTTTTCCGTGGTCAGGTTTCCGTCTGATACCTCCGTGACCAGCACGTCCTGCGCCTGCGCCATATGATACCTCGCGGCGATAGAATTAACCAGACCGCTCGGACCGCCATCGTTTACCAAAAGCAAACCCGCCTGCCCGACGTAGGTCCATTGATCGCGGGTATTTGGTGTAAGCAGGGTCAACCGCGTGCTTCCGGGTGTAATGCCAGCCGTCGTCACCGTTCCTGACAACGTGGCCTTGTGGAAATCTGTCTCGTCCACCGCAACCGCGAGCGTGCCAATCTGCGTGTCGCCCAAATACACATACACTTTCTCTTCATTCAACCAAGCGGACTTCAGGACTGTCGTGGAAGATTCGTCCGTACCATCGATGGCCAGGCCCTTCGTCCGGGGGCTGTCGGTCTTTTCTGCCCGGATGGTGAGTGTCCACACCGAATCGGTCTGCCCGGTCTGTTTCCTGGGCGTACTATCCGAGATGTTATCTACCTCTACCGGCTGGCATCCGGCCCAAACCAGGGCACCTGCCAGCAGCGCGATAATAATCCGTTTCTTGCTCATCTTCTCCGTCATTTAAGATAATACGCCTTTCCCGCAGGAATCTCCGTTCCGGAGAACGGATAGAAGCCCAACGTTCCGTTTTGGATGCCCAGGACATAGACAGCACGTTCTCCGATCTTGCCCTCGGTCACGGCCTGAGGCGCATCGGAGCCCAACAGGTCGTTGGAATGCTGAATGTTGATGGAATCCGTCGTCGGCGTCATAGCCAGCGTCTTCGTCGGGGCCGTATCCTGGGAAGTCTTATCCATCAGGATAACCACCGCCGTACCGGCGGGAATCACACGGCTGCTTCTGTCGTCGATGCGATAAAACACCCATTCATTCCCGTCCAGTCCGGCCGTATAGGCCGTCGCTCCTTCCGGAAGCAACCAACTTGTATTCCCGTCGAAGAATGTCGTCACGTACTTGTTCTGCCCTTGTACAGTAGAAGCCGTGAGCACAGGATCGGCCACGGGCGTGATGCTGATGTCGTCCAGGTAAAGCCAGGGTTGTCCAGCCTTTAATCTGATGGCTACATATTTGGTTCCTTGCGGCAGTCGTCGCACGAAGCGAGGCCAGGTCCCGGCCGCTACGGCTACGGATATTTCATCGGACCAGCTGAAATCCTCGGGGTTTTTATCCGTAGTAGAATATCCCACAGAGAAAAGCGTCCGATACGCGGTCGTAGCGTCCGCATTATTCTGGTAGTAAAACGACAGGATTGACTCGGAACTGACGTTCAATTGAGGGGAAATCAGATATTGGGGCGGATTACTCTCGATTTGATCGAAGGCAAAGCCGAAGTCATAGCTGCCTTCTCGCGGCTCCCACGATTTGATTCCCGCATTGCCGTTGCTGTTCACAATGCGCCAGCCGCCCATGCCGTTTTCAAAACCCTGGAAGCACGGCAACTGTTCGATCGGACTCTCGGTGACAAAACGGACGGTCACGTAATTGCTTTCATTGCTGTCATAGCATGCTTTGATGCGGAAGTCGTAGGTAGTATTGGTTTCCAGGCCGGTCAGGGCGACGGAACGGGTACTGCCATCCAGGTTCTTTTCGGACGACCAGGCGTTGTCACTTCTCTTCTTGTATTGATAGGCAAAGCCCGTAACTCCCGAAGCGGAGCAAGACCAGGAGAACGAAACGCCATTGTCTGTGAGGGTGCTCACGGAAAGGTCTGCCGGCCCTGCCAGGGTAGAATAGACTTCGAAACTGAAATCATCGACGAAGAAGAATGATTGACCTGACGGGTACTGGATTGCAACGTATCTGGTCCTCTCAGGAAAGTCGTTTTCATACAACTCCCAGTCATGCCCCTGCGCAGTTATTTCGTCGCTCCAAGTGAAAGAACCGACATCGCTGTCGGTAGTTGAATAGCCTACCCGGAAACGGTCTGTATTTGGGTATACCGCATTCAAGTAGTAGAATGACATCTTCACGGCACAATCGCCGGGCAATCTCGGAGAAATCAGGTATTGGGACGGAGATGTCGCGTCGTCGCCATAAAAACGGTAACAGCGTGCACCCTCGTAACTGGTCTGATCAGATATCCCTGTAAATTCCCAACTATGTACAACCTGGCTCCAACCATCCATCCCATTTTCAAATCCGCAACTGTAGGGAAGTTCAACGGCCGTGGTAAAACTGAGATTCGCATAATTGCTTTCACTGCTGCCATAAATGGCTTTCAGACGAAACTGATAGTCCGTGTGGGCGGAAAGGCCGCTGATCGTTACGTTCCTGGCGGAGGCGGACAACAAAGTTTCTGTCGACCATTGCGAAACATCCGCTTTTTTATACTGATAAACATATCCCGTGACGGTCTCGCCCGCTTGTGGCCCATCCCAAGAAACCTTGGCGGCATGTTCCGTACAATCCGACAAAGTGAGAATGACTGGCGTGACCGTGAAGTTGAAATTATCCAAATAGATATCCATGTAACTCTTCGTTGTCCACGCTCTGGCAGCCACGTATTTCGTTCCTTGGGGAAAAGTCTTCCCAAAGTGTCCCCACCCTGCCACAACATCTGAATCCCAGGTGAAAGAAGAAATGTCATTGGTTTGGGTAGAATAGCCTATCTGAAAGGATAAATCATGCTGAACGATCGGACCTCGCTCATAGTCAAATTCCACATACATGGCCATCCGTCCGTCAAATTCAGGAGAAATCAAGTACTGGTAGACATCTCCACTTACGGTGTTGTCATTACAAAAATGAAAAGCATGGCCACTGCCGCGTTCCACGATCTTTGTGTATTGATTACAATTAACCGTTGTCCATCCCTCTTCTTCCAGCGTGGTGGTTTCGAAGTCATAGGAGTAAGGCAGGCTGCGTCCGGAAAAAATGGACAGGTGCATATAAATGTAGTCGCTTCCGGCACCGCAACCTTTGTTCAGGTCATAGCCCGTCGTTGTATCACCGTTCACGCCTACGGCACCCGCCTGGGTACTGTTGAACGAGATGCCGGTTATGAATCGGTTGTTGGTAAAGCTCTCCTTAGTATAATAGAGGTGGATCGTAGCACCGCCGGCACCTCGATTCAGGTCGCCTTTGCTGTTCACGAAGTTTGTCCCGCCCTGGTAAGTGACAAGGTGATAGGTACGTCCGTTGAAGGAACGGCTGTCTGGAGCCGTACCCTCCGCATTGCTGATATAGAAATCGGTGATATAACCATTGTTGATACCGTTGCTACTCTCCGACTTATACAATAGATAGATGTAGTCGCCTTCTGCTTTGCGATTCAAATCCTGGTCGATGACCTGCCAGCCCTGGCTTCTGAGACTGGCCTTCAAGTTGTTCACCTCATCTTCCGAGCCGCCGATGACCATCACATCCTTGATGCCTTCGTCAGCCCATGCCGTTACCGTCGGCAGCAGCGCCAGCAGCAGCGTCACGGCAGCCCGAAGAAGTCTTTCCAAAAAACCACGGTTCATCTTCATCCTCCTCCCATCAGTTTTCATCCAGGTTGCCAAATTCGTAATCCACTGTTTTCGCCGACTGGCAGATCATACCCGTAGCAGTCACCTCCACGACCTCCGTCGCAGGGGTTTCATATCCTTTTTTAGCAGTCTTTTCCATGGCTTGTGGCAGGCTCCGCTTGTAAGCCTTTTCCTATCCCCCTCAAATATAATCATTTCCGAGCAGGAATACAAAAAAACTCACTGCCGTCTGACAGTGAGTTTTTGATTTCTGTCGGGAAGAGGTGACTCGAACACCCGACCTCTGCGTCCCGAACGCAGCGCGCTAGCCAACTGCGCCACTTCCCGAGTTCCCGAAATGGGACTGCAAATATAGTAACTTTTTTTAGAATCTATCGGAAATTGTTCAAAATAATGTTCCAAAGCACGATACCGACAGAAACGGAGACGTTTAGCGAGTGCTTGGTACCGTATTGCGGGATTTCCAGGCACAGGTCGGAAGCATCCGCCACTTCCTGGGCGACGCCCTTGACCTCGTTGCCGAACACCAGGGCGTAGCGTTTTTCAGGATCCGGACGGAAATCCTGCAGGAGCGTCGAATACTCGGTCTGCTCCACGCTGACGATGGTATAGCCTTCGCTGCGAAGGGCCGTGACAGCCTCCAGCGCCGTGTCGAAATGCGCCCAGTCCACGCTGAACTCGGCACCCAGGGCGGCCTTGTGGATTTCCGGTGTGGGCGGCGTGGCGGAGATGCCGCAGAGGCAGATCCTGCCGACCCGGAACGCGTCGCAAGTGCGGAAGGCAGAACCGATGTTGTGCTGGCTGCGCACGTTGTCGAGCACCAGGACGAGCGGCGCTTTACCCGCCTGCTTGAATTCTTCCACGCTGATGCGGCCCAGTTCGCTGTTCAAAAGTTTTCGGAACATTATTGTTCAAATTGCCGTCACAAATATAGGAAATTGTTTTATCTTTGTATATTCTTCACTATAGAGGCAATACTATAAAATAATCGTAACACTTATATGAAACAAGACGTTCAAATTTCCGACCTGATCCGCAAGGAGGAAGAGCGCCAGAGCGAAGGCATCGAGCTCATCGCTTCTGAAAATTTCGTCAGCAAGCAGGTGCTCGAGGCCCTCGGCAGCGTTTGCACGAACAAATATGCTGAAGGTTATCCCCGCGCCCGCTACTACGGCGGTTGCGAAGTGGTCGACCAGATCGAACAGCTGGCTATCGACCGCCTCTGCAAACTTTTCGACGCAGAATACGCCAACGTGCAGCCGCACTCCGGCGCGCAGGCCAACATGGCCGTGTTCTTCACCTGCCTGCAGCCCGGCGACACCTTCATGGGTCTCGACCTGGCCCACGGCGGTCATCTGACGCACGGCTCCCCGGTCAACATGTCGGGTAAGATGTATCACGCCATTGCCTACCAGCTGAACAAGGAAACCGGTCTGGTAGACTACGACGACATGGAGCGCAAAGCTTTGGAATACAAGCCGAAGCTCATTATCGGCGGCGCCTCCGCCTACTCCCGTGAATGGGATTGGGCCCGTATGCGCGAAATCGCCGACAAGGTAGGCGCCATCTTCATGGTCGACATGGCACACCCTGCCGGTCTGATTGCCGCAGGCCTGCTGAAGAACCCTGTGAAGTATGCCCACATCGTGACCTCCACCACGCACAAGACCCTCCGTGGCCCGCGTGGCGGCGTCATCCTCATCGGCAAGGACTTCGACAACCCGTGGGGCATCACCACGCCGAAGGGCGAAATCAAGAAGATGAGCGCGATGATCAACTCCGCCGTCTTCCCGGGCATCCAGGGCGGTCCGCTCGAGCACTGCATCGCCGCCAAGGCCGTGGCCTTCTACGAGGCCCTGCAGCCTGAGTTCCGCGACTATCAGATCCAGGTCCAGAAGAACGCCAAGGCACTCGCCGAAGCCTTCATCAAGAAGGGCTACTACATCGTCTCCGGCGGTACCGACAACCACCTGATGCTGATCGACCTCCGCACGAAGTTCCCCGACCTGACCGGTAAGGTGGCCGAGAAAGCCCTCGTCCGCGCGGGCATCACCGTCAACAAGAACATGGTGCCGTTCGACAGCCGCAGCGCCTTCCAGACTTCCGGTCTCCGCGTCGGTACGCCGGCCGTTACCTCCCGCGGCCTCGTCGAGAAAGACATGCCGGGCATCGTCGATCTGATCGACAAGGTCCTCTGCAATGTCGAAAACGACCAGATCATCGAGGAAGTCCGCCAGCAGGTGAAGATGAAGATGAACGGTCTGCCGCTGAACCGCTGGTAGACCGGGCCACCTCTTCCCGACAAAATCAAAAAACTCACTGTCAGACGGCAGTGAGTTTTTTTGTATAGCGCGTCCAGGTTTCCCGCATCGCTTAGGAGCGCCGGCCATAAAAATTGGGCTGTTTTATGGCCGAGAGAGCGTAAAATAGGCTTCCGGCCATAAAATATGGGAGTTTTTATGGCCGGAACGTCTCCATAATGCTAGGAGGTGGCTTTTCGGCCACCTCCATCATCTTTTTTACGGGTTCATCAAATCTACGTTGACGAAACGGATGATGTCGTAGATCGACTCGATGGCCGCGTCGGCGGGACCGTCGGGGTCGAGGAGCTTCGCCTTGTTGAGATGGTTGATGGCTTCGCCCCAGAGCTGCTGCCGGCGGTAGAGATTGCCCAGCATATACCAGCCTTGGGGGTTGTCGGGTTCGCGCTTGACGAACTCGCGCAGGGACTGATGCGCCTCTTCGAGCTTTCCGGCCCGAAGAAGCGCCTCAATGTCCGGGAGGGTCAACGGTTTGTGATTCATTACACCAGGCCGGAGAAACCCATGAAGGCGAGTGCCATGATGCCGGCCGTCAGCAGGGCGATGGGAACACCCTTGAAAGACTTGGGCACATTGCTCAGCTCAAGCTGCTCGCGGATACCCGCGAAGAGGATCAGCGCCAGGCCGTAGCCGATGGCCGTGGCGATGGAGAAGAGCATAGCTTCGCCGAGGCCCAGCATACGGGCACCTTCGGCAAAACCGAAATTGTATTCGTTGGTCACCACCTGGATGGCCACGCCCAATACCACGCAGTTGGTGGTGATCAGGGGCAGGAAGATACCCAGGGCCTGATAGAGCGAGGGGCTGATCTTCTTGATGATGATCTCGACCATCTGCACGAGCGAGGCGATCACGAGGATGAAGCTCACCGTCTGGAGGAAAACCAGATTGAAGGGCACCAGCACATATTTCTGCAGCAGGAAGGTCACCAGCGTGGCGATGGCCATCACGAAGGTGACGGCGGCGGTCATGCCGACGGCCGTGTTGACCTTCTTCGATACGCCCAGGAACGGACATACGCCCAGGAACTGGCTCAGGACGATATTGTTGACAAATATCGCGGAAATGAAAATAAGCAGGATCTTCATAGTTTATGCCTTATTGGTGATCTTTCTGAAAACGACCATGAGATAGGCCAGCACGATGAATGCGCCAGGCGCAAGGACGAAGGCGAGCATGCCGTCGCCCTGGAGGAACTTCCAGCCGAAGGCCGAACCGCTGCCCAGGATCTCACGCACCAGACCGATGGCGGTCAGGGCGATGGTGAAGCCCAGGCCGATACCCACGCCGTCGAGCGCGGAATCACCCACGCTGTTCTTGTTGGCGAAGGCCTCGGCGCGGCCCAGGATGATACAGTTGACCACGATCAGCGGCAGGAAGATGCCCAGTGCGTCATAGAGCACCGGAACATAGGCCTGCAGGAGAAGCTGGACGATGGTCACAAACGATGCGATAACCACGATATAGCACGGGATGCGGACCTTGTCGGGAATGATCCGGGCAATGGCCGAGATGGTGATGTTCGACAGGATCAGCACGATCATCGTAGCCAGACCCATGCCCATACCGTTGATGGCCGACGTTGTCGTTCCCAGCGTCGGGCACATACCCAGGACGAGCACGAACGTGGGATTGTTCTTGACGATGCCGTCGACAATCAGCTGTAATTTGCTATTGCTGCTCATTGCTCAATCGTATTAGGGGTTGCACAGTTGTTCTTGAACACTTCGTAGGCGGCGCCCACACCCTTGAGGAAGGCACGCGACGTGATGGTCGAAGCCGTGATGGCGTCGATCTCGCCGCCGTCCTTCTTGACCGAGAGGTTGTTCACCGCGGGATTCTTGCCCTTGACCTGCTGACGCGGGGCGATGTTCTCGTCCACGAGTTTCGCACCCAGGCCCGGCGTCTCGGAATGGGAGATGACGGAAGTGTTATAGACCGTTCCGTCGGGCGTGAAGCCGACCATCAGCTGGAGCGGACCGCCGAAGCCGCCGACCGACACCTTGATGGCGTAGCCGACCGGTTCGCCGCCGACCGTGGCGGTGTAGATCTGGCCGCCTTCAACGTCGCGGACAGCTTCGGAAGGGACGTTGTCGAATTGCGGCGTCACGGCGGCGATGGCCGCGTTGACCTTCTGAATCTCGGAGGCCTCGATCGGGGCCTTGGTCACCGCATAGACGGTACCCAGCAGGGCTGAGCACACGAGGCAGATGCCGGAAAGCACCAGCACCATATTGCCGAATGTAGATTTTGCTGCCATTATTTCTTAACCTCCCCAAACCGGCGCGGTTTGCAATATTTGTTGAGCAGAGGAACCGTACAGTTCATGATCAGGATGGCGAACGAAACGCCCTCCGGATAGGAACCGAAATAGCGGACGAAGACCGTGATCAGACCGATGCCGATACCGAAGATGATCTGGCCCTTGGTGGTCATCGGAGAGGTCACGTAGTCGGTCGCCATGAAGATGGCACCCAGCAGCAGACCACCCGTGAAGAGGTTGAACACCGGATTGGTGAAACGCTCGGGATCGGCCAGCCAGAAGATGCCGGACACCACGAAGACCGTGCAGAGGATGGTCACCGGGATGGTGGCCTTGATCACGCGGCGGCAGAGCAGGTAGATGAAGCCCAGGATCAGCGCGACGGCTGAGAACTCACCGGCCGAACCGCCCATGTTGAAGAAGAACTGCTGGGAGAAGGTCAGGTTGTCAGCGGTCAGTTCGGAAAGGGTCATTCCGTTCTTGAGGCCTTCCTTGACCGCACCCAGCGGCGTGGCGCCGGAGAAGGCGTCCACCAGACCGAACATCGAACCGGAATCGTCCCAGGTCGTCATCAGCACCGGGAAAGAGACCAGCAGGAAGACACGGCCCACCAGGGCGGGGTTGAAAATATTCTGTCCCAGACCGCCGAAGGTCATCTTGGCGACACCGATGGCGACCACCGAGCCGATGACGATGAGCCACCACGGAGAATTCGGGGGCAGGTTGAGCGCCAGCAGGCAACCGGTGACGACGGCCGACAGGTCGCTGACCGTAACCGGCCGCTTGAGCAGGTATTTCTGGATCAGGAATTCCGTCAGCACGCAGGCGGCGGCACCCACGAGAATGAGCATCAGCGCCGACCAGCCGCTGGAGAGAATCGACACCAGCATGGCCGGGGCAAGGGCGATGAGCACGTCGCGCATGATCGACTGCGTGCTCTCCTTGCCGTGGGTATGAGGAGAAGGTGATACGAGAAGTTTGTTCATCGGTCGTCTATTTTTTAGGTCTGCTACGCATAATCTTCATTACTTCCGCCTTACTGATGCGGATCATATCGACCAGCGGGATCTGGGCCGGGCAGGTGAAGCTGCAGCAGCCGCACTCGATGCAGTCGAAGACGCGCTCCTTCTCGAGTTCGTCGAACCGGCCGCCGGCACGGCTGAGCTTGTTGAGCAGCCACGGCTCCAGGCCCATCGGGCAGGCCGAGGCGCACTTGGCGCAGCGGATACAGTTGGATTCGGGTTTACGGCGCGTCTCCGCTTCGGTCAGTACCAGGATGGCACCGTTGGCCTTGACCGTGGCAGCGTCGAGGTTGGCGATGGCACGGCCCATCATCGGACCGCCGCTGATCACCTTGGCAGCCTTTTCGGGCACGCCGCCCGCCACTTCGAGGATCTTCGACATCGGCGTACCGATGCGCACCTTATAGTTGTGCTGCACGGGGAGGCAGCCGCCCGTCACGGTGATGACGTTGTCGATCAGCGGCTTGTTCTTCTGGACCGCTTCATAGACGGCCAGCGAGGTGCCGACGTTCTGCACCACGGCGCCCGTATCGATCGGCAGGGCGCCCGAGGGGACCTGACGGCGGATGACCGCGTCGATGAGCTGTTTCTCACCACCCTGCGGGTAGCGTTTCTTGAGGACGACCACTTCGATCTGCGGGAATTCGCGGGCCGCCTCGGTCATCGAGGCGATGGCCGCAGGCTTGTTCTCCTCGATACCCACATAGCCGCGGGTCACGCCGAGCGCCTTCATCATGATGGCGCCGCCGATGAGGATCTCGCGGGGACGTTCCCGCATGATGCGGTCGTCACTCGTCAGGTAAGGCTCGCACTCGGTTCCGTTGAGAATCACGCACTCGGCCTTCTTGTCCTTCGGAGGGGCGAGTTTGACGTGCGTCGGGAACGAAGCGCCGCCCAGGCCGACAACGCCGGCCTTCTTGACTTTCTCGATAATCTCTTCCGGCGTATAGGGAATATCCTTGACGACGGTGTCGCTTCTGTCGATGTCTTCCATCCACTCGTCGCCTTCGACCGTGATCTCGACGTGCGGGACCAGGTTGCCGGCAATGTCGGCGCGGGGGCCGATCGATTTGACGGTACCCGACACGGGGGAGTGGACGAAGCCGGAGATGAAACCGGCGGGCTCGGCAATCACCTGCCCCACCTTCACGTGGTCGCCCACGGCCACTACGGGCGTGGCCGGTGCGCCCAGATGCTGCGCCATCGAAACATAGGCGGTCTCGATCGCAGGGAAGATCTCGATCGCAGCTTCTGCGGAGATCTTGTTGTCGTGCGGATGCACGCCGCCGATTCTAAACGTTTTCTTCATTGGGCTTGGCGATTACGGGTTTGGGAGGGAAATTCACTTCGTTGATGGCGTGGGTCGGACAGACCTCCACGCACTTGCGGCAGAGCTTGCACTTGGTGAAGTCGATGTAAGCCACGTTGTTCTCGACCGTGATGGCGCCGAACGGGCAGGTCTTGGCGCATTTGCCGCAGCCGATACAGCCGGCGGTGCAGGCCTTGCGGGTGAGGGCACCTTTGTCCTTGTTGACGCACAGGACCGTAACCCTTCTGTTCTTGAACCCCTTGGGACGGAGTTCGATGATGCTCTTGGGGCAAGCCTTCACACAAGCGCCGCAGGCGGTACACTTGTTTTCATCCACCACGGCGACACCTTTTTCGGGATCGACATGGATCGCATCGAACTTGCAGGCGGCCTCGCAGTCGCCTTTGCCCAGACAGCCGAACTTGCAGCCGGTATCACCGCTGTAGAGGCTGGCCATCACCTTGCAGGAAGCATAGCCGTCATACACGTTGGTACGGGGACGGCTGGCCAGCGTGCCGTTGCAGCGGACGACGGCCACCTTCGGAGCGGACTCCTCGACGGCGCGGCCGAGCGCCTGGGCGACCTTGGCCATTACCGGATTACCGCCGACCGGGCAGAAGAAGCCTTCCATGCTCGGAGCCTTCACCACATTCTCGGCGAAGGCGTGGCATCCTGCCTGTCCGCAGCCGCCGCAATTGGCTCCGGGAAGGATTGACTCGACGGTTGCGATCCGCGGGTCTTCCTCAACCTTGAACTTCTGTGCCACGAAGTAGAGCACAACTGCGAACAGCAGCCCGAGGGCCACCAGACAAGCAATTGTAATAAGGATAGTTCCAGTCATTTAGCTTGTTTTTCGATTGAAAAGATAAATATTTTGGAAATTCTGTTTCTGAAAAGATAGACCCCCAGATAGTAAAGCGCGACGATGCCCAGGGAGCCCAGTCCCATGGCCAGTTCGCTCGCGCCGCAGAGGGAAAACACCAGGATCGAGGCCATCAGCACGATCAAAGGCACCACATATGCGAGCCAGATGGCCTGCGTACCCATAGCGGAACTCATCACGACGTTGACCGTCTCACCCACCTGGTAGTCCGCGGCGAGCGTGGAGATGTCCTGCGCCACCTCGACCACCTTGACGGCCTGGTCGGAGGCGCCGCAGACGGCTTTTGCATGGCAGGCCGCACAGGCCGACTTGTTGAGGATTTCGACGGAGATGTAGTCCTTGTCGACCGAGATTACCTTGCCTTCGTGTTCGATACGTTCCTTTGCCATTATATCCCGTCGTTGATCAGGTCGAATTCATTGCCCGGCTGGAACATGTTCATCCGGGATTCTGTGTAGGAAGCCTTGTCGGGCTCGTCGAAGGGACGGTCGTCGTAGTCGACGAACTTGACTTCCGACGAGAGGAAGCGCATCTTCACGTCGCGGACCTCGCCGTTGCGGTGCTTGGCGATAATCAGGTCGGTCTCGCCGGGGAAGCCGCCTTCATCCTGCACGCCCAGGAATTCCGGACGGTGGATGAACATCACGATGTCGGCGTCCTGCTCGATAGCGCCCGATTCGCGAAGGTCGCTCAGCTGCGGGCGTTTGTTGCCGCCGCGCGTCTCCACCGAACGGTTGAGCTGCGACAGGGCGATGATCGGGACGTTGAGCTCCTTGGCGATGGCTTTCAGCGAACGGGAGATGGCGGCCACCTCCTGCTCGCGCATGCCCTTAAGTTCGGGCGGGCCGGTCATCAGCTGCAGGTAGTCGATGATGATGAGCTTCACGTGCTGCTTGTTGACCAGGCGGCGGGCCTTGGAGCGGAACTCGTAGATGGAGAGCGACGGCGTGTCGTCGATCCAGAGCGGAGCGCGGGAGAGTTTGTTCAGGCCGTCGTGGAGCTGCGTCCACTCGCCCTCTGTCATCTTCTTGGCGCCGCGCAGCTTTTCGGAGGGAAGGCCGGTCTCGCTGACCATGATACGGGTCACCAGCTGCGTGTCGGGCATCTCGAGCGAAAAGAACGCGACGGGAATGTGGTGGTCCACCACCATGTTGCGGGCCATGGTCAGCACGAAAGCCGTCTTACCGACGGAAGGACGTGCGGCCAGGATAATCAGGTCGGCGGGCTGCCAGCCGAAGGTCACGCGGTCGATGCCGGTGTAGCCCGAAGGGACACCGCTCAGGCCGTCCTCGCGCTGCTGGTTAATCTCGATTTGCTCGACCGCCCGGTTGATGACCGAAAGGATGGGCTTGGTCTCGTTGCGCACGTTGCGCTGGGCCAGCGTGAAGACTTTCTCCTCGGCCGAGTCGATCAGATCGTCGACGGGCAGGGAGTCGTCGAAGGCCGCCTTCTGCACCTCATAGGAGATGGAGATCAGTTCGCGCTGCAGGAACTTCTGCAGCAGGACCTTGGTGTGGTATTCCACGTGGGCGGCGGCGCCGATCTTGGTCGAAAGCTGGCTCAGATAGGCCATGCCGCCCACTTCTTCCAGTTCACCGCGCTTGGACAGTTCATCCGAGACGGAGAAGATGTCCACCGGGTCGTTGCGGCTCGAAAGCGTGGTGATGGCCTCGAAGATTTTCTTGTGGACGTCCTTGTAGAAGCAGTCGGCCTGCAGCTGGTCGAGGATGTCGGGGACGACTTCGGGTTCCAGCAGCAGCGCGCCGAGCACAGCCTCCTCGATGTCGATGGCCTGAGGCGGCTTGCGACCGCCGAAATCTTCGGCGATCGCATCCAGGTTGACGCGCTGCGTGCGCGTCTGTCGCGTCTGTCGCTTGTCGTTGGCGGCCATCGCTGCGGGCAGGATTTATTTCTCTTCCTGGAAGGCGGAGCTCACCAGGATGCGTCCGCAGTACTCGCAGACGATGATCTTCTTGCTTTCCTCGATGTCGAGCCGGCGCTGGGGCGGGATCTTGTTGAAGCAGCCGCCGCAGGCATCGCGGGTGACGGTCACCACGGCGAGCTTGTTGTGGGCGTTGGCGCGCACTTTCGTGTAGGCCACCATCATACGCTCGTCAATCTGGCTGACCAGATTCTCGCGCTCCTTGAGCAGGTCTTCTTCTTCCTTGGCGGTTTCCTCGACGATCGTGTCGAGTTCTTTCTTCTTCTCCACCAGGTCAGCCTCGCGGTGCGAGAGGGTCTGCTGGGCTTCCTCGATGACAGCTTTCTTCTCGGAGATCAGGGCTTCGTTCTCCCGGATCTTCTTGGCGGCCACCTGCTGCTCAAGGTCCTGGTATTCGATTTCCTTGCTGATAGACTCGTACTCGCGGTTGTTCTTCACGTTGTCACGCTGGGCGTCATATTTGGCGATCAGGTGCTTGCTCTCCTCGATGACGTGCTTGTGCTCGGTATTGGCCTTCTCGATCTCCTTGATCTCGGCCTTCGCGTTGGCGATCCGGGTATGGAGACCTTCGATCTCGTCTTCCAGGTCCTGCACCTCGAGCGGGAGTTCGCCGCGCAGGAGGTAGATCTTGTCGATCTTGGTGTCGGTCTGCTGGATGCGATACAGCGTACGGAGCTTCTGCTCCATCGCGATCGAATCGGTGTCGGCCATGTTTTTCGACAGGGAGACGAAAGTCTCACGCTGGTCGATCGGGGTGACGATCTTGTTTACCTTCTTTTTCGTAGCCATAGCTTGCTTAGTAGTAGTATATCGGGTTATTATTTTCGTTCGTTGCCGTGTAAACCGCAAATGTAGGCATTTTTTCTCGAAGTACCGAAACGAACTTCGATACTATTTCCACCTCGCTTTCCCAGTGGCCGATATCGACGATCATCCGCCCCTGCGGGACGAAGAAATGATGGTACGACACGTCGCCCGTGACGAAGGCGTCCGCACCGGCCCGGAAAGCCGCATCCGCGAAGGAAGAGCCTGAGCCGCAGCTGGTAGCCACGCGGAAAACCGTCTCCACGGGAGCCGAGCAGCGCAGCATCTTGAGAGAGAAACGTTCCTTGACCAGGTCGCAGAACGCCGCGCCCGACAGCGGGGCGGGAAGCAAGCCGATGAAAGCGAGCTGGTGCTCGTCGAGCGGCTCCGGTTCAACCAGACCGAGGCGGGCCGCCATCAGCGCGTTGACGCCGCCGGGCGCCTTGTCGGCATTGGTGTGGGCGGCATACACGACGATGCCGTTGCGGATGGCCTCGATGACGGCTTCTCCCACCGGATCGTCCGGATCGATGTGTTTCAGGCCGCCGAAGATCAGCGGATGATGGGTCACGACCATGTCGGCACCCCGGGCCGCCGCTTCACGCAGCAGCGCCGCCGTGCAGTCGAAGCCGACCATCACGCCGTGCACCTCGGCTTCCGGGCTGCCGATGCAGAAGCCGGAATTGTCCCAGGACTCCTGTCCGGGGAGCGGTGCGAATGCCTCGAGAACCGCTGCGATTTCCTGGGCTTTCATCGTCAGATGCTTTCGTAAAGTTCGGACAGCTGGGAACGGATGCCGTAGAGTTTCTCCACGATCTGGCGCTTGTGCTCCAGTCCGTCGCGGTTCTCCGCCAGCTTGCGGGCCACGCCGTCGAGCTTGAGGCCTTCCACGCGGGTCAGGTAGTGGATCAGCCGGAGATTCTCCAGGTCTTCAGGATGGAAGAGCCTGTTTCCCTTCGCATTGCGCTCCGGGCGGATGTAGCGGGGGAAGGTGTCTGACCAGAAACGGATCGTGGAGACGTCCTCCCCGAGCAGCTTGGCCACTTCGCCGATTTTGTAGTATAGTCTTTCTGCCATGGTCGTAATCAAGGGTCAGTCCATCGACTGGCCCGTCGTAAGGGCGACGATCATCATGTCGCGGTAGTTCTCGGGCGTAAGCTCCGCAAAGAAATAGTTTACCGGATCCTGGACGAAATCGCCGCGTCGCACTTCGTAGTGCAGGCAGGGCGCGAAACAGGAGCCGGTCTGGCCCACGGTCCCGATCACCGCGCCCTGCCGGAGCGTCTGTCCGACCGAGACGCGGATGGCGTCGAGGTGTGCGTAAACGGTCTCGATGCCGCCTTTGTGGGAGACGGTCACCTGGTTGCCCATCCCCTTCTCGCTGCGTTCCACACGGGTCACCTTGCCTTCAGCCGTACAGCGCACCGGCGTGCCGGGAGGCGCTACCAGGTCGATGCCCTCGTGGTCGTGGATGGTTTTGTAGAACGGATTGACTTTCTTGCCTACCGAGGCGCCGGCCTGCATGGGCGAGAAACGGGTCAGCGGCACGACCGAAGGGATGGCCGTCGGCGTGACCGTGCCGCCCGAGAGCAGGGTATCGATTTCGGTGAGCCAGCGCGATACCTGCGAGGCCGTGGACTCCATCCGGCTGGAGAGCGCATAGGCATCCCAGATCAGGTCGCTTTCCGGCAGCGATTCGAGCTCACCGGCAGCAGAAATCAAGGTGTCGCGCTCCTCCGTGATATAGTTCGGAGGGTCGGCGTTGAAGAGTTCGTTGTAGATCTCGCGGTCCCGGACGCGCAGGTTCCCCACCGTGCCTTCCACAAGGTCGAGCTGCTTCGACAGGGCGGCGTACTCGCCGGCCAGCAAGTCACGCTCGTGCTCGAGCCGCCGCTCGCGGTCCGTGCTGAAGAACAGGGCGGATACCACATAGAAGATGACCGCAGCAAAGAGGATGGCCGCCGTATATTTGACGATGGCCAGCAGCACCGTCTTCAGGCCCGGGCGATTGCGCACGAAGCCGCCTTTCTCCCTATCGTACACGTATCTAGCCATTGCGCACCATCTTGTTGTATTCTTCCGGCGAGACGTCGGGATTGAGGAAATTCCAGGGATTGATCGGGACCCCGCGGTAGAGCACCTCGTAGTGCAGGTGCGGGCCGGTCGAGAGGCCGCTGCTGCCCAGTGTGCCGATACGGTCGCCGCGGATGACCACCTGACCCTGCGTCACCTTGATTTCCTGGAGGTGCGCATAGCGGGTCTTGTAGCCGAAGCCGTGGTCGATGACGATGACATTGCCGTAGCCGGAGAAATTGATTTCGGTCGATTCCACCACCCCGTCGCCGGTGGCATAGACCGGCTGACCCGCCGGCCCGGCCAGATCCACGCCTTCATGGACGACGATAGTCT
>DETK01000016.1 GCA_002361615.1 Bacteroidales bacterium UBA3290
AGTCCCTGCGCTTGCCAAGGGTCTTGACTTCGTTGTTGGCCAGGTACTTGAACGCGACGCCTGAGTAGTTGCGCTCGTTCTGGTAGCCTTTTTCGAGCCGGGGCACGTCGAGGACCCATTTGAGGGTCATCTGGGTGGTGCGGCGGTCGAGCACCTGGTCCATACCTACGAAGTGGAGGCTGTATCCGAGCATGTAGCTGTCGCTGGCCAGCGAATACACGGCGTCCACCCAGGCGTTGTCCTCGAACTGGAGGCGCAGGGTGAGGGTGCTGTCGGTGTGGCTGACAGGGCGGAAATGCAGGTCGGAAGTGTTGAGCCACTGGTCCGTGTTCAGTTCCAGGTCGAACAGGCTCTTGTCGGGCCGGACCAGGAAGAGGGCCGTGCTGTCGTAGGTGTAGTAGTCTTTGATGAGCACCTCGTAAGGCTGGGCGCCTTTCGAGGAGATGCGGACCTTGATCTTGTCGTTTTCGAGCGTGTACCAGGCCGTCTCGGCCTTGCTGGCCTCGTTGAGATAATGGTGCCGGTATTCTTCGGCGGGCTCGGCCGGATTGTCCAGGGCGGTCGAATCGGCCAGTGCGGTTCCATCGGCCTGGGCCGGATCTTCACCGTTCTGGATGGCGGTAGCCGTGGCCAGCGAATCGCGGACCATGGCCTCCTGCTGTCTTTTCTCGTATTGTTTGGTATTATACCAGCTGAACAACAGCATGATAATACCGATCAGGGCGAACCCGACGATGCTGCTTCTCTTGTTGTCCATCTCGCAGGCTTACTCCTTCTCGTGCTGGCGGTCGAATTCCTTGATTTCTTCTTCGAGGCGGGCGAGCTCTTCGCGTGCGATGTCGATCTTCTTGTTGAGTTCTTCCAACAAGGCCTCGGCGTTCTTCGACTGGGAGAAGAAGCCCATGTTGTTTTCCCAGGTGGCGATCTCCTGTTCCTTCTTCATGAACTTCTGCACGAGGCGGTCGCGTTCGCTGCGCACGGCGCGCTCGGCCTTTCCGCCATAGCGGCTGGCGCCTTCGCGGAATTCGGCGAACTTCTCGTTCAGGGCCTTGTGGTAGGCATCCTGGATGCGGGTCTTCTCTTTGAAAGGCACGAAGCCGATGGCGTTCCAGCGATCCTGGAATTCACGCAGCGCGGCGCGGGCATCGTCCACGGAGTCCACGGCGAAATTGCGGATCTCGTCGATCAGATCGCGCTTCTTGGCCAGGTTCTCGTTCTGCTCGGAATTCTGGCTGCCGGCGTGCTTGTCACGGTTGTTGAAGAACTCGTCGCAGGCGGCGCGGAAGCGTTTCCAGACCTGCTCGGATTTCTTGCGCGAGACGGGGCCGATCTCTTTCCACTGCTTCTGCAGTTCGATGAATTCCTCGGAAGCTTTCTTCCAGTCGGTGCTCTCCTTCAGGGCTTCGGCCTTCTCGCAGAGTTCGATCTTGCGGGAGAGGTTGTCCTGCATCTGGTTCTTGAAGTCGGAATAGAATTCGCGTTTCTTGGCGAAGAACTCGTCGCAGGCGGCGCGGAAGCGGTCGTACACGCGCTGGTTCTCCTTCTTGGAGGCGAAACCGATCTTGCGCCATTCCTTCTGGATGTTCTCGATTTCCTTGGTCAGGGTGTTCCAGGTGGTGGAGTCCTTGACTTCGGTTTTGGCGATTTCCTCGACTTTGTCGCAGAGGGCGCTCTTGGCCTCGAAATTCTCTTTCTGGCTGCCCTTCTGGCTTTCGAAGAAGGACTGATGCTTCTTGTTGATCACAGCCGTGGCGGCGCGGAAGCGATCCCAGATGCTGTCGCGGAATTCCTTGCTCACAGGGCCGAGTTCCTTCCACTGCTCGTGGAGTTTCTGGAGGGTACGGAAGGCACCGACAACATCTTCCTCGTCGGCGAGGGCTTCAGCCTTCTCGCAGAGCTTCTCCTTCGATTCGAGATTCTTCTTGAAGTCCAGGTCGCGGAATTCCTTGTTGATCTTCACATAGTCGTAGAACATCTCCACGTAGTGCTGGTAGGTGTCGTAGAGGTCTTTCATCTTGGCCTGCGGCACCGGACCGATGGCACGCCAGCGGTTCTGGATCTCGCGGAACTTGGGGAAGGTCTCCTTGAGGTCTTCGCTGGCTTCGACCAGGTTCTTGAGGTCCTCGATCACGGCCAACTTGGCCTGGTAGTTCTCTTCCTTGTTCTTTTCCAGTTCCTGCACATAGGCGGCGCGACGGGTCTTATACTGGCCGTAAAGATCTTTGAAACCGCGCTCGATCTCGGCGAAAGGATTGTACGACACGGGGGCCTCGGCCGGCTCTTCGGTTTGTGCCTGGCTTTCGGCTTCCTTCTCGGCGGGGGCGGATTCGGCCTGGACTTCGGCAGGCTGCTCGATGCCCGAGGCGATCTTCTCCTTGCGCAGGTTCTTGTAGAACGCGGCTTTCAGCGCCTCGGCGTTCTTGTAGAGCTGCTGCATGTTCTCGCCCTCGATCAGTTCCTTGAAGGTGTCGACGATTTCCTTGAGACCCAGATTCGAAAAGTCCGTCCTTTCCTTGTTCTCGGCAGCGGTCTCCGGAGCTTCTGCGTTCTCGGCAGGCTCTTCGGCAGCTGCGTTCTCCACGTTCTCTGCGTTCTCCGTTGTTTCGACGGTTTCCGGGGTGGTCTCCGGTTCTGTTGCTACGGGTTGCTCCTCGACGGGAACAACCGGTTTAAGATCTTCACTCATTTTTTTACAGTTTTTGTTGTAACTCGCAAATATAGTCTTTTTTTACAAATAATCGCTAATTTTGCACCGCGTATGAGAATCGATATCCTGACCGTTGTTCCGGAGTTGCTCGAGAGTCCGCTGGGCTACTCCATCGTCAAGCGCGCCCGCGACAAAGGGCTCGTGGAAATCCATGTCCACAACATCCGTGAATACGGCAAAGGACGCTACCGCCAGGTGGACGACTACAGCTTCGGCGGCGACGCCGGGATGGTGATGATGGTCGAGCCCGTGTTCAACCTGATGGAGCACCTCAAGTCCGAGCGAAGCTACGACGAGATCATCTTCACCTCGCCCGACGGCGAGCCGCTCACCCAGCAAGTGGCCAATGAGCTCTCCTGCAAGGAGAATATCATGATCCTGTGCGGACACTACAAAGGCGTGGACCACCGCATCCGCGAACATCTCATCACCCGTGAGATAACGGTAGGGGATTACGTTCTCAGCGGCGGCGAACTGCCGGCCGCGATCATTACCGACGCGGTCGTGCGCCTGCTTCCCGGTGCGCTGGGCGACGAGACCTCCGCACTCTCGGATTCCTTCCAGGACGGCCTCCTCGCGCCGCCTGTCTACACCCGCCCGGCCGAATTCAACGGCTGGAAAGTTCCCGAAATCCTCCTTTCCGGCGACCCGAAGAAAATCGCCGCCTGGCAGGACGAGCAGGCGCTGGAACGCACGAAACGCCTCCGTCCGGAACTGCTGAAATAAAAACGATTTTTTTGGGCTTCCACTGTTGCATTTCTCGCTGAGTATTAGTATATTCGGCCCAAATAACCAATATACAACAATGGAAGGTATTCTCCAGAACAAACAGACCTACGAGACTCCTGAAGTGCAGGTTGTCATTTTGATCCTAGAAAACGGCATTCTTGCCCTCTCCGATTATTATCAAGGGCCTGATTACCCCTACTAGACTAATGCATCGTCGGTATTCGCCCTGGACGACGCTATTTTTCCGTGTGGCTGTTTCCGTCATTGTCCTGCCGGTGAGCAAGCTCCCCGTCCGGCCAATAGCGAAAACAGCCGATTGCTTACGCAACCAGCTGTGTATAAATCTTTTGCGGAGAGATCGGGATTCGAACCCGAGATACGCTTTTGGCGTATACACGCTTTCCAGGCGTGCCTCTTAAGCCACTCGAGCATCTCTCCAATTGAGGACTGCAAAGATAGGAATATTTCGCGAGTAACTGCAAAAAAATCTTTTTTTTCTTTTTTGATTTTCCGTATATTCGCATAATCAAAACGTTACGGCTTGGAAGAAAATCTCTTCACGCAGGAAGATGAATGGGCGAAGCGCGTGCTGGTCCGACTCCCGGGAATCCGGGAACAAGATCCGTGGCCGGCGCTGGACCGGCAGCCCATCGGCCCCGATTCCCGGCAGCGGGTGCACCTGGTTATCCTGGGATTCGACCCATATGCGGAAGCAATGGCTGTCCATGCGGCGCTGGTCGCGCATTATCCGAACTTCCGGCCGGAAGAGGCCGAGCCCATCCGGAGCCGGATCACCATCGTGAACAACGAGGGTGAGGAGTGGGAGGCTCCGTTCATCTCCCGCTACAAGCCGCTGTTCGACAATTCCTTCTGGTGGAGAATCAAAGGGGAGAATGACGTCCCGCAGCGACATCAGCCTGCCTGTTGCGGCGAACGTCAAGTGTTTACGGATATTGAATGGGAATTCATCCATGCGGATCCGGAAGGCACGTTCGTGCATCGTCTGCTCGAATCCTGGTCGGCGAATCCGGAAGAGCAGCTTACCGTGGCAGTCTCCGGCAGCAGCGATGCGGATAATCTCCGCTGGTGCAGTCTATTGCCACCTTCCCTGGCAGCGGCGCAGGTGCCCGTCCTGCTCAGACAGAAAGATACCGGGCCTGCGTACCAGTCCGGCCTGGGCGGCAACGTTCATCTGTTCGGCATGGCCGGTGCAGCTCCGGAAATGACCCGCCTTCTGTGCGAAATGGGCAAGCGGGTCAACTATCTGTACACTTGTTTCTCCGGTGATGGTGTCATCCCCGGGGCCTTTCCGCCGGAAGCCGTGGAAAGGGCCTGGCGGGAAAAATGCAGTCCGCGGATGCGCCGTTCCAGTGTCTGCAATGTCATGGGCATAACGACCAAACTGCGTTCGCTCGGGCACGACGCTCGCGACGTGGATGCTTACTATACCCTGACTGATACGGAGGCCGGACTGCTGGCCCGGACGGAACACTACCGTTGGTGTACCGAGCGCCTGATCGCCGGCTACCGTCCCTGTACGGAGGCAGAGCGCGTGGCAATCGGCAGGAACATCGAACAAATCCTGGAAGCCCGGCGTACCGGTCAGGAACCCCCTGAAAACCTGAAAGAGAAGTTCAAGGAAAAAGATATCCATTATGATCTGTGCGCCTACGACGAACTCGGCCCCGACGCATCAGGCAGGGACGTGAAACGCTACGACTTCGACGTGGTGGCCGGCATTCCGCTTATCCTGAAACCGGCCCTTTCGGTTAGCCGGCGAGGAAACGGTTGATATTGTCCTCGATGCGGCGCTCGATGTCTTCGTCGTCGTGCTTGATGAAAGGCGCTCCGGTGATGTGCTCGTAGAGTTCGATGTAGCGGTCGGTGATACCGGAAACCACTTCTTCCGTCATCGGAGGAACCTGCTGGCCTTCCTTTCCCTGGAAACCGGAGGCCATGAGCCATTCGCGCACGAACTCTTTGGAGAGTTGTTTCTGGCGCTCGCCGCGGGCGAGGCGTTCTTCATAACCTTCGGCGTAGATGTAACGGGAGGAGTCGGGCGTGTGGATCTCGTCCATCAGGTAGATCTTGCCGTCCTTCTTGCCGAATTCATATTTGGTGTCCATCAGGATGAGTCCGCGTTCGGCGGCCAGCTCCTGCCCGCGCTGGAAGAGCGCCAGCGTGTATTGCTCAAGCTGGGCATAGTCTTCAGCCGAAACCAGACCGCTGGCGATGATCTCGTCACGGCTGATGTCTTCGTCGTGTCCTTCGCTGGCTTTGGTGGTCGGGGTGATGATCGGATGGGGGAGCTTTTGGTTTTCCTTCATTCCTTCCGGCAGCGGTTCACCACAGAGGGTCCGCTTGCCGGCCTGGTATTCCCGCCAGGCGTGGCCTGCCAGATAGCCGCGGACCACCATTTCGACCTTGAAAGGCTCGCAGAGGATGCCGACCGTGGCCATCGGGTCGATCTCCCGGATTTTCCAGTTCGGTACGATGTCGGCCGTCTTGTCGAGGAAGCTCGATGCGATCTGGTTGAGCACCTGGCCTTTGCAGGGGATGCCCTTGGGCAGCACGACGTCGAAGGCGGAGATGCGGTCGGTGGCTACCAGGACGATGTATTTTCCGTCGATGAAATAAACGTCCCGGACCTTGCCGACGTAGCGGCCGGTCTGTCCCGGGAAATGGAAATCGGTGTGGGTGATGGCTTTCATTTTATTTTCAGATATTCGTTCTCGTAGTATTGGATGTAGGCGCGGTTCAGCAGGCGGAAGCCGCCCGGTGTGGGGTAGTTGCCGCTGAAGTACCAGTCGCCGGGGTGGTTGGGGCAGGCCTTATGCAAGCCTTCGAGCGATTGGTAAACGATCTCCACGTCGGCTTCGACGTCGTCGGTCTTGAGGAGTTCCACGATCTTGCGGCTGATTTCCTCATCGGTGAACAGGTCGTAGATGCGGCGGACGTAGTTTCGCATTTCCGCAGCGGGGAGATTCTCCTGCTTCTTGCAGAGCCGGTATACTTCGTCGAGCAGGTCGAGGTGGTCCTGGTCGCGCAGCAGGGCTACGGCGGCGTGGAAAGCGATGAACTCGTCGAGCCGCGCCATGTCTATGCCGTAGCAGTCGGGATAGCGCACCTGCGGGCTGGAGCTCACGATGACGATCTTGCGGGGATGGAGCCGGTCGAGGATGCGGATGATGCTCTCGCGCAGCGTCGTACCGCGCACGATGCTGTCGTCGATGACCACCAGGTTGTCGATGTAGGGCTCGAGTGTGCCGTAAGTGATGTCGTACACATGGCCGGCCAGGTCGTTGCGTGCGGCACCTTCCGTGATGAAGGTGCGGAGCTTGATGTCTTTTGAAACCACTTTGTCGGCCCGGACGCCGGGATAGAGGCAGCGGATGCCTTCGACCATGCCGTAGTAGGCCACCTCGGCGGTGTTGGGAATGAAGGAGAAGACGGTGTGGTCGATATCGTGGTCAATGGCCTTGAGGATGTTGCCGCGCAGCTGGAAGCCCAGCTGCTTGCGTTCCTGGTGGATGTCACGGTCGTTGCCGCGGCTGAAGTAGATACGCTCGAAACTGCAGGCGGCCAGCTTGCCGGCCGGAATGATCTGCTGGAGCGAGCGTTCGCCGCGTCCGTTGACGATCAGCGCCTGGCCGGGCATAAGTTCGTGGACCTGGTCGCACTCGACGGCAAAAGTGGTCTGGAGTACAGGCCTTTCGCTGGCGACGGCCACCAGTTCGTCGTCGGCATACCAGAAGGCGGGACGGATGCCGTTGGGGTCGCGCATCGAGAAGAGTTCGCCGCTGCCGGTGATGCCGCAGACCACGTAGCCGCCGTCGAAGTGGGGCATCGTGGTGCGGAGCACGTTGGCGATGTCCAGATGCTCGTCGATATAGGCGGTAATCTGGCGTCCTTCCAGCTCCTTCTTCTTGGCTGCTGTGAAGTTGCGCTCCACTTCCCGGTCGAGGCGGTGTCCCATCAGTTCCAGCATGATGTAGGCGTCGGAATTGATGCGGGGATACTGCCCCTGGTCGGCCAGGGTGCGGAACACCTCGTCCATGTTGGTCATGTTGAAGTTGCCGCAGATGCACAGGTTCTTGGCCTTCCAGTTGTTGCGGCGCAGGAACGGATGGACGTACTTGATACCGCTGTAGCCCGTGGTCGAGTAACGGAGATGGCCCATGTAGAGCTCACCGATGAACGGGGGCTCCTCTCCGGGGGGCGTTTCGTCAATCTGCTGATGTACCTTGGCAAAGATGTCCGCGATGGCGTCTTTGCCGAGTCCTTTTTCGCGGAACATGTATTCGTGTCCCGGCTCCGTGACGATCTTGACGCTGGCGATGCCTGCACCTTCCTGACCCCGGTTGTGCTGCTTCTCCATCATCAGATAGAGCTTGTTGAGCGCATAGGCTTCCGTTCCGTATTTCTCCTTGTAGTAGGAAAGCGGCTTGAGCAGCCGGATCATGGCGATGCCGCATTCGTGTTTGAGTGGTTCCATCCGAGTGACGTACTAAGCCACAAAAATAATAAAAAACGGGCACCTTCCCAAAGAAAGGTGCCCGAAAGATGGGCGGTCTGCCGGATCCGCCCTCGATTCACTGGTTATTCAGAATGCTGAGATAAGTTCTTCGTTGGTATAGGCGTCTGCGCCGTAGCAGGTCTTCAGGTAAGCCAGGCCGCCGAGGTAGTCTTCTTCCGTGAAGGAGTTTGTGGCTTCTTTGGCGACAACCACGTCGTAGCCGAGGCAGAAAGCGTCTGCAGACGTGTGGCGGCAGCACATATGTGTGTGAAGGCCGGTGATGACCACGGTCTTGACACCGAGTTCCTTGAGCAGGATGTCGAGATCGGTCTGGAAGAAACCGCTGTAACGGCGCTTCGGCACGACAAAGTCTTCTTTGTGGATGGGAAGTTCGGGAATGACTTGTGCGCCGGGGGTTCCGACAATGGCGTGGTCGCCCCAGATGAGCAGTTCGCGGTCGATGCCGGGACGGTGTGCGTCGTTGCAGAAAATCACGGGAACGCCTTTTTCGCGGGCTGCGTCAAGCAGGCGGGCGGTTGCGGGGACGATGGCTCTGGCGCGGTCACAGCCGATGGCGCCGGTCACAAAGTCGTTGAGCATGTCGACGACCAGGATGGCGGGTTTGTTGAGTTTTTCCATTTATGTAAAAGATAAGGGTTTGGTAAACGAATGAAAAAATACCAATTTCTGTGCCAACCTTTTCGGCGAGTTGCTATCTTTGCGCCCCGAAACCGAAAAAAACGCAAATGCAAGCACTTTGGACCGTCCTGATGCTGGTGTGTTCCAACATCTTCATGACTTTTGCCTGGTATGGCCATCTCAAATTGCAGGAGATGAAGATCTCGACCGGCTGGCCGCTGATCCTGGTGATCCTCTTCTCCTGGGGTATCGCCTTTTTCGAGTACTGCCTGACCGTTCCGGCCAACCGCATCGGTTTCGTGGGCAACGGCGGGCCGTTCAACCTGATGCAACTCAAAGTCATTCAGGAAGTCATCTCCCTGACGGTCTTTTCGATCATCGTGCTTTTCGTCTTCAAGGGCCAGGCTCTCCAGTGGAATCACCTGGCCGCTTTCGCGTGCCTCGTTCTGGCGGTTTTCTTCGTATTCCTCAAATAAGGAATTCTATCGTTTGTAGGTCAGTGTCTTCAGACAGTCGGAGCTGCCGCCGTAGAGCAGTTCCCAGTCACCTTTGACCGGTACCAAGTCACGCTGCTCGGGCGACCAGTATAAGAAGGTTTCGTCGGAGAGGGGGATGGAGACCTCTGCGGTCTTCCCGGCCGGGATTGTGACGCGGGTGAAACCGCGGAGGCTCTTCATCGGGCCTTCCGCATCGACGGGACGACGGACGTACAGCTGCACGACTTCGGTCGCTTCCCGTGTACCGGTATTGGTTACGGGGACGAGGAGCTTACGGCCTTTGACGCGGGCGTCCCCGTATTCGAAAGTGGTGTAGGAGAGGCCAAAGCCGAAAGCATAGAGCGGATCTCCCGTGAAATAGCGGTAGGTCCGGCCTTTCATTTCGTAGTTCTCGTAATCCGGGACCTGCGTGATGTCGCGGTAGAAAGTGACGGGGAGTTTGCCGGAGGGAGCCACATCGCCGAAAAGGATGTCGGACAGGGCGTTGCCGCCTTCCTCACCGGGATACCAGGCCTGGAGGATGGCGTCGCAACTCTCCGTTTCAGGTACCAGGCCCATCGCTGAGCCGGAGAAATTCACCAGCACGACTTTCTTGCCGGCATCGTGCAGCGCCAGGAGCAGATGCCGCTGGACCAGCGGAAGCTGGATGTCGGTGCGGTCGCCGCCCCGGAAGCCCGGAAGGGTGACGGGCATCTCTTCTCCTTCGATGCGGGGAGAGATACCGCCCGCGAAGATGACGATATCACAGCCGGACAGGCTGTCGAGAACGGCTTTCTCGGCTTTGGTGTCCGGCGCCTCGATGCGGACCAGTTCGCAGCCGTGCACGACCTTCAGGTCCGGGATGCGGGCTTTGAGCGCATCGGCCAGCGTCACAGTCCGTTCGGGAATGGCGTTGTAGTTGCCCCAGAGCATTTCGCGGTCGTCGGCGTTGGGGCCGACGAGGGCGATTTTCGCATCGGCGGCGAGCGGAAGCAGTCTGTCTTTGTTTTGCAGCAGGACGATGGATTCCTGCGCCATCTTGCGGGCGAGGGCCAGGTGTTCGGGGCCTTCCACGATTTCATCCTTCAGGTGGTCCCAGGGGGCGATGTTGCCGTCGAGTTCCCCGAGGCGGTAGCGGGCTGCGAGCAGGCGTTCCAGGCTGCGGTCCACGTCGGCTTCCAGCAGCTTACCGCTGCTGACGGCCTCCGGGATGACTTGATAGGATTGGCCGCAGTTCAGATCGGTACCGGTGTGGATGGCCAGGGCAGTCGCTTCGACGGCGTTCTCGCTGAAATCGTGGCGGCCGGGCACGTAAAAGTCGGCGATGGCCCAGCAGTCTGAAACGACAAGGCCCTTATAGCCCCACTCGCCCCGGAGGATGGTATTGATCAGATAATCACTGGCTCCGCAAGGGTAGCCGCGGAAGCGGTTGTAGGCGATCATGACTTCCTGCACGTCGGCACGCGTGACCAGGTCCTTGAAGGCGGGGAGATAGGTTTCGCGCAGGTCGCGTTCCGAGACTTCTGCGTTGAAACTGTGGCGGTTCCATTCCGGGCCGGAATGGACGGCGAAGTGCTTGGCGCAGGCGTGCGCCTTCAGCACGGGTGCCTCTGAAGGCCCTTGGAGGCCGCGGACGACCGCCATGCCGAGCTGGCCGGTCAGATAGGGATCTTCTCCGTAGGTTTCCATGCCGCGGCCCCAGCGCGGGTCACGGAAGATGTTGATATTGGGCGTCCAGAACGTAAGCCCTTGATACTGGCCGACGGAACCGGTCTCCCTTGCCTGGCGGTTCTTTACCCGGGCTTCGTCGCTGACAGCCGTGAACACTTCATAGAGCAGCGGCTCGTCGAAGGAGGCGGCCATGCCGATGGGTTGGGGGAAGACCGTGGCCTTGCCGTTGCGGCCCACGCCGTGGAGCGCTTCGTTCCACCAGTTGTAGGCCGGGATGCCGGCGTCCTCGACGGCGGCCGACGGATGCACCATCAACGAGGCTTTCTGTTCGAGGGTCAAGCCGGAGATGAGTTCTCGGGCACGTTGTTCGTCAGTAGGTTGGGTGGCGCAGGCGGTGGCGAGCAGCAGTAAGAGCAGGGCGGTTTTTTTCATAGGGATACATTTTGTACAAAAATACGAAAAAAACCGGCAGGGAGAGGTGTTTAATTCATCCCTCTTTGCTTCTTGATGGTCTCGTAGGCTTCCTGGATCTTGCGGAATTTTTCCTCGGCTGCTTTCTGGACGTCGGGGCCGAGAGTGGCGACCTTGTCGGGGTGGTTCTTCATCGCCATACGGCGATAAGCCGTCCGGACTTCGTCATCGGTGGCGAAAGGGGAGATTTCCAGCACGGCGTAGGCAGCATTGGTGTCCTTCTTGAACATGGCCAGGACGGAGTCGGCGTCGGATTTGCTGAGCCGGATGACCGTCGCGATGACTTCGAGGACACTCCGTTCGGCATCTGAGAAATCGCCGTCGGCGCGGGCGATCTGGACCAGATAGTGGAACAGCTGGAGCCGCTGCGAATAGTTCATGTTGGCGGCGATCTGGTCGCCCACCGAGTAGATGTTGACTTGCTGGGCGTTCAGTTTGTCGAGCATCTGCATCGCCTCCGTAGCGGCCTGCTCCCCGAAATTGCGCCGCATGAAGTCGCGCACGCAATCCAACTCGGCCGGATGGACTTTACCGTCGGCTTTGATGACTGCGGAGGAAAGGACCAGAAGGCTGACAAAGAAGCTGTTGCGCTGTTCGGAAGCCGTGTAGCCACGGTTCCCGGACGGCCGCTGCCAGCCGCCGGCCTGTCCTGTCTGTCCCGTGCCGTCATCCGTTCCCGGAATCCGGCGTGCCATATCAATATAGGTGTCAACGGCCTTTCCCAGCAGGAATCCGATCAGGGCGCCGATAGGCCCCCAGGAAACCCAGCCGAGAAGTCCTCCGATCCATTTTGCTGCTCCCATGCCTCGATTAGTTTCGTTAACAGTGACATCGCCCATCAAAAGTCGGTCCATTCTGTTCTGACTGACAGAATGTCCGGATGTCCGCCGTTTTCCGCACGTTCAAAGATTGGTGTGATTGTTCAAATCGGTGCTGGACAGTTGCCGCTTCAGAAAAAAAGCCGTAAGTTTGTAGGAAAGAACAATCATCCATAACAGTTGAAATAATGAAAAAAATCTTCCTGATTGCCACTGCCGTGCTTTGCACGCTGGCTCTGTTCGCCCAGCCGAAGCTGCGGAAGGACAACATCGATGAGATCCTCAAAGCATTGACCCTTGAAGAGAAAGCCACGCTGCTGGTCGGCGGTGGCTGGGGCTCGATGACGGCCGGTTCGCTGACGGCCTCCAATGAGTCGCTGGTATCCGGTGCCGCCGGAACCACCCGCGCCATCCCGCGCCTGGGTATTCCCGTTACCGTTGTGGCCGACGGTCCCGCCGGCCTGCGTATCAACCCGACCCGTCCCGGCACCGACGCGACGTTCTACTGCACAGGTTTCCCCGTGGGCACCGTCCTGGCTTCGACCTGGAACATGCCGCTTGTCGAGCAGCTGACCACTGCCATGGGCAACGAAGTTAAGGAGTATGGTGTCGACGTGCTCCTGGCTCCGGGCCAGAACCTGCACCGCAACCCGCTCTGCGGCCGTAACTTCGAGTACTTCTCCGAAGACCCGCTGCTCTCCGGCAAGACGTCCGCCGCCTACATCCGCGGCGTCCAGAGCAATGGCGTTGGCGTGAGCGCCAAGCACTTCGCTGCCAACGACCAGGAAGTGAACCGTCAGCAGAACGACTCCCGCATCAATCCCCGCGCGCTCCGCGAACTCTACCTCAAGGGCTTCGAAATCGCTGTCCGCGAGGCTGATCCCTGGACCGTAATGTCTTCGTACAACAAGCTCAACGGCGAGTTTACGCAGCAGAGCTACGATTTGCTGACCACCGTCCTGCGTGACGAATGGGGTTTCAAGGGCATCGTGATGACCGACTGGGGCAACAAGCAGGGGACCGTGGCCGCCGTCAAGGCCGGCAACGACCTGATGGAACCCGGTATGGAGAATGAGATCGAACGCATCATCGCCGGTGTCAAGGATGGCAGCATCTCGCAGGCCGAACTTGACCGTAATGTGCGTAACATGCTGGAATACATTGTCCGTACGCCGCGTTTCCAGGGCTACAGGTATTCCAACAAACCGGACCTGAAAGCCCACGCGAAACTCGTCCATGAGGCGACTGCCGAAGGTCTGATCCTCCTCGAAAACAATGGCGTACTGCCGCTCAAGGACGTGAAGAAGGTGGCGCTCTACGGCACCGGATCCTATGATTTCATCGCCGGCGGCACGGGCTCGGGCAATGTGAACAAAGCCTATGTCCGCAACGTGGCCGAAGGCTTCAAGGCCAACGGTATCGAGGTCGACGCCGACATCCAGCAGTGGTACGAGCAGTATATCACCTTCACCAAGACGCAGCTGCGCAACAATGCGCCGGCGGACGGGTTGGGCATCCTGCTGGGTGACCCTGTGGTGCCCGAGATGGAAATCTCCCGTTCCTTCATTGAGAAGAAGTTGAATACGACCGATTTCGCCGTGCTGACGATCTCCCGCAATGCGGGTGAAGGCGACGACCGCAAGGCCACCGACGGCGACTGGACGCTTACAGGTCAGGAGCGTGAACTGCTTCAGACGTTGGCCGATGTGTATCATGCTGCCGGCAAGAAGCTGGTGGTGGTGCTCAACATCGGCGGCGTCATCGAGACGGCTTCGTGGAAGCACATTCCCGATGCCATCCTGCTGGCCTGGACTCCGGGTCAGGAGGGCGGTCTGGCCGTGGCCGACGTGCTTTGTGGTGCTTCGAACCCTTCGGGCAAACTCCCGATGACCTTCCCCGTGAGTTACTTCGACATTCCTTCGTCGTTCAACTTCCCGTTCAATTACAA